>CALFLL010000001.1 GCA_937880845.1 uncultured Drancourtella sp.
GAGAATGGTATCTGGTGGGAACACCTTATTGTGGAGATTTGGAATATGTGCAGGCGAGGATACCAGAATAAACAGATCTATGATCCACTTCGGTCGGTGCAGAACAGACGTCCATAAGGACGTTATGCCCCCGGCAGGGCGCAAGGGGACTTTTGATGGACGGTACGGCTGTCGAAAGTGCTTTTGCGTTACTTTTGACAAAAGTAACAAAACCGCCGTATCCGGCGAAAGTTTCTTAAATATCGCCATGTCTGGCGTAAATAAAAATTATGTGCCATATCTGGCACTCAAACAGAGAAGAGGTGAGAAAATTTATGATGAAACGAACAATTAGTGGCATGATCGGAGCCGGTTCACTGGCTCATAACAGACGGGATTTTGTAGCAGAAAATGTAGATCCGGACAGAGTGCAATTGAACATTTGTTATAAGAATGAGAATCTGAAAGAAGTTTATAAGGAACTGTTTGACGATGCTACGGAGAGATACAATGTCGGGAAAAGAAAGGACCGGCAGATTGCAAATTATTATGAAAAAATCCGACAGGGCAAACAGGAGAAGTTGTTCCATGAAGTAATATTCCAGATTGGTAATCGTGAGGATATGGCAGTGGGAACGTCAGAAGGAAATCTGGCTGTAAAGGTACTGGACGAATATGTGAAAGACTTCCAGAAACGGAATCCGACACTTCGGGTATTTAGCTGCTATCTGCATCAGGACGAAGCTACTCCGCATCTGCATATTGACTTTGTTCCTTATGTGACCAACTGGAAGGGAAAAGGAATGGATACCAGAGTTTCACTGAAACAGGCATTGAAAAGTCTTGGATTTCAAGGTGGAAATAAGCATGATACAGAACTGAATCAGTGGATAAATCATGAAAAAGAAGTGCTGGCAGAAATCGCAATGCAACGTGGAATTGAATGGGAACAGAAAGGTACACATGAAGAGCATCTGGACGTTTATAATTTCAAGAAAAAGGAACGTAAAAAGGAAGTGCAGGAACTGGAGCAGGAAAAAGAAAATCTGACAGCAGAGAACGAAGGATTGATTTCTCAGATTGCGGACGCAAGGGCAGATATTAAACTACTGGAAGAAGAAAAAATTCAGTTCCAGAAAGATAAAGAAATAGCAGAAAAACGTGCCGAGAACGCAGAAACGGAATTGAAAAAACTGGAGGACAGAAGAGAATTCCTGCAACCGGTGATGGATAATGTCAGTAAGGAAATAAAAGAATATGGAATGATCAAAACATTTTTGCCGGAAGCTACAGCATTGGAACGTGCGGTAACTTATCGGGATAAGAAAATAAAACCCTTGTTCATTGAAATGAAGAATAAAATTGGTGCGATGGCTGCACAGGTTAAAGAACTTACCAGAGAAAGAGATAAGTGGAAAAGTAAGTTTCAGAAGAAAAAGCAGGAGCACGAGAACACTAAAAAGGAACTGGCAGAAGTTCAGAAGGATTATCAGAAATTATCCGGTGAGAAAGAAATTCTGCAGGGAATTGCAGACAGATATAACCGACTTTTACGCATGTTGGGGAAAGATATGGTAGAACGACTGGTGCAGGACGATATCCGGATGCAGACGGAACTTGAAGCGAAAAAACAGAAAGAGCAGATGCCGAAAAAAATAGGTGACCGCATACAATGGGCAAGAGAACGAAATGAAGAACACAATGCACAAATTAAGAAGAATAAAGCAAAGTACAGAGGAATGGAGTTGTAGGAATATGAAGAAACAAATTTATGATGAAAAGAATGGACTGAGCTACACATTGCATGGAGATTATTATCTGCCAGATTTGGAACTCAATGAGGAAGAACCGGTATATGGAAAATATGGAATAATGCGAAAGCAGTTTCTGAAGGAACACAGGAGTGCCAAGTATCAATATCTGGTACTGACTGGGAAACTGACGGAATATCTGAATCAGGTAGACAAAGAAGCAAGAGAAAAAGTTGAGATGCTGGTGGAGCAGATGGCTGAACGGTGGGGAGTGACGGAAGAATTGAAGATGCGGGATCAGATGGAATGGGTGAGGAGGATGAATAATATCAAAGCAACTGCCGAAGAAATAGTATATAAAAATATAATCTTTATGTAGGAAAGAGGCTGTCTGCAGGCGTTGTGGACAGCCTCCTGTATAGGAGGGGTTATTCTTCAGATATATCATAGTCAGTGGTTGTATCAGAAAATTTTGTATCCCAAATGGCTTCTTCAATGGCCTGTAAACATTCATCTGTATGTTTGGAAATGTCTTGCCCCCAGAAGTGAAGGACAGTATAGCCTAGAAATAGAAGTTTTTTATCGTTTTCATAATCACGATTACGATTTCGCTCAATTTTTTTGATCCAAAAGTCTGGATTCTTACCCTTTTCAAGACGAAGCTTGAGAATTTCCCAATCCTTTCCGTGAAAAAATTCACTATCGCAAAAAATAGCAATTTTATATTTGGTAAGAACAATGTCAGGAGAACCAGGGAGAGCTTTATAATTTTTGCGATAGCGATAACCTTTGTACCATAGAGCTTTTCGGAGTAAGAGTTCTATGGAAGTATCTTTACTGTGGATCTTACGCATATTGTTTGAAACAGTAGCGGAATCGCGCGACATATAGGTACCTTCTTTCTAACTGAACTGATGACAATATATTATCAAAAAACAGGAGAAATAGCAAACGGGATAAGAAACATACGAGAGAAAATCTAACGATATGGTGAGAAAATTGCTTGTTGCTAATTGTGGGATATGATAAAATATGAGTTGTACTATTTTTGATTTTGGAGGAATTTTAATGGCGATTTGTTATGACAAATTATGGAAATTACTGATAGATAAAAAAATGAACCGCACAGAATTGAAGGAAGCGTCAGGAATAAGTTTTAATGTATTAGCTCGATTAGGAAAGAATGAGCCAGTTTCATTTGAATCTATAGAAAAAATATGTTTTACATTAAATTGCAAGATAGAAGATGTTGTAGAGATAAAAAAAGAAGAATCACCACAAATCGATAGTGATGCATTTACAACCATAGAACTGTTTGCAGGAGCTGGAGGTTTGGCTTTGGGGATAGAAAAAGCTGGATTTGAACCATTGGGACTAATAGAGTTTGATAAAGATGCTGCAGAATCTTTGAAAACCAATAGGCCGAACTGGAGAGTTATTCATGATGATATAGCTAATATATCTTGTTTGGATTTGGAAGATTATTTTGGTATAAAAAAAGGAGAACTGGATTTATTATCGGGAGGAGCACCGTGTCAGGCTTTTTCTTATGCTGGAAAAAGATTAGGACTTGAAGATGCAAGAGGAACACTTTTTTATCACTATGCAACTTTTTTACAAAAACTACAGCCAAAGATGTTTTTATTTGAAAATGTTCGAGGATTGCTGACTCATGATAAGGGAAGAACATATGCAACAATAACAAATATTTTTGAACAGGCGGGATATACCATTCAGAAAAAGATTTTAAATGCGTGGGATTTTGGTGTGCCGCAGAAAAGAGAGAGACTAATCACTGTTGGAATTAGAAATGATTTAGTGGGAAAAGTTTCATTCTCATTTCCAAAAGAACATGATTATAAGCCTGTTTTGAGAGATGTTTTGTTGGATTGTCCAGAAGGACCAGGGGTACCATATGGAGAAAATAAAAGGAAAATATTTGAATTGGTTCCACCTGGAGGATATTGGAGAGATATTGATCCGGAGATTGCAAAAGCATATATGAAAAGTTGCTGGGATATGGAAGGCGGAAGAACAGGGATTCTTAGGAGAATGAGCCTGGATGAACCGTCATTGACGGTATTGACTTCACCGTCTCAGAAGCAAACAGAAAGATGTCATCCATTGGAAGCAAGACCGTTTACGGTACGTGAGAATGCAAGATGTCAAACATTTCCAGATGAATGGCAATTTTGTGGAAGTGTTCAATCTCAGTATAAACAGGTTGGAAATGCTGTTCCTGTCAATTTAGCATATGAAATTGGGCTAGAGATACATAAATCATTAGAGGGGGTAAATTAAATGGCGTGGAATTTAGATTTTATATCAGAAGAAGATTTTAAGAAGCATGTGCGTGCAACGATTATGAAATATGGAGAAAAACTGGAATCGTATGATTTGAAGCGGTTCAATAGTAACCTGATTGATCCAATCAAGTCGATTTTTGATAAATCGGTGTATCGTACAAGCTGGGAAGAAATTGTAAATAATGAAATTTTCCGGCAGAGAGATAAGTCTAATAATAATGATATAGGATATTTTCATCAGAATATTTTTTCTTATTTCAAAGGTTGCGAAGTCCCACAAGCAGGCTGGGATGTTATTTACAGAAATCCAGATGGAATACAAATGCCAGATGGAGATATTGTACATACAATATATGTAGAAATGAAGAACAAACATAATACAATGAACTCTGCATCTTCTGCAAAAACATATATAAAAATGCAAGGACAGATTCTGGAAGACGATGATTGTGCGTGTCTGTTAGTTGAAGCAATTGCAAAGAAATCACAGAATATAAAATGGTCAACAAAAGTTGATGGGAAAAATGTACAGCATAGATTGATTCGTCGTGTGAGTATGGATCAGTTTTATGCAATTCTCACTGGTGAAGAAGATGCATTTTATAAGATGTGTATGGCATTGCCGGAGGTAATCAATTCTGTTGTAAATGAAGAAGGCGGTGTTGAAGTACCACATGATACGGTTATTGATGAATTGAGAAAAGTGGCATCATTATATGGTGATGAAAACGACGAGCTGTCTATGGCAATGGCTGTATATATGCTTGGATTCAATACATATATGGGATTTGGTGATAAAATCCGTGGAGAATTAGGAGAAGATAAAGACGGAATGCTGAAACGGATTTATGAATATGTGAAACGGTTAAAATAGGCATATAAAGAATGGTGGGGAATGAACATGAGCACTTCGACACATGATTTATTTGATTTTTTTAAAAAGGCAAATAGTAATATTTCGGATGAATACACAAGAATTTGTAGAAGAGTGAATGAAGATCCAGGAACTGCAGGGGATCAAGGAGAAGAAAACTGGAAAGAACTTTTGGAATCTTGGATTCCACCTTATTTTCAAATAGTTACAAAGGGAAGAATATTAAGTGATTCAGGGGAAACAAGTCCGCAAGTGGATGTGATTGTTTTATCACCAGATTATCCTAAAAGTTTGTTGAATTGCAAGGAATATTTATCTGGAGGAGTAGTGGCTGCATTTGAATGTAAAACTACATTAAGACGTAAACATATTGGCGAATTTATAGAGCATTCAAAGAAGATAGAAAAATTAGCTATTAATGAGAATGGAACGCCGAGAAAAGACTTACAAAGCAAAATTTACTACGGATTATTAGCGCATTCACACGAATGGAAAAAGGAAAATTCGAATCCGAAAGAAAATATTGAAAAGGCCATTTGGGAATATGATGAAAAATATGTTACACATCCTAGTATAGAATAAATTAAATTTCTGCTATATATTTTTGAGATGATGTATGGT
>CALFLL010000002.1 GCA_937880845.1 uncultured Drancourtella sp.
TGAAGAAGAGGAAGGTATTTTACATCATGAGGAACAGGTCGATCTTTTACCGGCAAATATCGAATTATCTGCTCTGGAAGTAACCATGAGTAATGTAATGAGCAGGGAACTGATTATGAAGGAATATATTGATACGATGCGATCACGATACGATTATATTTTGATTGATTGTATGAGCTTATGAGTAAAGTAACATTTGAAGAAGATGAATTGGCGGTTGTGGCTCTTTTCCAGGAAAACACAAGAAAAGATACGATAGATATTTTGAAGGATACCTTAGAGGCATTAGAAGAAACGAAAGAAGATCCATTGGAAGACGATCTGCTGGAAACGATTGCCTCTGCGATCAGTAAGTTACAGATGATCGAAGATAAATATTATTATTCCCTGGATCTGAATGCTTATCTGAATAATTTGGAGGAGGATTCTTATGAAGGATAATCAATTTGCAGTTTACCGGGTAAACCGTAATTCGGAGGGGAGAGAACTCTGGCATCTTTCTTATCAGGAAGCGGTAAGCAGGAATTTACCGATACGGATTGAGTATTATCGGCAGATGGATATCAGACCGTTATTGCCGGGAGAAACCGCGATTGCGTTATGGAAACGTATGAAAGAGTCCTGTGAAGTCAGCGATGTGCTTGTCCTGAACCAGAATGGGGAAGTCTACTGCTATTATGTTAATGAAGACTATCTACAGCTTTTATCCGGATTTATCCGATTAAATCCATCGGGTACATCGGTCACGCTGGATACGGAAAATTACCGCATTAGTGGAAAAACGGGAAACTGGATGGCTACGGATGATATCATTATTGATGGAAAACAGTTTTATCTCATGGAACATCAGGAATATCACAGACAGGTTGCCTATATCATCTTAGACAGTTATGGAAAGATGATTATGGAGGAGTGTCAGAATGGATTTGATGAAAAAACTAGGCAGCAACTTCATGAAGTTGTAAATGGAACGGAACAGGCGAAAGAAGAGACGAAAAAAAGTAGTGTTCGATTGGAGCATTACCAGAAATTCTTTGAAAATGGGAGTTATGAGAGATGCTGGGAATCCGGAACAGAAGGAAATTATAATATGGTGGATGGTCAGGTGAATAATCTGAAGAAATCAGAAGAGGAACGGACAGAAAAGAAATCAGCACCAAGAGCAAAACAATTAAAAAAGAAACCAAAGAAAAGAGAATCTGTAATTAGGAGACTACGGGAAAAACAGATTGCAATTGCTGTGAAATCCGGAAAATCAGTACCAAGATATTGGGAGCAGGAGATGGAAAGGAGAAGAGGATAAATGTTATGAAACTATCAAAGTATGAAAAAGAAACGATCATCCTGACGAATGAAGAAGATTCGTATTATTGTGTTTATACATTCAATCCGGGTTTACAGCGGAGATTAAAGACTTTTTCAGAGAAATATCCGGAGTGTTGTTATTTAAAGGATACAACAAAAGAAGGAAGTGAAACGTATATCATTCAAAAAGGGCGGTTGTCATTGAATCTGCGACCTCCTTATACAAAAGCCCGGATTAAGAAAGTATCAGAAATTATTCAGACAGCCCGTGAAGAAAAACAGGATGGTTCATAAGACATGATTTGAGATGAAAAAGCCTCATGACCATGAGGAAAAATAAAAGTATAAATGATTCTGTGATAAAGTATAAAGGTTCAGAGGAGAAATGTCTCTTCTGGATCTTTTTTTATGAAAATAGATATCCCATGACAAACTTATGGTTGCATGATAAAATTGTGTGTAATAATAAATCTGTCAGATCCATTACATGGGGAAATGCAGAAAAGATTCCGGCATACTATATGAATATTGATTTTAAGAGAGGATGTGACCATATGAACGATTTATTTATACAGGGGGTGCATATCGACTGGAATAGAATTTCAAGAAACAGTTATTTGTGGCAGATTGACGCAATCAAGGGGTTGAAAGCGCTGACCTTTCATAATCCGGTTACTTTTTTTGTCGGAGAAAACGGAAGCGGGAAATCAACTTTACTGGAAGCACTTGCAGTTGCCAGTGGATTTAATCCAGAAGGCGGTACGAAGAATTATGCTTTTTCTACTTATGATTCCCATTCACAATTGTATGAAGCTGTTCGTATTGCAAGAGGATATCGTCAAGCAAAGTGGGGTACTTTCTGAGAGCAGAAAGTTTTTATAACGTGGCGACAAAAGAAGAAGATTATGCAGATTGGGATCATCCGTCTGAAAAATATCATGAGAAATCACATGGTGAGAGCTTTCTTGCACTTGCTCAGAATTATCTGAAACCAAACGGCTTATATTTCTTCGATGAGCCAGAGGCAGCCTTATCACCACAAAGACAGTTGACATTATTGATGGAAATAGATGCTTGTGCAAGGCAGGGAGCACAGTTTATTATTGTCACGCATTCTCCAATTTTACTTGGAATACCGGATGCAGAGATCCTGTCCTTTGATGATGGTGCGATACATACATGTGAATATGAAGAAACGGAAAGTTACAGGGTAACAGAAATGTTTATCAATAACAGGGAACAACTGCTACGCCGGCTTCTTTCAGAATAAAAGCTTATGAAATGTTGTATGAGGAGAATAGAGAAAAATGGGAAGAGGAAAACGATTAAAATTAGGAAATATATATGAAATTGGATTGCCAAATGGGAAAAAAGCATATGCTCGTCTATTTAAGGAATATACATTGGCAATATACAATGGTTTTTATAATGATTATTCGGAGGTTCCTTTTGTAGAACAGTATTTTAGATTTATTGGGGTGTATAAAGATTTGTTGACAGACGGTGTATGGAAAGTTGTTGGTAATAGAAAATTTGAAAATGAAGAAGATGCTTGGGCACCACCTAGCTGTGTCATTTCTGCAGTTGGTAAGACATCACTATATTATAAAGGAAATTTAACGGAATAAGTAACGGAGAAATTATATTAGATTTTAAAGAATTACGAAAACAAATAAAAA
>CALFLL010000003.1 GCA_937880845.1 uncultured Drancourtella sp.
CGCATGAGCGAATGGTCCTATTTCTTTGAGGGACTTATTTCACAGCCCCTTTTTTACATACCATCCCTATTCTGTTTTATAATGTAAGTGAATACGACGGGTGATACAAACCGGTAGGTTCATAGTATTCATCTTCTTTATATTGAAATCCCAGTTTTTTCAAAAGATTCTTTGAAGCTGTATTATCCGGATGATGTCCTGCTTTCAGCTCTGATGCCTGTAAAACAGAAAACCCATAATGGATCATGGACGAAGCCGCTTCAAATCCGAATCCCTGTCGCCAGTATGACGGTTTTAAATGAAAACCTATTTCAAATACTCCCTTTTGTTCTTTATATGGACGTAACCCACAGCAGCCAATCAGATTTTCATCCGAAAGATGAAAGATCGGGAAATACTGAACCTTATATTTTTCATCATTTTCTATCTCAAGCTTCAGCCGCTTCTCTATTTCTTCTTTTGTAAATTTCCCCGATGCACAGATTAACCGTGTCACTTCCGGCTGTCCCCATAATTCTTCTGCAAGCCCCAGATCATCCTCTTCCCAACGTGAAAATCCAATCCGTTCTGTCTTTAAAAAATATATGCGTTCCATCTTCTTAAATCTCTTCTATATCCATTTAAAAAATTCTTTACTATATTTTGGTTTCTCTCCCACTGCCAAAAGCAGATCGTCACATAATGCAAGAAGCTTTCCCTTTTCTTTCAGGTTTTCTGTCTGTACGGAATGCAGGAGCTGCTCGATCAGTACATATGCTTCATTCTTCTTTTTCCGTGGAAAACCCAGACAGATATCATCGAATCTTCTGCTTTTCAAATAAAATTCTCTTATGATCAGTTCGTCTTTTGCCTGAGATAGCCTGTCCCCCGGAATTTCTTTATTTTTTACGGATTTGCAACATTTCCATAACAGTTTCGCATCCGTCAGTGCATTATGCAGTTCACCTTCTGCCTCCACATTCAAAATCCGTCCTAGCTTCTCGAGGGAAATACATCCTTCTTTTCCAAACAAAGTTCGAAAAAGCTCAGCAGACACATCCTTCATTCCTTCTGCCATAAAATCAAATTCCGACTCTGTTTCGTTTAATGCGATATTACTTTTTAACACACGGTAGTCCGCATTCCCATACACATAGGTCTGGCAGATCCCCCACTTACGATACAAAGCAAACACTTCCGTAAATACGTCTTTAAATGTCCTGGCAAAATCGATTTCTGTCTGCTTTAACTTTGTAAGTTCTTTGCAGTATGGATTCAGAACCGTATTAATCTTCGGATGTACAAGAGAGTAATATGTTTCATGGACATGCATGTTTTTTCTGTCTGCAATAACAACTCCTACCGAAATGATTTCCGTAGGATATCCCGACTGCTCACCTGTATTATATTCCAAATCCATAAACGCCACATACCGACCGTTTTGGTTTTCCTGCCATTGATCAATGGAAATCCGCCGAATGGATCTGATACGATTTTTATATTCTTTTTTTATAGCGGATATGGATTGCTGCCCTTTTACGATTTTCACGCTCTGATCGGTCAAAGTAATCTCATACCACCTGTTGTAATGTAGTTTTCGGTTTCGGTTCATTACTTTTGCCTCCTGTTTTGGCATACAATCCATATTATATTGTCAGATGCCCGAAAAATCAAGCAATACCTTATTGATTGGTTGTATTCTCAATTAATGTAACGGTAACGTCTTTTTCTTTGTACTGAGCTTTTTCTGCCGGGTATTGTACTGTCAAAGTAACCTTTTCTCCCACTTTATGATAACTGAGTTCATTTTGAAGTTCATTGGTAGTTTGCACTTTTGTTCCGTTTATAGCAGTAATGATATATCCTTTTTCCAGACCGTTTCCGTCATTTCCTTCTGTTACATCTGCTACATAAACTCCCTGTGGCATTCCATATGCCTTTGCTGTTTCTTCATCAATGTCCATAACCTGAATACCAAGACTTCCACGCTCATTTTCGTTTACCTTTGTCTTTGTTTCCTGATTCATCAGTTTTTTAATCGTATCTGAAACTTCTGATACCGGAATTGCGTAACCCATTCCTTCTACGGAAGAATCACTGATCTTTGCAGAATTGATTCCTACAACCTCTCCTTTACTGTTCAACAATGCACCTCCGCTGTTTCCGGGATTAATGGCTGCGTTTGTCTGAATCAGTTTTCCGTTGTAACCATCAATTTCTCGGTCCTTTGCACTGACGATTCCATTCGTTACAGACTGACCATATCCAAGAGCATTTCCGATGGCAATGACCTGTTCCCCAACCTGGAGGTCATTGGAATCCCCAAGTGTTGCTGTTTTAATGGCAGATTTTGTATCACTGCTTATCTTATCAAGAGGTACCGCCACAATCGCAAGATCTTTTTCCGGATCTCGTCCTTTAATATTTGCTTCTACACTTTTTTCATTATTAAATGTAACAGTAAGTGTATCCGCACCTTCTACGACATGGTTATTTGAAATAATCAGAAGCTCCGTATCATTTTGTCCGATGATAATACCAGAGCCCACACTTTCCTGCTTCTGTTGCTGAACCCCTCCAAAATAATCTCTTACTTCTTCCACGGTCATATTCTGGATTGCTACAACAAACGGCATGGATTCTTTAACCAATTTTGTCAAATCTGTTTCCACTGTTCCGGAATCAGATACCTGCTGCAATTCTGCCTTATCAGACTTATCAATCGGATTTGCCAGAGAAATTGTATTCCCCGTGAAATACTGAACCCCTTGGAATGTTGCCCCGCCGATCAGGCCAAACAATACAGCACATCCACTGACTGCTGCGACTGCTTTTAATCCTTTCCGATTTTTCTTTCTTGGCTTAGCCGGTACTAATCCGCTTTCTTCCGTTGTATTTTTATCAGAGTTAAATAATCTTTTTCTCATCATCAACACTTCCTTTTTCTGCCTGTTGTTTTTCTTTACAACTACACTATATGGCAAAGATATGTTGAACTTGTGATGACTTTTTGAAAAAAGTATGTTCTTTTACTTTTTGAATAATTTCCCTTGAAAAATGCAGACACTTCTTGGATGCATGATATAGCGATTTTCTCCCAACCATTCTTCCTCCCGGATAATAGATGCTTCTCCTCTGGATGTATCAAGAACAGAAATCCAGCAAAACACATCCGGAAGTTTCGGCAGTACAATCTCCATTGATTCCCAGTAAGCATTAATGCCTAAATACAAAAAATCTTCCTCGCCGCTTTCTTCTCTTCCTGCAAAAAGGATACCGATCATCCTGGTATCATCTCGGTAATCGGACTTCCAGGGGATCGTCCCATGAAGGCTCAAAAACGGGAAACCTGCTTTACTTGGCAAGGTGTCTTCTCTCAAGATAGAATGTCTGTGGCGAAAATGGATCATAAATTTGAAAAAATCAAAAATTTCCCGATTTTGTGTTAAAAAATTCCAGTTTAACCAAGAAATCTCATTGTCCTGACAATATGGATTGTTATTTCCGTACTGTGTATTTCCAAACTCATCTCCGGCGAGAAACATTGGTGTTCCGCGACTGCACATCAATACAGCACATGCATTTTTTATAAGTCTGAATCGAAGGTGCTTAATTTCAGGATTTTGTGTTTCTCCTTCTTCTCCACAGTTCCAACTCCGATTGTCATTGGAGCCGTCTGTATTATTCCATCCATTGTCCTCATTATGTTTCTCATTATAAGAATACAGATCATAAAGTGTAAACCCATCATGGCAGGTAAGAAAATTCACAGATGCACTGTCTCCTCGTTTTTCCCTCGGGTATAAATCCAGAGAACCAAGAATCCTCATAGCTGCCGCATAAGCAAACCCTTCATCTCCCTTTAAAAAACAGCGAAGGTCATCCCGATATTTTCCGTTCCATTCTGCCCAGCGATTCCAGGAAGGGAAACTTCCCACCTGGTAAAGTCCTCCCGCATCCCATGCTTCTGCTATCAAATCTGTTCCATAAAGAATCGGATCATACGCCAAGCTTTCCAAAAGAGGCGGTTTACTCATAGGTGAAGCATCTTCGCTTCGTCCAAGGATAGATGCAAGGTCAAACCGGAAGCCATCGATATGATAATTAATCTTCCAATAACGCAGACAATTCAAAATCATATCACGTACCACCGGATGATTACAGTTTAATGTATTTCCGCAACCACTGAAATTATAATAATTTCCATCCGGTGTAAGCATATAATAGATATTGTTGTCAATTCCTTTGAAAGAAAAAAACGGACCGTCTTCGTTTCCTTCCGCTGTATGATTAAATACAACATCCAAGATTACCTTAATACCTTTTTCGTGCAAATCCTGAATCAAAGTTTTCAGTTCTTTTCCTTCTCTGTTATATTCTACGTCTGATGCGTAACTAGTATTCGGAGCAAAAAAACAGACTGGGTTATATCCCCAATAATCCAGAAGCGTTCTTCCGTTGATTGTCCGCATATTTCTGGTTTCATCAAACTCAAATACCGGCATGAGTTCTATGGCATTGATCCCCAGTTCCAGAAGATACGGTATTTTTTCACGAATCGCATCAAAGGTTCCCGGATGTTTTACTTTTGAACTTTCATGTTTCGTAAATCCTCTCACATGCATTTCATAGATAATGCAATCTCTTAGGTTTGCTACCTTTTTGGCAGGAACTTTCCACTGAAAATTGTTATGAACAACTCTTGCCTTATAAAACGAATCATCCGATAACTTTCTTCCCCATTCACTTTGTCCTGTTACAGCTTTTGCATAAGGATCCAGAAGATAGTTTTCTTTATGAAACAACAGACCTTTTGCAGGATCCCATGGTCCGTCAATTGAATATGCATATTCAAATTCATCTGCTTTTAACCCGAAAACAAACATAGAATACACATTTCCTACCCGATATTTAGAAAGAAAAGGGATTCGTGCATATGGAGTCCCGGCTTTTCTGTGAAAAAGAAGTAGCTCACAGGAAGTAGCCGAATAAGATATAATGGTAAAATTAACTCCGTTAGGCAAGGCAGACGCTCCGTTTATTTCATAAAACCCCTGCCTTACTTTAAAACCGTTGATTTCATCCGTAGGTTTTAAGTTTTCTTCTATTTCCAGTGTTGTATCTTCCAACAGTAGATATTCTTTCTTTTCTATTCGTTTTGGTATTTGCCCAATCATTGTTGTCATACTTTCCTCCTTTCCGGTCTATTTGTTCGTGTTAGGCGGTTCTATTTTGATTTTTACCATACTTCTTGTTGTTCTTGAGGAAGTGTCCAGATAATTATAGTCTCTATATCTATATATCTGTTTTGAAGTAACCCCCATCTCTTTTGCAACCTGATCTGGTTTTACATGATAAGAAAACATGGTATAAGCACAGGAATTTCTCAAAGCTTCCGCACTGTAAGAAGGAAGCCCTGCCTGTGATGTATATTTCTTCATCAGACGGCTGATGTACATAGGATATAATTTTCTCCCCTTTTTGTTATAAAAAAGATATTCATTTCCATCGTGGAAATCAGATAAATATGCTTCCAGGATCTGATATACATCTTCTGGAACAAAACAGGCATCTTTCCGCCCAGGCACTTTCATATACGCTCCGTTTTTAAAAACAGACAGTGCATTCGGCCTTAACTCGATGATCTCCGTAGTAGAAAATCCCATTCTGTATAATAAGATAAAAATACAGTACGCCATATCGTCTTTCTGGGAGGCTGCCAGAAGGCGGTCAATATGTTCCACGGGAATAGCTTTTGCCAGCCTGCTGACTTTCTCAACGACATTACGATAAGCTTCAAAATGATTCTGATAATTATCATCAATGCCATATCGTTCCTTATTTTCATAAATGTAAGAAGAGATGGAATTCAATTCCCTGATCTTTTTTGCCAGCGTACTTGGTTTTAATCCTCCCTGCTCTACCCGTTTCTTCTGACAGGTAAAATATGCTTTTACATCCTCAGCAGTAATCTTTGTAAATGGTTTTTGTGAGAACTGGAGAAATTCTTCCAAATCGCTTCGATAAGAAGCCACTGTACTGTTGCTTTGAAAATGTGCAATAAAATCATGCCAGATATTCTCCATCCGGCTGTCAAAAAAATGACTGTCTGACATCATACTACCTCTTTCTTGTTTATAGTCCGCGAAGCGGCAAATAGTATTTGTTATATGTATAACTCATACTATAACATATTTATATGGAAATAACTACTCAAAAATTCCATGTACAAATTTTTAATTTATACAATTACTTTAATTTTTCTAAAATAGAAGTTCCGATCGTTCCTTTTGGCATCTCGACTTCAAAATTATCTGCAATCGTTGCACCAATAACCGCAAATTCACTGCTTGCCGGCAGGCTTCCCGGATGTTTCATAGATGGAGAATATGCAAGAAACGGTACTTTTTCTCTGGTATGGTCTGTACCGATATAGGTAGGATCATTTCCATGATCTGCCGTTAAGATCAACAAATCATCATTTTTGATTTTTCCCAACAATTTTTCAAGATTCACATCAAATTTTTCCAATTCTTTTGCATATCCTTCCACATCTCTTCTATGCCCCCACAAGGCATCAAAATCAACCAAATTTACAAAACATAAACCTGTAAAATCTTTGTCGGCCAATTCTATTGTCTGTTCCATTCCATGAACGGAAGACTTGGATTTATATGCTTCGGTAATTCCCTCTCCGTCAAAGATATCTTTGATCTTTCCCACGGATATCACGTCAAAACCTGCCTGTTTTAATGCATCAAGGGTCGTTTTTCCATATGGCTTTAATGCATAATCATGACGGTTTGCCGTTCTTTTAAACTCTCCTTTCTTCTTGCCGATATATGGTCTTGCAATAACGCGTCCTACTTTCCATTCATCTTTCATTGTTATTTCTCTTGCAATCTCACAACAACGGTATAGTTCATCCAGACCGAAAGTTTCCTCATTGCCGCAAATCTGCAAAACAGAATCTGCTGAAGTATATACGATCATGTGACCGGTTGCGATTTCTTCTTCAGCCAGTTCTTCCAGAATTTCTGTTCCACTGGCACTTTTATTTCCTATTACTTTGTGTCCGGTCCGTTTCTCCAGCTCCCGGATAAGCTCTTTTGGAAATCCGGTTTCCGTAAAAGTCCGAAAAGGGGTTGTGATATATAATCCCATCATTTCCCAATGTCCGGTCATCGTATCTTTCCCATTGCTTTTTTCGTTCATTTCCATGTAATACGACATTGGTTTTTCGACCGGGGAAATTCCTTTTAATGCATGAAGATTAGCCAGGCCCATCTTTCTCAAATTCGGTATTTTCAGACTCTTTGCCTGCTCCGCAATATGTCCTAATGTGTCAACCCCATTATCTCCGAATTTTGGAGAGTCTTCCATACTTCCGATTCCTAAAGAATCCAAAACAACAACAAATATTCTTTTATATTTCTTCATTTACTACATATACTCCTATTTTTCTCATTGTTCTCATAACACAAGTATAATACATTTCACTACTTTTGACTATCTTAACACTTGGTCTAAAACCACTGGATTTCCTTCTACGATTTTTGCCACAAGTGTACATTGTCCTGAAGCATACACAAGGCGTTCCAGACGTTCCTCTAAATTTAAGTCTAGTTGGGTTTTTATTTGTGAATCATCTATGATGATGGCGTCAAATTCAAATCCTTTTTCAAAACTTCCCACTTTCCCAAAGAATGCCCCTCCTCCAAGAGTTGCCAAAAACAGCACTTCCGGGATAGTCAAAGGTTTGCATTCATTGTCAATATATCGCCAGTACATTTTGGAAACCTGGATTGCTTTTGCCATTTCTTCAAAAACAGACAATGTTTCGCCTCCTGCCACATCACTTCCTAATCCGACGGCAATTCCTTTTTCCATATATGTTCGGACAGGTGCAATACCGGACATCAGATTCAAATTGGACTTCGGGCAGTGTGCAACAAATACACCCTGTTCTTTCAGAAGTTTTATCTCTTCTTCTGTACTTGATACGCAATGTGCCATGACAGAAGAATATTTTCCTTCCATGATTCCGCTTTTTTCATAAGCTTCCCCGTAACATTTTGCCCAAGGGCACAATTCTTTTACCCATTCTATTTCCTCCCTGTTTTCTGATAAATGGGACTGCATAGGAAGGTTATATTTTTTCTTTAAATCTGCAAGGGCCTTCATCAGTTCATCCGTACATGAAGGGATAAACCTTGGTGTAACGATTGGTTTGGTATTTTTGAAAGTTTTTTGTGCTTCTTCGATAAAACGAATCGTTTCTCTCACAGATTCTTCCGTACTTTTTTCTATATAATAATCCGGTGCATTCCTATCCATGTTTACTTTACCTACAAAGGTCTTTAATCCCGTATTTTCCAACAGTTCCATCAAAATCCTTGTACTTTTCTCATGGATGGTCCCAAATATCACGGCCCTTGTTGTAGCGGAATTTTTCAGGTCATCTGTGAAAATCTGATATGCTCTTCTTGCATATTCTTCATCTGAAAACCGACTTTCTACCGGAAAGGTATGTGTATTTAGCCATTCAATCAATTCACAGTCAAATCCTATTCCACGGAATCCATACTGAGGTGCATGGACATGAAGATCAACAAGTCCCGGTAAAATCAAATGATTCCCATAATCAATCACATTCACTCCGTGAAACTCTTCCGGAATTTCTTTATAGATTCCTTGTGAAATTCCATCTATACAGATGCCATAACTATCCTCACAGATTACAAGTTCCTTATGTTCATTACAATAAATAAAATTACCCTTTAAAATAAAATCGTTGTACATAACTTATTCTTCCTCCTGATTTTTATATCAAAAAGTTCCCGTCGTCACAAAATATGACAACAGGAACTATAAGTTATTGTATTTCTTGTTAATATTCTTTTGCTTCCAGATTGTTGACCAGTTTGATAATACGGCTTGTACCTAAACGTTCTGCTCCCAATTCAATGAATGTTTCGGCATCTTCCAGTGTACTGATACCGCCTGCCGCTTTGATTTTTACATGATTGCCAACATTTTCGGAAAACAGGCACACATCCTCTCTTGTAGCTCCCGCTCCGCCAAAACCTGTTGAGGTTTTGATATAATCCGCACCGGCTTCTGTTACAATCCGGCACATTTTTATTTTTTCTTCTTTTGACAGGAAACAAGTTTCGATGATGACTTTCAGGATTTTTGTTCCGCACGCTTTTTTTACGGCTGCAATTTCCTGTTTTACATCTTCATATTTCTTGTCTTTCACCCAGCCGATATTGATAACCATATCAATTTCATCCGCTCCGTTTTCAATGGCATCTTTTGTTTCAAAAACCTTGCAGGCCGTAGTATGATAACCATTTGGGAACCCAATCACCGTACACACATTCATTTTATCGCCAAGATATGACTTTGCTTCCTTTACATAAGATGGTGGAATACAGACAGAAGCCGTCTGATACTGCACCGCATCATCGCAGATCTTTTTTATTTCATCCCATGTTGCGGTCTGTGTCAATAATGTATGATCTACCTTACTTAAAATTTCTTCAAACATTTTGATTTCCTCCATACTTAAAATACCACTTTTTTCAAAGCAATATCAATCACTTTTACAAACTGGGCTTTTACCCTGTTTGCCGTTTCCACTACTTCTGCATGGTTTAGTGGCTGATTCAGAATTCCGGCGGCACAATTTGTAATGCAGGAAATTCCTAATACGGAAATTCCCATTTGGGAACATACGATTGCTTCCGGTACTGTAGACATTCCCACGGCATCCGCACCTAAAATCCCGGCCAGACGTACTTCTGCCGGAGTTTCATAAGAAGGTCCGGAAAACATCATATAAATTCCTTCTTCCAATTTGATTTCTTCTTCCAAAGCCAACTCTTTTAACTTTTTGCGGTACTCCGTTGCATACACATTTGTCATATCCGGAAATCTTGGACCAAATTCATCCGGATTTTCCCCAATCAACGGATTACTTCCGGAATAATTAATATGATCCCTGATCATCATCAGCGTTCCCGGTTTAAATGCTTTATTCACACCACCGGCAGCATTTGTGATAATCATCTTATTTACTCCGAGACCTTTCATAATACGTACCGGCATTGTAATCTGTCTTTGCGTATACCCTTCATAGTAATGAACCCGTCCCTGCATTGCAATCACTTTTCGTCCTGCAATCTCTCCAAGAACAAACTGTCCCGCATGTCCGGCTACCGTAGATACCGGAAAATCCGGTAAGTCTTTATACGGGATTACAATTCTATTATCGATTCTTTCCGCATAATCCCCCAGACCACTTCCGAGAATTAGCCCCACTTCCGGAATAAAATCTGTTTTTTCTCTGATTGTCTTTACACATGATAAAATCATTTCCAACTCTTTCATTTATTTGACTCCTTTGACCCAAATCGGACTTGACCATGCCTGATGGTCATCTTTTTGTGTAACTCTGATATAGTAAAAGTCTTCTTTTGATTTTACTGATTCAAAAAACTCAAAATCGCATTTTCTTTCTTCCGATTCTTTTTCATAAATCAATTTATTGTTACATAATACTTCTAATTTAAATTCATCTGTACCAAGAACACTTACCTCAAATTTCACCTGTGATCTGCAGTCTTTTTCAATAGTCTGTCCCATTTCATGGCCGTCTGCTTTAAAAGAAATAAGAATTCCTGCTCCGGTTGTTCCATATGCAAAACGATCATATAAATTATCCCAGATTGTTTCATTCGTTAATTCTTTTACAAACGAAACCGTGATTCCGCCTTCCACTCCATGTTCCATCTGATGAGAATCACTTCCGGCTGTAAAGCCTAAGCGGTACCCTCTTGCCAATGCATCCTGAACACTGCAATGTTCAATCTGCATATTATTTTTTGTATATTTGGAATAATTACCGTAATATTCAAATGGTGCATGTCTGGAAAAAATCTCAACCATTCTTTGTACACTTTCATCATGAAATGCCCAGTCTGTTGCTGCACTTACCAATTTCCAGCTTGCGGCAGGATGATGCGGAAATGCCATGGCTTTATACTGTTTGATACTTTCAAATAAACGATCCGGCGTCATTCCGCCTTCATCTCCGGAACGAAAAAGTTCTCCTTCGAAATCTCTGTAATATATATTTTTATGTCCAAAATCATAGCGATATTCATTTGGTGTCCATTCATATGCAAGAAGGGTTGCCATTTCATTTTTTACATTGAATAACTTTGAAGTAGTTCGAATCCATTCCCACTCAGACTGACTCAGCCAGTCCGGATAACAATCATGATCTGTTAATGCCGTAAAATCCAATTTTCCCCACACTTTTGCAATGTTAAAATACTGATCGATCTCCCCGACACCATCTGACATCCCACTCTGCCCATGAATATCTCCAAAAACGGGGAACATATGTTTATAACCGTTTTTCTCCATCCACTTTTCTGTTTCTTCTTTACTTAGACGATCCAAAGATTTTTTTGCTTCAATCGGACGTGTAAAAGGATCGCTTATTTTTTCTGCCTCCACGTCAATATAATCATGGTATTCATCTGCGTTGAGCCATGTATAAATCACTTGTGCATTTCGAATCGGTTTATGTCCGTTCTGATTTCCATACTGCCAGACAAGGTGGATTGTTCCCTCTTCGTCTATAAATGTTTTTTGATTAGAAGCAAAACTATTCTCATCATATGTAAACACAACCGGATCTGACCATTTCTTCACATAATCATAGTGCCTTACATGAAGCTTTGTTTTTCCCCAGGAATAAGAATATGCCACATCTCCATTTGAATTGGCAGAAATCGCCACGTCTTCATACCAGTCGATTCCCCGGGCGATACAATACGGTTCTTCAACTTCTATCTTCTCATCTTTTTCAAAAACAACTGCACTGTTATATGAAAAATCGGAACCATGATCAAAATCATACCAACATATCAATGCTTTGTCTTTCAATGAAACAATCAAAGGCTGCGTTGCCCAAGCCGTCTTAGATGTATTTACCACTTTTTCATTTGTCCACTTTCCATCTTTACAACCTCTGACAATGACATCATAAGTCTTCCCGTTAAAAGAGTCATACGCCACATATGCCGTTCCGTCTTCTGTTATACAGTAACTTGGACGGTATACTTCCTTTGAACAAGATATTATCTGAACATTGTGTACGCCGCTTTCATCTATATCGGCAAGAATGATTTCTCCTGAATTGGCGGACTGACGATTCCATAGCAAATATATTTTACCATTTTTTACATACAAAAATGGATAAAACAATGCTTCTGCTTCTTCTACACAATGGATTTCTCCGTAATTTCCATTTTCATAACTGCGGTAATAAATTCCCCAAGTCTGTTCTTTACATTCTCCCCAAGCATACCATACTTTATTTCCGTCGGCAACACAGACCGGTTTTAATGCTTCTCCTTCTCCGGAGATTTTGATTCCTCTTGTATATTCACCTTTATTTTGATTCAGTTTACCGGCTACAATCGTATCATGCCCGTTCTTATATTCCTGAAAACAAACATACATCTGACCATCTTCGGTTTGTGTCATACACGGATATTGTCCGCTTACTGTTGTAATGTCTGTCACTTCTTTTGAATATTTCTGATTTAAGATATTCATTTTATTTCCTCCTACTTTTCATTATGTAATAAAATCAAGCAACAATCTATCTGTTTCTTCTCTTTTTAAGTTCTTCTGAAATTTCTTTTGTTTTTTCCGGCGTAATCTCATAAAAATACAATATGCCTACCGTAACTGCAAACAAAACTGCCGGGATGATAAAACGCACGGAAACAATCATATTTAAAACGCTTTGTGTCTGTTCCTGATTTGCAACAAACCCTACTGCTCCAAGTAAAATTCCTGATAAAAATCCGCCGATTGCAGTTCCGCATTTCTGTATAAATGTAAATGCCGCCGTAAATAGTCCGTTCAACTGTACTCCATATTTCCATTCGGCATAATCAATACAATCCGGAACCATTGCCCACGGAAGTGCACTGACAAGACCATATGTAAATCCAAATATCACAAGAATCGTAATCAAAAGCGGAAGAGACATCTTCGGATTGATACCCAGTATCAGAAGCGGAGCAACACAAATCAGAGAAGTTCCCGCAAATAATCTTTTCTTCCCGAACTTGGATTCCAATTTTGGCAGTACCATAGATGCAATGATACTGGCCCCCATACTCGCAAACATTACAATCGGAACCCAATCTTCTTTATGAAGAATATATTTGAAATAATACATATTTGCAGAGTTTAAAAGTGTATTGGCAAGAAAAGAAATCCCGAAAGCAAGGATCAAAATTAAAAGAGGTTTTGTTTTAAACAGGATTTTCAATTCCTGAATGGTTATATTTTTCTCCTTTTTTTCTTTCTTTTCACACTCCAGACATTTATCATGCTTCTTTGCACCATTTGCTGCAACCCAAAGAAGCAACGTTGAAACGATACCGATCAGAGCTCCGAAAGATGCCCATCCCTTTTGTCCGCCTCCAAAGAAATTTACAAGCGGAAGTGCAAAAACGGTTATACATAATACGGCGACCTGACACATTACGCTCTTCCATGATATGATAACCGTTCTTGTGTGAGCATCTTTAGATAATACAGGGACTAGTGCAAAATAAGGAACGGATACGATCGTTACCGCTATAGAATAGAAAATAAAAACAACATATGCATATATGACTTTCATCTCTTCAGAAATAGCCGGCGTATAAAAAAGTACAAAAATCGCGATTCCGAGAACCAGTGCAAAAAACAGAACCCAAGGTCTGAACTTTCCCCATCTTGACTTTGTTCTGTCTGCAATCATTCCCATTATCGGATCTGTTACAGCATCAATGATTCTGGAAACCAACATGATCCCTGCAACGGCAAATGTTGTAATTCCGAAAATATCTGTGAAAAAAAAGTTTAAATAGGTCATGACAAGGTTGGTGACAAGTGTCACTCCCAGTCCCCCCAATGAATACTTAAAAATATCAATATACATAGTTTTCTTTTGTGAATTTTCCATGCTTCTCTCCTTCAGTGAAAATTTTTATTTTGAAACACTGTCTATCATTTGTTGCATCTGCAAGCTGTTAATGACAATATTCCCTTTTTTTGTTGTAACCAGATTTTCTTCTTTCAGTTCTCTTATAACACGATACAATGTACGTGTACTGATTCCTATTGCTTCAGCAATATTCTCGTTTTTTAACGCTATGGTACACTCTTCACCTCCCGTATCATTGATTTTCCAATATTCACTAAACCAGAATATCGTTTGTGTCCTTGCATCATTAAAAAGCATATAATCAACCCGACTGGATGCTGAAGACATTTTTGCCAGTAAATTCTTTATAATATGTAATGCAAGTTCTCCATCTTCCCTAATACATTGAACAAAGTATTCTGATTTAATATCGATCACAACCGTTTTTCTCAGCACATAATCTTCCGTAACATTGGATTTTTCCATATCCAGTGCTCTGTCAATCCCTATCCATTGCGGTCCTTTATACAATGCCACTACATTTCTTTTTCCGGTATTGGAATTACGATAATGATAATACTGCCCCTCAATAACATAGTATACGTATTTTCCGGCTATATCTTGGCAGCTTATACTTCCTCCCGGCTTTATAACTCTGATTTTCATTTGATCGTTTAAATGTTTCTTAATTTCCGCCAAATCATTTTTTTTATTCTGTTTTCTTCTATTTACAATACGAATTATTTCATATAAGTCGCAGTTTTTCTTTATATCAGTCATCTGGTGAACCCTCTCTTTTTCGTTTATATTTTGATGACTTTTCCATTCATCTAATTTTACATCAAAATTTTACCGTGTACTATGACACATGTCATACTTGCATGTTTTTTATGTTTTCACTAAATTTCAATTTCATTTTTATACATCTTCAATCATGACCACCGGCTAAGCCGGTGGTTTGCTCTGCCCCTATAAGGGGCTTA
>CALFLL010000004.1 GCA_937880845.1 uncultured Drancourtella sp.
CAGCAAGGCTTACCCAACAGGGGCATTCCATTCAAAACATGGATGATCTTATGGCGCTTTATCAGAAATCTTTCACGGATAAAACTGTAGACCGGATTGCCAGTCTTCCCCACCCAACCGTACAGAAATTTACGGTGATCACAGTTGCAATTGTAGGCGCAAGCAGACGTTTTCTTGCACAGATCACCCGTCATCAAAATGAAGTAAAATTCATGAGCGCATCTCTACAATATAGCAACTATTCAGAAAAAGCTGCATTTGCAATCCCATATGAAATCCTTTTTTCAGAGCAGAGATACATTGATCTCTATCTGAAAAGCTGCCTATCGGATCTCCGATGTTATCAGGAGTTGTGTTCCGTTGGATTTCATCATGATTCTGCCGGATATGCTCTCCCTCATGCTTTAAGGAATATTCTGATCATCTGCGCTACACCTTATGAGTGGAAACATATGATCAGTCAGCGTATCTGCAGAAGAAATACCGACGAAACAAGAATTGTAATGTTGGACATCTGGCAGAAACTATATGAATTCGATCCGGTGTTATTTTCACCGAAGCTGACCGGTCCTTTCTGCCAGCGGGGATGTTGTGAAGAAGGTTCTATGTCCTGTGGAATCCCCATCCCAAAAGACTGGTCTCCATTAGAAATAATGAGAACAGATTATCCTCTGCTCGTAGAAGGGAGGGAAGCTGTTTATGAAGATTAAATTGATCGACTTTGGGTTAGAGAAAGATCATTATCCCTTCCGACCTCATGAAAACGATGCCGGGGCCGATGTATATATGCCTTATGACTGCACATTAAAGCCAGGAGAGATTGCAAGAATCCCCTTAGGATTTGGTCTCATGATTCCGGATGGATATGCCGGGTATGTCTTTCCACGAAGCAGTATGGCTGCAAAAGGATTGGTCTGCGAGCTTCCGCCTATTGATTCCGGATATCGTGGAGAAATCCATGCAATTATCAGTAATGTAAGTACCACAACCCAATCTCTTTATAAAGATACTCGTGTAGGACAGCTTGTGATTACACCGGTTGTAATTGCAGATTTTGTTCTTGATCTGGGAGAGTCCAGAAATACCGGTGCATTTGGAAGCACCGGAATCTAAACATCCAAAATAACTAAGGTGTCAAAATCCCAACATTCGACACCTCACACACTCAAAATAACTTACAGAAAAGAATTCTATTTATGATTACATTTGGAAGAAAATTGAAGCACTTAAGGCAAAAAAATCATCTCACCCAAAAAGAACTCGGAATGGCTCTTGGATTTCCTGAAGATTCTGCTGACGTAAGGATTGCTCAATATGAAACAGACACAAGAAAACCTCGCGATGAAATCCTCGTTAAAATGGCAAAAACACTTAATGTACCTCTGGATATTCTCACGGTTCCGGTTCTATCAGAACCCAAAGAATATGAAGCAGCTTCTTTCTGGATGCATGAACTGGCTGCTGAATTATAAACTACACTAAAAAAGCGAATATTCTCACTGAATTTTATCTTAATACAAAAGCGGAAGATACTGAACAACCCCTCTTGATCAATATCTCCCGCTTTTTATTGTCATACTAATGCCACATGTCAATCTTCTTCCTCTGGTTCAATAGAACTATCTAAAACATCTTCGTCGTTATCTACAGTCTCTTTCGATTGGTCTGTTGATTCTGATTCTTCCTCCTTCCTTTCGTCATCTGGATTTTCTGGTTCATCTGTTTCATCTGGTTCATCCGCATCCTTTGAGTCTCCAGACTTATCGGTTTCATCTGTTTGATCAGGTTCTTCCTGTTCCTCCCTTTTCTCATTTTGCTGTTCTAAAATATCTTCATTCTCATCATGATTCGCTTCCTCTTCTTTTTCAAAATCATCTGCATCTTCATACTCAGATAATTTTTCTTGAATCGATTCTTTCAATATAGGCTCCTCCATAAAGGACGGATTCTTTTCCAGCAATTCCAGAATCTCTTCTTCTGTAGTCTCATTTACCACTTTATGGAAACTCTCGCCGGCTAATATCTGCTCTGCCAGATATATCCCCAAACTTTTGCCTGCTTTCTTTGCATTTTCAACATCTTCTTTATCCCCTGCAAGGTAAAGTAAATGTTCCGTACCAAATGTTTTTTCCAGACGTCTCTGCAATGCTGCACGTTCTTCTTCAGATTCATCCTTCAAAAAAGCATATCCTACAATAATGGTTTCTTTACCCGAAAGATCCTGTGAAAAATAGTTCTTGATTGTTTCTACCTTTTCTCCTTTTATCTTTTTCTTTTCTTCTCTTGTAAGAGAATCATTCTTTGAATCGGCTTCTTTCACTCTGTTTTTTTGATTCAAAACTACTTCAACCGCTTTTTCTCCATCCACAGATACCATGGCGTAAGCCTTTTCCGGCTTTGATAATACTGCAAAAGATGTAACAAAAAGCGCAAATGCGGCGGCTACTGCAACCATCTTCTTCCAAAGTGTTTTATGTTGATTTCCGGTCTTCTTCCTTTCTACAAACGGGATGATGGATGCATGGTTTTCTTCCTTGAAAGAATCCTTTTTCAATATATCTTCTTCTAATATATAGATGCAATCTCCCACCTTCATACCGTCTTTATATACAACACGAAGAATCTGACCATCTTCTGCCATAACAAGCGCATACGTTTCTTTTATTTCCATTACAATTACTTTATGATACATGGTGATGACACCTCTCTCCCTTAATCCAATAGACTAATCCTGGAAATTGTTTCACAAATATAATCAATACGGACAAAATAAATTCCTTACTCCCCTTTACAATTTTCTCTGTAACCCTGGAAAGCCTGGCAACTTTACGGATTGGAAGTTTCTTTTTTAAATACGTTTCTTCTACTGTTTCTTTGTCTTCACTGGCCATTTCCGCTACTGTTACTGCTCTTTTTCTTGTATCACTATGTTTTGGCGCCCGATCTGCAAGAACTTCCAGCGTTAATCCAAACAGCAGCAATTCTTCCCGATACTGAATAATTTCTTCATGAAGGCTGCTGTTTTCTTCCTTTTCTTCTGTAAAATCTATCCCGTCTTCCTGCATTGCTTCCAGAGAGACCTCAGACGATTCCTTTCTTTTTTTCCCTAAATAAGTCTTCAAACGGCTTTCTATCACTAATTTTGCAAATCCCAGAAAATTTCCTCTATCCTCATCATATTTTTTCACCGCTTCAGTAAAGGCGATTAATGCTATGCTGAATTCGTCGTCATTTTCAATCGAAACATATTTTCCCGTAAAATTGCTTACTGTCCGAATTAAAAAAGCCATATGCTGATTTATAAGCTGATCCAGATTTTCTAATGCTATCTTTTCACCTGGAACCATAGCTACCCCTTCTTTCTATATCCTCATTCCGAATTCTATTATATCATGGGGAAACTCTATTTATCACGCATTTTGTGCTAGCAAATTTACACTGTCAATTCCACCCAGTTCAAAAATCGTTTCAATAACTTTATTGCTGTTTGTTTCCGGAATCTCTACTTCATATACCAGCTCAAAGGAATCGGCAAGAATATTTTTAGCCTTTACCAGATTACTGTTTGTATGATAACCGACAATCTTCTGGATTTGATCCAAGTCTGTATTACTTCCTCTTACAACCAGTAACAAATGCTGATTTTCCGTTCCGGTATTTTTTGTCATAAACATTACGCCAGCTAAAACCACACTTCCAATACATCCAATCAAGTAACTTTGTGTTGCAGAAGCAATGCCAATTGCCATAGACCAGAAAATAAATCCGATATCACGTGGATCACGAATATTCGTACGAAATCTTACAATTGATAACGAACCGATCATTCCAAGGGAAAGTGCAATATTCGTTTGTATCAGATCCATCAGGATGGTAGATATAATTGCTAATGCCACTAAAGTTGCTGCAAATTTCGGCTGATAGGATTGTTTCGTATTGGATAAACGATAGGTTCCCCACAAAATTGCCGCAAACAGTAAAGCTACCGCCAGACTTATCCATATCATCATTCCACTTGGTTTTATTTGTATTGCATTCATAAAAGAATTTATAGTTTCTTCTAACTGCTGATTCATATTCCTGCTCCTTCCCTTACTCCTTTAACTGTTCAATCTGAATCTGTTCCCCATTCAAAATAAAATCCCACGCAAGTTGCTCTCCTTCTGAATAGAAACTTTCCACATCAAAGGCATCCAATCGTGCTTCTATCTCTGGATTCACCGAATCTGGATTTTCTTCTTCATTTCCCGTAATGATCCCGTATGTTGGCCTGATTTTTTCTAAAAATGTAACCGATGTCGCATCATTTTCTCCATGATGTCCCAGTTTTAAAATATCTGTTTTCTGAACTTCCCCACTTTGTAAATAAGCAGCTTCTTCTCCGTATTCCATGTCACCTGTCAAAAGGAAAGAGTTCTTTCCATATTGGAAACGAAAAACAATGGAATTATTATTTGCATTTCTATAATCACATCTTTCCGGTATCCAGACATTAACTGTCACGCCTTCCAAATCCAATACTTCTCCACCTTCCAGATATTCCAATGGAACCTGATAAGAGTCCGCTAATTCCTGCATATCTACTTTTTCATATGAAGCATCATCCCTTTTGGAAAGATATATTTTTTCTATTGGGTAGTCTTTTATTAGATTTTTCACATTTCCGGCATGATCCTTGTGTCCATGAGATAAAAAAATACCTTTTAACTCTGTTACCTGTTTTTTCTCTAATACTTTTTTAATCTGCTGATAATCTTCTTTCTTCCCCGTATCACACATGTAATAAGTATCTTCTGGAGTTTTTAATAAAAACGCATCTCCTTTTCCTATGGTTATAAACATCAACTCAGCAGTTTTTCCTGTTACGGCAGGTTCTTCCTTTTCCTTTTTCCCACAACCGCTGAAACAGATTCCACATATTAAACAGCTAATTATTAAAAAAAGTTTTATCCGTTTCATATTGTTCCTCCATATCATGCCACTTTTGTCTTTGGCGCTAATACATTCACACCACGGATTCCTTCTATGTTACTGATCCGGCTGACTAACTTCTCCTCTTCGTTCTTTTCAAGCTGTAATTCATATACCAGTTCAAATGTATCCGTAAAAACATTTTTACTCTGTACGGTAACACCTGCCTGATGCAACACATTCTGTACCAGTTCCAGTTGCTTTTTTTCTCCTCTGACAACCATCATCTGATGTTCACATCCTTTATCCAGTTTATGGAATACGACCAGTACAACTCCCATAATCAGCGAACTGGCAATCCCAGCGGTAAACGCTCCTACTGCAGACGCAATACCTATTGCCAATGCCCAGAAAACAAATCCTAAGTCCCTGGGATCTTTGGTATTCGTTCGGATTCTGCAAATAGACAGGGAACCCAGCACCCCTAAAGATAACAGGGGATTATTCTGAATCAGCGCCAGCAAAACAGTTGAAATCACTGACAGCATCATCAATGTAATGTTGAACTTTTTATTATACGTTAAAGTATCGTGGCACACTCTGTAAATCACCAGCATAAAACTTGCAACTACAAGGGTAAACAAAATACTTCCTAATAAATTCTGCATGGTTGTAATATAAGGCGCGGCAACCTGCTCTCCCATAAAAGTTTTCATCCAATTACTCATTTTCCTCATCCTTTCCTATGTATAATATTCTTTTAAAATCTGACGTGAAGTTCCAAATTTGCTCGGAGGTTTTTTGCTCAAATCACATTTGGAAAGCACATCTTGAATCTGTTTAAAAAGGAACCTGTCATATTTAATTTCCAGGATTGTCTGTTCCTTTGGCATCGCAGATTTAAAGTTTAAATGCCTGGCAAACAGATCATAGTTAAATTCACAAAACCGTAAGTTATTATCCATTGTAACGCGGGTATTGAAATTCTCATGCGTATATGCTCTTCTGTCATACTCTATAAGAGAAACCGGCCGGTATAACCGCGTTGTCATCAAGTCATACGCATATTGGGATATGGGGTTATGGTACTTCAACAAAACCTCATAATTTCTATGTAATACCTGTATTGCATCTTCGCGCGAAATCACAATACTTTCTTTTAGTTCTCTCCCAAAACTTTTCCGCTTTAATTCAAATTTTGCCACTTTATCATCTGGGTGATATACTCTGACACGGATTCTTTTCTTCTCATCCGCATGATTTTTTTTATCTTCATAATCTTCATTGGTCATGCTGTCAAAATATACACTTCTTACTGTATAACCATTGTAACCGCCATACGCATCCGGCGTTAAAAGCCGATCCAAGGCATCCAATAAATATAATCTGTCTGGAAGTGAAAGCAAATATTTTACTTCTTTTCTGGATACGGACAGCGTCTGTTCTCCTTCACTTTTTCCTCCCATAAAACCGCCTCCCTGGTTCTTTTTCTTTTTACACTACATAATACAAGGGTAATTTTTTATTTGGGTACTAATTTAAGAAAAAAAATCACTCCGTCTGAAAAATCAGATGCGAAGTGACTTTTTTCTATTTTAGCAATTCTCTTATGCCATTACAACAAAATTTTTCTCTTTTTTATAACATTTTTCTGTCAGCCTTATATACAAAAAGGGATATTCTGATCTTCTATTCGGTCAGAACATCCCCTTTTTTATTATACTCTATTGT
>CALFLL010000005.1 GCA_937880845.1 uncultured Drancourtella sp.
ATAAGCCCCTTATAGGGGCAGAGCAAACCACCGGCTTAGCCGGTGGTCATGATTTCGGATATTATTCAGCGTATAATTTTACGATTTCAACAACAACGTCTGTTGCCATATCCATTCCTTCTACTGTAGCGTGTTCATATGGGCCATGGTAAGCATGTCCGCCTGTTCCGAGGTTAGGACATGGGAGACCTTTGAAGCTTAACTGACATCCGTCTGTACCGCCACGAATCGGAAGGATCTGTGCAGGTACATTTGCACGTTCACATGCCTTCTGAGCATTGTCAATCAGATGCATACATTCAGAAACGATTTCGGACATATTTCTGTACTGCTGGGAAATTGTAAGTTTTACAGTTCCTTCGCCCCATTTTTCGTTGAGATCTTTTTCAATCAGACGAAGTGTATTCTGACGTGCTTCAAAGATAGCACTGTTATGATCACGAACAATATAGTGAAGTTCTGCGTGAGCAACATCTCCGCTCATACTCATCAGGTGATAGAATCCTTCATAACCTTCTGTTCCGCGTGGTGTTTCACATCCAGGAAGCATACTGTTGATTTCGCATGCAACAAGGCTTGCGTTGATCATTGTATCTTTACTGGATCCAGGATGTACGGAAAATCCTGTGATTTCAAAGTCAGCTTTGCATGCATTGAAGTTTTCGTACTGGATTTCGCCTTCTCCGTCACCGTCAAGAGTGTATCCGAAATCAGCGTCGAATTCTTTTACATTGAAGTGAGAAGCACCTGTTCCGATTTCTTCGTCTGGTGTAAATGCAACACGAATCGGTCCGTGAGGGATGTTTTCGGTCAGGATACGTTCTACCATGGTCATGATTTCTGCGATACCTGCTTTGTCATCCACTCCGAGTACCGTTGTACCATCGGATGTAATAAGAGTACGTCCCTTAAGATCTGCAAGATGCGGGAATGCACTTACTTCAAGTGTACGTCCGCTTGTTCCGAGAACAACGTCTTTTCCATCGTAATTTTCATGAAGCACCGGTACGATTTCATGATCACAATAATCAGCTACCGTATCCATATGTGCGATAAATCCAATCTTTGGCTTGTTTTCATAACCAGGAGTTGCAGGGATCTTACCGTAAACATAGCACTGGTCATCCATGTGAGCATCTTCTACTCCGAGTTCTTTTAATTCTTTTACAAGAAGTTCGCCAAGATCAAACTGGCATTTGGAAGATGGTACAGTTTCACTGTTTTCATCGCTTGGTGTTCTTACTACTACATATTTTAGTAATCTTTCATAAGCTTTCATTGAAATGTCTCTCCTTTATATGTATTTTTACTATTGTTCATTATAACACTTTTTGTCGGAATGAACAATATACAATCCATACAGATAGAAATATTAAAGAAAATAGCAGAGGCGGATGTTGAAAAATATGTTTGGGTTTTGTATAATAGAGAAAGTTTATTATGATATTATAGAATAGGAAGATGATACAGACAGAGTATTATAGATTTCGGAAAGGTGAGAGGAATAAACATGAGGTTTCTATCGAAGAAACTGACACAGACGCAGATGATCGTATATGGATATATAGGAGTCATCTTATTGGGGGCAGTGCTTTTAATGCTGCCCATATCCAGTAAAGACGGAGTCTTTACGCCATTTTTGGATTGTCTGTTTACGGCAACGTCTGCTTCTTGTGTGACGGGATTGATCGTAGTGGACACATATCAATATTGGTCTATGTTCGGTCAGTGGGTTATCTTGTCGTTGATTCAGATTGGCGGACTTGGATTTATGACCATTGGTGTTTTCTTCGCAATTTTATTGCGAAGAAAGATCGGATTAAGAACAAGAGGTGTCCTGCAAGAAAGCGTAAACCAACTTCAAATCGGGGGAATCGTAAGACTGGCAAAGAAAATACTGATGGGGACATTGATCTTTGAAGGAATCGGAGCTGTCTTGCTGGGACTTAGATTTGCGGAACGATTTGGATTTACTCGGGGAATGTATTATGGAGTATTTCATTCTGTTTCCGCGTTTTGCAATGCAGGTTTCGACTTGTTTGGCTGTGATGAGGCGTATAGTTCTTTGACTGGATATTATGACGACTGGGTCGTGAATTTGACGATCATGGGCCTTATTATCGTCGGGGGGATCGGCTTTTTTGTATGGCAGGATATTATGCAGAATAAATTGAATTTTCGACAATACAGACTGCATACGAAAATTGTTCTTACAAGTACCCTTGTTTTGATCATAATAGGTGCCGTTGGATTTTATCTGCTTGAAAAAGATAATGTGTTAAAAGGAATGTCTTTGGAAGGACAGGTATTGAGTTCCTTGTTTAATTCCGTTACGGCGAGAACGGCGGGATTTAATACAACGGACACGGGGATGTTATTAGACGGAACGAAATTTTTGACCATTATATTGATGTTTATCGGAGGAAGTCCGGGGTCAACGGCAGGTGGTATCAAAACAACGACATTGGTTGTGTTGTTGGCCTATATGCGTGCAGGACTAAGAGGGGAAAATGACTGTACGATTTTCCATAGAAGATTTGACGATTCTACCATTCGTAAAGCAAGTATGGTACTTTGTGTCAATTTATTCCTTGCGGTTCTTGCCTCTTTGTTTATTACAACGGTTCATAGTGTAGACTTTTTGGATGCTTGTTTTGAAGTAGTATCGGCAATCGGTACGGTAGGAATGTCGGCCGGGATTACGCGTGAGATTGGTGTCAGTGCACATATCGTATTAATATTCCTTATGTTTTGCGGACGAATAGGAAGTCTTACTTTTGCACTTTCACTGAGAGGACATAAACTTCCGGCTCCGGTAAAAGAACCGATTGAACAGATTACGATTGGATAGAAAAAGGAGAAAATAATGAAGTCAATATTGATTATCGGATTAGGACGATTTGGACACCACCTTTGTTCAGAGATGACAAAACTTGGAAATGAAGTAATGATCATTGATAATAATGAAGAACAGTTGGCCGATCTTATTCCGTATGCTACTGCGGTCAAGATAGGAGATTGTACAAAAGAAGAAGTATTAAGAAGCCTTGGAGTTGGAAATTTTGATATTTGTTTTGTGTGTATCGGGTCCAATTTCCAAAGCAGTCTGGAAATTACCAGCCTTGTAAAAGAGCTGGGAGCAAAATATGTGGTAAGTAAGGCGAACAGAGACATCCATGCAAAGTTCCTCTTAAGAAATGGGGCAGATGAAGTATTTTATCCGGATCGCGATATTGCAGAGCGAATGGCTGTCAAATACAGTGCCAATCATGTTTTTGACTATATTGATTTGACGGAAGGTTATTCTATTTTTGAAATTCAGCCGGATAAGTCATGGATCGGGAAAACGATCGGAGAGGTAAATATCCGTGCCAAATATCAGATCAGCGTATTTGGGGTGAAAAATGAAGGAAAGATGGAACTTCTGCCAAGGGCGGAATATATTATGAACGGAAATGATCATCTTATGGTCGTAGGAACGACAAAAGATATTGAAAAATTGTTAACCAAATTAAGATAAAAGAAAGAAGAAAGCTTCCAATGATACCGTATTCATTGGAAGTTTTTCTTTTTATAGGGAAAATATAGAGAAATTTGTGATACGATATACTATCCGGAGAAACAGCCGGGATTACATAAGGAGGGAATGACAGGATGAAAGAAAAAATACTGATTGTAGATGACGAATACGGAATCCGTATGCTGCTGAACGATTATTTTCAATTATCAGGGTATGAAACGGAAACCGCAGCCAATGGAAAAGAAGCACTGGAAAAAGCCATACGGCAGCCGGATTTAATCCTTCTTGACATTAATCTGCCAGATATAGACGGAATGACGATTTGTCGAAAAATCCGTGAAGAGGTAAAATGTCCGATTCTGTTTTTGACGGCAAAAATAGAAGAACAGGATAAGATTAACGGACTCTTGTACGGAGGAGATGACTATATTACAAAACCGTTTTCTATTGAAGAACTTGGAGCAAGAGTATTGGCTCATCTAAGGAGAGAAAAAAGAAAAGAACCGAAAGAAAATGGTCTTCAAATCCGATATGATGAAAGAAGTGTATATTTCAACAAGGAAGAAATCCATTTGACAAAGACGGAATTTGATATTTTGGAAGTTCTTTCGACCCATCCGAGACAGGTATTCAGTAAAGAACAGATTTACGAATATGTCCGGGGGATTGATGGTGCCGGTGACAGCAGCATTATAATGGAACATATCAGAAGATTAAGAGGGAAGCTTTCCGATAAGACAAAAAAAGAAGAAATTGAAACAGTTTGGGGAGTCGGATATAAATGGATTGGGTAGATGAAAAACTGAATAATATAAAGAAAAAAATACAGAATATGTCATTAAAAAAAGCATTGCTTGCCTACTTATGTGTGTTTACTTTTGCGGCATTTTTGCTTACCATTATTACTTTCGAAGTTTGTCAAAGATGGATTGAGATTTTTTTGGAAAGAAAGGAAGTCTCACATCTTGGTATTTTAATACTTTATTGGATCAAAACATGGACTCCTTTCTTTTATTCCATTGTCTGTATGTTTCTGACGGCATTGTTTTTTTACCGAACGAGGCTGAAAAAGCCTTTTCTCATTCTGGAAGAAGGAATGAGAAAAATCCGGGAAAAGGATTTAAATTTTAAAATAGAATATGACAGCCTGGATGAAATGGGAAAACTGTGTATTTCTTTTGAAGAAATGAAGAAAAAACTTCAGGAAAATCAGGAAGAGATGTGGAAACTCGTAGAAGAACAAAAGAAGTTAAATGCTGCATTTGCTCATGATCTTCGCACGCCGCTTACCGTGATACGAGGATATTCAGATTTTCTGATTAAATATATGTCAAAAGGAGCTATCAGCGGGGAAAAATTAAAAGATACGTTAAAACTCCTTTCGGAACAGGCAGAACGTCTGGAACGATTTAGCATGACAATGAGAGAAGTGAGGAATGTGGAAGATATTCCGGTTATTTTGAGAAAGGTAGAAGCAAAGATTTTAAATCAAAAAATAGAAGGAATGGTCAGTGCATTAAATGAGGCTGATGAAATCCGGATCCATTATGAAACGAAAACAGAAAAAGGGCTGTTTTTTTTGGATTCGGATTTTTTTATGGAAGTGTTGGATAATCTTTTATCAAATGCAATCCGTTATGCGGAGAAAGAAGTGACGATACAGACCGAACTGCAGGGAGAATACTATTATCTTTATGTGACAGACGATGGACAAGGCTTTAGCCGGACTGCATTGGAACAGGCAAAGGAGGTATATTACTCGGAATCAGAAGAAGACGGACACTTTGGAATCGGATTGAATTTGGCTTCGGTGTTGTGCAGAAAGCATCAAGGAGTTTTAAGCCTTGCCAACAGAATGGACGGACAAGGAGCTATTGTAAGTGCATCTTTTAAAATTCAAAAGGAATCTAAAGAAAATATTTTGAATGTTTAGGGAAAATGTAGAGATTTGGATAGTAGGATAATCTTAACAGAAAGGAAAGCGAGGAGAACAATATGGAAGAAAAAATGGAAATCCGTATTCAAAATCTGGATAAATATTATGGGAAAAAACAAGCTTTAAAAAATGTTAATCTTACGATTTCAAAAGGAATGTTCGGTCTGCTTGGAAGAAACGGTGCAGGAAAAACAACGCTGATGAAAGTGCTTGCAACTTTACTGCAAAAGCAGAATGGAACGGTAAGTATTTGTAAAGTTCCGTTGGAAGATGCCGCAAAGGTGAGAAAGATGACAGGATATCTTCCGCAGGATTTTTCCTTATATTCGAATATGGGAGTATATGAGGCCATGGATTATCTTGGTGTTCTGTCCGGACTGAAAAAGGGAGAACGAACAGAAAGAATACCAAAACTTCTGAAACAGGTGAATCTTCAGGATCACTATAAAACAAAAATCAAAGCACTTTCAGGAGGGATGAGGAGAAGGCTAGGGATTGCACAGGCAATCCTTCATGATCCTAAAGTATTGATTGTAGATGAGCCGACGGCCGGTCTCGATCCGGAAGAAAGAGTCAGATTCAGAAATCTGCTCTGTGAAATTGCAGAAGACCGGATTGTGATACTGTCCACTCACATTGTGGGAGATATTGAGGCAACTTGTGAACATATTGCCGTATTGGATCAAGGGGAAATTCTATATAATGGTACCGTGACGGAGCTGATCAATATGGCAGAAGGGAAAGTCTATACTGCAACTATCAGTAGAAAAGAACTTTCAACCGTAAAAGACCGGTATCCAGTTACAAGTATGCTGACAAAGGGAAATAATGTTTCGGTTCGTTTTCTTGCAGAACAGCCGCCTTTTGATACGGCCGTTCCCTGTGAAGCGGGAGTGGAAGATGCCTATATGTATCTGATGAAAGAAAGAGAGGGGTTCGATTATGTTTCTGAGCTTGCTTAAAAAAGAATGTGCACAAACGGCAAAAAGCTTGATCTATTGGCTGTTTGTTTTATGCTTGAGTTTATTTTTCTTTAGTCAGATGGGGGCTATGGACTTTGAAAATCCTCCGGTAAAAAACCAACAGGGAGGATATGGTATGAAAGAATCTTATAAGAAACAGGATATTATGGCAGGAACATTGGGTACTTTGACACAGGAGTACTATAGGGATACTTTTATAACGTTTCCTATTGGTTTTAATAAAGAGGTAAAGGTAGATAAAAAAGAAAAACAACAAATAAAAAAAGTTTTGGAAACGACAACAGGCATGTCGGAAAAGGATATCTTCCGTTCTTATGAGAAATTTCTGAAAGAAAATACGGTTACTGCGTCGAACGGTACAACAATAATGCCACAGAGTGCATTTCGTATCGAGCCGAAAGAAGGACTTACTTATTCCGAGTTTCAAAAAGAGATGGAAAAAATATGTAAGGTGCTGGGCCCCGGTTCTTCCTATGAAAAAAAACGTTTAAAGACTAACGGAATGGTGAAGCGGACATATGAAGACGCTATGGAAGAATATCAAAATCTGAACGAAAAAGATAAAATTACCGGAGGATATGCAAGGTTGTTTTGCGATTATATGGGAATTATCCTGGGAATCCTTCCTGTTTTTGTGGTAGTCACAAGAGAATTGCGGGACAAAAGAGCAAAGATGAAAGAATTGGTGTTTGTAAGAAAAGCATCATCGTTTACGATTATAATGAGCAGATATGTGTCTATGTGTCTGATGATGTTTTTGCCGGTGCTTTTGATTTCCTTTTATCCTCTGGCAGAATGTGTTGGATTTGCACAGGGAAAAGGAGTCAATGTCCAATATACGGCGTTTATCATTTATAGTTTTGGATGGCTTCTTCCAAGCATTCTTGCAGTAACGGGATTGGGAATGTTTCTGACAGAACTCACAGAAACAGCCGCAGCCATTTTGGTACAGGGAGCATGGTGGTTTGTGTCCATTTTCAGCGGAACGGCATTTATGGGAGGAGGAAACTATGGAATGAACCTGATACCAAGACATAATACGCAGTTTAACTATCTTGGTTTTAAGGAAGATTTTTCGTCTCTTGTGCTAAATCGAAGTTTTTATGCGGCACTTGGAATTGCACTTGTGATTGCTGCGGTCATGGTTTTTGAAGCAAAAAGAAAGGGGAAATTAAAGTATGGAAAGATGTCTGGAAATCGGAAAGGAAAACATAAGGCATCATTTGCCGATTCCGTTTCTTGTTAGTGTTTTTGTATTTATACTCACTCCGTTTCTTATGGGAACCACAAATTTAAGTGCAGCAGAAACGGCACAGGTTCTGGAATATTATACCGTATTTCCCGGAATCATTTTGCTCGTCCCGATTTTCCTTCCGGAACAAAATAAAGATATCCATGATATGATTTATTCTAAATATACAAACCCCACGGTTATTTATGGAGTACGTCTTATCATGGCACTTCTTGTCATGATGGGATGCCTTTGGAGTTTTATGATGATGCTTAACGGGGGAAACTGTGATTTTCCGTTTGTAAAATATTATTTCGGAACACTGGCAGGTATGATTTTCCTGGGAGGAATCGGAATGTTAGGTTATGCAGTAAGCAATAATCCCGTGATAGGATATATGGTACCGATGATCTACTACATTGTGAATATTGCAGGAGGGAAAAAATATCTGGGTAATTTTTATTTGTTTAGTATGATGCAGGGAGAGTTTATTGAAAAGTGGTATCTTTTTGGCAGCGGAGTCTTATGTATGGCAGCAGGGATTTTTCTTTGGAGCAGAAAGGAACGATAGAAAAACTTGCCTTTTCTTTCAGAAAGGAGTATATAATTAGATAGTCTGAATGGATTTGGACAAAATATAGATTCTTGGAGGAAAAGACAGTGGAAAAGAAAATCATTGTTGCCATGTTTCTCTGTATGATTTTAGCGGCACTTTGTTTTGCACATGCGATTGTATTTGCCTTTATGCGGGAAAAGTGTATCTGGCTTGTAAAGAGCTATCGCGGCATACCAAAAGAGGAGCGTGATCAGTACAGTACGGAAAAAATCTGCACGGGTACGAGGAATATACTGGCATTGTGGGGATTCTGGTTTGTAGCAGGAACCATCGCATGTTATTTCCTTACGCCGTATCTGGCAGCAGTCTTTATTGTAGTCTGGATTTTTATGTTGGTTTCCAGAATGAAATTCAGTGCAAAAAGATATGAAAAATATAAGAAATAAGATAAAGTCGGATAAGAAGTTATCCGGCTTTATTTTTTATGATCAAGATGCTTGACAAAATAGTACATAAGCTTATAATAGTTCTTATTAAAACTATTATAAAAAATAACTATTCATAAAAAAACTAAAGGAGGGGAGGAAAATGAACAAAACAACGGAAATTTTGCTGAACATGAGAAGAATCATCAAGTTGCAGGATGTTATGATGAAAAAACTTACCGAACTATATCACCTTACACCGGTTGAGGCTAAGATCATCACGTTTCTGCATAATAATCCGGATAAAGATACGGCGGCAGATATTGCAGAATTAAGAATGCTCCACAAAGGAAATGTATCTCAGGCAGTAGAAACATTGTATCAGAAAGAGTTTCTCACGAGAAATCAGGATAAAACTGACAGACGGAAAATCCACCTTTCTTTAACAGAAAAGGCAGATCCCATTGTACAGTTGATTGATGAGCAGCAAGATGAATTTTATGAAGAAATTTTTTCGGGATTATCTCAGGAAGAAAGAGAAACATTCATCAAAATAAATGCAAAGATTCGCAAAAATATCCAAAAAGCAGTAGAAAAAAGAGAACAGTAAAAGGAAGGGATAGATGATGAATAATGATAAAGATTTTTTAGGGAAAGAACCGATTGGGAAATTGCTTTTAAGGCTTGCACTTCCTACGGTAACGGCACAGATCATCAATATGCTTTATAATATTGTAGACCGTATTTACATTGGGCATATTCCGAAAGTGGGAGCACTAGCCCTCACAGGAGTCGGCGTGTGTATGCCTCTTATTATGATCGTAGCAGCATTTGCGGCATTTGTCGGATTCGGCGGTGCACCAAGGGCATCCATTTTTATGGGAAAGGGAGATCAGAAATCAGCAGAAAAAACATTAGGAAACTGTTTTACGACTCAGGTTGTCGTATCGGTAGTTTTAACGGTCATTCTCCTTATTTGGAACCGAGATTTCCTGATGGCATTCGGAGCAAGTAAAAATACCGTTGAATATGGTGTAAGCTATATGAATATTTATGCCATCGGAACCATTTTCGTTCAGATGACTCTTGGAATGAATGCTTTTATCACGGCACAGGGATTTGCAAAGACAGGAATGCTGTCTGTACTCATCGGAGCCGTCGCCAATATCATTCTTGATCCGATTTTTATTTTCGGTTTCGGATTGGGAGTCAGAGGAGCGGCTCTTGCAACCATTCTGTCTCAGGCAATGTCCTGTACATGGGTGCTTGCATTCCTGTTTGGCAAGAAGACGCATTTAAAAATCAGAAAAGAGAATTTTAAACCGGAATCCAAGATCCTTCTTCCAAGCCTTGCACTTGGACTTTCTTCTTTTATCATGCAGGCAAGTGAAAGTGTGATTTCTGTTTGTTTTAACTCTTCTTTACTTCGTTATGGCGGAGATATTGCCGTCGGAGCCATGACTATTTTAACAAGCGTTATGCAGTTTGCCATGCTTCCGCTTCAGGGACTTGGACAGGGAGCACAGCCGATCATCAGTTACAATTACGGAGCCAAAAATCCGGACCGTGTAAAAGGAGCATTTAAGCTACTTTTAAAAGCAAGCTTAAGTTACGCTACCATACTATGGCTTTTGGTCATGATCTTCCCGCAGGGGTTCGCGGCGATGTTTACATCCGACCCGGAACTTCTTGAATTTACCAAGACAGCACTTCGGATTTATATGGCGTGTATGTTCCTGTTCGGAATTCAGATGGCTTGCCAGATGACATTTACTTCCCTTGGAAATGCAAAGGCATCCATCCTTGTTGCGGTTATGAGGAAATTTATCCTTTTAATACCGTTGATCTACATTATGCCAATGATCTTTAGTTCTGATAAAACAAAGGCAGTGTATATGGCAGAACCGGTTGCGGATTTCTTTGCGGTAACATTTACGATTATTTTGTTTATTTCACAATTTAAAAAAGCTTTAAAACAGATATCCAAATAGGAAATCATCAGGTTTTGGCACATTCAAGTTCAAAAGGTTGATACCTTTCGGGCGAGAATGTGCTTTTTTATTTTCTAAAAAATTTACATAGGAAAGTTGACAATTCGTATTTTTTACAATACTATATATTATATAGTATATATTACATAGTATTATGTATGGCGATATATAGAAAGAGGTGAAGTATCGGTGGATATACAGAGAAAAAAGGGAATTCTCGACGTGTGTGTACTTTCCGTACTGCAAAAAGAACCATCTTATGGGTACATGATTGTAAAAGAGGTATCTGAATGTATCGAAATTTCGGAATCTACCCTTTATCCCATCTTAAAAAGAATGGAGAATGCAGGATGTCTGACGACTTATAAGCAGGAACATAACGGACGCATGCGGAAATATTATGAAATCACAGACGCAGGAAGAAAAAAGATTGAAGAATTTCTTTCGGAATGGGACGAAATAAAAAGAATTTATGCATTTGTGCAGGAAAAGGGGAAAGAAGAGCGATGAGAGCAGAAAAATTTATAGCAGAATTAATGGAAAAGATGAATGATTTTTCCAAGGAAGATAAAGAGCAGATTCGAGAATACTTTGAAGAGATGATTTATGACAGGATAGAAAACGGTGAGACAGAAGAAGACATCTTAAAAAGCTTTGGAACGCCGGACGTGGTAGTTGCAAAATTAAAAAATGAGTACAAGGAATCCAGAGTTGAAGGCAAAGATCAGGAATGGAGGGAGCAGTTTCAAGAAGAAGACCGCACCCGGAAGAGTGAGAACAAAGAAGGAACAGTCAACCGTATCCATACCATTTTTGTTCATACCGAAAATGTGCGGATTATTCCGGTTGTAGATAGAGTTGAGAAGCCTTTTATAGAATTTGACCCGACAGAAGGCAGGGACATCCTGGAGATTTCCGAAGAAAATGGATGCTTTAAGGTAATCCATCATCAGAAAAAGATCTATCTGTTTTTACTGTTTGGCTACGAAAAAAGAAGAAATCTGATATTGCATATTCCGAAAGAGTTCAGAGGAAATCTGGAACTGGAATCAGGCAATGTTCCGATAGAGCTGGAAAATATCACATCGTTGAAATCTTTGAGGGCACAGACAAGTAATGCCGGAATCAATCTGAAAAATGTAAGTGCAGTTTCCATGAAAATACAGACATCCAATGCTTCCGTAAAACTGGAAAACGTAGCTGGGGAGTGCCTGAATGCAGATACATCCAATGGAAAGATTGAAGCAAAGCATATAAATATAAAAGAAAGAACAAAACTGCGCACTTCCAATGCCAAAGTTGTGGTGGAAGAAATCGAAAGCAGGCAAATAGAATTGCATACGTCAAACGGCACCGTGCAAGGGATGCTTTCCGGCAGCATCGTAGATTATAATGTGAGAAGTTTTACATCCAATGCTTCCAGTACCCTCCCTTCCCATATGAACACCAGAAAAGATAAAAGCCTGGAGGTTAAGACGACAAACGGGAAAATAAACATTCTATTTGAAAAAGACAGGTAAGGGCGTGATATTTAGTTGGAATCAGGTTTCTCGATGTAAAAAAAATGAGCATATTTGATTCATTTCGTTGGTAGTGTTTTCTTTTACCGGACTTTATAATAAAATCATCAACGAATGAGGAGGAACAGACGATGAATTTGGGAAACAGTTTATTTCATGCAAGAAAAAAATGCGGACTTTCACAGGAAGAAGTAGCAGAAAAAATAGGAGTAAGCAGACAGACCGTTTCAAAATGGGAAACGGGAGTTTCCCAAACAAAAGGATATTAAGGAATAACCTGTGTTTACCTGCTTGCAA
>CALFLL010000006.1 GCA_937880845.1 uncultured Drancourtella sp.
CATTTACTTGCAATACCGGAAAGCACAAGTAAAGAACTGTGGGGAGAAACATTTGGACTGAAAGACGAAGAAATTGTATATCTTTGGGGCGGGACGGAAGCAGAATGGAACTCTCTGGAAGGAGCAGGAAAAGAAAGAGGAATTGCAATTGGTTGGGATGACAGAGTAAATAACGGATTTGAAAATTATATTTTGGAAAAAGATCAAAAACAAATGTTATTCGGAGCATATCTTCCGAGTGTGATTGTGTTTTCCGACCAAGAGTTCCAGCGTCTGTATGAGCAGGGAGAAGGATGTACCTCTATTACTATTATGAATGATTCGCACAAAATCATACAAAAAGCAGAAAAAGAGCTAAAATCTTTGGGAAAAGATCAGATAGAAGTATATGGAAAAGAAACCATGCTAATGGCTCAATGGATGGAAGGTATTGTCCGCTTTTCCATTGTTATGTTCGGAGCGGTGACTATTTTGATTTTTCTGCTGTTTACATTGTGTATCAAGTTTTATTCTGATTTGCCGTCTATGAGGAAAAAATATCTATTTTTGAATACAATGGGAATGCGTAAAAAAGAAAAGAGAGCATTGATCAAAAAGGAAATCACGTTTGTTTTGATTTTGCCGACAGTTATAGCAGCAGTCATCGGAAGTTTACATTGTCTTGGATTTTTGCGGTGTTATGTCAAAGGAAGAGGACTTCCGTTCCTGTTTGCATCTGACTATCATAATCCAAGTGCCATGTGGATTCTCCCGCAGGCAGTTGTTTATATTCTGATTATGTTTTTGTTTACGGTTATCATAAGAAACCTCATGGTACGTTGGATAGAAAAAGAGTAAGGAGAGAAGAAATATGGAGATTTTAAAAGCAGAAAATTTAATCCGTAATTACAAAAAAACAAATCCGAAAAATGACGAGGACGATATCAAAGTATTAAAAGGGGTGAATTTCACCATTGAAGAGAAAGAATTTGTCGGTATCATGGGAAAATCCGGCTGCGGAAAGACCACCCTTTTAAAAGTTCTTGGAATGATCGACAAGGCAACGGACGGAAATGTATATTTTAAAGAAAAAGACGTGAAACACCTATATGGAGATGAACTTGCGGATATCCGAAGAAAAGAGATCGGATTTATCTTCCAGGATTTCTATCTAATGGACAGCCTGACAGTGCGGGAAAATATCATGCTGCCTATGATCCTGGACAAAGGAGAACCGGAGGTCATGAAGAAAAAAGCGGAAAAATACGCAGAACTGTTTGGAATCCAACATCTTCTGGAAAAGAATCCATACGAACTGTCCGGAGGGGAAAAGCAGAGAGTAGCCATCTGCCGTGCCCTGATGAACGATCCGGATCTGATCCTGGCAGATGAGCCAACCGGAAATCTGGATTCCAAGGCCGGAAAGATCGTGGTAGATACGATGGAAAAGATCAACCAGGAACTTGGAAAGACGATCGTGATGGTGACACATGATCCACAGATGGCAAGCCACTGTGGAAGACTTATCTTGTTAAAAGACGGAGTTGTGCTGGAAGAACTGTACAGAAAAGGGAACAGGGAAGAGTTTTATCAGGAGATCATTAAAAAAATGGAAATTTTATAAATAGAGAAATAAGAAGTAAAACGGTATATTCCTAATTTGGGGATATACCGTTTTGTAAAAAGTTTAAAGTTCTGAAAAAAGCTTCTATTGGGCAATAAGGTATTACTATCAGAAGTTTTATGCTACAATATGTAAAAATGAGAGAAAGAGAGGACAAGTGATGTTTCATATAGCATGGAAAAGTTTTCGATACAATATCACAAGTTTTGTGGTGTTTTTCTTAAGTGCGGTCTTTTCCGTTGCCATGATCTTTGGGTTTATGTATTTGAGCGAATTGACAAAAGGAATCAAAGTGGCCGGGATAGACAGCAATGCCGGGTATGTTTTAGGTCAGACGGTTGTTGTTGTCTTTGTTGCAGCCATATGTATCATGGTGTATTCCGTAAAATTTTATATTCGTACCAGATCCAAAGATTACAGTATGTTGTTGATACTTGGGATAAAAAAAGACAGTTTATCTTGTTTGTGGCACTGGAATATTTATTCAGCTGGATTTTATCAATCTTGATAGGATTGGTTTTAGGTAATCTGATTGTAGGAGGATTTAAATGGATTCTTGGAAGTGTAAGCGGCGGAGTAGTGGCTTATTCTTCTGTCAATGTCAATGCAATCTATGGAAAAGTATTTGTATGGTGCATTGCAATGGTCATCGGAGTGGTAATTGCTTTGATCGTATATATGAATGATAGGGATTTATCACTTTTATTAAAGGCTGATGTTGCCAGGGAAAAACCGAAAGTTACCAAGATATGGGGAAGTCTGGCACTGGGAAGTCTGGCAGTGGTGATTATCGGAGTGGCGGCTTCATTTATTGCCGATGCTGAAGAAGGCTCTATGCCCATTGGTGTATTGGTATTTAGTACAATAGGATTCTATGGCATCCTATTGTTTGGAGCAGGATTCTTGTTTGAATGGTTTAAAACACATCATACGGAACGCTATTATAAAAAGATGCTGGTATTCCACAACATTTTTTCCAAGCTGACAGATAATATCAATGTCATTGCCATACAGATTCTTATAGGAATGACGGCAATCTATTTTATTTGGACAGTATCAGGCGGAATATGGGAAGTTGACCCAGGAAAATATCCATATGATCTGGTCTGTTGGGAAACCGTAGATCAGGAGAAAACAGTGGAAGAAGTATGCAACAAATATGTAGATGACATTGTTTCGTATCCATCTTTGGAAAACTATCATGTTAATTCCCAATTAATTGGAATATCAGAAAGTACCTATAAAGAAATTTTGGGAAAAACGTTCAGATTAAAGGGAAAAGAGTTTGTCTACCTTTGGGGTGGAAATAGAGGAGAAAGTGATTCTTTTCAGAAAGAAAAAGGGAATACAGAAATTGCATTAGGTGAGAAAGAGAGAATAAATAATGATTTTAAATCTTATTTCTTAAAAGAAAAAGTGAAATATAATGCATTGTTTGGAGAATACCTGCCGAATGTTGTAGTATTTTCGGACGCCGAATTTCAACGACTTTATGATAAAAATGAAGGTAGTAAATCACTTACGATTGTAAACGGTTCAGAAGAAGCAATACAAAAAGCAGAAGCCGAACTGAAACAATTAAGAAAAGGGAATAAGATAGTTATCCACGGTAAAAAAACGATGATGGAAGCACACCGGATGGAAGGAATTGTCCGATTTACCATTCTTGCGTTTGGAGCTGTCACGATTTTATTCTTTATGTTGTTTACACTATGCATCAAGCTTTATTCTGACCTGCCGGCCATGAAAAATAAATATCGTTTTTTACATACTATGGGAATTAAGGGCAAGGAAAAAATCGGAATGATCAAACAGGAGGTAACCCTCCTTGTCATGCCCCCTGCACTGATTGCAGCAGTCATGGGAACGATACATTGTATTGGATTTTTGAAACCATATAATCAGTGGAGAAATCTTCCGTTCAGGTTTGTTGATACTTATCAAAATCCAAGTCTATTATGGATTCTCCCGCAGGCAGCCGTTTATATTCTGATTATGTTTTTGTTTACGGTTATCATGAGAAACCTCATGGTACGATGGATAGAAAAAGAGTAGAGAAAGAGGAAGAAAATGTTTCATATAGCCTGGAAGAGTTTCAAATATAATATCAAATGTTTCGTGGTGTTTTTCTTAAGTGCGGTCTTTTCCGTTGCCATGATCTTTGGGTTTATGTATTTAAGTGAATTGACAAAAGGGGTCAAAGTGGCCGGGATAGACAGTACTTCCGGCCTGCTTTTAGGACAAACGGTCGGTGTATCGTTTTTTACTTCTATCTGCATCATGGTGTATTCTGTAAAGTTTTATATCCGTACTAGGGCAAAGGATGGGTATTCGGAAAAAACATTTCATCTTATTTGTGGCACTGGAGTATCTGTTCAGTTGGATTTTATCTATCGGAATAGGAGTGGCTGCGGGAAATCTCCTGGTAAAAGGGTTTAAAGAACTCCTGGGGAAAGTCAGTGGAAACGAAGTGACGTATTCTTCTGTGGATATCCATACAATTTACTGGAAAGTGGCACTTTGGTGTATAGCCATGATCATTGGAGTGGTCATTGCCTTGGTCGTATATATGAATGGAAAGGATTTATCACTCTTATTAAAAGGAGATACTGTTCGCGAAAGACCGGTGGTGACAAAGTCTTGGGGGCTTCTGGCATTGGGAGGTCTGGCAGTGATTATGATTGCCATGTTCCTTTCCTTTGTAATAGATTCCGAAGTGGACGAATCCGGTTATCTTGCTATCGGCATTCTTATATTTAGTGCTGCCGGAATATATTGCATGTTGTTGTTTGGATTAGGGTACGGGTTTGATCGGTTAAAAAAAAGACATCAGGGAAGCTACTATAAAAAGATGCTGGGATTCCACAATTTCTATTCTCGGTTAACTGATAATATCAATATCGTTGTCATACAGATCCTCATAGGAATGACAGCAGTCTATTTTGTCTGGACGGTGTCCGGTGGAATCTGGCAGGCAGACCCGGAGAAATATCCTTTCGACCTGGTTTGCTGGGAAACCCCGGAGAAGGAGAAAGAAGTGACGGAAATCTGCAGAAAATACGGGGATGATGTCGCTAGCTATCCTTCTCTGGAAAACTTTCATGTCAATGTTCCGTTGATGGGGTTATCGGAAAGTACCTGTGAGGAATTATGGGGAGAAACATTTGGATTAAAGGGGAAAGAAATTGCTTATCTTTGGGGAGGAATCGAAAGAGAGATCGATATATTTCAGGAAGATCATGTAAAGACAGGAATCGCTTTGGGATGGGAAAACAGGGTAAATAATGATTTCCATTCTTATTTTTTAAAAGAACGGGTAAAACGGAAAGGGGTATTGGGGGAATATCTGGTAGATGCGATTGTATTTTCCGATGAGGAATTCCAACGGTTGTATGATAAAAATGAAGGAAGCAGAGCCGTTACCATTATGAATGGTCCACAGGAAACAATCGAAAAAGCCGAGACCGAACTGAAGCAACTGGGAGAAGGAGAAAGTATAGAAGTCCATGAAAAGGAAAGTCTGCTAGAGGCACATCGGGTGGAAGGAACCGTGCGGTTTACTGTGGTTGTATTCGGGGCTGTCACAATCTTATTGTTCATGTTGTTTACATTATGCATCAAACTTTATTCTGACTTGCCATCCATGAAACGAAAATACCGTTTTTTACATACAATGGGAATCAAAGGCAAGGAGAAAGCAGCTATGATCAAACAGGAAGTGACGCTTCTTGTCATGCCGCCAACATTGATCGCAGCAGCTATGGGAACACTGCACTGCATCGGATTTTTAAGAACTTATGACGATTGGAGAAACCTGCCGTTCCGATTGATTGATACTTATCATAATCCAAGTATTCTGTGGATTCTCCCGCAGGCAGTTGTTTATATTCTGATCATGTTTTTGTTTACGGTTATCATAAGAAACCTCATGGTACGTTGGATAGAAAAAGAGTAAGGAGAGAAGAAATATGGAGATTTTAAAAGCAGAAAATTTAATCCGTAATTACAAAAAAACAAATCCGAAAAATGACGAGGACGATATCAAAGTATTAAAAGGGGTGAATTTCACCATTGAAGAGAAAGAATTTGTCGGTATCATGGGAAAATCCGGCTGCGGAAAGACCACCCTTAAAGAATTTTTGCAGGAAGAGATATTACAAAATTGATGATCAATAATAATATAAAGGTGTACTACTTAGAAATTATTATATATTTCTTTTTAGTACACCTTTTCTGCATATAATTACTTCTTTTTAATGTTTTGCTAACTTAATCTTTTTCATCACTCATACATATTTCCTCCTGCAAATTATGCTTTTAATTAGTGTCTGCTGAGCAAACTGAAAACACTTGATTTTACTGACTTTTGCC
>CALFLL010000007.1 GCA_937880845.1 uncultured Drancourtella sp.
TTTTTTACAAGTTTTTCTACTTTGTTGTAAATATATGAATTCCCCAAATATATCACCTCGTGTATGAATCAAACAGAAGCGGGTAATGTTACTTCTGACAATAAAACTATATCCTATAGGCTGTCCCATAATCACCCCATCTATTTGGCATCTAAATATTTCTTTGGTGTAAATTTCTTTGCACGTCTCTTGGAATCCAGATATAAAGACTGGATCTCATCCATAAAGGCTGTTTTGTCTTCATCAGAAAGTTCCCCGCCGGCGAACATTGCAGCGGCCTGTTCTAAGATCTGCTGAGCCTGTTTTGCTCCACGGTTTCCAAATTGTTCAGATGCTTCTGTGATAAAAGCCTCTTCTTCTGTCATGAGATAGGAGATATCACAGCTTAAAATGTCTGCAAGTTTCTGGTAAAGGTCATGTTTCTTTGGATAACGGCCTTCAATTTCCCATCCCCGAACAGTCCGAAGGGAGACACCGACAGCATCGGCTAATTGGGTTTGGTTGAGTCCTTTGTTCTTTCTTAAATTTTTCACTTTTTCACCGAATGTCATAAAAATACCTACTTTCTAATTGGCGTTTCAGGATCTTTATGTATGATGCTGAAACGGGATAGGAAATAAATTTCCCATAATCAACAAGTTGCCTCTTGACAAGAGGCGAATGATTGCCTATAATGTGAATCACAACAGAACGGCAACTACTTGCCTATAATATAAATGATATTTCCTTTCTTGTCAATGGATTTACTGAAAATTGCCTATTTTGACACGATTTCTATCGTGTGAAAACGAGTTGGGATGAGATCGGATTGCTTATGGGAAAGAGAAAGATAGGCAACTTATGGGAGGTGATTGATTTGAAACAGAAGGAAACATTCCTCTGTATTGATCTGAAATCTTTTTATGCTTCTGTTGAGTGTGTGGAAAGAGGACTGGATCCGTTTACTACCAATCTGGTTGTTGCAGATCCGGACCGATCGGTATCCACTATTTGCCTTGCTATCACGCCGGCTATGAAAAAGCTGGGGATCCGTAACCGTTGCAGGATCCATGAGATACCGGATCATATCGAATATATTGTGGCAAAACCGAGGATGCAGCTCTATATGGAGTATTCGGCAAGGATCTATGGGATTTATTTAAACTATGTGGCAAAAGAAGATATCCATGTTTACAGTGTGGATGAGTGCTTTATGGATGTCACAAGATACCTTTCCCTGTATCACCTTACAGCGAAAGAAATGGCACAAAAACTGATGGATGCGGTCATGGAAGAAACCGGAATTACAGCAACAGCAGGAATTGGAACTAACCTGTATCTTGCAAAGATCGCAATGGATATTGTGGCAAAACATATAGAGGATCATATCGGAATGCTGGATGAGATCTCTTACCGGGAACAGTTATGGGGACATAAACCATTGAGTGATTTCTGGCGCATTGGTTCCAGAACAGAGAGAAAATTAGCCGGATATGGAATCCAAACGATGGGAGATATCGCACTTGCCTCTATCCAGTCGGAAGACTGGCTGTATAAAATGTTTGGGATCGATGCAGAACTATTGATCGATCATGCCTGGGGCTGTGAGTCCTGTAAAATGAGTGATATCAAAAATTATCATACAGAAGAGCATAGTCTTTCTAATGGACAGGTATTGATGAGAAATTACACATTTGAAGAAGCTGCTGTTGTTGTAAGAGAAATGACAGATGTACTGGTTCTGGATCTGGTGGAAAAGGGACTGGTAACGAATTCTGTAACCTTGTGGATCGCTTACGATCATCGTTTTGAAAGGGAGCCATCGAAAGGAACCGTAAGGTTTCCGGATCGTACCAATCGTTCCAAGGAAATGATCGATACAGTAGAAGCGCTTTATCGAAAGATCGCAGATCCACATACCGGGATCAGACGGATAGAGATCATTGCAAATAAGATAACACCGGAAGGCTATCAGCAATATACTCTTTTCCAGGATTCCATAAAAGCAGAAAAGGAAAGACATCTGCAGGAAGCAGTATTACAGGTGAAAAAGCGTTATGGAAAAAATGCGATCATGCGGGGATCCAATCTGTTGGAATGTTCTACCTATCGGGAAAGAAATAATCAGGTTGGGGGACATCGTGCGTAGGAGGTGAAAGTATGCTGGCAAAGGCTTATCAGAAATATTTATATATTCCGAGACCGGTTTCCAAAAGATATCCTATGGATGTGCAGCACAGAGCGAAGCAATTTGCCCCTTTTGCAGCACTTCGGGGATTTGAAGAGATCGTACGGAAACAGGAAATACTTTATGAACAAAGGAAGATGTTATCCGAAGAACAAAAATGTGGATTGGATAGGAAGCTACAGATGGTTTCTGTTGGAATGAAGATACAGGCAACTTATTTTAAAGAAAGCCGGGAAATGAAACCGGCAGGCCAGTATCATACGATTTGCGGAACCGTTGAATTTTTTGATCCATCGATTCATTTACGGATTGATGATACGATCATTTTGATCCCGGATCTTTGTGAGTTATCCGGAGATATATTTGAAGAATTGGAATTACCTTGTTAAATACAATCGGCAGAAATTCTTAGTATCCTGGGTGAGTGGGAATCCGGAGAGAATAAGGATGGATGCACCAGATCAACAAAGCAGGTCTGGGATTTGATGATCATGCTGTTCGTGCAGCTTTGGCACTTACGGAATGGACAACATGATGCTCATAAGGCGGATTTGATTTCCCTTTGATCCGTTGAGTAATAAAATGGACTTTTTTATTATTGCTTAAAGGAGGAAGCCTATGGGATCAGATGCTATCAGATGGCATGTACATTGCTCTGTATGCGGAGCATTTATTGAAAAAAGCGCACATTGCGATTCAGAAGTAGAATGTAAGAAATGTAGAAGCACTTTGGAGATTTTAGTAAAAGATGATATTGTTTCAGTACGGCCTTTGCACATCAAAGACGAAAAACTGAAAGAAAGAATGCGGGTATATTCTCAAAAAGTGATGAATTCCCGAAAGGAAACTAAATAAAATGAGCTATTAGGATAAGCGGTGGATTTGGCTGGAACCATCAAGGCTGCACCTGATAGCAAGAGTTTGTCAAGGAGCTGAACCTGACTGGAATCATGAAGAGCCCGGCAAAACATTTGCAGATACAATGCAGGATGATATTTCATTCTGTGTCTGTGGAAGCATTTGTTTTGCCGGCTTTTTTTGTTTTCTCAAAAATTTAAAAAAAAGTTGAGTTTTTAACCTGTAAAACAGGGCTTTTTCCTTTCTATATATAGAGGGCAAAGTTTCGTGTGCAAAAATCAGAGATGATACGGAATTTTGTATGATATAGCCGAAGGAGGTAATTACATAGGAGCTGCGGGCTCCCGTTCAAAAAAAACGGGTGAGTTCGTGGCTAATTGTGATGAGATTTTTATAGAGTTCATGGATCACCCGTAGCCGTAAGGCAGAAAGGTGGTCCATATGTTGACATTAAAAGAATTAAAGAAAGTAGTAAAAGTGGCAGGTATGACAAAGAGAGTCCCTTCTGAAAAGGCGTTAGAAACAGAAGAGATTGTAGTAAAGGAAATTCTGAGTGGGGAATGTGATATTACCGTTTACGCAAATGGGTATGTGTTATACAGGGAAAACGGAAAGAAAACCATCTTTCCACTCCATTCCTGTAAAGATTATCAATACATGGATGTGAAGGAAGATCGAAGCATTATGAACGAAGAATTTTTTGACAACGAAAATTGGTACATTCGTTTGTTAATGGAAGCAACGGATCGTATGGAAATAAATCAGACTAAGGTGGCATCAAACCATAGACTCGTTTCGTATAGCGATTATGCGGATGACAGGATCTTACTGCTAGATCCAGCTTCAGATTTTCTCGACCAGTATATTGAAAAAGAGATGGTCCGCGATTTCTTAGGTTGTCTGACTGCCAGACAGAAAGAAATCATCCAGTTATTTTACTTTGAAGAAATGAATCAAGAGAAGATTGCGGACTATCTTGGGATCAGACAGCAGAGTGTTTGTGAAATGATGCAAAGAGCACTTTCTGTCATGAAAAAACATGCAGATGAAGAAGAAAATTAAAAAAAATCAAAAAAATTTAAAAAGCACCCTGTAAAACAGGCCATTTTCCTTTCGTTATATGAAGACGTTTGTAAGAAACACTTCATGTACCTTGAAAAGAGAATAGCCTGCCCGGAGTGATACCTGCCTTGAATGTGCATTGTGCGTGTCCTGACAGAGAAAACGTTTTGGAGATATGGACTCTAAAACAGGAACGGATCCGGGGAAGAGAACAGGAAAACGCTTAAATCTTAAATAAAAAATAATTGTCTGAATCAAAATGAGGATGACAGTAGAAATCATATGGCGGTGTTTGTTTGAAAAGGCAGATACCGCCATATATTTGTGCTGTTATCTCAGCAAAGTGCTGACTGTCCCAAATAGCACAAAACCAGGAAAGGAGGGGATTATTTTCAGGAAAGAATGATGGAAAGCGATGAACAAGTATAACGGATAAATAAGATTCAGAAGAAAGGAAGGATTTAAGAACATGAAAGTGAAACAAAAAGCAAAGCGGGTTGTATCCGGATTGCTGACAGCGGTCACTCTTTTATCTACGGTGTTATCACCAATCAGCAGTTATGCTGCGGAGCTTCCGAAAGAAAGAAAACTGCCTCTTTTGGAAGAGGTACAAAGCCAGCTAGATGAAGATGAAATTGTTCTGGCAAAGGATCATCAGGTGGAAGTGGGAACAAGTTTTGATGTAAAAACAGATTTTACAGGGTTAGAGATCAAGGA
>CALFLL010000008.1 GCA_937880845.1 uncultured Drancourtella sp.
CAAGTGCAAAAATGAAGATGTGAAAAAACTCAATCGAGTTTTTTCACATCCCCTTCATATTTTTCCACATTATTGAATTACCATGGCATTTTTTCCCATTGTATGAAATGCTCTTTCAAAGCTGGAAAAGCTGTATTCCACTTTTCCTCGGATGGGATCGTTTACTTTCACTACCTTTCGGTTCTTATCATATCCGGTCATAACCACACAATGTGCTTTTGACGGCCAGTAATAAGAAACTCCCCCGGAACTTCCCGCCTTAAACCATGTGGTACTTCCCATATTCAAAGTTCCCCACACCACAACCGGGATTCCTCTGTCAATATATCCAAACAGTCCCTCCATTGATGTACCTGTAATATTTCGCGGGGTTTTTGTCCTGATATGTACCGCATTGAAATAATTTTGTGCGGTCTTGCATATGACAGATGCCCAACACCCGTATCCTCCTGTCAAAGAACCCGGATTTCCCATATAAGCAACATATGGATTGGTGGAATGAAGAGGACCTCTTGGCATGTATCTATAGCATACTTCATCAGGAGTTACCATATATCCATTGTATCTCAATGCCATATAAAGGGAAACGGCCTCGCATCCGTTTGGATATTTTGGATACTGATAATACATCGGTACATTCAATGACTTTTTCCCTGTATATTGTTTAAAACTGTTTCCACTTACCGGAGCTGTTCCTCCTTTCGGGATAAGCTGAAGCTGAAGTGCTTCCATCCGGTAAGCATATCCTGCCGTTCCCGCATCCTGACCGTTTTTCGCCCAACCGAGCCAGCCAAAATTTTGTACATGGGCACGATAATAAATATCATAATATTTTGCAATCTCTCCGGTCAGTTCGATTCTTACTGCTTCCAGTCTCAGTGATCTTCCGCTGGTACCTGACAGCTGTCCGTTTTGCTTCCACCCCTGCCAACCAATGTTCTGGATATGGCTTTGATAACGGATTCCTCCGCTTTTTCCGTTCATAGACGGATTCTGAAACCAGATTTTAATCCCTTCCATGCGAAGTTTCTTTCCTACCGTTCCTACAACCTGATTGTTGGAAACAGCAGATGTATTTCCGATATTCTGAACATGAGAAGAATACTTTAGATTTCCGTTTGCAATACCCTGTATAAAAGATCCGCTTTCCTTTCCCGGTGCCGGTTCTCCTTTTCTTATAAGGCAGACTTTCAAAGCTTCCATCCGATAGGAAAGTGCTTCGCTTCCTGCTTTCTGTCCGTTCTTTGCCCAACCGAGCCAGCCAAGCTGCTGAATATGGGGCGTATAGTAAATATCATAATACTGAGCAAGTTCTCCTGTCAGTTGGATTTCAATGGCTTCTACCCTCAATGCCTTCCCTTTTGTTCCGGCATATCCTCCGTCGTGTTTCCACCCCTGCCAACCGATATTCTGGATATGCACTTGGTATTGGATGCCTCCGTTTAAATATCCTTCTTCTCCACCCTTATCCAACCGGATGGAAATGCCTTCGATCCTTTTTTGTTCACCGGTTGTACCGATCAGTTGTCCGGAACCCTTTACCGCCACATCTCCGTCTGTTTGGATGTGGGACTGAAAGGTTAGGGCACTTGCCGGATATCCTTTGAGAAAGTATCCTGTATTTTCTCCCGGAGCTTGCTGTCCCTTTTTTACAAAACAGATTTTCACAGCTTCCAATCTTCTTGCCAGTTCTTGTGTTCCTGCACTTTGGCCGTTTTTCGCCCAGCCAAGCCAGCCTTTATTCTGTACATATACAGAATAGTAAACATCGTAGGATACAGCTATTTCTCCGGTAAGTTTCACTTCCATTGCTTCCATCCGCAATGCTTTTCCAATGGTACCGGAGTATTCTCCGTCTTCTTTCCATTCTGTCCATCCGATATTCTGGATATGAGTCCGGTATTGAATACTTCCCGGTATCTTGTTTTCTCCTTCCTGATTCAATCGGATTGAAATTCCTTCCAAAGCAAGACTGCTTCCCGGTTCTCCGGATACCGCTCCGTCACGAGACGGATTCTGTTCCGGTCGGTTTTGTATTTTTGCCGTATAGCTGACTCCTGCATTCGAAATCACCTCCGCTTGTTCCAAAGGAACGGACGGTAGGATTTCTTCCGTTTTTTCCTCTTCTTTTATCTGTTCTGTATCTTCCGTTTCTTCTTCCAACAGGATTTCCAGTCCACATATTGTTTCCTCACTGTTTTCCAACCCGGCTGTCTGTCCGTTTTCCACATAGTCCTGCCAGCCTTTTCCAGGTATACACACCCGGTAACGTACAGATCTGGAATTTGTCCATTCTCCCTGCAGTTTGATCTCTACCGCTTCAATCCCGGCAGTTCCTTTTTGATCTCCTGCTATTTTTCCTTCCAAAGTCCAGTCCTGCCAATCCTGATTTTGCAGTTTCACACGATACAGAACCGTATTTTTTTCATCCTCATTTTTTGTATTGATCTTTAACGCCTGCAGCATCTGATCATTCTGCTCTTCTTCTGATGTCACAGAGGTATCTTTTTCCATCCATTGGCCTCCGCAATAGAACTGATAGATCAAAGCCGGGTCCCGTTCTTCTGCGGTTTCCGTCTGTGTTTCTGTGTCTGCCGCACCGGCATACTCAACCGGCATACAGACAAGAAGCAAGGCCAATAAAAACGATAATATTTTTTTCTTTTTCATAAACCCTCTCTCCTGCCTTTATGCAAACGGTCTTGCCACTCCTGCGATCAGTGAACGATGGGAATTTTTTATCGGCCATACGACCACCTTATTCGGCCAAGATTCGATTACCTGGTCATTTCCCAAATAAATTGCCACATGAATAATGGTTCCCCCTGCATTTTTATAGAAAATCAAATCTCCTCTTTGACGCTGAGAATACGATACATGTTTCATCGGAAGATTCCAAAGATTTCTACATTCATATTCGTATCCCGGCTGTGAATGACGAATCGGACTGACCGGTGCCGGATCGATTCCTGCCGAATATAGTGCCTGGATGACAAGCCCGCTGCAATCAAGCCCATGACTCGGATCTCCGGATGCGCCAATGATATATGGCTTTCCAAGATATTGATATGCTGTACTGATCATTGCTTCAATACAGTCTTTTCTTGTACTAGTAGGATTCGTTTTTAAAGGACTTGCGTAAGCTCCCAGATTATACCATGCTGATTCTGAGTATCCCATTTTCTTCCAAGTAGTTAAATCCACCACTCCTGTTGCCGGAAGCCCGTGGCTTCTCTGGTAATTTTTCACTGCATTGATGGTTGTTCCGTCCATGATGGCACGTCTTCCGGAGAGTCCAAGCTTTTTCTGAACATACCATACTTTCAATCCCATATAACCGCTGCTCAGATTGTAGCCACCGCCACTTAATGTTTTCTGAACATGTCTGATCTGAAGATATTGCTTTGGGTTTTGATATTTGTAGGTATTGTAGTAAGCTTTTCCTGTCTGATACGGACTCTGGTTGTCGAGCTTTGGCACAAGAACAACCTGAATGGCTTCGATTCTTACGGAAAGGCTTGATGTTCCTGCCATTTCTCCATTCTTGGCCCAGCCAAGCCATCCAAAATACTGGGAATGTACTCTGTAATATAAATTATAATATTTTGCAATTTCTCCCGTCAGTTTCATCTGAACTGCTTCCAGACGTTTCTTCTGACCGCTTGTTCCCGCCATCTGTCCTTCACTTTTCCATCCCTGCCAACCGATATCCTGTACATGGGCACGGTATTGAAGTGATCCTTTCGGAAGTCCTTCTGCCGCATCATTGAGTTGGATTTGAAATGCTTCTAAACGCTTTGCTTTTCCGACTGTTCCAAGAATCTGTCCGCCTTTCACGGCAGATGTATTCCCAATGTCCTGTACATGTCCGGAATACGTCAGTTCGTTAGCGGTATATTTTTTCAAATATGGTCTTGCACAGGAACCTGGAAGAGAACTTCCCTTTGGTTTCAGGATTACTTCTATGGCTTCCATCCGATATGCATATCCGCTTGTTCCCGCCACCTGACCGTTTTTGGCCCAGTCAAGCCAACCATAGTTTTGAACATGAGCCCGGTAATATATATCATAAAACTGTGCAATCTGACCTTCCAGTTGGATCTGAACTGCTTCTACCTGTTTCTTTTGCCCCGTTGTACCTGCCATCTGTCCGTTAGATTTCCATCCCTGCCAGCCAATATCCTGCACATGGGCACGGTATTTTACTCCACCGGACATAAAATTTTCTGTTCCTTTTAGTCTAAAAGAAACAGCTTCCAGACGCTTTTTCTGCCCTACCGTACCAATGATCTTGCCGGACTGTACTTCTTTTGTATTTCCGATATCCTGTACATGGGCGGAACCGTATAATACATTTTTCAAAAATCCCTGCCCTGTCTGTATCGTACTTCCGCTCTCTTTGCTCACAAGATGGATCTCCAGCCCTTCCAGTCTGAGTCCAAATCCCTCACTTCCTGCAAAGGCACCGTTTTTTACATACGGCATCCATCCGTAATTCTGGATATGGACACGATAGTAAAGATCATAATGTTCTGCCATTTCCCCGGTGAGACGGATCTGTAATGCTTCCAGCCTGTATGCTTTTCCAGTAGTGCCTGCCATTTGTCCGTCAGATTTCCATCCCTGCCAACCAATATCCTGCACATGGGTACGGTACTCAATCCCTCCGCTGTATTCCTGATTTTGCAATTTCAGTTCCAGTCCCTCCAGACGGAGTGATTTCCCGGTGGTGCCGGCCGTTTCTCCATTTGATTTCCATCCCTGCCAGCCCACATTTTGTACATGAACACGATAGTTGATATCCGATTTTACCGCATTTTGTTCCGGAACTTCTGTTTTCGTTGATTCCACTTGCGGTACCTCTGTTTCCGGCATTTCTGTTTCCGATGCCTCTGTTTCAGGCATCTCTGTCCCCGGTACTTCCGTTTCCGTTGCTTCTGTTTCAGGCATCTCCGTCTCCGGTGCTTCCGTTTCCGGCACCTCTACTTCCGGCGTTTCCGTTTCCGGTATCTCTTCTTCAGGTACTTCCGTTTCCGGCACCTCTGCTTCCGGTACATTCACAGTTTCTTCCGTCTGCTTATAAGCAGTATCCTGTTCCTGTGCAAACGATACAGGAACGGTTGATATTACAACAGCCACGCCTGTAAATACTGCTGCCGCCTTTTTCCAACTTTTCTTCATTTTAACCCTCTTTTCCCTTGTTCCTCTTGACTTTTACGAAACCATAATTAATACAAACCTTGTTCTATCAATTCCTTGATTGCCTTAACTACACTTTCTTTATCTTCTTTATATGTCACTCCGAACCATTTATCTTTGGAATGAAGGACTTTTACACTTGCTTTTCCCTCTTTCAATAACTGTCCGATGATGGTCGGAAGGAGATATTCTGCCTTCAGATCTTCTTTTGGTGTGTTTTCCAGAAATTCTTTAAATCCTCTCTCCAAAATATCCAGAAACTCCGGCTGCAGTCCCCACATATTCATAGATACCGGTGTATCAAGGCTTAATTCTACCGTTCCCCCTTCTGCTTTGGCTTTTTCTCCGTCTTTTATAATCTCATGTGTTTCCACGATTTCTGCCAACATTCCGTCTTCATTCACTTTGCAGACGCCTCTTGTCACTCCTCCGTTTTCGCTGAGGGTATTTTTTAACACGAATCCCACCATACAGATCGGGGTTTTATCTTCCGCTTCCTGATTTTCTTTTAAATATTCATAAGCTTTTACATAAGCTTCTTTTCCGTAATAATCATCTGCATTGATTACAAGAAGTGGTTCTTTTACTTTTCCTTTGCAGCTTAAAATAGCCTGTCCGGTTCCCCATGGTTTGGTACGTCCCGGAAATTTTTCCTGATATTTTTGCGGAATATCGTCCAATTCCTGGAAAGCATATTCTACATGGATCTGTTTTTCGATTCTGTTTCCGATCACTTCTTTAAAATCTTTTTCCAAATCTTTTCGGATTACGAATACAACCTTATCAAATCCTGCTTCTTTTGCATCACGGATGGAATAATCCATAATGATCTCACCGTTTGGCCCTACCGGTTCCAACTGCTTGATTCCGCCTCCGAATCTGCTCCCGATACCGGCCGCCATAATTACCAAAGTTACTTTACTCATGATGTTCTCCTTTTTCTCACAATATCTTTCCTTTATTATACTGAACTTTCGTTTTTTTGTCCACCATCCCAAAAACAGACGGTAAATAAAAAAGGACTCATCCGTGAAATCATTGCTATACTCTTTCACAACGGATAAGTCCCTTTTTATGATATGAATTTTTCCTATTCTCCTATGCCACTTTCTACCAATGTGACCATTGCCTCTAAAGCCTGTGCTTCATCTTCTCCTTCACAGATGATTTCCAACTCATCTCCACATTTTACGCATGCTCCCAGAACACTCAGTACACTTTTCGCATTGCTGACACCTTTGGGAGTGGAAAACTTCACACTACACTGAAATCTCATTGCAGTTTTGCAAAACAATCCCGCCGGTCTTAAATGAAGACCGGTCGGATTAGTGATCACCACTTTCCGGCTTAGCATTTTACTTTCCTCCGGTTATTCGTTTTCTTCTGATTCTGCCTTTTCAATCCGCACTCGAATGTTGACAGGTTCCGCCAACATACACCCTTCCGGAAGTTTTACTTCCACAGGCACATCATATTCACCCGGTTCTTTGTATGTAACCAGATTAATCGCCAGACTTCCTTCTCCTAGTTGAATTGTATTTAAGAATTCTCGTTCTCCCTGTACTTTGATTTCCAGATTATTTCCGGAAACATAGGAATATTGAAGTCCTTCCTGGAGATTGTTTACCGTAATAGAACCGGTTGGTATCTCCAAAGTCCTGCTTCCGCTTTCTTCAATCGCGATCGTAACGACAACTGATCCTGCATTCTTATCAATCAATTCTACATCTCTTGGTAAATACGGAGTGATGTCTACTACTCTCTCCTCTTTTTTATTTAGCTCTTTCACTTCCAAAGCACTTGCAGGAATTTCAATGGTGTTGAGCTGTTCCAGATCTACTTTTTGCCCAGCAACCTGTACTTCTTTCGGTTCACATTCAATTCCGGTAAATATATATCCTTTTGCAGGCTGGATAGCAGATGTATCAAACTCAAGTTTCAGTTTTTTGGTATCCAGTACTTCAACCGATACATTTACATCATTTTCATTTTTCAAAGCTTCCAACGTCAGAAGTGTTGTGTCAATGGTTTTCCCTTCATCATCATAAAATACAAGTCTGGACTGAAGCACGGCATCATCCGTAAGTCCTGTCACATCTACTTCTGCAACGACTTTATCAATCCTGTCTATTATGGATTTTGGTCCGTCTACTTTGACTTTTTCCGGATCTGCCTTGATCTCACCAAGCACATATCCATCTCTTACACTTCCCGTTGTCGTTGGCGTGATCGGGAATGTGTTATGTGCTTCATCTTCGATCACAACCTGCATATTTCTTGGATTGGAGCTCGCCTCTTGATAGTCAAAATTCGGTATCGTCACTTCGATCGGTACCTGAGACCCCAGCGACATCTCTTTCATATCCGCATATGCCTTGATATCTCCTGATTTCAGTTTATGAAGTACAGACCGCTTTGCTTTTACGGTCACCCGCACTCGGTCTGTTTCATCTTCTATCCGGTATGTTTTTCCTTTGCTTGTCACCACTTCCGGATGGAGAACCTGAACCGGTATATTGGAAAACTGAACCGTTGTTACCGGATCATCCAAATTTACTACAACAGCCCAAAGAAATGCGGCAATGGCCAGTGACAAAATCTTAAGCCAAAGATTTTTAGTCAGTTTCTTTTTCATTTTTCCGCCTTCCTTTCCACAGCTTTCTCATTTTTTTATTTTCAGCATTTTTATTTTGTATACGCACCAGGCTTTCTCTTAGATATTCCGGTGTTACGTTTCTGACAAGCTGTCCACCTTTAGCTGTTGAAACATATCCTGTTTCCTCAGATACAATAATGACCAAAGCGTCACTGACTTCACTCATTCCCAGAGCCGCTCTGTGTCTTGTTCCGAGTTCTTTGCTGATCTCCATATTATCAGATAACGGAAGGTAACATGTAGCAGATACAATCCTGTTTTCTCTTATGATGATCGCCCCGTCATGAAGGGGTGTATTATGCTCAAAAATGTTGATCAGAACCTGTGGGGATACAAGGCAATCCAGATAAATCCCCGTACTTTCATATTCCGTCAGGTGAATCGCCTGTTCCACCACGATCAAAGCTCCCGTTTTTACTTTTCCCATGGAAAAACAGGCACTTACAATGCCGTCAATGGTCCGTTCACTGAATCGTTCATTCTCTTTTCCTTTATCAATCGGAACAATTGCCGTAAGAAACTTCTTTTCTCCAAGTTTTTCCAATGCACGACGCAGTTCCGGCTGAAATACTACGATCGCCGCCATCGCCAGAATGGACACACTGTTTTTTGCAATCCACAGGATGGTATGCATTTTAAAAATAGCGGCAACAAGAATAAAAACTGCAAGAACAAGAATTCCCTTTAACAGCATCCATGCTTTCGTGTTCTTGATCCAGACCATGATCTGGTAGATTAAAAAAGCAACAATAATGATTTCCACAACATCCGTCCAACGGATATCCGGAAAGTACCAATCCGGAAAATAAGAATTGATAAGTTTTATAATACTATTTTGCATTCTTGTCACCTCCCTTTTCTTTTATACTCCTTATCATATTTATCCCCTTTTATCTATAACTATTTATCTTCTTTTGTTTTGGATGAAAGTTCTTTTTTGAGGATTTCCTCCAGATCCACTTCTTCCTGAAGCTGTCGGGCAAGGAGGATTTCCTCCGTCATCCCAGGTATGTATTCTTTGTTTTCAGGTTTTTCTCTTACCCCCGTTTCCTTGTTATCATAAAATTTTTCTGTTTCTTTTTCAAGATTTTCTTTCTCTGCCCGTTCTTCCTTATCAGGTCTCCGTCTGCTAATCTGTTTTACCTTTTTTTCCGGTACCGATACAGAAACTTTCGGAATGGCTTTGACATAATAATAGTACTCATCATCTTCATATTGAAACTTCTCTGCTCTGGAATAATCTACAGAAAAAATGAAAAATTCCAATATCAAAGCCAATATTGCAGAAATGATATTTCCTACAATAATCATAGCATAAGAAATCACAAAATGAAATGCTATACTTCCTGCAACGATCACAATCAAATCTGCGATCACACCTGCTACAATGGCAATCTTCCATGAATGATCCACAGAACTTTTCCTTACATTATATACAACAAGAAAAGCAAGTGCTGCTGCCGCAATGTAGACCCACATTTCTTTATTCTGGAGAATCTGTGTTGCAAACAGTGTCATTTCCCCTGCCACTCCATCTGCTCCTGTAACTGTTGTGGCGGATGTTTCCAGATAATTTATCATATAATACACCATGGTTCCAAAAGCAATCGGAAGAATGCATATCGGTGTCGCTGTCAATGCAAATGCGACAGGAACCACAAACGGAATTTTAAAGAAAAATGCTACCAGCATTAAAAGCACGATCAATGATCTGCCCGGTGTAAAGCGGAAATAAAACACGAACAGAATCAAGAACAGTGCAAATGCGATCAGCATTACTCCTTTTGACAAGAAAAACATATGAATCATGATCAGCACCGCCGCCGCAAGCACCGTAAAAGTACCCGGAAGTAATGCACAGATAACAGAAAGCACCGTAGTTACAAGAGGATTCGCCAGTTGAGCGGCAAAGCCTATTTTTGAATTGATCAAATAAAACACAACAAAGGCAAGAAACAACTGTATCACTTTGTCTACGCCTTTTGAATACTTGGCATAAAATGCCTGAAGTTGCTCTTTCAATACAAACAGATTACTCATTACTTCTTCTTCCTTTCCCTGTCATAAAATCGCTCCAGCTGCATCAACATGCGATGATATTTTTTCACTCGCCCCCGTGCTTTTGCATATTTTTTCTGGTAATATCTGGAAGCAAAGATTCCATAACCTGCCATCAGCAAAAGATACACAATGAGTCCTGCCAATATCAGTATTACAAATGTAAAAAGTCCGGCATTTTCCAATAAACCGTCCATACAGGTAACCACAAGCAAACCTATGATCATCCCATATCCTACCGTGATCCAGATAAGTGTCCAGATGGTCTGCAGACTTGTATAATCCTTTTTATAATAAGAACTGATCTTCATGTCTTCACTGCCCTGTTTTTCTTCATATAGAGCCATTTTGTTCATCAATCTTATTTTTTCTTTATTAACCATAAAACACCTCGGTCCATTCTGTAATGTAAACGTATGCAACATGCATACAAAACTATGTTCAGTATAACAAAAATCATATATCTTGTCCAATACTTATCGTTAAAAAACAGACCCTCTTTACTCCTGCTTTTTTTAACGTTTTCGCTGCCTCGTTGATGGTATTTCCCGTCGTATAAATATCATCCAGCAAAATTACGGAAGACGGCAAACGGCAGGTTGATTTTATTTGAAAAACCCCTTCCAGATTTCTCTTTCTTGCTTCTTTTGACAGTCTTTTCTGAGCTTTCACTTCCTTTGTCCGTATCAGACCGTTTTTGATAACAGGGATTCCTGTTTGTTTTGACAGCTCTTTTGCCAGTATTTCCGCCTGGTTATAGCCCCGTTCCCGTTTCTTTTTATTCATCATGGGAATGGGAATCAATGCGTCTGCTTTCCATCTTTTTATTTCATTTCCATACTGACTTACCCATTCCCCGGCATAAAAAGTTCCGTAAATCCTTCGATTATGGAATTTAAACTGATAAACGGAATCGCTGACAGGAGCCCTGTGGACCCAAAGACTTCTTCCTTCATCATAAAAGCAATACTTCCCCCGAATTCTTTCGAAGCAATCATTGCAATATTCTTTCTGCTCACTATCCAACGGTTTCCCGCATCGTTTGCATCTCGGTTCCTGTATGTATTGTATTTTTTTCATGCATGCGTCGCATATCCTTTCCCGCTTTACTTTTCCGCAAAACGGGCATACATGCGGGTAAACAAAGTCTAATATTGTTTTCATATGTTTTGTAAACTCTGACGCTTTCCCATGTCTTTCTCAAACCTATAAAAACAATCGAATCTGTTCTGCAAGTGAAGTGTTTCTTTTTTGCTCCTCTACATTCTGTATCATCTGCTGAAATACACTTTCACTTCCTACCAGTGTTACACATTTTTTTGCTCTTGTTACTGCCGTATATAAAAGGTTTCTGCAATATAGCTGTCGTGGTCCCGGAAGTAGTGGTATAAGGACCGCCGGGTATTCGCTTCCCTGTGATTTATGGATTGTAACGGCATAAGCAAGATCCAGCTCATCCAACATTTTAAACGGATATTTTACTTTTCTTTTTTCATCATATTCCACTTCCAATGTTTCGTCATATGTATTGATTTCTGTAATAATCCCCATGTCACCATTAAAAACCCCAATACCTTTATCAACCACCAATCCGTATTTCGTTGCAATTTCCCACTCCAACTGATAGTTGTTTTTCACCTGCATGACTTTGTCGCCAATCCGAAATATTTTTTCTCCGTATTCTTTTTCCTCTTTTTGGGGAGAAGGAGGATTTAAATATCTCTGTAGGATTTTATTTAGCCTTTCTACTCCAAGAAGACCTTTTTTGGTCGGCGTTAAAACCTGAATATCCGTCATTTTTGCATCTACATAAGATGGCAGTTTTTTCTGTATCAACGTCAGCAAAACACTGATTATCACATTTGCATCCTGTCTTCTTAAAAAAAAGAAATCACGACTCTTATTATCGATGCGTACTTCTTTCCCTTCATTGATCTTATGAGCATTGACAACAATGTCACTTTCCTGTGCCTGTCTGAAAATTTTTGTCAGCATCATGACCGGAAATGCTTCCGAATCAATCAAATCTTTTAAAACCTTTCCCGGTCCAACGGAAGGAAGCTGATTGATATCTCCCACAAGAATCAATCTTGTTCCCGGAACAATGGCTGATAAAAGTGCATGCATCACCGGCAGATCTACCATTGACGTTTCATCAATGATCACTACATCTGTTTCCAGAGGATTTTCTCTGTTTCTTCCGAATCCTCCCGTGTCCTGTTCTTCCGGATTTCCGTTTACTTCAAGCAGACGGTGGATGGTTTTTGCTTCATAACCGGTAGCTTCCGTCATTCTTTTTGCAGCCCTTCCTGTAGGTGCCGCCAGGCAGATATCCATTCCCTGACTTTGGAAATATTGGATCATGGCATTGATGGTTGTGGTCTTTCCCGTTCCCGGTCCTCCTGTCAGTATAAAAATACCGTTTTTGGCAGCTTCTGCCACTGCTTCTCTTTGTCTTTCATCCAGTTCATAGTCACTGTATTCTTCAATTTTCCGTATCCTTCGGACAATCAGATCATCCGGTTCTTCATATTTCATACTCAGATCACAAAGCATTTTTGCCGTATTCATTTCCATATAATAATATCTTGCAGTATAAACTCTCACCGACTCTTCCGTTTTCTTAACGACTATTTTTCTTTCCATCGCCAGATCCATAAGATATTTGCCTATATCTTGAATTTCCACCTGCAAAAGTTCCGATGCCTTTCCGAGAAGTATCTTTTCTTCTAAAAAAATATGTCCTTCTGCCACGCTTTGCAGCAACACATAAAAGATCCCGCTTCGTATACGAAAATCCGAATCTGTATGAATTCCTATTTTCGATGCGATCTCATCAGCAGTACGGAATCCTACTCCTTCAATATCATCTGCAAGCCGATATGGATTTTCTTCTAAAATCCCATACACTCCGGTGCCGTATTTTTTATAAATTTTCACTGCGAGATTGATGGAAATCCCATATTTCTGTAAATAGATCATGGCTTGTCGCAAATCTTTTTTTTCTTCTATTTGAGATGAGATTTCTCTTGCTTTTCTCTCACTGATCCCTTTGATCTCCGCAAGACGCTCCGGTTCCTCTTCCATGATGCGGAAAGTTTCTTCCCTGAACTTTGCCACGATCTTCCCGGCCAATGCCGGACCGATTCCTTTAACTGCCCCGGATCCAAGATAACGTTCAATCGCCTCCAGGTCTTCCGGTTCTTTTACTTTATGGTTCATAACCTGAAGCTGCATTCCATAGGACGGATGCATGGTATATTCTCCTTCCAGCTCCAGAAATTCTCCTTCCGAAATATAGGAAAATTTGCCTACACAGGTTAATTCCCCGTTTTCATTATTAAATTGGAACACTGTATATCCATTCTCTTCATTACGGAAAATAATGTGGTCTATATATCCCGTTATCTTTTCCAATTTTCTCCTCCGTCAATGATGAAGAAAACTGCTGCAGGCAATCATTCTCCTGCAGCAGTTCCCCTCCTTTGCTTATGCATTAAACTTTTTATTCTCACTCATAAATTCTACAAACTGCCCTGTTCCGATTGCAACGACTTTCATCGGATCTTCTGCAGTCATCGTATTGATTCCCGTTCTTTCTTCAATCAGTTCTTCCAATCCTCTCAGAAGAGCTCCTCCTCCCGTAAGAACAATTCCTCTGTCCAGGATATCCGCCGACAATTCCGGTGGTGTTCTTTCCAGCACTCCGATCACGGCTTCCACAATCTGGCTTGTAGGTTCACGTAAAGCTTCTTCTGTTTCGGATGAAGAAACGGTAACTGTTTTCGGAAGACCTGTTACAAGATTTCTTCCTCTTACCTCAATCTCTTCATCTTCTACCAACGGATACGTTGTTCCAATCCTGATTTTAATATCTTCGGCAGTACGTTCTCCAATCAGAAGGTTGTGTTTCTTACGCATATAACGGACGATTGCCTCATCAAAGTCATCCCCTGCAATCTTAATGGATGTATTTACAACCGTACCACCAAGAGAAATAACTGCAATATCCGAAGTACCTCCTCCGATATCCACGATCATATTTCCGCAAGCTTTAGAAATATCGATTCCTGCTCCGATGGCTGCTGCTACTGGCTCTTCAATCAGGTGTACTTCTCTTGCGCCGGCTGCAAAGGTTGCCTCTTCTACGGCTTTTTTCTCTACTTCCGTCACACCGCTTGGCACACACACACTGATACGCGGTTTTTTAAATGTGCGCTTTCCAAGGGCTTTCTGTACAAAATATTTGATCATTTTTTCTGTAACGGTATAATCCGAAATTACACCCTGGCGCAACGGCCTCACTGCCACAATATTTCCTGGTGTTCTTCCAAGCATCAAACGTGCTTCTTCTCCAATGGCCCGAATCGCATTTGTATCTCTGTCAAATGCAACTACGGAAGGCTCTTTTAATACTACGCCTTTTCCTTTTACATATACAAGAACACTGGCCGTTCCCAAGTCAATTCCAATATCTACTGATGACATTAATTAAACCCCTTTCGCAAATCCCATCTATATTCAACTATCTTTTGTCCGGTATGGTTTCTTTCGTATGCACGTACTCATAAACTGCTGTTTCACAGCATACATGTGTTATTATAATCAATCTTTTTGTAAATGGAAAGAGTTTTTTCATAGAATCTTCAAGTTTTATTTTTTCTTAAGGAATGGAGCAAGATACTGCCCTGTATAGGACTGTGGACACTGTATGATCTCTTCCGGCGTTCCTTTTGTGATTACAGTTCCTCCTTTATCTCCTCCTTCCGGTCCCATATCGATAATATAATCTGCCGTTTTAATGACATCCAAATTGTGCTCAATGACAATGACCGTATTGCCGTCGTCTGTCAGCCTTCTTAGAATTTCCGTCAGTTTATGGACATCAGCAAAATGCAGTCCTGTTGTCGGTTCATCCAGGATATAGACGGTTTTCCCCGTACTTCTCTTACTCAGTTCTGTTGCCAGTTTGATCCTCTGGGCCTCTCCTCCGGATAACGTGGTGGACGGCTGTCCCAGACGGATATAAGATAAACCGACATCATTAAGTGTTTCCATTTTTCTTCTGATACTTGGCACATTTTCAAAAAATCCCATTGCCTCTTCCACTGTCATGTCAAGTACATCGTAAATGCTCTTCCCTTTATATTTTACTTCCAGGGTTTCTCTGTTATATCGTTTTCCATGGCACACCTCACATGGCACATACACATCCGGCAGGAAATGCATTTCTATCTTAATGATGCCGTCTCCGCTGCAGGCTTCACATCTTCCGCCCTTTACATTGAAACTGAATCTTCCTTTTTTATATCCTCTTGCTTTTGCATCCGGAGTAGCCGCAAACAAATCCCGGATCAGATCAAACACTCCCGTATAAGTTGCCGGATTGGATCTTGGCGTCCTTCCGATCGGAGACTGATCAATGGCAATGACTTTATCAAGTTGATCCAGTCCCTGAATTTCTTTATGTTTTCCCGGTATGGTCCTTGCATGATTCAGCACCTTCGCCAGCTTTTTATAAAGAATTTCATTGACAAGAGAACTCTTTCCTGAACCCGAAACTCCCGTCACACAAGTCATAACACCAAGAGGGATCTCCACATTCACATTTTTTAGATTGTTTTCCCGTGCACCTACAATTTTTAAATATCCGGATGGGGTTCTTCTTACTTCCGGGACCGGTATGCACACACGCCCGCTAAGATAATCTCCTGTAACAGATCCCGGTGTATCCATAATCTCCTGTGCCGTCCCCTGTGCAACTACTTCTCCACCGTGTTCTCCGGCTCCCGGTCCGATATCCACAATGTGATCCGCCGCAAACATGGTATCCTCATCATGCTCTACGACAATCAAAGAATTTCCCAAATCTCTTAAATGTTTTAATGTTTTTAACAACTTATCATTATCTCTTTGATGAAGTCCGATACTAGGTTCATCCAAAATATAGGCGACACCCACAAGTCCGGATCCAATCTGTGTCGCAAGACGGATTCTCTGAGCCTCTCCTCCCGACAAGGTTCCCGTGGCTCTGGCAAGAGTCAGATAATCCAAGCCCACATCCATCAAAAAACCGATTCTTGCACGGATTTCTTTTAAAATCTGTCCACCGATGAGCTGTTGGGTTTCCGTCAGTCGGAGTTCTTTCAGGAATTTCTGAAGATTTTCAATAGACATGGTTGTGATCTCGGCAATATTTTTCCCGCCAATGGTAACAGCAAGAGCTGCCGGTTTCAGTCTTTGTCCCTTACATGCATGGCACGGGGTAATTCTCATAAATGTTTCATACTCTGCTTTCATGGTATCCGATCCTGTTTCTCGGTATCTGCGTTCCACATTTTTGATCAGTCCCTCAAAAGCAACATCATAAACGCCTTCACCTCTTTGTCCTTTGTATTTTACCTTAACTTCTTTTCCGTTTGTTCCGTACAGAATAAGATCTTTGATTTTCTGTGGATACTCTTCATACGGTGTATCCAGATCAAAATCATACGCTTCACACATGGCTTTCAAAATCGCATGGGTAAAACTGTTTGTATCTGTGCAGGACTGCCATCCAAGTACGGTAATGGCTCCCTGATTGATGCTTAAAGATTTATCCGGAATCATAAGTTCTTCGTCGAATTCCATCTTATAGCCAAGACCGAAACATTCCGGGCAGGCTCCGAACGGATTATTGAAAGAAAAACTTCTCGGCTCAATCTCATCAATGCTGATTCCACAGTCCGGACAGGAAAAACTCTGACTGAAATTGATCGGTTCGCCTCCGATCACATCTACGATCAAAAGTCCTTCCGAAAGTCCAAGTACCGTTTCAATGGAGTCTGTCAGTCTTTTCTGAATATCCGGCTTCACAACAAGACGGTCTACCACGATCTCGATATTATGTTTGATGTTTTTTTCCAGCTTGATCTCTTCTGTCAGTTCATACATATTTTCGTCTATCCGTACTCTGACATATCCGCTTTTCTTTGCCTTTTCCAGTACCTTTGCATGAGTTCCTTTCCGTCCCCGCACGACCGGTGCAAGAAGCTGTATCTTTGTACGCTCCGGAAGCTCCATGATCTGATCCGTCATCTGGTCTACAGTCTGCTTTTTGATTTCTTTTCCGCAGACCGGACAATGAGGAATTCCCACTCTCGCATACAAAAGTCGAAAATAATCATAAATTTCCGTGACCGTTCCTACCGTAGACCTTGGGTTTCTGTTGGTAGATTTCTGATCGATGGAAATAGCCGGAGACAGTCCTTCAATGCTTTCTACATTTGGCTTTTCCATCTGTCCCAAAAATTGTCTTGCATAAGAAGACAAAGATTCCATGTATCTTCTCTGGCCTTCCGCATAAATGGTATCAAAAGCAAGTGATGATTTACCGGAACCACTCAGTCCCGTTAGCACAACAAGTTCATTTCTTGGTATATCCAAACTGATATTTTTCAGATTATGTTCATTTGCTCCGCGTATGCGGATGTACTGTGTGTTCTCCATTTTTTACTCCTGTCCTCTGCCTGTCTATTTTATCTCGTTTAACTGCTGCTTCATCTCAATCATCTTGTCACGCAGCTGTGCGGCTGTTTCGAAATCCAACTCTGCCGCCGCCTTCTTCATCTGTTTTGTCAGTTCTTTTATTAGCTTTTCCAATTCTTCTTTGCTCATGGATTCCGGATCTTTTTCTATCATCATTTCCTGCTTTGCTACCTTTTTTGAAATGCTGATCAGATCCCGCACCGCTTTTTGGATCGTCTTTGGTGTGATTCCATGTTCTTCATTATATTTCATCTGGACTTCACGTCTTCTCTTTGTTTCCTCAATGGCCGCACGCATGGAATCTGTCATGGTATCTGCATACATGATCACATGACCTTCCGCGTTCCTGGCTGCACGCCCGATGGTCTGTATCAAAGACGTTTCAGAACGAAGGAATCCTTCTTTATCCGCATCCAAAATAGCAACCAACGTAATCTCCGGTATATCCAATCCTTCTCTTAAAAGGTTGATCCCCACAAGAACATCAAATACATCCAGTCTCATATCACGGATGATCTCTGTCCGTTCCAGTGTATCAATATCAGAGTGAAGATACCGTACCCGGATCCCAAGTTCCCTCATATAATCTGTCAGATCTTCTGCCATTCTCTTTGTCAATGTGGTAATGAGTATCTTATGTTTCTTAGCTACTTCTTTATTAACCTCGCCGATCAAATCATCAATCTGCCCTTCTACCGGACGCACTTCTACTTCCGGATCTAGAAGTCCTGTCGGTCTGATGACCTGCTCGGCACGGAGAAGTTCATTTTTCTCTTCATACGGTCCCGGTGTTGCAGATACAAACATAACCTGGCTTATCTTACTTTCAAACTCTTCAAAATTCAACGGACGATTATCTTTGGCAGACGGCAGTCTAAATCCGTAATCTACCAGTGTTGTCTTTCTTGACTGATCTCCATGATACATTCCCCCAATCTGAGGGATTGTCTTATGGGATTCATCAATAATCATAAGAAAATCATCTGGGAAATAATCCAAAAGAGTGTGCGGCGGCTGTCCCGGCTTTAATCCCGTCAGATGCCTGGAATAATTCTCGATACCGGAACAAAATCCGGTTTCTTTCATCATTTCGATATCAAAATTCGTTCTCTCCGCAATCCTCTGTGCCTCCAAAAGCTTGTCTTCTCCTTTAAAAAACCGTACCTGATGGTCCAGTTCTTCTTCGATATCTTTAATGGCTCTGTCCATACTTTCTTTTGATACAACATAATGAGAGGCCGGGAAAATGGCAATATGGTTCAGTTCATTTTTTATCTCCCCTGTCAGGGCATCCACTTCTGTAATCCGGTCAATTTCATCACCGAAAAATTCCACCCGGACAATATGTTCCCCGGACCCTGCTGGAAATACTTCCACCACATCTCCGTGAACACGAAAGGTTCCTCTCTTGAAATCCATGTCATTTCTGTCATATTGAATATCGATCAGTTTGCGGATCACTTCATCCCTGTCTTTTATCATTCCGGGTCTTAAAGAAATGACCATGTTCTGATAATCAATCGGACTTCCGAGACCATAGATGCAGGAAACACTGGCTACAATGATCACATCTTTCCGCTCAGACAATGCTGCCGTGGCAGAATGCCTTAATTTATCGATTTCTTCGTTGATGGCAGAATCCTTGGCAATGTATGTGTCTGAAGACGGTACATAGGCTTCCGGCTGATAGTAGTCGTAATAGCTCACAAAATACTCCACCGCATTATTGGGGAAGAATTCCTTAAATTCGCCGTAGAGCTGTGCCGCCAACGTCTTATTATGTGCGATGATCAGTGTGGGTTTATTTAGTTGTTGGATGACGTTCGCCATCGTAAATGTCTTACCAGATCCGGTAACACCAAGAAGAGTCTGGCACTGGTTTCCTTCTTTAAAACCATTTACGAGTTGTTTTATGGCATGGGGCTGGTCGCCGGTTGGCTTATATTCTGATACTAATTCAAAATGATCCATAGAAATCTCCTTTACGAATCTAGTATTTTCATTCTCTTCCGCTATTATAGCAAAATATAAAAAGAAAGTACAGAACAAACCCGAATGTTTGTTCTGTACTTTTATCTCATATCTATTTTTCGCTGTTTTATTTTGTTCTCCTTTATGTTCTTTTTCTGCTTTCAAAATAAATAAAACTGTCGATAGAATCCAGTATATCTTTAAAGTCCTCTCTTGGTGCGATCTCTACATACTTTGTCAGTAATTCTTTTTCCTGCTTTTTATATCTTCCGTAAAAAATATCGTATAAATTGTGTCCTCTTAGATGAATTTTGATTTCTTCCAGATGATCTTTTACATCTTGTGTTGTCTCAAAATCTTTGCCAAGTACCTGCCTGAGCCTGCGACCGCTTTTTATTTTATATAAGTATTCATGCCATTTTTGTAAAAAAATCGTATAAAATTCTTCCTCCGACGAAACAATCCCAAGCTTTTCCATCACTTTCGGATTTAAAAAATAGTTTTCAAAAGAATAATATTTTAATATAAGGACATTTTTCTCTGTCACTCTCGGCAGCTTATCCACATCTTCCTGATTTCTTTCTTCGTAATATCTACAAAGTTGTCTTTTTAATTCCTTGCTATCTTTTCCGTCTCCGTCACGGATCATAAGGAAATTATCTCTTAGGTAAATCTGATTCATATATTTTAAATTGGCATATGTCTTAATGTTGGTACAACTATTTGTTGTTACAATGGCAATTCTCGATAAATTCCCCGACTCATCATATGTCTCGGAATAATATTTCCGAATCAAAATCGGAAGCCTGCTTTTATCCTGCTTTCCTTCCACGATAAACACAAAGTTTACATTCATCAGATCATTGGCGGAATAACCAAGGTCATCCAGTACCGCACTGATATCTGTTTTGTTTTTCACTTCCGAATACCCGCTTTTTCCGGTCATTACCTGACGAATCTGTCTGCTGTTAAAATTGGACAAAAGACCGGGTGCGTGAGTAGAAAACAATACCTGGCCGGATTTTGAAAGACGATATAAAATATCACCTGTCACTTTCTGAAGCTTCGGGTGAAGAAAAATTTCCGGGTCTTCCACAATGATCATATCCGGATTTCTCTTTTTCTTTTCCTCATATGCCTCCAACAACGACAGCATATAAATACTGCGCATTCCTTTTCCCATACTACTGATGCTTCTGGCGTGATCCCTGTTTTCATTATAAAACTCCGTAGAAATAGAAAGTATCTTTTCCATATCATAATCCATGGAATAATGAATCTTCTCTTTTCCGCCATTCTTCCTGAAATGCTCATTAACTGTCCGCTCAAATGTATCCAGACTTGAATGATAAAGCTTATATTCCAAAAGTTTTGCTGTCTCAAATGCATTCAAATCCCTTGTCTGCTTTTTATTAATCAGACCGATACAGGAAAAGCAATGGTTGCACTCCTTGGCCCGGTCAAACATACAGCAGCCGGAACGCATTTGCTTTAACAGTTCATCCTCCTGCATTAAAAGCAGGTTTTCCTGAAACTCTTCCAGATTTCTCTGTGTATCGATATAATAAATTTTCGGAAGAACCTGCCGTATGAACGGATTATGCTTTTGCACGCCGTCACTGTAACGGCTCTTTCCTTCTTTATTTACGATATATTCAAATGTCAGCACATTTCCCTGATAAGATGGAAGTTTTTCGCAGAAGTCCCTGTGCCATGACTCATATCTTTTGTATTGACTCACAAGACCACATTGATGAAAATAAAGCAAATCCTCCTTTTCTATCAAAAGAGAAACTCCAATCTCAATGTTGGGATAGTCTTCCTGGAAGTCTTCATCCTGAATGACATAACTTCCTTCCATCGCTCTGACGGCATCTAAAATTGCTGTCTTTCCGGTATTATTTTGTCCCACCAGAATCAATGCATTTTCAATTTCCTGAATGTGAATATCTTTAACAGACTTAAAATTTCGGATTTTCAGATCAATAATTTTCATATCCGACTCTCCTCTTTTATCCTTTCATCTATTATAACAAATACCGTTTTTAAAGTCATGTTTCCTCTTTTATTTTTTATATAAAAAGCCGACAGACAAAAGATGTTCCTCTTAATCTGCCGACTTTATCTTTCTTATTTTTCCTCTTCTGTGGTATTGATTTTTTCCTGGATGGCTGCAACAGAATCCCAGTCCGGTACCTGCACATACAATGGTCCTCCGGAATAAGAATAACAGTATTTTTTGGCATCTGTACCCTCTGCTGCTACCGATGTCACATTCCATCCACTCATACCTGCAAGCTGTACTCTTACAAGTTCCTGAAGCTGCTTTGTTGACATATTGGTTTCAATGTCCCCACTGACCTGATCTATGATCTTTGGTCCTTTTATAAGAATTGCAGGAGACATGGCTTTTTTAATAATCGCTTCAATCACTGCCTGTTGATTCTTTCCACGCTGATTATCCCCGGCTGCCAGAGCATGTCTTTCCCTGCAAAAAGCCAGTGTCTGTTTTCCATTAAAATGATTGCTTCCCTTTTTCACATCCATAACGAGCCCGGATTCCGGTCCCGTAGTAAAAGCAAGTTCAGACTCTACATCAATTCCTCCAAGTGTATCTACCACCTCGATCAAAGAAGTAAAATTCACTCTTACATAAAACGGAATTTCTACCTCATAAAGGTTTTCCAACGTAGCCATGGATGTAGCAATTCCGTAATTTCCGGCATGAGTCAGTTTATCCCCTTTTCCGTTTGATACTCCGGGAATTTCCACATAATAATCTCTCGGAGTGGTAACAAGCAGTACTTCTTTCGTATTCGGATTCACCGTTGCAATAATATTCACATCACTTCGGCTCTGCTGAGAAATATCCCCATAGACATCAATCCCGCTTATATATACACTAAACGGCTTTGTCACATCAACCTTTGCCGCCTCCGCCTTCAACTTTGGCGCCTCATTTCCATCCGTGATCTTTCCGAGAGCTGCTCTGACATCAAACATATAAAAGGCTCCTGCTCCCAGGCACACACTGATCAAAAGTCCAAGGAATGCCCCTGTAAAACGCTTCCTGTGAAATCCATTCTGCATACGATAGATTCCAAAATCCAACAAAAGAAGAATCAATGCGGCAATGCCCAAATACATCCATGGAAACATTCCAAGAAATACAGCCGCCACAAGAAATGCCACACTTGCAGCTGTCTGAATGACAAAAATAAATTTTCCATTCTTTCTTTTTGGTTTTCTCGGTACTCTCTGCTGCTCTCTGTTATAGGAAGATCTGCTTTTCTTTCTTTTTCTTTCCCTCCGATAACCAAAATCCAGATCCTCCGGCATCCTTCTTCTTGCCCTTACGTCGTAATCGTCATAGTCATCATAACCGTCGTAATCATCATAACCATCATAGTTTCCATAGTCATCATAATCGTCATAATCACAATACCGAGAGCCATGACTGTTTCTTGTCCTTTTGCTTTGCCTCTTTCGCTTTTCCAACTCCCGCTCGTAAGCCTGTCTCTCCTGGCGACTCATTTTTCTCATATATCCATCGTCCCTTTTCTATTCTTTCTGTTCCATCCTATCTATTCTATAATGACTGTTTGATTATATCCCCGAACAAGAAAAAAAGTCAAGTAACGCGGTTAAATTCAAAAAGTCTTAAATTTTCTGAATCGTTTCAAAGTTTTTGGGGACGTGTACCTTTGCAAAGGTACACGTCCCCAAAATGAATTTATTGGACTTTACTTTCCCATTTTTGGTAAAGTGCTTCGAGGGCATCGACTACACCGTCGATTCCCATCAGGCTGGAATTAAAGAGAATTCCATGGGTCTCAATGCTTCCCCATTCTCTTCCTGTGTGAGCTTCGTAGTAAACTTTTCGTTCTCTGTCCATTTTTTTGATACGTTCCCATGCCTGTTTTTCATCCAGACCGTATATCTGCATAATCCTTCGGATGCGGTCGTCTTTGTAAGCGGAGATAAATACATGAAGGCAATTGCTATAATCTCCCAAGATATAATCTGCACATCGTCCGACAAAAATACAAGATCCTCTGTTTGCAAGTCGTTCGATAATCTCAGATTGTACTTGATATACTTTATCGCTTAATGGTACGGCATCATTGCTTTCGTTGATAAATACCGTGTAATCCCTCATATTTACCACATAAGCCGAAAGGAATTTCCCAAGGATTGTTTCATCTACCCTTGCCGCATCCTCCTGGCTGATGGTCAATTCATGTGCAGCCATAGAGATTAAATTGTTGTCATAAAGTGGAATATTTAATCGTTCAGACAGCCTGTTTCCTATTTCATGTCCGCCGCTTCCAAATTGTCTTCCAATGGTAATGATCGTATGTTCCGTCATATCTGTCAGCTCCTTTCGTCGTGATAATATTTTCTTTTATACTCTCGTTGCACCGTCTACAGAAAGCACTGTACCGGTAATATAACTTGCCATATCACTTGCCAAAAACAAAAATGCATTGGCAATATCTTCCGGTTCTCCGATACGCCGAAGTGGTATCGTTTTGATCAGCGGCTGAATCATTTCTTCCGGAAGTGCGGCAACCATATCTGTTCTTGTTATTCCCGGAGCCACCGCATTGACACGGATATTGTACGGTCCCAATTCTCTTGCCAGTGAAATAGTCATTCCGTTTACCGCAAATTTACTTGTCGGATAACCGACACCGGATGGTTGTCCGGAAATGCTGACCATGGAACTTGTATTTAAAATACAGCCCCCGCCTTGTTCTTTCATGATTTTTACGACCGGCTGAATGGTGTAAAACAATGCTTTGACATTTAAATCCATGATCTTATCAAAATCTGCAGGATCATAATCTTCTATTTTTGTACTTTGAGAAATTCCCGCATTATTGACAAGGATATCGATTTTTCCGTATTGTTCCTTAATCTTCTGCATTTCATCTGCAACTGCTTTTGCATCTGACAGATTAGGCCATGCTCCGTGTACCGGCCATTGTGGATTCTCGGCTTTCAACCTTTCAACTGCTTTGTCTGCCGTTTCTTTTCTGGATCCAAACAGAATCACTTCCGCTCCGTTTTCCAGAAATTTTTTCACGGTTGCCAGACCGATTCCTCTTGTTCCTCCTGTAATAACAGCAACTTTTCCTTTAATCACGTTCATTCCTCCCTTTTTTCTGATATGTCTTTTATATTATAACATATTTCCTGTGTTTTTACATTATTATCTGATTTTTATTTGTATAAAAAAGATATGAGCACAATTATGTACCCATATCTTATTCTTATTCTTCCGGCTGTCCTTCCGGATTTCTTTTCATCTGAAGCTGAAGGTTTACTCCGAACGGATTGAGCACCACACCCTTAGCTTCCGCTATCAATATCTGAGGAAGTTTGGAGGCTTCTATGATGGCTGTTTTAAACTTCTGCTCTTTGTTAAATCTCTGGAATTCCATAACATCTGTAAAGATTGGCTGGTAAGCATCTCCGTTTTTATCTTTTAACAGGGGCAGTCCCTTATCCGCTTCAAATGCAACAATATAACGTCCCTCTCCAAAATGAGCCATCAATTCTTCCTGAAGTTCTTTTACTTCTTCCTCATTCTGTCTCACTCTCAGACGTAATGTTTTCTGCATCAGATACAATGCTGTCAGATGAAGCTCCGGATTTTCCACACGGACTTTTCCGTCCGGAAGTTTTGTATCATCCGGCCTATGTACGATTTCCCGAATCTGGAAACGCTGCTCTTGTTCTGTTCCTTTATCCGTCACAACACAGTTGACTCCCATCGTATAAAGGCTGGAAAAAAATGTCAGCAACAGCCGATTTTCGATTGCCATGACATTGACCGGTTCTTTTTCGTCTGTAAGCTTCTTCACCTCTGCCTGTGCATCTTCCTGTTCAAAAAACAAAAGTACTTCATCATCAAATGTATCCGGATCACAGATCACATACGGCATTTTCGTACAGCCGGATACGATTGAATACATTTGAGGTGCTTTCTGTATCTTCATCAACGTTTCCAGCTTTTCGCTGCCGGAATTCTGATTTTTCTTTTCTTCACTCATTGCCCTCTTATTCCTTTCTGTATTTTTAGACATACATATAGTATAACCGATTTTGATTGTTATCACAATTCATTTTCTTCTATTGTCGGGCTATTTTTTCGTATGTATATGACTTAAAAAAATACACAAAGCAATTCCAAGTGCCAGAATATATCCAAATGCTCCAAGTGCAGGAATCCCCCATACTTCCGGCTGCATATTCGTAGTACAAATAATGCTGGAACTAATCAGCAGTGCCGTTACAAGAAAACCCATGACCAGTTTCTTTACAAGACGTGTAAGCATCTCATTCAAATCTTCCGTTGCATGAAGATCCAGATTGATACGGTTTTGTCCTTTTAAAAATCCATGAAGAATATCCGCTGCCAGTGCCGGAATATCCAATGCCTTATAGAAAGAACGATACACACTTTTTCCTGTTTTTTTCAATGCTTTTTTCCAGTTGTGCTCCAGATACAATCTGTCTGACATTCTTGCCGCCGCAATATCAACCATGCTGATCTCAGGACTGATGTCCGCAATGACTCCTTCCATATGAGTCAGCCCCCTTGCCAGCATGGTCATGCCATGAGGCATTTTAATCTTGTTTTTCTTCATAATCTCCATGAGGTTCTGCATGACATCGGCAATATCAATATCCCCCATATCCATGGAACCGTATTTAGCAAGAAGATCTCCGATATCCCGGTAAAGCTGACTCTGATCCGGGCTTCCTCTGAACTCTCCGAGTGCCATCACCACTTCCAAAAGAAGTCCTACATCATTGGATGCCACACCTCTGACTGCTTCGGCGATCAAATCTTTGTCCCGTTCGGTCAGGCGTCCCATCATTCCCATATCGATCCATATAATCTTTCCGTCCCGGATACGGACATTCCCCGGATGTGGGTCTGCATGAAAAAATCCGTCTTCCATCACCTGTTTGATATAGTTATCAACCAGTTTGCTTCCGACTTCTTTTAAATCATAACCGTTTTCCACAAGCTTCTCTTTTTCATCCACGCCGAATCCGTCAATATATTCCATGACAAGCACATGAGTCGTTGTATATTCCTTATATAAAACCGGAGTTCCTACAAATGCAACGTTCTCATTTTTCATGGCAAATTCTTCCATATTGGCGGCTTCTACAAGGAAATTCATCTCTTCCTGCGTGACCATCCAAAGTTCATCCAGAACCATATCCAGATCTACAAGCCCTTTCATGCTGATAGGCGGAAGCAGTCGGACTGCCTTTCGCAGCAGTCCGATATCTCTTGCCATGATATTATAGATTCCCTTTCTCTGCACTTTTATGACAACCTTTTCTCCGGTCTTTAAAACGGCCTTGTGAACCTGGGCAATGGATGCGGAACCGAGAGGCTTTGCTTCTACATGGGAAAAAATCTCCGTGTAAGGGCATCCATAAGACTCCTCCAACACTTCAATGACCTGTTCAAAAGGCATGGGCGCAACATCCGAACGAAGCCTCATCAGCTCGTCACAATACCGTTTCGGCAAAATATCTGAATGCATGGAAGCAATCTGACCAAGCTTGATATAAGTAGGCCCAAGTTCTTCCAGTATCAATCTCAATTTTTCCGGCGTTACGCCTCTGGTAATGCCATGTTTATGCAAAACAGCGGTGATTTCTTTTAGTCTTTTCCCATATTTTTCCTGTTTCTGATCACTCATTCAGTTCTTCGTCTGCTCCTTTATCTTCTTCCGTTTTTTCTTGCTGCTCTTCTTTATTCTGTGCCTCTTCTTCCATCTTTTGTATGGTTTCTTTTAATTGTGCAATCTGCTCCGGTGTCATTTTACCAAGCATTTCCTGCAATTCTTCCGGAGAATTCGGTTTTATGGAAACATTGACATTTTCTTTTACGGTTTTCCTGATATTGTGCTTTAACTCTTCATTCAGGACTTTTCCCTGTTCCACGGTCAGTTCTCCTTTTTTTACCATTTCATCCAGCAAATCTTTTGATTTTTCTGCCGTAACGGCCACCGCTCCGATTCCCGCAAGCATGATTTTCTTTAAGTTATCTCCTAATCCATCCATAATGAAATCTCCTTTCTTTTCCCTAAAACCACTCTAAAATATGTGGTACAAAAATCAACAGTCCGACGATTGCCGCAATGATCGCGGATATCAGTACTGCCCCGGCAGCCGTATCCTTTGCAAGCTTTGCCAGAGGCTTCCTTTCTTCTGTCACCAGATCCACGGCTGCTTCTACCGCTGTATTTACAAGTTCCAGTGACATAACCAGTCCGCACAGTATGAGGCAAATGCACCATTCCATGACCGTTAGTTTTACGACTAATCCTGCAATGACTACCATGGCTGCGGCACAGCAATGAATTTTCATATTTCTTTCCTTTTTCATGCCTGTCCATATTCCTTCAAAGGCATAACCGAAACTTTTTTTCAACGGATTCTTTTTTCTGTCCCACATATTCATCACCTGCTTCATCTCCCGAAACTTGTCCGGTTAATTTATTACTATTTTAACAAATTTCCTTCAAATTAGCCAGTATTTCTACTTATTTTTCTATTATTTTCAGATTATTTTTTTCTTTTCATTTAAAAGAATACTTTATCACACTTGAAAATTTCAAAGAATTCCTGCAAAATAAACATATCATACGCGAAAGGAGAAGAATCCATGAAATTATATGTAGCCTATGGAAGTAATTTAAACAAAAGACAGATGAAGAAACGATGCCCAAAATCCTCTCCTGTAACGACCGGAATCTTAAAAGACTGGACGCTGATCTACCGTGGAGAATCCTCCGGAACCTACGCAACGATTCAAAAACAGACAGGAGCTTTTGTCCCTGTTGCCCTCTGGGAAATTCACCCGGAAGATGAAAAAGCTTTGGATGAATATGAAGCATACCCTTCCCTCTATGGGAAATATGATATCACCGTCACTTTAGAAGACGGTTCGGAAACAACAGGCATGGTCTACATCATGACAGAAGATGCCGTACCGGGGCAGCCTTCCGAAGAATATATCCAGGCAATCCGTGAAGGATATGCGGATTTTCAGCTGGATCTGTCTGTATTTGAGACTTCCTTAAAATAGCAAAAAGGTGCAGATGCACCTTTTTGTTATCTCCCGCTACTCTTTCACCATCATCTCATATGTTTTCCAGATTTCCTCCGTAATCTTTGGAATTTCTGCTTCCCATTGGGGATCTTTTTCAAAAATTCGGCCATGAAGTTCCCAAGCCTTATCTGCCAGATTTTGCTCTGCCTGTGTAATGAAATAAACTTCATCAATTTCTCTGAGACTTTCTGTAGCTTCTTTGAGTATTTCCTCTGACGGATAGAAAAGCCACTGTTTCAATGCATTTTCCTGCACCGGTACTCCGTTTCCGCTCCTGTCAATATACCCATACAATACAGGCAAATGTGCATCCGGATGCTCTTTGGCATATTTCTGTGTCTTGTCATTCAGGAAAAGCATAAGGAAATCATAAGCTTCCTGTTTATGATCACCGGACATTCCGATGGCACCATATGTTCTCACCTCTGCCGTCTTACGGCCGTTGAGATTGGGAACTACCTGTAAGTCCATTCCCGAATTTATAATAATTGAATCTATTTCCTGTATGTTCTCTTCCGTTTCTACAAACACATCATCTTGATATGTTTCAGAAAATGTCATCCATGATTCTACAAATTTCTCCCATTTTTCTTTGTCAAACAGCACCTTGTCCTTTTCATAGTCTACCGCCGGCTGCATCCATTTTCCTGTGGAAACCAAAAAACCATTCATGGCTGCTTTCATTTTTGGATTTTTAGAATCTTCCACCTGTTTTAACCAGTCTTCCAATGTTTCTCCCGTCATGGCTTCCATATCCTTTGTTTTTGGTAAGACATCATAACTACATGACATAGGAATAATATATTGATGTCCGCCGTACTGCCCTTCTTTCAAAAAAACTTTATTGTAAGTGTTATCTTTCCAGTATGCATCTTTCTTCATAAACTTGTCCAGAGACGCCAAAGCTCCGCTCTTCATAGTCTGATAAGGATTTTCAAAAAGTGGTATCGCTTTCCCTTCTGCATTTTCCGAGTTTCTCTCCAATAAATATATATCCGGTCCTTTCCCCGCCATGATCTGTGTACGAAGATTCTGGATTTTTGTTTCCCTTTCTTTTTCCTCTTCCGGAAGAACCTGAACTTCTATCTCTATCGTACTGTCTGTTCCTTCTATAAATTTAACCGCCCAATTCACTTGGTCAAATAATCTGTCTTCTGTTATAACCGTAAGTTTTTTCTTTTCTCCTTTCTGTTGTGCCTGTGTACAACTGCATAAACTCATTGCCAAGACCGCCATACAAAGAACTACTATCTTTCGCTTCATTTTCTTCTCCTCCTTCCTTTAATTATCATCCGTTTATTCTTTCTTTTATTATATCATTTTCCGAATATTTTTTCTAATTTATATAAATATTCAGAATTAAAAAAGGAGGAAAGCCTTCCTCCTTTTTTATAACCATATTTCTCGGTTCACGCTAAATTTTCTCTACAATCAGATGGAATCCATCCATTGTTTCTATCTTTATCCTATCTCCCTTTTTTATCTTATCGTGAGTGATCCGTACATCCACAATCTCCCCGTCAAATTTTCCTTTCCCTTTGTAAGCGATATTATTTTGAGCTACTCCGATTTTACCTATATATTTATTTGCTTTTTCACACTGTTTCGATGAAATAAAATACCTTATTGCTCCCACAATCAGAACTACGCCGACAATCAGACAAATGGAAATCACAAAATTCTTTGCTGTCAATGCGATTCCAATCGAACAGACAATTCCGGCATTGGCATTGGAACCGCCGTGCTGACTTTTTCCGTAAAACAATCCCAATCCCATATATGTTTCGATAGCTGCATCAATAATCCCGATGAGCAACACTACGATTCCTGCATACATCCAAAGATTGGATGTAAAATTAACGACATTTTGCATTTCCAAAAGTGTTCTGCAGCCTTGTAGTACAAGTGCTCCAATCACAATCAAGACAGACATCTTCCAGTCCCATTTTGCTTTATAATCCACTTTTGTATCATTCATCCTGTTTCCCTCCTCGAAAAAACTTGCTGTAATCTTCAAATACTTTTTTGATTAATTGAAAGGCGATATTTCGGATATTTTTACCCCCCCCGCTTAATTTTTTCAATTATTCATTTTGTATTATAATATTATCACATTTCATTTGTTTTGTGTGATTTTTCTCTGTTTTTCTTGCTGATTTTTATATTCCTTCCTGTTTGCAGAACCGCCATTACCGATACCAATACGAGAATTATCCCACTTAGTACCCATGTCATCTCTATTGAAAAAACGGTTGCCAATTTCCCCATCAGTATCATGGAAATATAGTTAAATAAACATACAACCAGTGAATGAAATGACAAAATTGTGGCACGGTTACAATGTTGGATTCTTATATTCAAAACCGTTTCCCGCAACGGATAAATCAGTCCCAGTAAAAATTCAAACAGCAAAATCCCTATGAAAAGCAGCCAGAAATTTTTCAAAAACGCCAACCCTATAATACTCAAGCCACATACAACAGAAACTGCCGAAAGTCTGAAAAATGTTCTGTGTTTCCATTTTTCCAACACCAGATTTCCAAGAAGCATCGCCGCCCTCATAAAAATCCACGCCATTCCTATTAAGGTATAGCTTACATGCTCAAATCCATGCAAAACCGGTGACCAGAACACAAATACCGGTGAAAGTGCAAAGGTCAAAATGCTGTTAAACAAAATCATGTTTCTGATACCTTTATCCTGGGTACAATACCGAAAACTGTCATGGATTATCTGTCCCATCTGAGCCAGATTTTCCGAAATGCTATAATGCTTTTTTCTTTCAGACTTTACCTGAAGTTTTGGCATGATAAAAATACTGATACCAACAAACAGGATTGCTGCAATCAGGGCAAGGAAAAAGATTCCTTCCAGATAAATATCAGCTATAACCCCGCCCATAAATCCTGCCACGATCATCATGACAGAAATAAATTTGTTCTTTTTTACAAAAATATGCTCACTTTCCTTTTGCGAAGTATTTTCTATCACCCAGGCGTCCAGTGTTCCGGATTCAAAGGAGCAGGCAATACCAAGGCAAATTTGTGCTGCTACAAATGCCGGAATCGTATCGCAAAACAAAAAAATCACATTTGTAATACACAACAATATCCCCATCAAAACCGTTGTTTTCACATAGCCAAGAAAATCTGCCAGTGCTCCTGTCGGTATTTCCATAAAGAATGCCGTGATAAGAGAAATGGCAACAATCGTATTTGTTTCCATCGTATCAAGATCTTTGCTATATAAAAACAATATAAAGGTTGCCCCTGTGATTCCAGCGTAAAATTCAAACAGACAGTTTAAATATAAGTAAATTTTTTTACTTTATGTATCATTTTCTTTTACCTCTTCTTTGGTTTTCACCTCATCTAAAATTTTCAATGGTAGCCTTACAACTTTCCAAATAATGACTACTATGCAAATGGGGCAGATCACCAACATAGCCTGATATGAATAATATATAAGCTTCACAATGATCCAGTCATTCTCCATAGGATAATTTTCAGCCAAAATCCGATTTCCTACCCTTGTCATAATTAGATTTCCATAATAAAATACACAGCAAACAATAAGAGAAATTTTAATATCCCGCACCGGGTTTTTCTTTGTTTCTTTCATTTTCCCACCCGCTTTCATCATTGCATTTTTGAATTTTCTTCTTATTTACATCAATCTTTTTCTATTATCTATCCATAAGTCCGCAAATGCTGGAATA
>CALFLL010000009.1 GCA_937880845.1 uncultured Drancourtella sp.
AAGAAACGAATAAAAAATTCGAAAACAGAGAAAAATATTGAAGAAATCAATGCTTTGTGGTATCGTTATAGTCATAGCATATAGTGTGAAATGATGGTTGTAAGGAGAAGAATAAAGATGAAAAAACCGATTGTTCGTTTGTCATCATTACAATTGACAAATATTAAAAATGTAAAAAAGGGCACTATATATATGCCGAATACTGTAAACAAAATTTTATCAGCAGATAAAGCAGAAATACTTGGGATTTACGGACAAAATGGTTCAGGAAAAACAGCGATTGTTGATGCATTGTATTTTTTACAAAAAGTAATGATAGGAGCTGATCTTGATCAGTCATTAGAAGATTACATGGATATGGATTCCGATACTGCAGAGATTTTTGCAGATTTTAATCTTTTTATGAATGGAATTGTGTTTGAAATAGGATACAGATTAAGTCTGAGCAGAGAAGAAAAAGTGGTCGTTATCAGTCGAGAAACATTGAGTGGCGCAAAGAATGAAAATGGAATCAGAACAAATAAGACTGTATTTATGGATTACCAAAGAGATCAGACGAATACTATTTTTAAACCACAGAAAAGACTGGATGAAATCCTGGAAGAGAATAAAGACATAAAAACAGATTTGATTGTAGCGCGTAAAATGGCAGAAAAAAGCAATTGCTCCTATATTTTTGGTGAAAGCAGCCGGGATATATTCTGCAGAGAATACAAAAATGGATTTCAACAATTTTCAGTTATTATTTCTTCTTTGTTTGAATTTGCTTTGAAAGATTTATTTGTAATTCGGAATACCCATTTAGGAGTGATTTCCGCTAATTTTGTCTTGCCGATGGCATTTCGGATTGAAAATGATAACATGGGAACAAAAGGGGATTTTACGGTATCTTTGACAGAACCGATCTTGGTGGACGAGGAAAGGAAAAATCTGTTAGAGACAATTGTTGAACAGATTAATATTGTGTTATACACAATTATTCCAGGATTGCAGGTAACGATTAAAAATTACGGGAAACAATCATTGGATGATGGAGAAGAAGGATGGAAACTGGAATTAATGTCAAAGCGAGAGGGGATGAAAGAGATTCCGATCAGAATGGAATCAGAAGGAATTATTAAAATCATTTCCATTCTGAATGCACTCATACAGGCATTTGGAAATCCTTCGATTTGTCTTGTGATTGACGAACTTGATTCCGGAATTTTTGAATACATGTTGGGAGAATTGCTTGATATTTTCAAAAAGAGCGCAAAAGGACAATTGATCTTCACTTCACATAATCTTCGTGCCCTTGAAATGATTGATAAGGAAAGTATTATGTTTTCCACTACGAATCCGAATAATCGTTATATCCATATGAAGAATGTAAGAGAAAGTAACAATCTTCGCAATATGTATATCAGAAGTATTACATTGGGCGGACAATCAGAAGAAATTTATGAAGAAACTGATAGTTTGAAAATTGCCAGAGCATTTAGAAAAGCAGGGCAGGGTGTTCGCGGTGAATGAGAAAAAAGTAATTGCGGTCATTGTAGAATGTGATAGATGAAAAGGAAGGGAATTTTATGCTGAATATTTATTATGGTGATATGAAGGAAGCGGTATATAATACATCGGCTTATTTTAAATATGATTATGAAGACAGTTGGATTGTAGATCCGTTTGTGAAAGAAATGATTCAGGATGTAGACAAGTCAACCGTTTTGGATAGTGGAGTAATAGACAGTCCGGTTTTAGGTAAGATTCCGCCAACTGGGTTATCAGGAGGAGTAAAAACGTTAATCCTTTTTAAGTTTAATAAAGATAAAATTTTTAACGTATCAACCTGTGGAGATAACTGTGCGAAATGGCTGCTTAAAATTGCAGAATCGGAAGACAGGACTGTAAATCTGAGGCATCTGATGGATTTCGGTAAGGAACCTTTTGAAATTCGTATTTTGAATACTAATGAAATTGTTCATTCTATGAAAGAACTGGTACCGATTGCAGGAGAATTTGTCTAATGGAGGGGTGGTACGATGAGAGGGAAACATAGAGTTATTGTATCAACAAAACGCTTAAAATATGATTTTGAAATTCGGAGAAATTTGACGATCATTCGCGGGGACAGCGCTACGGGAAAAACCACTCTTGTAGACATGATTCAGGAATATGTGAATAATCCAACCGGAAGTCCGGTAGAACTGATATGTGATAAGAAATGTTATGTGCTGGAAGGTGCTTTGTGGAAAGGACAACTGGCGGAGATTACGGACAGTATCGTATTTATTGATGAGGGAAATGATTTTATCAAGACTGAGGAGTTTGCTAGAGAAATTCAGAAAACAGATAATTATTATGTGATTGTTACGAGAGAATCATTGCCGACTTTACCATATAGTGTGGAAGAGATTTATGGAATCCGGACATCTGGAAAGTATGGAACATTGAAGCAGAGCTACCATGAATTTTATCGGATATATGGTACTCTTACCCGTGAGAAAGACATAAAGCCGGAATTGGTAATTACTGAAGATAGTAATTCGGGATACCAGTTTTTTGATTGTGTGTGTCGGGAAAATCATTTACGATGTGAAACTATGAATGGGAAATCCAATGTATTCCATTATTTGAGAGACCATAAGAATGAAAAAATACTTGTCATTGCGGATGGTGCTGCTTTTGGATCAGAAATTGACCGGGTATTGAGGTTAATAGAAGGATACGAAAATGTGACATTGTATTTACCGGAGTCTTTTGAGTGGCTGATTTTATCTGCCGGAATTCTGAAAAATAATCATGTGACAGAGATATTGGATGCTCCATATGATTATGTAGATAGTGAAGCTTTTTTCAGTTGGGAAAGATTCTTTACAGCAGTTTTGATTGATCAAACGAAAGATACATATCTTGCATGGAATATAATTTGCAAAAAGAAAAGAAAGAAGCAATCAACGCGGGATACAGGGCATTGAATAGTCTGGAAACGGCACGAGATGATTTAAGCAGTGCAAAAGACTGGGGAATCTGGGATATGCTCGGCGGCGGTTTGATTTCTACCATGTTTAAACATTCTAAGATGGACAGTGCCAAAGAACATATGGAAAATGCAAAAAAAGATCTGGAAAGTTTCGGCAGGGAATTACAGGATGTGAATATGTTTTATAATCTGGATATCCAAACAGGAGATTTCTTGTCTTTTGCAGATTGGTTTTTAGATGGGCTTGTAGTAGATTGGATGGTGCAGAAACGGATCAAGCAGGCGGCTGAACAGGTAGAAGAAGCAATTTGGCAAGTTGAATCTATTATCAAACAACTGGAAAAATGTTAAAAGAAACGGAACAGGCCCAGAGAGAAAATCTCTCAGGTCTGTTTCGCTTTTTATTTAAGTTTTTCTTTTTCTGCCCTAAGGAGTTCCAAATTAATATTGTTCTCACCGGCGGTTTTATCAACCCACAGATTTAAAGAATCTATGGCCAGAGAAACTTCATCAAATTTTTTACTGATAAAGGCAAAATCTTTGATTTCGTCATCAGTGATTTTTCCATCTCGTGCAATCTGTATAAGACGGCTTGTAAGAGGATTGATTTCATTTAGGCTTGCTATCGTTTCTAAAATAATATTAGGAAGTTCATTAATTTCTACTTCAGGGACATAACGTGCCCCGATGGCACATTTATGAGAACAATAGTAATTACATAAATCAGGATGTTTGTAACAATCAGACATTTGGACGATATCATACGGCGTAGGTTCCTGAAGTTCATATTCGATTTTTTCAATTCTGGAGGCGGATACTCCTGCCATTTGTTCACTGGCTTTTTCACGAGTCAGTCCTTTCTCTTCACGACACAGTTGGTAAATATTTTTGTTTTCTCTTATAGAATGTTTTCCCATAATACTTGTCTCCCTCATACCTTAGCATCCGGTAAATATAAAAGAATATTCCCCGTTATCTGACGTGTATTTATTCTTTTTGATTTATTATACTGAAAATATAAGAAAACAGCAATAATAAGAAAAAAAGGTGAGAAAATGGAAATAGAAAAAAGAATACAGATTGTCAGGCTTGTTGAAAAGTTAGAAAAAAATCAAGAATACAGCAAAAGGTTGGGAATCAAAAACAAATCAAAATTTCGAATGGAAAAGGAGGAAACCTAGGGGATGTTGTCATTATTATTTACAATATGTATGATCTGGATATTTGGAAAATTATTTATTTTGGGAGTAAAAGCGACATGGAGTTTCTCAAAGTTTATACTGACATTGATCATATTACCTGCTGTTTTGATCGTTATGGTCATCGGAGGACTGCTTTCTGTTGCATTCCCGATCTTAATCGTGATAGGAATTATTTCCTTTCTTGGAAATGTTAAAAATAACCTATAATAAATGATAAAAATAAGAAAAATTATCAAATATACACAAAGAAAATCTTAAAAATTTCAATGAAAATGGAAAAATATTCTATGTTTTCCAAATAAAATATAAGATATACTGTCATTATCGACAAAGCCAAGGAAAATAAACAGAAGGGAGAATAACAAATTATGAAAAGAAAATTGGTTGCAGTAACGATGACATTGTTACTTAGTCTTTCACTTTCAGCATGTGGAGGAGGAGATTCTTCATCATCCGGTGGAAGTGACGACGGCAAAAAAACAGAAAAATCAGGAGGAGACGTAGCAAACAAGGATAAACCTTTAGTTTGGTTCAACCGTCAGCCATCTAATAGTTCTACAGGAGAACTGGATAAAACAGCTCTGAGTTTCAACAAAGATACATATTATGTAGGATTTGACGCAAATCAAGGTGCTGAACTCCAGGGTACAATGGTAAAAGATTATATTGAAAAAAATATTTCTACAATCGACCGTAACGGAGACGGTGTGATTGGATATGTTCTTGCAATCGGTGATATCGGACACAACGATTCTATTGCACGTACAAGAGGTGTTCGTAAAGCCCTCGGAACAGGTGTTGAAGAAAACGGAGAAATCAACAGTAAACCGATTGGTACAAATAAAGATGGTGCTTCCAAAGCTGTAAAAGATGGTTCTATCGAGGTCGGTGGAAAGAAATATGTAGTCAGAGAACTTGCTTCTCAGGAAATGAAAAACTCTGCAGGAGCTACATGGGATGCAGCAACGGCAGGTAATGCGATCGGAACATGGTCTTCTTCTTTCGGTGATGACATTGATGTAATCGTTTCCAACAATGATGGTATGGGAATGTCTATGTTCAATGCATGGTCTAAAGATAATAAAGTTCCGACATTCGGATACGATGCAAATAATGATGCGGTTGCAGCTATCGCAGAAGGATACGGCGGAACAATCAGCCAGCACGCGGATGTACAGGCTTATCTGACACTTCGTGTAATCCGTAATGCACTGGACGGAAAAGATGTTGATACAGGTATCGGTACAAAAGACGAAGCAGGAAACGTGCTTTCAGACGATGTATACAGATATAGCGAAGAAGAACGTTCTTACTACGCATTAAATGTTGCAGTAACAGCAGATAACTACAAAGACTTTACAGATTCTACAAAAGTATATGAACCTGTTTCAAAACAGCTGGATGAAAAAGATCATCCTACAAAGAAAGTATGGCTTGATATCTACAATGCATCTGATAACTTCCTGAGTTCTACATATCAGCCGCTTCTTAAAAACTATGATGACCTTCTTAATCTTGATGTAGAATACATCGGAGGAGATGGACAGACAGAATCCAACATCACAAACCGTCTTGGAAACCCGGGACAGTATGATGCATTTGCAATCAATATGGTTAAGACAGACAATGCAGCTTCTTATACTTCTTTATTACAATAATCAATCATTTTAATAATTAAAGAAAAAACAGTCATTAGGGAGAAGAAATTCTCCCTAATGACCTATTAAAGAGAAAATAAAACAAGCAATGAATTTGTACAGGAGTGAAAACATGGCAGATAAGAATGATAATATCATCTTATCGATACGAGGAATGAGCAAATCATTTGGAAGAAACAGAGTTCTGGATCACATCAACCTGGATGTGAAAAAGGGAACTGTAATGGGGCTTATGGGGGAAAACGGAGCCGGTAAGTCGACAATGATGAAATGTCTCTTTGGTACGTATCAAAAAGATGAAGGGAATATCTTCCTTGATGGGAAGGAAGTAAGCTTTTCAGGACCAAAGGATGCTCTTGAGAACGGAATCGCAATGGTTCATCAGGAGTTAAATCAGTGTCTGGAAAGAAATGTAGTAGATAATTTATTCCTTGGACGTTATCCGGTCAATTCAGCCGGAATTGTAAACGAGGGAAGAATGAAAAAAGAAGCTTCCGAGCTTTTCAGAAAATTGGGCATGACTGTAAACCTGACACAGCCGATGCGTAATATGTCTGTATCTCAAAGACAGATGTGCGAAATTGCCAAGGCGATTTCCTATAATGCCAAGGTTATCGTATTGGATGAACCAACATCTTCTCTGACGGTACAGGAAGTAGATAAACTGTTTGAGATGATGAGAATGTTAAAAGAACAGGGGATTTCCCTGATTTATATTTCTCATAAGATGGATGAAATTTTTGAAATTTGTGATGAAATTTCAGTACTTCGTGACGGTAATCTTGTTATGACAAAAAGAGCTGAGGATACGAATATGAACGAGCTGATCGCTGCCATGGTTGGACGTTCGCTTGAAAATCGTTTCCCGCCTGTAAATAATACACCAAAAGATGTAATTTTATCAATCCAACATCTTTCTGCAAAATTTGCACCGCATCTTCAGGATATTTCATTTGATGTAAGAGAAGGAGAAATTTTTGGACTGTATGGCCTGGTAGGTGCAGGAAGGACAGAGCTTTTGGAAACAATCTTCGGAGTGCGTACAAGAGCGGCAGGGCGTGTTTATTTTAATAACCGGCTGATGAACTTTACAAGTGCAAAAGAAGCGATGGATCACGGGTTTGCCATGATTACAGAAGAGCGTAAGGCAAATGGACTGTTTTTGAAAGGAGATCTTACTTTTAATACAACCATTGCCAATTTAAATCAGTATATGTCCGGAATCGCTCTTTCCGATGCCAAGATGGTAAAAGCGACTGCAAATGAAATAAAGGTAATGCATACAAAATGTATGGGACCGGAAGACATGATTTCCAGTCTTTCTGGAGGAAACCAGCAGAAAGTCATTTTTGGAAAATGGCTGGAGAGAGATCCGAAAGTGTTCATGATGGATGAGCCTACCCGAGGAATTGATGTAGGGGCAAAATACGAAATTTATGAACTGATCATCAATATGGCAAAACAAGGAAAAACAATCATTGTTGTTTCTTCTGAAATGCCGGAAATCCTCGGAATCACCAATCGGATCGGTGTTATGTCAAACGGACATCTTTCCGGAATCGTAAATACAAAAGAAACCAATCAGGAAGAACTTTTAAGACTGAGTGCGAAATACCTATAATGAGGGAGAGTGAAAAATATGTCTAACGGAAACAGTAAAATACTTACAGCTGAGCAGGAAATGCAGCTGCGTCAGCCGATAGATGATTATGTTGGTAAGATCCAGAAACAGATTGACAATCTGAGAGCGGATGGTACAGAAAAAGTTGTTTCTCTTCAAAACGCTATTGATGGAATTAAGAGAGACCGTATACTTACAAAAGGAGAGAAAGAAAACAGAATTTCCCAAGCAAAAGCAGAATTGGAAAAGGCAAAAGCAGTAGAAGCAAAAAATAAAGGGGAAATTTCAAAGTTGATTGCTGATGCGGAAGCTTATATCAAGGCACATTTTGATCAAGAATACTATCAGCCGGTAAAGGCAAGCTGTGAAGCGGAAAAAGAAGAAGCAAAAGCAAGATACCAAAAAACAGTAGAACAGTTGGAAAAAGAACATAAGGAAACTTTATCCAAACTTTCTGACGCACAGGAAATCAAAGATGAAAAATATGTACATAAAAATCGTCTTTTTGATGCAAAAGTAACTTTGCAAAATGAATATCAGCAGATTAAAGACAGAAGACATGCAGCTTATTCTTATAAGTATCATTTGATTGATCTGCTTCGTATGTCAAAGTTTACTTTTATGGAAACAAGATCACAGAAGTGGGAAAACTATAAATATACATTCAACCGCAGAGATTTCCTTCTGAGAAACGGATTGTATATTGCGATTATCTTTATTTTTATCATACTTTGTATTATTACACCTATGGTAAAAGGTTCACCGCTTCTTACCTATAACAACGTATTGAATATCCTTCAACAGGCTTCTCCTAGAATGTTCCTTGCTCTTGGTGTTGCAGGTCTGATCCTTCTTACAGGTACTGACCTTTCCATCGGACGTATGGTTGGTATGGGTATGACGGCAGCGACGATCATCATGCACCAGGGAATCAATACGGGTGCGGTATTTGGACATATCTTTGATTTTACAAAAATGCCGCTTGGTGCAAGAGTCCTTTTGGCATTGGTCGTATGTATCGTGTTATGTACATTCTTTACAACGATCGCAGGATTCTTTACAGCGAAATTTAAGATGCATCCGTTCATCTCTACAATGGCAAACATGCTTGTAATTTTCGGTTTGGTTACATATGCAACAAAAGGTGTATCCTTTGGTGCGATCGAACCTTCTATTCCAAATATGGTCATTCCAAAGATTAACGGATTCCCTACGATTATTCTCTGGGCAGTAGCAGCAATCGCAATCGTATGGTTTATCTGGAATAAAACAACATTTGGTAAAAATCTGTATGCTGTCGGCGGAAATCCGGAAGCGGCAGCGGTTTCAGGTATTTCTGTATTTGCTGTAACAGTTGGTGCATTCATTCTTGCAGGTATCCTCTATGGATTCGGATCATGGCTTGAATGTGCGAGAATGGTTGGTTCCGGTTCAGCAGCTTACGGACAAGGATGGGAAATGGATGCCATTGCAGCCTGCGTAGTAGGTGGTGTATCCTTTACAGGTGGTATCGGTAAGATTTCAGGAGTTGTTGTCGGTGTATTTATTTTCACAGCACTTACATACTCTCTTACAATCCTTGGTATCGATACAAACCTTCAGTTCGTATTCTCAGGTATCATCATCCTTGTAGCGGTAACACTTGATTGTCTGAAATATGTTCAGAAGAAATAATAATATTCAATTTCAACAAAGAGCCAGAAGAATATCTGGCTCTTTTTGTTTATATTTGATATAATAAGACAAGATTGATAAAACAGAGGCATGGAGAAAAAAGATGGATAAATATACAGTGCTTTTAGTTGATGACGAGGAAGAAGTGATTCAGGTCATCATGAAAAAAATAAATTGGGAAGGACTTGGGTTTTCTGTAATCGGATATGCCAATAACGGGGTGAAAGCCCTGGAAATGGTAGAAGAATTTCAACCGGATGTCGTGATGACAGATATCAGGATGCCGTATATGGACGGTATGGAATTATCAAGCAGGATCAAGGCAGAGTTCCCGGCAACAAAAATATTGATTTTTACCGGGTTTGATGAGTTTGAATATGCAAAAGAGGCAGTTCATTTGGAAGTGGAAGAATATATTTTAAAACCGGTCAATTCGGTAGAACTGACAAATGTATTTACACAGATGAAGATAAAGCTGGACCAGGAGATCAGTGAAAAGCGCAGTGTGGAGATTCTGGAAAAATATTATATGGAATCGCTGCCTCTTCTTCAGGCAAACTTTTATTCTACATTGATTGAAGGGAAAATAAAAGAAGATAAGATTCGGAAATATCTTTCAGACTATCAGATTACATTTTCCGGTCCGTTTTTCTGTTGTCTGGTGGTACACACTTCTTCAAGTCGTGTGCCCAAAGGGATAAATCCTGTATTACTGTCTACGTCGGTTCAAAAACAGGTGATAGAGCGGATCGGTGAGAAGTGGGAAGCAAAGCCTTTTTCCTATCTGGAAGATACGATTTTGATAGCTCAGTTAAAAAGTGAAAATGAAATTTCCGAATTGACGGATGAATGCGATCGTTTTTGTAAGTATGCGTACCGGATCATCGGAGCAGTCGTTACGATCGGGGTGGGACAGGTTTGTAAAAATATTCTGGATCTGTGTCAATCATACAACAGCGGCAGAGAGGCGGTATCGTACAGGGTCATTTACGGGACATCAAGAGCTATTAATATAAAAGAAATTGCGCCAAAGGAAACCGGACAAGGAGAATTTGTCAATGATGCAACATTGGTAAATCTTTTTAAGATGGTCCGCATTGGTACGGAAGACAAGATAAAAAGTGCCGTGGACGAATATCTGGAAAAAATTTCTTCTCCCGAAAAATCCTTGCACCAGCACCAGATTGATATTATGGAAATGGTCAGTGAGCTATATCGTTTTTTGATGAACAATGACATTATAATAGAGGAATTTTCCGGTGACACGACAACGATGTACAGTAGACTTTTGGAACTGGAACCGGCGGTTCTGGGAAAATGGCTATTGAATGTATGTCTTTCTATTCGTGAACAGCTGATCAACGACAGAAGCAATTCAACAAAATCCTTTGTACATAAGGCAAAAGAATATGTGTCAAACAATTATGATGACCTGGAATTATCTCTGGACAGCATCTGTGAAGTGCTGGGGGTATCGAATTCCTATTTTTCCACCATCTTTAAAAAGGAAACAGGAAAATCTTTTATAGGATATTTGACGGATTATAGGATGGATCAGGCGTCCAGGCTGCTGATCGAAACCAATGAGAAAAGTTACATTATAGCTCAAAAAGTAGGATATACAGATCCGAACTATTTCAGCTATGTATTCAAGAGACGCTTTGGAGTATCACCTTCCAAATACAGAACGGAGCATACAGAAAGTGAAAAATAAATATTCTGTGCATTTAAAAAAGTTAAAACCAAAGGGAATACAGTCAACAATCATGATTGTATTTTCTGTTATATCCATTTCAATTATGCTGGCACTTGGAGGATTAATGTATGTCCGGTTTTCCGAATCATCCCGTCAGGAGATCATACAGAGTACGCAAAAGTTGATGGAACAGACTGGAGAAACATTGGAAAACTACCTTGTAAGTATGCGAAGGATTTCGGATGCGGTTTATTATAATGTTGTAAAAGAAAATGATTTTGCCAATCAGGAAAAAGAAATTCAAAGCGAAATGAATCTTTTGTATGAAGCAAACAGAGATAATTTACGCAGTATCGCTCTTTACAATGATTCCGGCAGTCTGATCGCAGCAGAACCGGTCGTATCCCAAAAGGAGGATCCGGATGTGACAAAACAGCAGTGGTATAAGCAGGCTGTAAAAGAAATGGAGAATCTGCATTTTTCCACCCCTCATATTCAAAATTTATTTGATGACGATACTTTTCGATATTATTGGGTCATTTCCCTTAGCAGGGCGGTAGAGATGACAAAGAACGGAAATTCTCAGCTTGGAGTATTGTTGGTAGACATGGATTATTCCAGTATTTCACGTATGATGAAACAAATCAACGAATCTACAAATGGACAATATTTTTATTTGTGTGACAGCAACGGAGAAATTATCTATCATATGAGACAGACACAGATTAGTGACGGGATTTCAAAAGAGAGCAGTAAAAATGCTGCAAAATACAAAGACGGAGTTTATGATGAAACGTTTCAGGGAGAACGTAGAAAAATTATTGTAAATACCATTAGTTATACAGGATGGAAACTGGTGGGAGTGATTCCTTATTCGGCGTTTACGCATGGAATGATCAATATGCAGTATTTTATCATAACACTGATGCTTCTTATGGCGATGATGCTGATTCTCATTAATCGTATTGTTTCTGTAAGGATTTCCAGACCAATCTTAAAGCTGAATAATTCTGTGATGGAATATGAAGCAGGGAAAAAACCAAAGATTTACATAGGAGGATCTCCTGAAATCAGGCATCTTGGATGTTCTATTCAGAACTCTTACGAGCAGATAGATATTCTTATGAAGAAGATCGTGATGGAACAAACTGAAAGAAGAAAAAGTGAGCTGGATGCACTGCAAAGCCAGATTAATCCTCATTTTTTGTATAATACACTGGAATCTATCACATGGATGGTAGAAGGAGAAAAAAATGATGAGGCAGTCTATATGATCTCGCAGTTGGCAAAGCTTTTCAGGATTAGTCTTTCTAAAGGAAGAACCGTCATTACGGTCAATGAAGAACTTCAACATGCGAAAAGTTACATTAACATCCAGAAGGTCCGTTATAAAAATACATTTTCTGTCAAATATGAAGTGGAATCGGAGGTTTATGACTATTGTACGGTAAAGCTGATCTTACAGCCGATACTGGAAAATGCCATCAATTACGGAGTCAGTAGCATGGATGACTGTGGAGAGATTACTGTTTCAGGAAAACTGGAAAACGGAGAAATCATTCTGGCCGTAGAAGATAATGGAATCGGAATGACGGAAGAAGAAGCGGAATTTATATTGACGGATAGCAACAGGATTCATAAAAAAGGTTCCGGAGTAGGGCTTGTAAATGTAAATAACCGTATTCAGATTTTGTTTGGAAAGGAATATGGACTGAGAGTGGAAAGTGAACCGGATGAAGGGACAACGGTATTCGTTCGTATTCCGGCTGTGCCATATACAGAAGAAAACAGAAAACTGTTGGAAAAAGGATATTCATTTACAGGAAAAGAATTTGTTGACAGGGAAATGCAGGTAAAAAAAGATGAAGAATAGCAAAAAAATGTTTATTCTGATAGAAGCCGTCTTGGCGGTGATGGTTATTTTGATGGTTTGTATGATGCTTTTGGGAAAGAATGGAGAAAACAGAAAAAAAATTTCGGTCATTGTTTCAAACTCGGATGACAATCAATGGTCCGCTTTTAAATATGGGCTGAAAATGGCAGCGGAAGATACGGGAATGGAAGTGTTTGTGGTAAGTACAGACGGGTATCTTACAGTGCAGGATGAAGAAAACTTAATTGAAAATGAAATAGATAACGGAGCCGCAGCCGTGATTGTACAACCTGTTGCAGAAGAAGGCTTTCAGAGTATGATAAAAAAAATCGAGAAAAAGATTCCGGTGATGTTGGTTGAAACAGATATGTCCCAAGATAAAAAGAAAGCATCAGATTTTCCGGTTACCGAAGCAGATCATTATGAGATGGGAAAAACAATGTCAAAAGAATTATTGAAAGATTATGCTGAAAGCTTAAATGGAAAAACAATGGGGATTCTCATGGAAACAGACGGATCGGAAGCTTCACAAAACAGAGAAAAAGGGCTGATGGATGGTCTTAAGGGTACAGGCGTTGATATCAGATGGACGATTCGGGAGCCGGTTGCCGGAAAGGAAGAGAATCTATTGAAATCAAAACCGAAGGTGGATATCGTTGTAGCTCTGGATGATACCAGCCTGACATCAGCCGGAGAATGTGCGGCAGCAGCGGATTTGAAGGGAGCTGTTGTATATGGGATTGGAAATTCTACGGAGGCAATGTATTATCTGGACACGGGAATTGTGGAATGTGTGGTAGTTCCGGATGAATTTAATGTGGGATATAAAAGCTTTACAGAGGCCTCAAAAAAATTAAAACGGTTTTTTTATGAAATGAGAGATCAGATGATATCACATACCGTTGTACGTAGGGATACGTTGTTTATAAAAGAAAATCAGGAGCTTCTTTTTACGATGAGTCAATAAAGGAAAAGAGGTAAGGAATGAAAAAGAGAAAAGTTTTATGGGCGGGAATTTTGCTCTGCGTCAGTATGACGGCATTGTATGGATGCGAGAAGAAGCAAGCCAGTATTCCGGATAAGGTTCATGTCGGAGTGGCATGTTACAATCAAAATGATACTTTTTTAAGTGAGATGGTGGATTGCTTCAAACAAGAACTTGGAAAGCTGGAAAACGAGAATCTTGAGTCTGTGGTGACTATAAGAGATGCAGCCGGGTCACAAAGAACTCAGAATGATCAGGTAAAAGAATTGATCGATGCAGGATGCAATGTCCTTTGCGTCAATCTGGTGGACCGTTCTGACCCATCGGAGATTATCGATATTGCAAGAAAAAATGATATCCCCATTATCTTTTTTAACAGAGAACCTGTTGCGGAAGATATGATGCAGTGGGATCAGCTGTATTATGTAGGAGCAGATGCGAAACAGTCTGGTACAATGCAGGGAGAACTTGCAGCAGATGCGATACAAAAGGATACAAAAATTGACCGGAATAAAGACGGAAAAATCCAATATGTGGTTTTGGAGGGAGAACCGGGACACCAGGATGCCATTATCCGTACAGAAAATGCAGTTGATACGCTAAAAGGAAAAGGCATTGAAGTGGAGAAACTGGGATATGGAATCGCAAACTGGAATCGGGCACAGGCACAGAACAGGATGCTTCAGATGATAAGCCAGTATCAAAATAAAATCGAGCTTGTTCTGGCAAATAATGATGATATGGCACTTGGAGCAATTGATGCATATGAAAGTTCTAATTTTACAGAGTCGGCTTATCCGATAGTATTTGGTATTGACGGAACAAAAGAAGGATTGCAGGCGGTGAAGAATTCGAAACTGGCCGGAACGGTATACAATGATAAAGAAGGGCAGGCAGAAGCGATGGCAAGTCTTGCATTTGCTCTTGTATCGGATGAAGGAACGGAAAAAATTGATTTTAGCCATGATCATTACATCTATTTACCTTATTCAAAAGTAACAAAAAACAATATAGAAGAAAAAGGAGAAGTAAAATGACAATATGCAGGACTGCAAAACCGGAAGAAAGAGAAAAAATTGTAAAGCTTGCCAATGAAGTATTCCGTACGGATTTTGAAACAATCATCCCCAAAGTCTATTACCCGCAGGATAGGTCCTTTGAAATGACTAAAATTGTAGAAAACGAAGAAGGAGAGGTGGCAGCGGAAGCGGCTCTTCTTTTACAGGATTGGTATGTCGGCGGACGGAAACTTCAAACGGGGTTTTTGGGAACGGTCTGTGTGGCTCCGAAAGAACGAGGAAAAGGATATATGAAGGCGGTTGTAAACAGCCAGATAGAAGAAATGAACAAAAAAATTCAGCTTAGTGTGCTCGCGGGACAAAGACAACGTTATGAATACTTCGGATATACGACAGGAGGAATAGTGCATAAATATACAGTTAATGAAGCGAATGTAAAACACGGATTGTGCCGAATCGACACAGAAGGTATTTCGTTTTTGCCGTTGTTTGAAGTTCCGGGGGCAGAGTCACAGGCCTTTTTTATGAATGAAAAAAAGAAGGTTTATGTAAAAAGAAATCCTGAATTTTTAAGAAAAATTCTAGTTACATACGGTTATATACCAATGGCGGTTTTGCATGAGAATGACATGATCGGGTATGTGCTGAAAAATAAAGACGATACAATGATTGCAGAAATCGAGGTTATGAACACAGAAGATATCGGAAGAATAGTAAAAGCCTATTTCCGGCAGTTTAAATGCGAAGAAGTAGATATCAGGCTTCCGCAATATGATGTGGAAAAAAATCGGATTTTTTCTTCATTTGCCGAAAGGTGTGTTGTTACTTCAAGCGGTATGTATCGGATATTTGATTTTGTGGCTGTTTTGGAAGCGTTTTTGAATGTAAAATTTCAGACAGTAGGACTTTCGGGCGGACGTTTTTCTGCGATCATGGATCAGCAGCCGGTGACGATTGAAGTAAACGAAAATGGAGTCAGTGTAACGCAAGAGGCAGAAGAAGATGCAGTTGTGTTAGACAGAAAGCAGGCACAGACTTTACTTTTAACCTCATTTGGAACATATATGGGGATTGAGGTTCCTGCCGACTGGTTTCCTCTTCCGTTATTCTGGAGTTATGTGGATGGATTTTAAAAGAAGAATAAATAAGAACTTCCGAAAATTGCTCGGAAGTTCTTATTTTTTAGAAGGAGATTTGATTAAATCGTAAATAGAGGCAAAATGAGCTTCATCATTATAGATTGCTTCTGTGTGGTATTGAATGGGAAGTACACCGGGAGTACGGTTGTAGGTCTGGACTGCTTTGGCAATATTTGCAAGAAAACATTCAGAATTTTCGTGAATTTTATGTTTAAATATGGCAAGAAATTTATTACCGCTTTTCCGGCCGATAAAACAAAGATCTGCGGCAGAATCTTTCAGGATAGCAGCAAAGTCACGAAATACAGCATCTCCGACTTTATGTCCGTATATACGGTTTAATTGATGGATATTATCAAAATAAATGGTAATACAGGCAATATTGTCATCTAATACAGATCCGGAAAGAGTTAAAAGTTCAAGCTTCAGTGCAGACTGGTTTGGGAGTCTGGTAAGGTAGTCTGTGTAAGAACGAGCAAGGATTTGATGCTGTACTTTTTTCATATGATGACAAAAGATTATATCGGATATGAAAAAGAAAAACCCGAAAGATAAAAGAAAAAAGAATAAAACAGTCGTTTCCGTCAAAAATGAAAAAAGACATATAAAAAGAAATAAAAGAAACTGTAAACATTTAAGATAGAAATAGCTTTTCATAAAGAGGCTCCTTTCCTGTCGGGAAAATATGAATTTCTATTATGATAAGTATAGTAGTTAAAATGAAATTTATACATGAACAGAAAAAAGAAAAAGTTGAAAATCATTTTCTAGTGGCTTGACAAGATTTTAGATACAGGATGTTGATAACTATGTGGAAAGAGTGGATAACTTTGTGGACATGTCGAAAAAAGATATGGAAAAAAACAGGGAAAAGAAAATACACATTCGGTGGGAATACTGATGGGAATATGTGGAAATATCTGCAAAACAGAAAAAAGGTTAAGATATTCACAAATGAAGTTATCCACAGTATTTTGAAAACTTGTGAAAAAAGTCACAAGTAATGGACCGGCACCTAAAAACCCTTATAAATACTGGGTAAAACGGATTTTTAAAATAGAAAAAAAGAGGGAAAAATGAGAAAAAATAAAAAAGTTATCCACAGGTTATCCACATTATGGATATAACTTTCCACGAAGTTATCCATGTGGAAAACGAAATGTGTAAAAGAGGTGCCATTTTTACAGATGATATGGTAAACTGATACAATGAAAGGAGAAAAGATAATGGAAGAACAGATAAAAGAAATCTTCGAGTATTACAGAACACAAGATCTTGTTTCAAATCAACAAGTGTTTGTTCAAATGCTGAGGGAAATCCAGGATGTTTTGGGGTGCATACCGATTGATATACAAAAGAAAATAGAAGAGGAAACAGGAGTAAAGACTTCTGTGACGGCATACATTATAAAAACATATCCGAGTCTGAAACAGGCTGACTATAAGCATCGGATCATCATGTGTAGCGGGGCAAGATGCAAAGAAAAAGACAATTTGAAATATATGGATATGATAAAAAAAGAGTTGGGGATTTCTGCTGACGGTTTATCTGCAGATAAACAGGTGTGGTTTTGTACTCAGGATTGTTTAAAACAATGTCGTACTTCTCCGAATATGATAATAGACGGCAGGCCGATTCCGAATCTTTCGGAGGAAAAGATAAAACAAATTGTAAAAGAACTAAAAAAGTAAATGGAGAAAAAGAGGATGAAAAAGAAATTACAACAGATATTGTCCGGTGTTTTATGCACGGTGATTATGGCAGGACTATGCGGGGGACAAGTCCGAGCCATAGATATAGAAGAGGAAGCAAAAAAGGCATATGAAATGCCGATCCAAAGCAATGAACAGGAAGGATGGCCGCAGGGACCGAAGGTGTACGGAAAGTCTGCCATTGTTATGGATGCGGATACCAAGGCCGTTCTTTATGCCAAGAATATTGATGACAGACATTTCCCGGCAAGTATTACAAAGATCATGACTGCGGTACTTGCAATGGAAAACGGGGATTTGAATACAGATAAGGTGCTGTTCTCACAGGAAAGCATTGATTTTTTACAGCCGGGAGACGCTTATATCGCCATGAGACCGGGAGAAGAAATCTCTTTAAAGGATGCAATGTATGGTATGATGCTTGCATCTGCCAATGAAGTTTCCTATGCCATTGCCGAAAATATCGGGAAAAAGCTTCAGGGAACCGGAACGGATTATGAGAAATTTATTACAGCCATGAATGAGCGGGCCAAACAACTGGGAGCAAAGAATACGAATTTTGTAAATCCACATGGCTTGCATAATGAGAATCATTATACATCCGTATATGACATGGCACTGATTTCCGCAGAGTTGTTTAAATATCCGGAGATACTGGAAATCATGCAGACCGGAGAGTATACGATCCCGCCGACCAATCTGGAAAAGGAACCGAGGATTTTCCAGCAAAAACATGAGATGTTATTAAAATACAATAAACATTTTTACCAGTATTGTGTAGGCGGAAAAACCGGTTATACAGACGAAGCGGGTAATACGCTTGTGACACTGGCGGATAACGGGAAAATGCGTCTTGTCTGTGTGGAAATGGAAACAAGAGGACAGCATATTTACGACGATACAAAAAATCTGCTGGATTATGGATTCCAGAACTTCGGTAAACAGGAAGTGAAAAAATCAACTCTGGAAAAAATAGAAAAAAAGAACCGGGTGCAGATTAAAGAGGATACATTGTATGTAACCATGCCAAACAACGGAGAACAGACAGAACTGGATATCCGGATGGAAGATTCCCCTTCCATTACATATAAAAATCAGACGGTAGGGAAAGTAGATGCCGAGAAACAAAGCAGCCATGTAAAAAAAGATTCTTCCGGAAAGGGAAAAGAATTGATTGAAAAGATAGATTTGGGAAAACTCAGAAAAAATTCCAAATTACTGATTGGGATTGTGGCAGCGGCAGTCGTCGTTCTTTTGTTGATTGTTCTTCTGATCATCAGAATAAGAAGAAAAAAACGTCGAAGATCCTTTTTGAATTCCTCAAGAAAAGTAAGGGCAAGGGAACGAAAGCGGCAGCGAAAAATGAGGCGTGCGGCAAAGAAAAACCAAAGACGACGCAGGAAAAGGTGGTAAAAGTACTTGCGTTTCCCAAACGGGTAACGTATAATGACAGTAGTGCATGAAGAATGCATGATATATCGTGAAAGGCTATGACGAAGACAGTAAAATAATGAAGAAAGCCAAAAGCGAGCCGGGGACGGTGAAAGCCCGGTGCGAGTAGACATTGTTTGAATATCACTTCTGAGCCGCAGGAGCTGAAAGGGAGACCAAATAAGCCCTGCCGGGATTCTGCCGTTACAAAGGACGCATATAAATGAGGAAAGTATGCAGTAACAGGTGGTTTGCGAAAGGTTTTTAGACTCTCGTCCTATTACGGACGGGAGTTTTTTTGTTTCATAATACCTCATTATGGAAGGAAAACTACTTTTGCCGGCAGGCAAAAGAAACGTAAAATCAGAAAAGGAGAGAAAATATGTATCAGAAAGTCTCAACAGATTTAAAATTCGTTGATCGTGAAAAAGCGGTTGAAAAATTCTGGGAAGAAAATGACATCTTTAAAAAGAGTATGGAAAACCGCAAAGAAGGAGAAACTTATACATTTTATGACGGTCCTCCGACTGCCAACGGAAAGCCGCACATCGGACATGTCCTGACACGAGTGATCAAAGATATGATCCCGAGATATCAGACAATGAAAGGAAAAATGGTTCCAAGAAAAGCAGGATGGGATACACATGGACTGCCGGTGGAACTGGAAGTAGAAAAACTTCTTGGTCTGGACGGAAAAGATCAGATTGAAGAATACGGATTGGTGCCGTTTATTGATAAGTGTAAAGAAAGCGTATGGAAATATAAAGGAATGTGGGAAGACTTTTCCGGTACGGTAGGATTCTGGGCTGATATGGAACATCCGTATGTAACGTATGACAATAACTTTATTGAATCCGAATGGTGGGCGTTAAAACAGATCTGGGATAAAGGCCTGCTTTACAAGGGATTTAAGATCGTGCCGTACTGCCCTCGTTGCGGAACGCCGCTTTCCGCACAGGAAGTGGCACAGGGATATAAAGATGTAAAAGAACGCTCTGCCATCGTACGTTTTAAAGTAAAGGATGAAGATGCGTATATCCTTGCATGGACAACAACACCTTGGACACTGCCATCCAATGTGGCACTTTGTGTCAATCCGGATGAATCCTATGTAAAAGTAAAGGCAGCAGACGGCTGTGTTTATTATATGGCAGAAGCCCTTGTAGAAAAGGTACTGGGTGGATTAAAAGAAGAAGGTTCTGACGAAAAAGCATATGAAGTATTGGAAAGATATGTAGGAAAAGATTTGGAATATAAAGAATATATTCCGCTTTATGACGGGGCTTTAAAATCTGCCGAAAAACAGAAGAAAAAAGCATTTTATGTATTGTGTGACACCTATGTAACACTGACAGACGGTACCGGGGTTGTTCATATCGCACCGGCTTTCGGTGAAGACGATGCAAAAGTAGGACGCCGCTATGATATGCCGTTTGTACAGTTTGTAAACGGCAAAGGAGAACTGACAGAGGAAACACCGTTTGCAGGTGTATTCTGTAAAAAGGCAGACCCGATGGTTTTAGATGACTTGAAAAAGAGAGGATTATTGTTCTCTGCTCCGAAATTTGAGCATAGTTATCCACACTGCTGGAGATGTGATACACCGCTTATTTATTATGCGAGAGAATCCTGGTTCATTAAGATGACAGAAGTAAAAGAGGATCTTATCCGCAACAATAATACCATCAACTGGATTCCTGAAAGTATCGGTAAGGGACGCTTTGGTGACTGGCTTGAAAACGTACAGGACTGGGGAATCAGCCGTAACCGTTACTGGGGTACTCCGCTCAATGTATGGGAATGTGAGTGCGGACATCAGCATGCTGTGGGAAGTATTGAAGAATTAAAGTCCATGTCCGATAACTGTCCGGATGATATTGAACTTCATCGTCCGTACATTGATGAAGTAACGATCCGCTGTCCGAAATGCGGAAAGCCGATGCACCGTGTGCCGGAAGTGATTGACTGTTGGTTTGACAGCGGTTCCATGCCGTTTGCACAGCATCACTATCCGTTTGAGAATAAAGAGCTGTTTGAAAAACAGTTCCCGGCTGATTTTATTTCTGAAGCAGTGGATCAGACAAGAGGATGGTTCTATTCTCTGCTTGCCATTTCCACACTGATCTTTAACAAAGCTCCGTACAAAAATGTTATCGTACTGGGGCATGTACAGGATGAGAACGGTCAGAAAATGAGTAAATCAAAAGGAAATGCGGTAGATCCGTTCGAGGCACTGGAGCAGTACGGGGCAGACGCGATCCGCTGGTATTTCTACAGTAACAGTGCACCGTGGCTTCCAAACCGTTTCCATGGAAAGGCTGTTCAGGAGGGACAGCGTAAATTTATGGGTACTTTATGGAATACGTATGCATTCTTTGTACTTTACGCGAATATTGATGAATTTGACGCTACAAAATATAAACTGGAATATGATAAATTATCCGTTATGGATAAATGGCTGTTATCAAAATTAAATACACTGATCAAGACGGTAGATCAGGATCTTTCCGATTACCGCATTACAGAACCTGCAAGAGCGCTTCAGGATTTTGTAGATGATATGAGTAACTGGTATGTAAGAAGATGCCGTGAACGTTTCTGGGCAAAAGGAATGGAACAGGATAAGATCAATGCTTATATGACACTGTATACAGCCCTTGTAACCGTATCCAAAGTTGCGGCGCCGATGATTCCGTTCATGACAGAACAGATTTATCAGAATCTTGTAAGGAGCATTGACAAAACAGCACCGGAAAGTATCCATCTTTGCGATTATCCAAAAGCAGATGAGTCCATGATCGACGCAAATCTGGAAAAATATATGAACGAAGTGCTTGATATTGTTGTAATGGGACGTGCATGTCGAAATACAGCCAACATCAAAAACCGTCAGCCGATCGGAAAAATGTTTGTAAAAGGTGTGGAAGAACTGCCTGATTTCTACAGACAGATTATTGTGGAAGAACTAAATGTAAAAGAAATGGAACAGACAGAAGATGTCCGTGCGTTTACATCTTATACCTTTAAGCCGCAGCTTAAAACAGTAGGACCGAAATACGGAAAACTCCTCGGAGGAATCAAAAAAGAATTGGAAAGTCTTGACGGCAATAAAGCGATGGATGAATTAAACGAAAACGGTGCACTGAAATTTGAAGTAAACGGAGAAAACGTAGAACTTACAAAAGAAGATCTGCTGATTGATATGGCTCAGACAGAAGGGTATGTGTCTGAAAGCGATTATGGGATCACGGTTGTACTGGATACTAACCTTACTCCGGAACTTCTGGAAGAAGGATTTGTCCGTGAGATCATCAGCAAGATTCAGACTATGAGAAAAGAAGCGGACTTTGAAGTAACAGACAAGATACATGTTACTTACACAGGAAGCGAAAAAGCCGAAAATGTATTCGTAAAGAATGCGGAAGACATCAAAAAGGAAGTGCTTGCAGTATCCGCAGAAAAAGCAGAACCAAAAGGTTTTGTGAAAGAATGGAAGATCAATGGAGAAGATGTGACGATCGGTGTTGAAAAAAAGAATTAATCCTTGATCATTCCGGATGTAGGAGGGAAAGCTAAGATGTACAGTAAACCATTTGAGAAAGAAGCCTTCAAGGAAGAGGTAAAAAACAATATTAAAAATTTATACAGAAAAACCATAGAAGAGGCGACGGAGCAGCAGATTTTTCAGGCGGTTTCTCTTGCAGTTAAAGAAAAAATCATTGACTACTGGCTTGCTACCCAGGAGGTAATTGAAAAAGAAGATCCTAAGATTGTTTATTATATGTCGATGGAATTTTTGATGGGAAGAGCACTGGGAAATAATCTGATCAACATGACCGCATATCAGGAAGTCAAAGAAGCATTGGAAGAAATGGGACTTAATTTAAATGCGGTGGAAGATGAAGAACCGGATCCGGCTCTTGGAAACGGTGGTCTTGGGAGACTGGCCGCATGTTTCCTGGATTCACTTTCCACACTGGGATATCCTGCATATGGATGCGGAATCAGATACCGCTATGGTATGTTTAAACAGAAAATTGAAAACGGTTATCAGGTAGAAATACCTGATAGCTGGTTAAAAGACGGGAATCCGTTCGAAATCCGAAGAGAAGAATATGCAAAAGAAGTACGGTTTGGTGGAAACGTCAGAATTGAGCATGATCCTGTTACAAATAAAAATAATTTCATTCAGGAAAATTACAGTTCTGTCCGTGCCGTGCCGTACGATATGCCGATCATCGGATATGGAAATCATGTGGTAAATACACTTCGTATCTGGGATGCGGAGCCAATCACGGATTTTCGCCTGGATGCCTTTAACAGGGGAGATTATAGACATGCGGTAGAACAGGAAAATCTGGCAAAAATGATCGTAGATGTGTTATATCCGTGTGACGACCATTATGCAGGAAAGGAACTCCGTCTGAAACAGCAGTATTTCTTCATTTCTGCAAGCCTTCAGGTTCTTTTGGACAGATATAAGAAGAAACATGATGATGTGAGAAAATTGCATGAAAAAGTAACGATACAAATGAATGATACGCACCCGACACTTGCCGTGGCAGAGCTGATGCATCTTCTGATTGATCAGGAAGGGCTGTCATGGGAAGAAGCATGGGATGTTACGACAAAGACGGTTGCCTATACAAATCACACGATTATGGCAGAAGCGTTGGAAAAATGGCCGATCGATCTGTTCTCAAAACTTCTTCCTCGTATTTATCAGATCATTCAGGAAATTGACCGAAGATTCTTGTTGGAAGTAAGAAGAAGATATCCGGGGGATGAGGGAAAAGTAAGACGGATGGCAATTCTGATGGACGGCCAGGTGAAGATGGCACATCTTGCTATCGTGGCAGGATATTCCGTAAACGGAGTTGCAAGGCTTCATACAGAAATTCTGAAGCATGAAGAGCTGAGAGACTTTTATGAAATGATGCCGGAAAAATTTAACAATAAAACGAATGGTATTACACAAAGAAGATTCCTTTTACATGGAAATCCGCTCCTTTCTGAGTGGATTACAAAAAGGATTGGTTCCGGATGGATCACAGATCTTTCTCAGATGAGTAAACTGAAACAATATACGGAAGATCCAAAGTCATTGGCAGAATTTTTGGATATTAAATACAAGAACAAACTTCGTCTGGCGGAGTACATTAAAAAATACAACGGAATCGAAGTAGATCCAAGATCTATTTTTGACGTACAGGTAAAACGCCTTCATGAATATAAACGTCAGTTTTTAAATATTCTCCATGTGATGTATTTGTACAATCAGCTGAAGGAACATCCGGAAATGTATTTTTATCCAAGAACATTTATATTCGGAGCAAAGGCGGCAGCTGGATATGTCCGTGCCAAGGAGACAATCAAACTGATCAACTCGGTTGCGGAAGTCGTAAATAATGACAAGAGCATCAACGGAAAGATCAAAGTAGTCTTTATTGAAGATTATAGAGTATCCAATGCGGAACTGATTTTTGCGGCTGCGGATGTAAGTGAGCAGATTTCTACGGCATCTAAGGAAGCATCCGGAACAGGAAATATGAAATTTATGTTGAACGGTGCACCTACACTTGGAACAATGGATGGTGCAAATGTGGAGATCGTAGAAGAAGTCGGAGCAGAGAATGCATTTATTTTTGGACTTTCTTCAGAAGAAGTTATTCATTATGAAAATCACGGCGGATATAATCCGGCAGATATTTACTTTAACGACTGGGGAATCAAACAGGTAGTGGATCAGTTGATTGATGGAACTTATTCTCATGGTGACAGAAATATGTACCGGGATTTGTATGATTCTCTTGTAAATACACACGGCAACGAACCGGCAGACAGATATTTCATTTTAAAAGATTTCCGCTCTTATGCAGAAGCACAGGAACGTGTAGAAGAAGCTTACAAAGATAGAGAAAGATGGGCAAAAATGGCACTGATGAATGTAGCATGTTGCGGAAAATTTACATCAGACAGAACCATACAGGAATATGTGGATGATATCTGGCATTTGGATCGGATTAAAGTCAGTGAGTAAATGATTTTAAAAATCGAATAAGAAAAAAGGCTCTTTCATATGTTATATGGGAGGGCCTTTTTATGATAAAAAAATGGAAAAAATATCTTTGCACTCTTTTTATATTGATTGCTCTACCATATGTCATTACGATTTTTGTCAACGGGCCGATGAGACTTACTTCACCAAAACAGGAGCAAAGAAAAATATCTGTAAAAACAGCTTCAGAAAAAAAGGCAAAAACAATTTCTCTTGATGCTTACGGAATGGGGATTCTGGCAAAAGAAATACCGATGAATATGGAAATGGAAACGATAAAAGCACAGGCGGTTCTTGTAAGAACAGGAATTTATAAGCAGATGACAGAGGATAAAAATAAGAAAACAGAAACGGTATTTCAAAATGATTTCCTTACCGTTGCAGATATGGAAAAAGAGTGGGGGAAACAGATGCAGGAATACTATAAAAAACTTACGGCAGCATGGAATCAGACAAAAGAAGAAATCGTGCTCTATGAAAACAAACCGGCTTATACACCATACTGCAGACTGACAAACGGAAAGACAAGAGATGCCAAAGAGGCTCTTGGGACAGACGCCTATCCGTATTTAAAGAGCGTGGAATGTCCAGATGATAAGAAGGCAGAAGACGTATTACAGTCTACATATATTAAAGAAAACGGGTATGAGATTACAAAAACAGATAGTACAGGATATGTATTACAGGTGAAAAAGGGGGACAAGATTATGACGGGAGATCAGTTCCGCGACCAATGGAAGCTGCCGTCATCCTGTTACACACTGAAAAATGAGAAAAAAGGAACAAGAGTTACCACAAAAGGAATCGGACACGGACTTGGATTAAGTCAGAATATGGCAGATCGAATGGCAAAAAAGGGAAAAGATCATAAAGAAATCCTAGAATATTTTTTTTCGGGAACCACCATTCAGGAAGTTGCAGAAATTTTAAATAAGTCGGAATAAGAGATTCATTTTCAGGCAAAAATAATGCCAGAGGTGATGAAGATGAATAACAAGAACAACGCTCCTAAAAAACGGAAGGGAGCAAAAGTAGGACTGGCACTGTGTATGGCGGCAGCTTTGGTTTTGACGGGAGTATATACATTTAATCAGTACAAAAGCAACGTCAAAAAAGAAATGGCAAAAATAGAAGAAGAAAGCAAAAAAGAACTGGATCGGTATGAAAGTGCAGACGCCGGTGACACAGTAAGCGAAAATGAGACAGATTTTACACAAGAAGAATATTCTGCGGAAACAGAAACCGGAGAAATGGCAGATACAGAAACTACAGATGCGGAACAAAACACAGGATCAGATATGACTGCAGACGGTAACACAACGACACAGGCAATTCCACAGGAAGCAGATACAGCCCAGGAAAATGAAACAGATGTACAGGAAACAGGTGGTACGGGAGATCAAATCAACTTCAATGAAAATGATAAACTGATCTGGCCTGTCAGCGGAGCGGTTCTTATGAATTACAGTATGGACGAAACGGTATATTTTTCCACTCTGGATGAATACAAATACAATCCGGCACTGATCATAGGAGGAGCGGTAAATGATCAGGTTATTTCCGCAGGTAAAGGTATTGTAAAATCTATTGACAAAACCCCTCAACAAGGAACAACCGTTACCATTGATATGGGAAATGGCTATGAAGCCATTTACGGACAGCTACAGAATGTTCAGGTAAAAACAGGAGACAGCGTAGAGGCAAAGACAGTCCTTGGTTATCTCGCAGAACCAACACGTTATTACAGCGTAGAAGGATGTAATCTCTATTTTGAATTCCGAAAAGACGGACAACCGATCGATCCGATCAAATATTTAGAATAACGGCATATGGCTTCGAAAGAGTAGATGATACGCAAAAGTATGATCTGCTCTTTTTATAATCGATTCTTCAATTTCGGGTTTTACTCAAATTTAACTTAAATAAAATCACAACAACATAAAGTAACATTATAATTTTTACAGAAGATAAAAGCTTATATGGTAAAGGAGATCTGCATATGGTAAAAATTTATGTCATCGACACCAATGTTCTGATCCAGAATCCGGAGGCACTGCTTTGTTTTGAAGATAATCAGGTCATTCTTCCGATCGTTGTTCTGGAAGAATTGGATCACTTCAAGAAAGCAGAGGGAGAGAAAGGAAGAAATGCAAGGGCAGCTATTCGGATTCTGGAAGATTTAAGGCAGAAAGGAAATCTGCCGGAAGGAGTCCGCCTAGAATCCGGAGGCTTAATCAGAATAGAAAAAAATTTTGTAAATATCAATCTTCCGGAAGATCTTCCGGAAGAGAAGACCGACAATCGGATTCTGAAAGTCTGTAAAGGGTTGATGGAAACTTCAGGTGAACAGGTGATCTTAGTGACTAAGGATCTTCTTCTGAGAATCAAAGCACAAATGATAGGAATCAAAGCAGAAGATTATACGACAGAACAGGTTGCGGATTGTGAAGGACAGTATCGAGGAAGAATCGAAGTGTTTGTACCGGAAGAAAAGTTTAAGGAATTTAAAAAGAAGGGCGTTTTGGTCGAGGATGTTTATCTTTCAGACGCGAAAGGAAACAGGATGGCGCCGAAACTGGAAGAAAATGAATTTGTTCTTTTAAAAGCAGATGAATCAATTAAGAAAACACAACTTGGAAGAGTAGAAAAAGGAATCATTAAAAAACTTGAGTATAAGAAAGTAAAACCTTATGGTGTTTCTCCAAGAAACGCAGGACAGTATTTTGTTCAGGAGGCTTTGATGCAGCCGGCGGAGAAGGCACCTCTTGTTATTATAAAAGGACGGGCCGGAACAAGTAAAACTTTTTATACTTTGGCAGTCGGTCTGGAAAAAGTGTTGAATAACCCAACAGGAGAATACAGAAGAATTCTCATTTCAAGACCAAATGCTCAGTTTGATTCGGATATTGGATTTCTTCCGGGGGATGAGCAGGAAAAAATATCTCCATTAATGCGTCCGGTCATTGACAATCTGGAACAGTTGATTGACTCTAATGAGGAAGAACGGTATAGGGACGAATTGGAATTACGAGGAAAAATTGATGAAATATTCGAGAGAGGATTGATTCAAACGGAGGCTCTGAATTATATCAGAGGACGTTCTATTGTAAAAACATATCTTATCATTGATGAAGCACAAAACATGACTCCAAACCAGGTGAAAGGAATCATTACCAGAGCAGGAAAAGGAACCAAGATCATTCTTCTTGGAGATACGAATCAGATTGATCGCCCTATGCTTGATGAAAGAACGAACGGTTTAAGCTATGCTTCGGAATATATGAAGGGAAGCCCATTATGCTGGCAAGTTACATTTTCATCGGAAGAATGTGAGAGATCTGCCCTTGCTATGGATGCAATTACAAGATTGTAGCAGAAGAGGAGGAACGATATGGCGAAAACAGACAAAGAAGAAATTACTTATAATCAGATTAAAAAAAATGAAGAAGTTAATCTTCTGATTGAACGAGGAAACAGGGTTTTGAATGTACTTGGGTATACAGAGCATTCCGGAAAACATGCCGCGAAGGTAGCAGAAACAGCCGGGAGGATTCTTCAGGATCTGGGATATACGGGAAAAGAAGTACGGCTCAGTAAAATAGCCGGATATATGCATGATATCGGAAACAGTATCAATCGACATGACCATGCTCACACGGGTGCACTTATGGCTTATGGGATTTTAAAAGATCTGGGGATGCCTCTTGTAGATGCTGTAACGGTGGCAACGGCTATAGGAAATCACGATGAAGCAACCGGGACGGCGGTAGATGTCGTATCTGCGGCATTGATACTTGCAGATAAGACGGATGTCAGAAGAAACAGGGTACAGAACCAGTCGATTGCAAACTTTGATATTCATGACCGTGTTAATTATGCAGCGCTAACTTCGGTACTGGAAGTAAAAAAGGAAAAGCAGGTGATCCAGATGGATTTGGTACTGGACGATGAAATGTGCAGCGTAATGGATTATTTTGAGATCTTTCTGGAACGAATGATGATGTGTAAACGGGCGGCAGAAGTGTTAGGATGTAAATTCAAACTGGTAGCCAACGGAAATAAAGTGTGTTAGATAAAGTGAGAGAAAAATATAATTGAATCGCACCGGCCTTATAAGATATAATAACATTTAGACTTTGATAAAGTTATTAGGATAGAAGGCAGGATAGAGTATGGAATTTAAATTAAAAAACGATAAGACAGAAATTTGTATCCATGGCAGAGGTGCCGAACTGCAGTCTTTGAAAAAGGATGGACAGGAATATTTATGGCAGGGAGATCCTAAGTACTGGAATGAAAGATCTCCGCTTCTGTTTCCTTTTGTAGGACGGTTTACAGAAGGAAAATATACATATTACGGTCAGGAATTTGAGATGATGCTCCATGGGTTTGCCAGGGAAACCCAATTTTATCCGGACGAAGCAAAATGTTCGGAAACAAGAGTATGTCTTTATACAGAAGATAATGAAAAGACAAGGAAAATGTATCCGGTACGTTTCAGGATGGAAGTGTGTTATGAACTGACGGAAAATAAAATCCGTGTTTCTTACACTGTGCTCAACAAGGATGAAAAAAATATGTTTTTTGGTCTGGGAGGTCATCCGGGATTTCAGGTGCCCCTTGAAGAGGGACTGTGTTTTGAAGATTATTATCTGGAATTTGAACAGGAATGTATTCCGGATAGGATAGGATTTACAAAGTCATGCTTTTTAAATGGGGAACGCACAGTATATCCTTTGGAAAAGAAGAAAATTTTGCCTCTTACCCATGCATTATTTGATGAAGATGCTATTGTACTTGAAAATATGGCACGGGCAGTGACATTAAAAAGTAAAAAAGGAAAAAGAAGTGTGAAAATCAGTTATCCGCAGATGAATTATATTGGATTTTGGCATGCTCCGCATACAAAGGCACCTTACGTCTGTATTGAACCTTGGGTATCCCTTCCGTCTAGGCAGGATGTGGTAGAGGAATTTTCGCAGAGAAGTAATCTGATCTGTTTAAAACAGGGACAAGAGTATAAAAACTGCTGGCAGATGGAAGTGGAGTAAACTGGCATGAGTGAAACAAAGATAAAAAAAGACAATGATTTTATGAGGACAAGAAAAGTATTTCCGCTTTTGATGTCCATGTCGGTTCCTATGATGTTTTCCATGTTGATCCAGTCGTTATATAATATTGTGGACAGTATTTATGTATCCCGGCTGGGGACAGATGCATTGACGGCAGTATCTCTTGCCTTTCCCCTTCAAAACATTGTTTTGTCGGTTGCTGTCGGTATAGGAGTAGGAATCAGTTCTACCATAGCAATACGGCTTGGAGCCGGAAAACAAGAAGAAGCCAATAAGGCGGCAACGATTGGAATTGCTCTTACAGTGATACACTGCATGTTGTTTATTCTTTTTGGAGTTATTATAACACGGCCGTTTCTTCAGCTTTTTACGTCGAATCAATCTGTTGTTGAGCAGGCATGTGATTATACCTATATTGTGTTGTGCCTGTCTTTTGGTTGCCTTTTACAAATTGCAATGGAAAAGATTTTTCAGGGAATTGGTGAAATGAAGATTACAATGGCATTGCTTGCAACAGGAGCTATGATCAATATTATTTTAGATCCTATTTTGATTTTCGGATGGTTTGGACTGCCTGCTCTTGGTGTAAAAGGTGCTGCAGTGGCGACAGTAACAGGGCAGATCATAGCGTTTCTTTTATATATTGTAGTATATAAAAGCAGAAAGTTTGCAGTAACAATTCAATGGAAATATTTATGTGCAGATAAGAGCATTATCCGACAGATTTACGGTGTAGGGATTCCATCCAGTATCATGATGACGCTTCCATCCATTTTGATCAGTATATTAAACAGTATTCTGTCATCTTTTTCAGATGTGTATGTGGCGGTTCTGGGTGTATATTTTAAACTTCAGACGTTTATTTATATGCCGGCCAACGGGGTTGTTCAGGGAATGAGACCGTTACTTGGGTATAATTATGGAGCAGAAGAAAAAGAACGTGTCAGATCGATCATCCGCTACAGCCTTTTATCGACAGCGGTCATTATGGCAGTCGGAACGGTTCTGGCACTTGCTTTTCCACGGCAAATTTTCGGAATGTTTGCCGCAGATAAGAAACTGATGGAAGCAGGTGTCTTGGCACTAAGGGTGATTAGCCTTGGATTTCTTATTTCTACCGTGGGGATCATTTATTCGGGAATTTTTGAATCCATCGGCGAAGGAAGGCGTTCTCTCGTGGTATCTCTTCTCAGACAGTTTGTCATTACAATCCCGGTTGGATTTCTTTTGTCACAAATCTGTGGCCCTTTGGGAGTGTGGGTGGCATTTCCGGCAGGAGAATTCTGTGCGGCGATCGTTGCGGTCATCCTGCTTAAAAAATTCAAGGAAGGAGAATATTCACCATTTTAAGAGCCAAAATGGAAGAAAAAGTAAATTACACCTATATTTTAGAATGTAGTGACGGAACATTGTATACAGGATGGACCAATAATCTCGAAAAGCGTTTGAAAGCACATAATGCCGGAAGGGGTGCAAAGTATACTAAAACAAGAAGACCGGTAGTATTAAAGTATTATGAGTGTTTTGCATCCAAAGAAGAAGCGATGAAACGGGAATATGTTATCAAACAGATGACGCGAAAGCAAAAAGAAAAATTGATATTAAGATAAAAAAGACAAAAATAAACCGCTTTCAAAGCGGTTTATTTTATGCGATAAATTGATACATAACAATAAAGTGGCACATACTCCCACCCATCACAAACAGATGAAAAATTTCATGAGAACCAAAATTTTTGTGTCTGGTATTAAAAAGCGGAAGCTTCAAAGCGTAGATGATACCTCCGATCGTATAGATGATACCTCCGGCAAGGAGCCATCCAAAGGCAGCAGGAGATAACGAATTCAAAATCTGAGTAAATGCCAGGACACAGGTCCATCCCATACCGATATAAAGTACAGATGAAACCCATTTCGGGCAGAATACCCAAAAAGCTTTGATGATAATACCTACAATGGCAATTCCCCATACAAGACATAAAAGAATCAATCCGGTCTTGCCTTTTAAGGTAATCAGGCAAATAGGCGTATAGCTTCCTGCAATCAGAACGAATATCATCATGTGGTCAATCTTTTTCAGAATGGTATTCGCTTTTTCAGATAAATCAAATGTATGATAAGTTGTGCTTGCGGCATATAGCAAAATCAGGCTGAGAGCATAGATTGTAAGAGAGATAAGATAAATGCGATTTGGCTCATGTGCAGCCTTTATTAAAAGAGGAATCGCAGCAAAAATCGCCATGAGCATTCCTATAAAATGAGTGATGGCACTTCCCGGATCTTTAATGTGTCTGTTCATAATGCACCTCCAAAATATAAATAAAACAATAAGTGGTTTTTAATACTACATTATGTATATACTAATATTATATCCAATGTGAATGAAAATCAAGGATGTTTTTTAAAAAGACAACTGGACTGGTTTAAAAAAGTATAACTGGACATTTAAAGAAATCCAGTTTGGTGATATGATAAGAAAAACAGAAAAAGAAAGAAGGAAAAGGAATGAAACGAAAGAATATCCGCATTGTCAAATTGGCTGAAACAGCGATTTTTGCGGCATTATGTTATGTATCATTTACATTTTTACAGATAAAAATTCCGATGCCGGGAGGTGACGCCACTTCTCTTCACGTGGGAAATGCATTTTGTGTATTGGCTGCCTTGATCTTAGGCGGAGGATATGGCGGACTTGCAGGAGCCATTGGTATGACTATTGCGGATCTTATGGATCCGATTTATATCGTGGGGGCTCCAAAGACTTTTGTGCTGAAATTTTGTATCGGTCTGATTGTTGGCCTGGTTGCACATAAACTAGCCAGGATTAATGAAAGTACAGATAAAAAATATGTATTAAAATGGAGCATTATCGCATCGGCGGCAGGACTTGGATTTAATGTGATTGCAGACCCGATCGTCGGTTATTTCTACAAACAGTTTATTCTGGGACAGCCGCAGCAGATGGCAGAGGTGCTTGCAAAGTGGAGTACGGCTACAACATTTGTCAACGCTGTTGTATCGGTTATATTGGTAGGCTTCTTATATAATGCGGTTCGGCCGATTTTATTAAGAAGCGGAATGATGACAATTACAAACGGAAAGAAAAAAGCAGTATAAAATAAATTTGAATATAAAAAACCGTTGAGGTCATATGACCTCAGCGGTTTTTGTGAAAAATTATTAATTTCCGTTTTAGTAATTTTCAGCCTTTCTTTCGAAATAAGCCTTCGGATGAGCACATACAGGACATACTTCCGGAGCCTCTTCCCCTTCATAAATATATCCGCAATTTGTGCATTTCCAACCAAGAGGAGCCTGTCCTTTGAATGTAGTTCCTGCTTCAAAATTAGCAAGAAGTTTATTATAACGTTTTTCATGAGAAGCTTCGACCTGAGCTACAAGTTCGAATTTGGCGGCCAGTTCGTCGAAACCTTCATTACGAGCTTCTTCTGCCATTTTTTTATACATATCTGTCCATTCATAGTTTTCTCCGGCAGCAGCATCTTTTAAATTATCAGCTACATCTCCGATTCCATGAAATTCTTTAAACCACATCTTTGCATGTTCTTTTTCCTGGCTTGCGGTTTCTTCAAATATATTTGCAATTTGAACATATCCGGCTTTTCTTGCCTGAGAAGCATAGAATGTGTATTTGTTTCTTGCCTGGGATTCACCGGAAAAAGCTGCCATTAAGTTTTGTTCTGTTTTTGTTCCTGCATATTTAGACATAAAATCATCCTCCTATAGCACAAAAGTACAGATGAAGGATCATCTGTACTTTTGCATTATTGACATCAGCAATTATTGTTGGTAAAAACTATGCGAAGTATCTCTTTAATAATCCTTCAAAAGCTTTTCCATGACGAGCTTCATCTCTTGCCATTTCGTGAACTGTATCATGGATTGCATCCAGGTTAGCAGCTTTTGCACGCTTTGCAAGATCAAATTTTCCTGCAGTTGCTCCGTTTTCTGCTTCCACTCTCATTTCAAGGTTTTTCTTTGTACTGTCTGTTACAACTTCACCTAATAATTCGGCAAATTTAGCAGCGTGTTCTGCTTCTTCCCAAGCAGCTTTTTCCCAATATAAACCGATTTCCGGATATCCTTCTCTATGAGCAACTCTTGCCATTGCAAGATACATGCCGACTTCAGAACATTCACCTTCAAAATTTGCTCTTAAATCAGCGATAATGTCTTCGCTTACACCCTGTGCAACACCTACAACGTGTTCTGCAGCCCATGTTCTTTCTCCGGCCATTTCCTGGAATTTATCAGCCGGAACATGGCACTGTGGACATTCTGCCGGTGGGTTTTCTCCTTCGTAAACATAACCGCATACTGTACATACCCATTTTTTCATAATACATATCTCCTTTTCTTTTTTTATATATTTCTTAGTTAAATCAGTAATAATTACTGATATTAATATAGCACTTTTTGGTATAAGTGTCAATTATAATTTTTAAATTTATAAATTATTCATAATTATCATGACATTATACGGCACTGTTGAGTTTTTCCTGAACACAGGAGTTACATTTGCCATAAAAAGTAATAGAGTGGGATTCGATGATTCCGTCAAAATTTTTATTAGCCAGCTCGTTAAGTTCTTCCATGCATTCCATATTAAGGTCCGTCATGCATCCACATTGTGTACAGAAAAAGTGATAATGTGGTTTTGTGCATCCATCAAAACGATCAGCGCCGTCCGGAGTTGGTATCTTAATGATTTCACCCATGTCGGCAAGAAGATTTAAATTTCTGTAAACAGTACCAAGACTGATATTAGGAAAGGTTTCTTTTACATGGAGGTAAACCATGTCAGCGGTAGGGTGCATATTTGTATGCATCAGGTAGTCTTTGATAGATTCACGTTGTCTGCTGTATTTTAAAGCAGCCATCCGAACTCCTCCTTTCATCAATAATAATAACAGTTACTATATTCAGAGTATCCAATTAAAAGAATTTTGTCAAGTGGAAAGAAGATAATAAGGAAAATAAAAGATGAAAAAACGGCTTGACAAACAAATGAAATATGTTAGAATACAAAACGTAATATTTGTAACATTTTTGTAACAAATAAAGGAGGAAATAGTTAATGAATTCTTTTTTAAAAAAGGGATTATTATTTACATCGGTTTTAGGTGTAATGACATTTACAAAAGTTAATGCAGATGCGGCTAATATCAGTCTTACGGAAGCACAGTTGCAGATAAATGTACAGGAGCCGTTTCAGACAGCGTCAGAAAAGAAAGAGGATATGTTTACAATACCGGAACAGAAAGGAAAATATGAGAATATAGGATTTTGTGCCGTGGATTCAGGAAACGTCTTAGTTAGAACAAATCCACGTTTGGAAAGCGACTGGTCAGGAAAACTGTATCCGGGAAATGCGGTGACGATTTTGGGACCGGTTGGCGAGTGGACGATGATCCAGTCAGGAAATGTAAAAGGGTTTGTACAGACAAAAGAGATTTTGACAGGAGAACAAGCACAGAAAAAGACAAGACAAATGGAAACGGAAGCTTTAAAACAAAATAGAGAAGTTTCTTTTTCTTATGGCGAAACAAAAGAAGAAGAGGCTGCAAGATTAAAAAAGGAAGAAGAAGCACGTCGGCTGGAAGCAGAAAGACGGGCAAGAGAAGAAGCAGAAAAGAAAAAAAGGCAGGGACAGGCAGTTGTAGATTATGCCAGTCAGTTTATCGGAAATCCGTATGTCTGGGGAGGAACAAGTCTTACAAACGGAGCAGATTGTTCCGGCTTTGTGCAGTCTGTATATGCACATTTTGGTTTTTCTCTTCCAAGAACATCCTATGCCCAAAGAAGTGCAGGGTATGAAGTATCCTATTCTCAGGCACAGCCGGGAGATATCATCTGTTATAACGGACATGTAGGAATCTATGCAGGAAACGGAAAAATCGTAAATGCACAGGACCCGGCTCATGGAATCGGGATTTCTTCGGCCACATATACAAATATTGTGACAGTACGAAGAATGTTCTAAACAAGAAAATAAAGAAAAAATCATGAATTGGCAATGTGCACAATTTTGTAGAAAAATGACGGAATACAGAAAAAGAAGAAAAAATTGTTTTCCACATTTAAAATATCGAAAAATGCAAAAATATCGCTGTTTTTAAAAAGTTATCCCCATTTTCCACATAAAAAATTGTGAATTATGGGGATAACTTTGTTTAAATAAAAGAACAAATGTTTTGTAAAGAAATAATAAAAATATGGTTTCGTCGAAAAAAAAAGAAAAAAGAGTTGACTTTTTTGTAATCAAAATACAAAAAAAAACAAATAATAAATTTAGAAAATTCTGAAAATTCAAGACTGCAGAGAAAAGGATTTTAGCTTGCGGTTTGAGAAGAATGGTATTATAATAAGACCCATGTTAATAAAATAAGGAGGAAACAAATATGGCATATCAGGTAGAAAAAACTACAACGATTGGCGAAGTAGTAAATTTACATCCGGAAGTTGCTCCAATCCTTATGGAAATTGGTATGCATTGCCTTGGATGACCGGGGGCACAGATGGAGTCTCTGGAAGAGGCCGCGATGGTTCACGGAATCGATGCCGATTTATTAGTGGAAAAAATCAATGCGTTTTTAAAAGCAAATGCATAAGGAATAGAAAAGGGGCTGTGAAATAAGTCCCTCAAAGAAATAGGACCATTCGCTCATGCGAA
>CALFLL010000010.1 GCA_937880845.1 uncultured Drancourtella sp.
GTAATGCCTGACTCCATGCGGAGCACTTTTATTTTTTCTCCAACTTTACTCATATCGGTGGCCTTAATTCAGCGCATTGTTCAAATATGGAACAATTTCTTTTATATCTTGAAGATTTACCATTGAAGTATTCTGTGAAAATGATCCATCAGCAGCTTTAATAAATTGAAAAGAAATCATATCCAATCCGGTTTCTTCCTCCAAGACAATGATTGTAACAGAATCATATGGTAGCTGTTCTGGAGATTCTCGATAATAAGTGCCATATAATGAGAGAGCAGCATTGATATCGCTCCATAAAGCTTCTATGGATTTCTCTGACAAAGTATATCCTGAATTTAACGAAACATATAAGTCATTATCCATAATAGTGCAATTGGCATTATCTCCGAAAGATTCGGAAACCCAAGCCTTTGCACCAGCTTGATCTATTCCTTCCTGTGCTTTCTCCTTTTTTAAGTCGGTTAATTCTTTTTGAACGCTCTCCAATTCTTTTACTTTAGCATCATAATCTTCTTGAGAAACAGATGACGAACATCCTGTTAGAAGAACTGTTGAAATAAATAATGCAACTAATAATTTTTTCATGTCATTTCATTCCTTTCTCCCCCTCCGGTACCACTCGAAGGGGATTATTTTGCTTCTTTTAATTCCTCATCATATTCGTGGTTTAATCTTTTGAGATATCCTCTCAATTCTCCTTTAAATTCTAATTGAGCATCACGGGGGAGCTTATGGATCAGTGAAAGCCATTCAGCATCTTCTACTGAAAAAGAAGATTTTTCGTGACCTGAAAGCAAATATTCACAGGATACCCCCAAAAACTCACATATTGGGATTATCATTTTAGCCGGAGGATCAGTCCCCCGATTTTTCCAGTTAGTCATAGTGCTAGTGCTTATACCTAATGCCCTGCACAAATCGGCTGCTTTTAGAGACTTTTCCTCTAATAGTGCTAAGATACGCTGGATAATCATAAATCTCCTTTCAATCCCAAAATGTGAGTAAAAAGTATTGACAAACTCACAAATGGGGATTATCATTAAAACTGTAATAACCAAATGTTTAAAACATTTTTCAAAAAAAGAGTGACGGCAATCACTCAAGGTGTAATGCAACTGAATAATTATTGATCGGCTTCTACTAAAAGAGCCTTGTTATTTTCTTCAATCATAACAGATACAGCTCTTATTATTGCTTCTGCGGAAGCTTGCAATATTGAAGCGTCATTTAGTTTAACGCCGCTGTTTTCGATACTGGACAGAATCTTACGGTTGGCATCTGAAAATTCTGTCAATCCAATATTTTGAAGTTGCTCGGCCCATGATGATGAATTATTCATATCTGATACTCCTTTCTGTGATTGTTAACGTATAACGTTATTCTAAGACAAAATTGAACGAATGTAAACAACAAATGTAATTAACAAATGTTTAAAGACGATAAGGGGGTGGAAAATGTGAAACGAACTCTTCCGACATGGTGCAAAGAAGTTAAAAAGTCCATGATTGATGATGATATAAACATGACGGAACTGGCTGAGCGTGTTGGTATGTGCCGGAATTATGTATCTGGTGTTGTTAATGGTCGAGTTTATGCACCGGAGATTGCGAAGAAGATAAGCCAGGACAGAAATATCACAGTTCCATATACGGAAAATATCGTTTGATTATATTTTAGCTTAGCGAGGAGGAAAATTAAATGGGAAAGCATGCTACGAAAGCGGGGGAAAACATATTTACCCAGGCACGTTACAATGCGGCAAAGTTCAATGACCGCCTAAACAGCAGAGAAGGTGCATCGGAAGAACTTGGAATAGATAGAAGTCGTCTGGCACGCATAGAACTTGGAAGCAAGAATCCATTTCCGGACGAGGTGCTGATGATGTCAGATATTTACAACGCACCAGAGCTGAAATCTTATTACTGTAAAAATATGTGTCCGCTTGGAAAAGATTTTCCGGAAATTAGGGTAGAGGCGTTGGACAGGATTAGTATTAAGGCCTTGTCATCGTTCAGAAAAATTTCTGCTGCGAAAGAACTTCTTCTTGATATTACTGAGGATGGCGTAATAACGGAAGATGAAAAGGAAGATCTCAACAAGATTATCAAGACATTGGACGAGTTGAATAAAATTACACAGAGCTTAAAAATTTGGGCTGAAAAAAATTTAGAGTAAAGGAGGCGGTTGTATGGCTGCTGGCATCGTAAAAGAAATTAACAGTACAAACCGTTCATATTACATGGTAAACGACATAACTGAATTGCTTGGAATAAGCCGGTCAAAAGCGTATGAAATGATTCGCACGATGCGAAAAGAGTGCATCGCATCCGGTAAACTTACAAAGGCTTATCCGTCCGGAAGAATTCCAAAAAAATATTTCAATGAACATTGCATGATTGAGTAGGAGGTGGAAGAAAATGTATTATCGTACATGTCCGGAATGTGGAAGTAATCTGGATCCGGGAGAACAATGTGACTGTAATGAGGAAAAAGAGTTCAGGAAAGAAGAGTCAAAGCGTGTTTCTAGGATGTTAAAAATTGAGGAAAGCGGTCAAATGAGTATTTTATTTGAGGAGGCAGTATGAAGGTACTTAGATTATACGATCTGATAAATGATATGGGAGATCCGCAGGAGCATGAAACCAGTGACTCTTACGGGATCACGATCACCGTCACGGAAATTGTAATCGAAGATATTGATATGTTCCGCGAACTGATGGCGTCTATGAAGTCCGGAACAACACCGCAGTTCGTGTTCCAGGGCGTTCTCCAGGGACTTAACGGTTCCGAAGAGCGTGTTGTATACAGAGAATGTATCCCATCTGGAGACATTGATCTCCAGAATGTTGCGAATGGAGACGTTATCAAACGTAACTGGAACTTCTTTGTCAATGGAAAACCGGATCTCCAGAAGGAACTCACAATCTAAACTGATAAATTTGATGAAGGGCGGCCCTGCGGCCACCCTTCGGCATTTTAAGGAGGATATGCAATGGCAAGTTTAGCAAAAACAGCAGGAAATAGGGAAAATTCGCAGGAAATTCGAGAGGAAGAATTTTCCGAAAAAGAAACGCAGGGGCAGCTTCTTACGGTGGAGAGTGACTTTATCGCTGGAATGCTCGCGGCGGCCGCTTATAAGACGGACGAAATTGTACAGTTCGATATTGTACGCGGCGGAAAGCTCTATTTTTCGTTCAGAATCCATGCTCTCGGAGAAGAGGAAGCAAACAAGTGCCGCAAGAAGTATACAAAGTATGTTCGGAATAAGCAGATCGGAATCAAGTTCGCCGAAGAAACGGACAATGCAAAATTCCGTTCCTCACTGATCTACCATGCAACAGTTGAAGAGGACCGAACAAAGCTTTGGGACAATCAGCAGGCGTGGGATGGACTTAGAAAGCAGGGAGTTCTTGTCGTGACTGCACTTGATGTTATCGAGGCGGTTCTTCTGGGCGGAGAAAAAGACAAGGTCATCGACGAGATCAACAAGCTGAGCGGATTTGACTCCGAAAATCTGGAAGAGGTTGAAAACAAGATGGAGGAAACAGCAAAAAACTGATCCGGGCAGGAGGGAAAACCACCCTCTTGCATCAGATTTTTCAGCGGTTAGGCATAACTCCGGATGAAGTATATGCAAAGCCTGCTGGCGTGCGGGCGTTTATGTTCGCGTCCATGAGAATACGTCTGGAAGATGACGAGAAAGGAGGAAGAACGGGTGGCGACTAAGGTTATAAAAATCGAGATCCCTATAGAGACGAAAGACAATACCGGCCAGGTTGTCGATAGTATATCCGAAAAGATGGAAGGCCTTGATTCGGCAGCGAAAAAGGCGCAAAAGAGCATGGAAAATACCGTGAATAGCGCTAATAAGGCCGCAAGGGGATTCGAAAACGCATCCAAGAGCGTTTCTGGCTTTGAAAAATCTGTTGGAAGTGGTTTTGACAACGCTTCTAAAAAGGCTTCTGGATTTGAAAAGTCTGTAAACCAGACGCAGAAATCGCTTCTTGCAATGCTGAAAGAGAAGTATCAGATCCTACTTGAGGCGAAGGACCGGATAACACCGACAGTAAAGCAGGCGATAACCTATGTAAAAAGCCTGACGTCAAAAGCGTGGAAGGTTACGCTTAAAGCTGTGGATCTCGTGACATCCCCTGTCAGGCGAGTGTTCGGGCTACTGCAAAGTCCGCTTGTCGCTGCCGGTGTCACTATATCAGCAGGCGCCGGTATTGCGGATACGGTTCAGACGTACGCTGATTTTGAGGCGGCTATGTCTGAGGTAAAAGCGATATCAGGTGCCACGAGCGAAGAATTTGCGCAGTTGACTGACAAAGCAAACCAGATGGGTGCTGTTACGAAGTTTACGGCTTCTGAATCAGCAGAGGCGTTTAAGTACATGGCGCAGGCAGGCTGGGATGCAAAAGAAATGATGGACGGTATCGAAGGGCTCATGTCATTAGCAGCAGCTTCCGGAGAAGATCTGGGAACTACATCAGATATCGTAACAGATGCCCTTACGGCGTTCGGAATGTCGGCGAAAGAAAGCGGAAGATTTGCAGACGTCATGGCCATGGCAGCAAATGCAACGAATACTGATGTTGCCAAAATGGGTGACACGTTTAAGTATGTTGCACCGGTTGCCGGCGCCCTGGGATACAGCATAGAAGATACTGCGGTGGCTATCGGCCTTATGGCTAATAATGGCATTAAGGCATCTCAGGCAGGAACGAGCTTGAGAAGCCTTCTCACAAACCTTACACATCCTGTAGGTCAGGCTGAGGATGCCATTAACGACCTCGGTATCAGCATAACAAATGCGGATGGATCGGTTAAGCCGTTATCCCAGACATTGCAGGAATTGAGATCAAAATTCGGTGCCTTATCCGAAGCAGAGAGGGCACAGTATGCTGCGATGCTGGCCGGACAGGAAGGAATGAGTGGTCTCTTGGCAATCGTAAATGCCTCCGATCAGGACTTCGCAGATCTTACAGAGCAGATCAATAACAGTTCTGGAGCTGCACAGGAGATGGCTGATATCATGATGGATAATCTTGCTGGAAAATTTGAACTGTTCACGGGAGCCCTTGACTCCATGAAAATGTCTCTCGGAGAAAGGTTCAAGCCATATCTCATGGATGCGTTAGAGTGGCTGACGGATAAAGTACCAGATGTGGAAAACGCATTACTAACCGCCATGAACTCCTTTGATCGCTTCGTTGATGAAACGAAATCAAAAATAGCTGAGTTTACAGCTACGGATGAATGGGAAAATGCTGATCTGTTTGGGAAAATCGAAATAGCATGGGATGAACTTGTGGCGGAGCCGTTTTCAGATTGGTGGAATGGATCCGGAAAACTGAAAGTAGCTGGTGTTGCAAGAGATATAGGCACCGGAATCGGAAGTGCGATTTCTGCTGGTATTTTGGCATTGATGGGGATTGACGTATCGTCAGTGATTGATGAAGGAAGCAGCATTGGCCGTCAGTTCGCAGAAGGGTTTTCGGAAGGCATGAGTGGCGTGGATGTATCAGCAGCTCTTACAGGCGAATGTGCTTTCACGAAGATTGAATACCGTTAACAGCCAACTGCTCAATGACTATGGGATTTTCTATGATAATAAGCGAGGACATGAAAGAAAAATCATTCTGAAACGTCTTGAAGCAAAGGAATAAAAGCGACGATATGCGTCGGTTGCGACGGTATTTTTGGTAGCGGGCTGGTGTAGAAAATATCGACGCTATCGACGCAAATCGACGCAGAAAGGATGAGAAGATGAAGAATGTGCAGATTCCTTATGAATTGTTTATGCTGCTGCTCCGTTATCATCTGGTGGAGGATGATACCTGTTTGGAGGAAATACGGAAGAGATTGGAGAAGAAACTGGATTCTTTGGTGCAGCATGAATTGTATGGAAAATATAAGACTGCTCCCACGCAGGAGGAACGGGAAAAAGCCAGACGGGAATATCTGGACAGACGGGGAGTGCCGGACAGTTTCCGCTGGTAGTTTTCCTTGACGAGAATGGACAGGGGCGTGTCACGCTCCTGTGGATAGCAGACAAAGCGAAAGGTGTGATTGGATGATTATTCAGCCGGAGTGGGGAACTCGGAATGTGAACAAATATTTTTATGAAAGTGAAGCCCGGAGGATTGCTGACCTCAATGAAATCTTCGGAGAGGTAGAACTGACTGCTGATGAAGAAAGGACATTGATATGGCTTGCCGGATGGGATGAATACACGATAGAAAATGTGCTATCGGCTATCCGAAAAGCTATGGCGGCAGAAGCAAAGCGGCTGTAAAGCCGTCCGTCCGTAGGACGAAAAAGCTCCCGGCAGGGCGCAATAGCAGCTTTTGATGGACGGAACGGCTGTCAAAAGTGCTTTTGCGTTACTTTCGGCGAAAGTAACAAAGGAGGGGCTTTGCCCCGAACCTTCCCGAACTACTAATGTTCGGGAAGGTTCTTCTATTATGTGCCGTATCCGGCACTGATTACCCCTAAACAGGGAGAAAGGATAAAGCTTGGAAAGAACGATTAGCGGTATGATGGGAAAGGGTTCTATCAATCATAATACAAGGGCGTTTAGTGCAAAAAATGTGGATACAGAACGTAGTATTTATAATGTAGAATTTTGCCATGCAGAGATTGAAGAAGTCTACCATGAATTATTTGATGAAGCATTGGAACGGTATAATGCGAAGCAGAAGCGAAATGACAGGAAGATTGATAATTACTACGAAAAAATCCGTCAGGGCAAACAGGAAAAGCTATTTCATGAAGCAGTTTTTCAAATCGGAAACAGGGACGATATGAATGCAAAAAGTGAGGAAGGGGAACTCGCAAAGGAAATTTTGATTGAATTTATGAAAGATTTTCAGAAACGGAATCCGTATCTTCATGTATTCTCTGCTCATCTGCACATGGATGAGGAAACACCGCACATTCATGTAGATTTTGTTCCGGTAATTCATAACAGCAAGCGTGGTCTTGATACCAGAGTTTCCTTAAAAGGAGCATTGGGAGAACAAGGCTTTAAGGGCGGCACGAGGGGAGCAACGGAATGGAATCAGTGGATAGAATCAGAAAAGCAGGAAATTGCCCAGATTATGGGGCGGTATGGAATCGAATGGAAGCAACTTGGAACGCATAATAAGCACTTGTCGGTACTTGATTTTGAAAAGCAGGAACGGGCAAAGGAAGTTGCAGAGTTGGAAGCAGAAAAAGAAAGTCTGGAAGAACAGAATGCTGCCATACTGCAAACCAGCGAAAAGTGGTTAGGAGAATTGGAAAATCTTGAACAGGAGATTCATTCCGCACAAGAAAATCGTGAGGTAGCAGATAAAAAAGCAGAAGTGGCTAAGAAAGAAGCGGCACGATATGAGAAAAAACTGGCGGAGATTGCTCCTATGGTAAAGGATATGGAGCGATTTGCAGTTAAGTATTCGTATGATCCAGAGGAAGTGCTGCTAGAGGCAGGAACATTGGAAAGCGGAAAGACTTATAGAGAGAAAAAAGCAAAGCCACTGATTGAAAAAATCATAATGGTTCTGCGGTCTGTGTATCGGGAATATTTGAATATTTCTAACCGATTAGAAAAATTGCAGGATGCATATAGCAGAGAGCAAGACAGAAATGAAAGGTTAAAGAACCGATTGGAAGAATCCTTAGAGGAAAATCGGGAACTGAGGACGATTGCAACAGATTTTGGGCGTGTAAAGACTGTTATGGGAGCTGAACAGGTAAATGCGGTTATTGATCGGGCAAGGCAACAGGAACAGATAGAAGTGGAACAGAAACGGGCTGTAAAGAGAAAACACAGTATGGAAGTGCGTTGACAGATAGAGGGCGATTTAAAGCCCTCTTAGCTGTAGATATACGGTAATTTTGCCGATTATTTGATAAAAGGGACGGATGTTCGGATAGATTTTTAGCAAAAAATAAGATATAGTATAGGAATAAATTCAAAGACCATAAAAAGAACATTTGTTCTGTAAATGTGTTGAAATTAGTAGAATGATAGAGTATAATTGAATTATGTAGATAAGCATGAGGTGAGATGAAGTGTTAGAGAAAATTATTGAACTCACAAATTTGTATATAGAAAATATGCCTAAAAAGGAACGGAAAAAATATGGACAGTTTTTTACAAGCATGGAAACTGCAAGATTTATGGCAAGTTTATATGAACATCCGGCAGGAAAATCATGTATAAAGGTTTTGGATGCTGGTGCAGGTTCTGGTATATTGTCATGTGCTTTTATTGAATGGATCGAGCAGTTTGATTATATATCGGAAATTGACTTGGTTTGTTATGAAAATGATGAAAATGTCTTAGAACTTTTAAAAGAAAATTTGGAGTATTGCAAGAAAAATTCCACAAAAAAGATCAAATATGATATTAAGACAGAAAACTATATAACAAGTCAATATTTAGATTTTAATTCAATGATAGGAGGAAATACTAACCCGCCTAAATTTGATTATGTGATTGGGAATCCGCCATATATGAAAATACCAAAAAATGCACCAGAAGCAACAGCTATGCCGGAAGTATGTTATGGAGCACCGAATATGTATTTTATATTTGCAGCTATGGGACTCTTTAATTTAAAAGATAATGGAGAAATGGTCTATATTATTCCACGTTCATGGACATCGGGAGCATATTTTAAGAGATTTCGCCAATATTTTTTGACACAAGGGAAATTGGAACACATTCATTTGTTTGTTAGCCGAAGCAAAGTGTTTGATAAAGAAGATGTTTTACAGGAAACAATCATCATAAAAGTTAGAAAAACAAATAAAAGCCCAGAAAAAGTGAAGATTACTTCTTCTAAATCAAATAAAGATTTTGATGAAATAACTTCTTTGACAGTACCGTATTCTCTGGTGGTTTCGGGAGAAGATTACTATGTATATTTGGTAACAAATAATGAAGAAGTTGCTGTATTAGAACGGTTGCACAGGTTTAACTGCACATTACCGGACATAGGCGTTAAAATGAAAACAGGATTGACCGTAGATTTTAGAAATCGTGATATACTTCGTGATGATGAAGAAGATGGTGCGATTCCACTGTTTTATTCACAGCATATTAAACAAGGAACAGTACATTTCCCGATTCAGAAAGAGCACGAATATGTGGTAACAGATCAACGTGGACTAATGCAGGACAACAAAAATTATTTATTTGTAAAGAGGTTTACGGCAAAAGAAGAACCACGCAGATTACAATGTGGAATTTATTTGGCAAAGAATTACCCGCAATATGAGAAAATCAGTACACAAAATAAAATCAATTTTATTGATGTATTGTTGGGGGAGATGTCAGAATGTTTGGTATATGGGTTGTATGTACTTTTTAATTCTACTTTGTATGATGAATACTACAGGATTTTAAATGGTTCTACGCAGGTAAATTCTACGGAAGTAAATTCGATGCCGGTGCCGAATATAGAAATTATACAAGAGATGGGCAGAAAATTGATGAAGACAAAGGATTTATCGGAAAGTAGCTGTGATTTGATTTTGGAGGGATATTGTGGATAAAATTGAAGAAGCAAGAAAATTTTTGGAATTAGTGGGTATGCCGAAAGCACAACAAGCAGATATATGCTGTTATGTTCTGCTTGCAATGGCAGATATTAAACCGGATATGCGATGGGACGAAGCAAAGAATGAATGGATTCGTATTCATGATATTATTCAGTTTTCTAACACTTTCTATGGAACTACTTATGCGGAAAATAGTCGGGAAACATTTCGTAAACAGGCGTTGCATAGATTTAGAACAGCAGCATTAGTCGAAGACAATGGAAAGGCAACTAACAGTCCTAATTACAGATATAGGCTTACTGAGGAAACTTTAAAGATGCTGAAAACATTTCAGTCTGTGGAATGGCAAAAATCCTTAAATCGTTTTCTGACATACCATGATAAGTTGATTGATATTTACGCTTCAAAAAAGAGAATGACAATGATGCCAGTAAAAATCAATGGGGCAGACTTTAAATTTTCTGCTGGAAAACATAATGAATTACAGAAGGCAATTATTGAAGAATTTGCTCCGAGATTCGCACCTAATGCAGAGTGTTTATATGTAGGCGATACTACAGAAAAAGATTTGGTTAAGAATGTTGAGAAATTGACAGAGCTGGGATTTGAAATTACTTTGCATGACAAAATGCCTGATGTTGTTTTGTACAGAGAAGATAAAAATTGGATTTATTTTATAGAATCTGTAACTTCTGTAGGACCGATGGATCCCAAACGAATCATTGAAATCACAGAGATGACAGAAAATGTTACAGCGGGAAAGATTTTTGTTACCGCTTTTCTGGATTTTAAGACATATAAGAAATTTTCTGAGGCATTGGCATGGGAAACAGAAGTTTGGATTGCAGAGATGCCGGAGCACATGATACACTTGAATGGAGATAAATTTTTGGGGCCGAGATAAAGAACTTGGTAATACTAACACAACACAGGAACATCGTTGAAGAAATATTAAGTTGATTTTGGTGGAAAATTATTGATATACAAAAACAAATGGAAATGAAAAGATATATATAACACAAAATGCTCATTAGTAGGTGTTTGATTTTAGCTTGTAATGGTAGTTGAAAAGGAACTTCAATCCTCATCCCAAGAGGAGCGAGTTCCTTTTTCTGTAAGATTTGCGATGTTTGGAATTTGTGCTTTAATGGGATGTTAATTGTGAAATGAAAAAGTATTTAATGTTTTTCTCTTGCAACAACCATGTTGACATTATGATGTAGCTGGTATATAATTTAAATCGTTAGAGATTATCGAGTGCGAGGGAGGTGGATTTGTGAAATTCAATTTTGATTGGAATTGTGTTGCGGCTGGTGCACCATATATTACAATTAGTGAATTGGCACTTGGATTTAATTTGCCTTCTATATCGCTTCTTGGAAATCCTGAAGAAGTGGTTGTAGGCTTTGATGAAAAGACAATGACCATTGGCGTAAAGCAATATGACGGCACTGAAAATGTAAAATCATATAAATTTTACAGCAGAATGAAGAACGGATGGGTGAGAATTGGGTGTAAAGATTTTGTGAAATACCTGTCAACATTAACGGGATTGAAATTTAGTCCGGCAATTCGTTATGTTGCTAAGTTTGATACAGAGGATAGAATTTTATATATTTCTGTATTGGATGCGCTTGAGAATGAAGAAAATAAGGAGGTGGATGGGAATTATTAAAAGAACCAAACATAAACAAAAAGCACATCAGTAGCTACTGCAATAGCTTTGATGTGCCTCTGCCAATGTGCTATACACATTTCTCTGCAAGAATAGTATAGCACATCCTTGACAGATTTCAAGAAAAAAATGTAGCAGGGTGTATTTTTTGCACCCAAAAATGAAATCTAAAATCCCAAATATCTCATTGGGAAGAAAGGATGTAAATTATGAAGAAGCATTATGTATCAGAATATTGGAATAAAGGAGTAAAGGGGCATCTGTATTATGATTTTGTAGATGCAGCTGTAAATGATGACAATTTGCTGTTTATAGATCCGTTGCTAATTGAATTGGCGGGTGACGAATGGTGTCAAGAAGCGAATAAGACAATTCAATCATTTTTCGATGAGTTTTATAAAGCGTATAGAGAGGAAGATATAGACAGAAAGAGGGAATTGTTGTCACATGGTGGAGAGCAGAATGGAACTCGTTTTGGCTTTGGGCGTGGTGACAATGGAAAAGGAAACACAGTAAACGGGTTGCTTGAAATATTTGCTCCTTTAGAAGAACTTCTTCCAACAATCTCTACAATGAAAAAAGCAGAAGATCTCCCATTGTTGATTCCCAATTTTGCAGAAGATGGTTTGTCAGATTTGATTACAAATATTCTTCATGAGCAGTTAAATAATTTTACATTAAAACAGATGGAGAAATATGGTGTGGAGAGCAACAGATTTTTACAGTTTTGGACATGGGATGTAAATGAGTTATGTTGGAAAAAAATAGAAAGAGCATCATATTGTGTCGACAATAAAGAACTGCTTGTTGTCCCAAAACATATTGTTAGAAAAAAATATTTGTTTCGTATAAGCCAGTATTTTAACAGAATTATACTTGAACGCATTCGTGAAGAAGGCGGATATATGGAAGGGGATAAACCTATTCCAAAGAAAGAAATAGTAAAGGCGAAAAGATTTTCGGGAGAACACTGGCAATATGACGAATCTGTTTCTTATACTAAAAAGGATAATGATGCTTTGAGAGAATATCATCAAAAACTGCCACATTTTTATGCTGAAAATGGAGGGTCTATGGAGGATGAAGAATTAGATGAATTGATATATGGATACTGTATAGAACAAACAGCGTAAATGTATTTAGAAAAAACAGAGTGGCAACATTTTGGCAACAGAAAATCAGTAAGTCAGAATAATTGATGTAATTGAAGTAAAAAGTGGCGTGAAATTGTATGAAATATAAACAAATACAGTTAAGAACAACAAAGAACACGCTGAGTTTGAATAAGAGAGTAAAGCCCACAATCCTAGCATTTATGCGGGGATGTGGGCTTTTTCTATGCCTCATGACAATAATTAGTATTTGTTTAGAGAGTTTAGACTTCTTTATTAACAGTTTTTCTTGACGGTCTTGAAATTCATTTGCCTGAGACAATATTCCTATAGAAGTATAATAGTTAACAGCTTGCCCGCAAATATTTATTACGGAATCGAAATCTTTTGCTTTTTCATAAATTATAGCCAAACGTTTAAAAGCTGGTATTGTTCCATATCAATATCTGTATAGTAAATTTCATCATAATGGAAGTGCTTTAATGTAAACTTGATAATTTAAACAAGTTGACAATATAAATTTAAACTGCTATACTTTAACAAATTGGAGGTGAATGTGTTGTCCACAAAAGAACAATTACTTGCACTTTTTGAAAATAACAAAGGGATTTATTTGTCAGGAGAAGAAATTGCTGAAAAACTTTCTGTTTCCAGAACGGCAGTATGGAAAGCAGTAAAAGGTTTGCGCAATGAGGGATATAATATTGATGCTGTTACAAATAAGGGTTATAGCCTTTCCGTAAAAACAGATATTCTTTCTGTTCAGGGGATACAAAAATACTTAAATCCAATTTGTTCGGATTTGAATATAGAGGTATTTCCGTCTTTAGATTCAACAAATAAATCTGCTCGGGAAAAAGCGGCATTTGGAATACCAGAGGGGTATGTAGTTATTGCAAATGCCCAGACAAACGGTAGAGGAAGAAATGGTCGGGAATTTTTTTCACCGTCGAATACAGGCATTTATATGAGTCTTGTGCTTCGACCATCACGCTGTTCGCTGAAACAAGCGACAAAACTAACTACAATGGCAGCGGTTGCTGTATGCGAAGCCATCGAAATCGTGTCAAATGAAAAGGCACAGATTAAATGGGTGAATGATGTTTATATTAAAGGCAAAAAGGTTTGTGGAATTCTTACAGAGGCTTCGTTGGGATTGGAAGATAATTTCTTAGAGTATGCAATTATTGGTATTGGAGTTAATGTATCTTCCCCTATTGGCGGTTTTCCTAAAGAGATACAAAATATTGCCGATGCTGTTTTTGAAAAAGCACAAAATGATGGCAAAAATCGTATTGCAGCGGAAATTCTAAACCAGTTTATGAGCTACTATACAGTCTTACCGAAAGTAAATTATATCGAGCAATATCGTAGTCGAAATTTTGTAATAGGTAAAGAAATATTAGTAAATTCATGCGATGAGCAAAAAAAGGCAGTGGCACTTGATATAGATGATGAGTTCCACTTGATTGTTAAATATGAGGATAATAAAACTGAAACTCTTTCTTCAGGTGAAATCAGTGTAAGAGTTCAGTAGATTTAGTGACATAGTAATAAAATTTTTCTTTCATCAACAATCACATAAACAGAATATGATTATCAAAAAGAAAGAGCTGATGATTCAAAAATGGAGGAAAAATAATTTATGTCGACAGTGGAAACGAGAAAATCAACACAAAAAATTAACACAATAGATATTGCATTTATTGCGATGTTCTCTGCTATCCTTGCGGTATGCTCTTGGATATCTATTCCTGTAACGGTTCCGTTTACATTACAAACCTTTGGTGTGTTTTTTGCAGTAGGGGTATTAGGTGGAAAAAGAGGGACTTTGACCGTATTAACTTATATACTAATGGGAATGATTGGGGTTCCGGTTTTTGCAGGGTTTTCAGGTGGTATAGGCTGTCTTTTAGGAAGTACAGGCGGATACATTATTGGATTTCTATTTTCAGCGATTCTTATGTGGTTAATGGAGCGTCTGTTAGGAAAAAAGAAATGGGTGTTAGTACTCTCGATGATATTGGGGCTTTTGGTATGCTATTTATTCGGGACAATTTGGTTTATGGTCGTGTATGCAAGAAGCACAGGAGTTATCGGGGTATGGACTGCACTTACTTGGTGTGTTATTCCCTATATCATTCCAGACGGAATAAAAATTGGACTTGCTTTTGTTCTGAGTATGAGATTGAAACGGATTTCTAAATGGAACTAAGGGTGACGACGATGGAAAAAAATATATACAAATTAAGAGCACACCATGGATTATGTCTTTGCTTCTTCCAAGGACAGGGGTACAGTAGTAAATTTGTTGAAAATATGGCTAACATAAAATGCAAACTTGAAGAAAATCCGCTTGTCTGCATTACAAATCAGACCGATGTGATTTGCAATAATTGTCCAAATAATATTGACGGAAAATGTGAAACAGAGGAAAAGGTTTTCGAATATGACAGGCAAGTTTTAGAGAGATGTCACATTTCAGAAGGAGAAAGTATGCCATATCTCGATTTTCAACGATTGATACAACGCAACATATTGCTTTTGGGCAAACGAAAAGAAATCTGTGAAAACTGTGAATGGGATTCACTGTGTAATGACTAATGAAAGTGAGGTAATTATGTTTGGATAAACAAGAATGGGTATTATGTCCCATCTGTAAAAACAAAACACGAATAAAAATTCGATATGATACAGTACTGGAAAATTTCCCGTTATTTTGTCCGAAATGCAAACAGGAAACTTTAATCAGTATGAAGCAGCTGACTATGTCGGTTGTAAGAGAGCCAGACGCACAGACGCAGAGCCGATAAAACGTAACAAAAAGCTACAATTATCGGCTCTTTCTTTTTGATAATTACATTCTGTTTTTGTGATTGCTGATGATAACAAATAGTAAAATCTGAGGGTACTAAAAACGGTATATTTGTAAAGGAGATTTTTTATATGGAAACGATATATTTTGCAGGGGGTTGCCTTTGGGGTGTACAGGCATTTATTAAAACATTAAACGGCGTTATTTCTACGGAAGCCGGAAGGGCTAATGGTACAACAAATTTTATGCCTGTTGGCTCTATTTCTCTGATGGAGTATTGTTTTCAAAGTAATATCGAAAGGCTTTTACAATATAGTCAGAAGCACCGTCATCATATTTTTTATCAGTTATGCTTTTGACATAATCGTTAGAATAAGAGTCAATCAGTACATTTATGAGAGGTTTATCAAGAGTCAAAGAAGAACTATATTTTTTGATGAATTCCAGTATCTCATAAACGATTTTTTGTATTTGTGGAGAGGACACATCACAGGTCAGATCGGCTGTTAGTTTGCCGTACAGAATATCTGATTGAGAGGCGATTTTTTCCGCTTCTTCATTCCAGTTTTTATTCATAATTTCTGAAAAGTGTTCCAGATTATATTTCATTTCTTCTGTATATTTTTCAATACTTCCAAAATGTTGAATGGCGAGTTTGGCTACATTTTCTTCATCGTCTTTAATCTTTTGAATAAACATATCAAAATTGTCGATGCTTCCCCAATGTTTAATAATTGTGTCTGTCTGATTCGTCTTGAAATTCTCCAATGCGTGGATATACTCTGATAAATCAAATTCTTTGAAACTCATACATTTTTCTCCTTTCTCAAGTCGTTCAAGAAGCTGTATAAGTCTGTTTATTCGGTTACGCTTTAGGAGAAGCAGTTCTTTTTGTTTTTTGAAAGCAGAAATCCTGTTAAAGTCAGGATTTTGCATAATTTTAATAATATCTTTCAACGAAAAGTCTAATTCCCGAAAAAAGAGGATTTGCTGTAAGTTTTGCAATGCGTGTTCATCGTACAGACGATAGCCTGCAGGAGTGAGTTCGCTAGGTTTTAGCAATCCAATCTCATCATAGTATTGCAGAGTGCGTATGCTTACTCCTGTTAATTTTGCAACTTGACTTATGGTTTTCATTTTATCAGCTCCTTTAATGATAGATAAGCAAGATGGAAAATGCCGGCATATATCTACTTTGCTTTACAAGAATAGCATACAGTATCACGTTACGTTGGAGTCAAGAGGTTTTAGAGATTATTGCGGAAATAATTTTACAGTAATTCCGTCAGTTCCTTTCCATTCAAATAGTTTCAGCCGGCAGTCTGTCAGGAGAAGTAAAATCCCATAGGTATGATTCGGACATAGTTTAGTGGGATTTTTGCATATTGGTAACCTCCTTTATACAAAAAACATTTAAATCTTTTGTGTTTAAAAAGCGCGAAATAAAGTAGTATAATGTTATATTAGAAAAATAAAAAAATTTAAAACAAAATTTCTGAATAAAATTGGAGAAAAAGGAGAGGAAACAACATGGTTTTATTGGTTGTAGATACGCAGAAGGCTTTGGTCAATGACAAATTACACTCATTTGAGGGCTTTGTAAAGAATATCAAGAAGTTAATATGTAAAGCACGGGAAAAAAGTGTAGAGGTGATTTATGTAGTGCATGATGACGGACCGGGCAGTGGGTTGACGAAAGGAATGGAAGAGTTTGAAATATATGAAGAATTCAGGCCGCTGCCAACCGAAAAAGTGTTTGAAAAGAATGTAAACAGTGCGTTTTATAATACGGGATTACTGGAATATTTAAAAGAGAAAAATCAAAGAGAAATTGTTGTCGTGGGGCTTCAGACAGACAAGTGTATCAATGCAACCGTTATCAGTGGTTTTGAACACGGTTTTCGTATCATAGTACCTGCATATGCTAATTCGACAGTTGACAATGAGTATATGAAAAGTGCAGAAAGTTATGCATATTTCAATGATTTTATGTGGCCGGGCAGATATGCGGAATGTATTACGGTGGAAGAGATGATACAAAGGATGGAAGAGTGATCGTCAATCTTTGTTTTTCGTAGATTTAACGTCTTTTTAACATAAATTTTTCTGATTCATTATAAAATAATAGTATGGATCATATACCATTACAAAGGAGAAAAATTATGGCAGAGGTTTATATGAACCGGGAGTTATCCTGGTTGAAATTTAATGAAAGAGTATTGGAGGAAGCGGAAAATCCGGAAGTACCTCTTTGTGAGCGAATGACATTTGTATCGATTTATCAAAGTAATTTGGATGAATTTTTTATGGTTCGGGTTGGTGCTCTGCAGGATCAGATGTTAGTAGATAAAAAAAACAGAGATAATAAAACAAATTTGACGGCAGAAGAGCAGATACAGAAAATCCTCAAAGAAACAACAAGATTGGATCTGCTGATTTTATGACAAGGAACACTGTGAAACGAGTAGAAGTTGCAGCGCCGGTATATAGCCCGACATTACAAAACAGGATTCGAGGTATTTTTGAACTAATGCTGCATGATAATGTAAAAGCAAGAGTAGAAAATGTGCAAGGAGTTTATCAAAGTGTACATAGCGGAGAAAAAAGTTATAATTCTCAGGAAGTGTTGTATCAGCAAAGTTACGACAGGGCTGTGAAAAAAACAGGACTTTCCGTTTGATATAAAACAAAAAGATGAGGAGTCGGATTTTATTCCGGCTTCTTATTTTCTGGAAGATTGCAATAGTTGTATATTGGATTTTGGAAAATATGATATAATATCTTGAAATGAGAGAAGAAAATTTGAAAAAAGAGGTGATTTCATATGACAAAAGTGTATGATTGTGGATTTACAAAGGGAAACAACTGGTTTCGGTATCGTGCGGCTGCTATCATCATCGAAGAGGCTTGTATACTTTTTGCAGGAAATGAAAAGGATGATTATTTTTACTCCGTTGGTGGAGGAGTACATATGGGAGAAACAGCCGAAGATGCAGTAATAAGAGAAGTAATGGAAGAAACAGGGGTACACTACGAAATTGACCATCTTGCAGTGATTCATGAAAATTTTTTTTATGAGGAGAAAGGAACATTAAAAGGATTGGACTGTCATGAAATAACGTTCTATTTTTTGATGAAACCACGAGGTACAAAGGAAGAGCATATTAGAAGGATACAAAGAGGCAGCACATAGTAGAAATCTTTCTATACAGCCGGTTTGGGTGTATGAAGGAAAAACAGTGGAAGATATTGAAAAATACGGGATTCGTCAAGTACTTGGAGATAATGTCACCGCAATTATATGCGGAACGCAGGAAATTGCATGTTGTGTATGGAAGTTGATGGAAAGAACACATACAAATATACCGGAGGATTTATCCATGATCGTAGTAGGTGACAGCCGGATGTTGGAAATTTTGGGAGATGGCGTTACGGCGGTTACATTTCCGGCAGATGACATGGCAAAAGATGCAGTCGATTATCTTCTGGATATGGTGCAGGAAACGAAAACAACGGAATTGATGAGAAAATTTTCGCCAAGACTTGTAGAAAGAGGGAGTATTGTGAAACCTGCCTTGGAAAAGCAGGGAGAAAAAATCATAGTTGTAGGAAGTATGAATATGGATGTCACAATGGAAGTTTCCAGAATTCCGGTAAATGGGGAAACACAGCTTGCAGAAAAAATGCTGGTATTTCCCGGAGGAAAAGGAGGAAATCAGGCAGTAGGTGCCGGGAAATTAGGGGGACAGGTGTATATGGTTGGTTGTCTTGGAAATGACATGGATGGAAAACAGCTTTATACAAGTCTGGTAGAAAATCATGTTCATATGGACGGTGTTATTTTTGATCCGGCTGTTCCGAGTGGGAAAGCTTACATTAATGTAGACGAAAAAGGGGAAAGTACGATTGTTGTCTATCAAGGGGCAAACCGTAATTTAAGTATTTCACAGATTAATGGTTGCAGATATCTTTTTGAAAGTGCGAAATATTGTCTTTTGTCTATGGAAATACCTGATGAGATTGTAGAGTATACGATTCGGTTTTGCCAAAGAAATCAAACGGAAGTTATTTTAAAACCATCGGCAAAGGAAAAAATAAAAGAAGAACTTCTGGAAGGTATTACATATTTTGTTCCAAATGAAAAGGAATTGCATATGTTAATACCTGGTAAACAAGGGATAGAGGAAAAGGCAAAGGGTTTTCTGGAAAAAGGTGTGAAAAATGTAATCGTGACAAGGGGAAGTAAAGGTTGTTATTTCAGAAATAAAGAGTTTTCACGTTACTTTCCGGGATCAGGGTTTACCCCGGTAGATACTACAGGAGGTGCAGATTCTTTTATTAGTGCCATGGCAGTTTGTTTAAGTGAAGGAAAATCTATTGAAAATGCTATTGGGTTTGCCATTTTTGCCTCTGGCATTACCGTGACACGATATGGAGTGCAACCTGCATTGCCGGATCGTAAGTCCGTTGCAGTATATGAGGATGAGATTATTTAAAAACATGGTACTTATACAGAAAGAGGGAAACAAAAGAAACAACAAAAATAAATGATTGAAAGAAGGAGGAAGATTATGGAACATTCACAGAAATTTACAAAACTTACTATTTTTTTAATTCCGATAGGAATTGCGGTTAACGTGGTGGGAGGACAGCTTGCGGTATTATTAAAACTTCCGGTTTTTCTTGACAGCATCGGAACATTTGTTGTAGGTGCACTTTGTGGTTGGGCACCGGGTCTGCTGGTAGGACTTGGCTGTGGTCTGATCAATGCGATTTCGCTTCCTACATTGCTTCCATATGCAATCATAGGAATGTTATTCGGAGTGTTGGCATCTTTTCTGGCAAAGAAGGGAATGTTTTCGGCACTATGGAAGGCGATTGTCAATGGGGTAGTTGTTGGAATTATCGGTACATGTATTGCGGTACCAATCACGGCAACACTTTACGGAGGATTTGTAGGAACAGGTGCCAGTGTGATCGTGACTACCTTGATGGCGGCAGGCTGGGATGTTTTACCGGCAACATTTGTCAGCGAACTTAGTTCAGAACTTCTGGATAAAGTAATTTGTCTGATTATTATTTATTTTGTTCTAAAAGCCATGCCGGCAAGATTTGTTGTAAAGTTGCCAAATGGAACATACTTTTTGAAAGATAAAAAATAGCCATATCAGTGAGAAAAGTCAGGAAAGGAGAAAAGATCATGGATTATGAATTTATTCAGCAGTATATGGAAGCAAAAAGAACCGGCAATGTGATTCGGGACTTGAATCCAATGAGTAAGCTGAACCTTATGCTTGTACTAGGGTTATCTCCATTTATTGTTCAAAATTATGTTTATGGTTTTGCGATGGTTTTATTTTTTATTTTTATTTCTGCCTGTGCCGGGTGTTTTCGTTCTTTTTTTTCTATGTATTGGAAAGTATTAATCTTATTTGGGATATTTCTTTTTCTGGTTAAAGCTGCATTTGCACCGGGAGAGCATGTTTTGTTTGAGATATGGGGGATTTGTGTCACAAAAGAAAGTATTTTGTCCGGTCTTAATATTGTTTCTCTTGTACTTGCTTTTAGTGGGGGATTTATCCTGTTTGTAAAAACAACTCCGATGGATGAATTTACCTATATGTTAGAACAAAAAGGAGTTTCACACATGGTTTCTTTTGTGATTTTGTCTTCTTTTCAGACGATTACGGATTTAGGACAAAATGCGAAGATCATCATGGAATCTCAAAAAGCAAGAGGAATCGAAACAGAAGGGAATGTATTAAAAAGGGCAGCCGCCTATATTCCGGTCATGGGACCGCTTGTTTTAAATGCTATTTCAAGTACGGAAGAAAAATCCATTGCGATGGATGCAAGGGCATTTTCGGCACCGGTTTCCCATACATTTCTTTCCGAACTTCCTCCGGTAGGAAAAAAAGAAAAGATAGTTGTATGTTTATTTGATGCTGCATTTGTCATATTGATTGTGGGGAGGATTTTTTTATGCATCTCATAGAGTTAAAAAACGTTACTTATACCTATCCTCTGGTTGATGAACCGACATTAAAGAATATAAGCTGCGTATTGGAAAAAGGAAAATTTTACGGTGTAATCGGAGAAAATGCAGGTGGGAAAACAACTTTTTGCAATTTATTAAGAGGGCTTATACCACATTTTTATCATGGAGAACTGGAAGGAGAAATTCTCATTGAAGGTGAGGATATCAGGACAATCAATGTGGACATGCTTTCTACAAAAATAGGATATATTTTTCAAAATCCATTTACCCAGATTAGTGGTGTCAGAAAAACCGTATTTGAAGAAATTGCATTAGGGTTGGAAAATCTTGGTGTTCCTAAAAAAGAAATGATAGAACGGGTGATTGAAATTGCAAAACTTTTAAAGATTGAACATTTGTTAAAAAATGACCCGAACCGCCTTTCCGGAGGCCAACGCCAAAAAGTAGCATTTGCCTCTATCATAGCAATGGATATGGAAGTTTTTGTGATTGATGAACCGACGTCACAACTTGATCCGGATGGAACAGAAGAAATTTTTCAGATTATACATATGCTTAAAGAACAAGGGAAAACGATAATCCTGGTAGAGCATAAAGTAGACCTTCTTGCAGAATATGCAGATGAGATTATTGTAATGGGAGAAGGAAAGATTCTGGAGAAAGGGGATGTAAAAACAGTATTGGCTGACAGATCGATCATGAAAAAAGGTGCGATGATACCTCAATCTGCTTTGCTTACGTATTCTCTAAAAGAAGAAGGTGTTGAGCTTCCGTATATACCTGTTACAAAGAAGGAGTGCGTGAAACTCTTAAGAGAAAGGAGGATGACAAAGATTGAGCCAAAATGAAAAAAAGATTGAATTAAGGCATGCATACTTTGAATATCCGAACGGGTTCCTTGCAAATGAAGATTTAAATCTAACTGTGAAAAGAGGAGAACGGGTGGCCATTGTAGGGCAAAACGGAGCCGGAAAGACAACGGCGGTAAAGATGATGAACGGACTGCATAAACCAAGCAAGGGAGACGTATTTGTAGATGGGAAGAATACGAAAGAATATACGACTGCCCAGATTGCAAGAAATGTAGGATATGTGTTTCAAAATCCGGATGATCAGATTTTTAATCAGTCCGTTTATGCCGAAATTGCATATATGCCAAAATATTATAAGCTTTCTGAAGACGAAGTAAAAGAAAGAGTAATGGAAGCGGCACAAATCATGAAAATAGAAAAATTTCTGGATAAAAATCCATTTGAGATACCCTATGTTACAAGAAAATTTGTAACGATTGCCGCTATATTGGCAACCAAGCCGAATTACCTCATATTGGATGAGCCGACGGCGGGACAGGATTTAAAAGGAATCGGTATCTTATCAGAGTTATTACAGATTTTACAGGAAAAGCAAATCGGAGTAATCACAATTACGCATGATATGGAATTTGTAGCAGATAACTTTCAAAGGGTAGTAGCGATGGCAAATAAGCACATTATTGCAGACGGTACGGCAAGGGAAATTTTTGGTTGCGAGGATATTTTAAAACAAAGCAAGATCAAAAAAACCCAGATTGGTGCAATAGCGGCAGAAATAAATATCGGAAATGATATTTTAAATGCAGAAGAATTTGTAGAACGCTGGAAAAAAATAGAAGAGGAGGAAGAAGATGGAGCATGTAAAACTTCAAGAAACACTGGAAAAGAATAAACAAAAATATATTGACTATCTGCTTAAGTTGGTCAGTATTGACACGCATGATATCGGGCATGGCATTGAAGGTGGACTGGAAGCAAAAGGGCAAGACTTCATGGCAGAGGTATTTACTGCCATGGGAGCTGAAAAAGTAGAAAAAGATCCTTTGAAGGAAGAAAGTATTTTAAAGTGCAAGGAAAAATACCGTGAAGGAAATATTGGTCATAATTATGACAACCGATACAATGTATATGCAACATTTAAGGGAAAGAGCGAGAAATCCATTTTATTCAATGGACATATTGACCATATGCCGGCAGAAAATGAAGAACATTGGATTATTCCTCCGCTTTCTCCTAAGGTGATCGAAGAAAAGATTGTAGGACTTGGTGTGGCGGATATGAAAGCCGGACTTATGGCATCGGTGATGGCGGTGGAACTTTTGAAAGATGCCGGAATCGAACTTCCGGTTACCGTAAAGTATGCTTCTGTATGTGATGAAGAAGGAGGCGGAAACGGTTCTTTATGTGCAGCGATGAGCGGAGTAACAGCAGATGCAGTTGTTGTATGTGAACCTACGAATTATGAATTGATCGCGGCCCATATGGGTTGGGTATTTTTTCAGGTAGAGGTTGAAGGAGTTGCGGTACATTCCGGATTAAAACTTTGCGGAGTAAATGCGATTGAAAAAGCAGGAAAGTTGATGGAGGCGATTAATGAGTTGGAACATCGATGGCTGTTAAAATACAAACATCCGCTTCTTCCGCCGCCATCCAGTAATGTTGGGGTGATTTATGGAGGAGAAGCAGGTTCCACCATTCCGGACTATTGTTGTTTTAAAACATGTGTACATTATCTGCCCGGCATTATGAGTCATGAACAAGTTGTAGAAGAATATACAAATGCTATTTTGAAACGTTGTGAAGGTGATGAGTGGCTTGCAGAGCATAAACCTAAGATTACCGTTTACCAAACGGGAAATCCGTTTGAAATGGATTTGAACCATCCTTTTGTAAATGCATTTAAAAATGCATATCAAAATGCAATGGAACGAGAGGTAAAGATTGTAGGATCACCGGCCGGATGCGACTCCCGCACATGGTATAATATTGTAAAATGCCCTACGTTGCAGTATGGTCCCGGTTCGTTGGAGCAATGTCATACAGTCAATGAATATGTAACGGTAGAACAATATTTAGATGCAATCAAAATTTATGCAAATCTTATTTTAGAGTGGGCGAAGTAATGTATCAGCAATTAAAATATGGGATACTGAAAGAATATGAGCAAAGAGGAAGGCTTTTACTGCGGGGAGGACTTGTCATAGATCCGGAAAATAATCTGGAAGCATACAAAGATATTGTAATTTCAGATGACAGTATCGTGGAGATAACAGATAAGGCAAAAGCTTTTGACTGCGACAGAATCATAGATTGTACGGGTTTGGAAGTTTGGCCGGGATTGATAGACATTCATTTGCATGTGGGAGATCTTTATGACATAAGTACAAGAACAGTGTTTGGGGCAGCAGAAGACGGCGTTACGACAGCATTGACACCGGGAGCCGGAAATACATTTATGACACCGGCATTATTGGGAGCTGAAGTAGATCGAGGTGTTCCCATAAATCTGGGAGCTTATCTGGGGGCGGCAAATGTTTTAGGCACGAGGTTAAATAAAGAAGAGTTGATTCGGCTTTTTCAGGGAAATTTGCCGGATCGTATCAAAGAAGAAAAGTTGAGTCGCAACTGGATTGTGAACCGGACAGCTGCATATACGGTGGGAATCAAGGAACATATGGGGCATTTTTTGTTGCCGGATGATAAATTAGAAGAATTGTTTGAAGTGACAGAGCAGGCCGGACTCCTTTTTATGTCGCATACACAGGACATAGAACATACGGAAAAGATTGTTGCATTGGCAAAAGGAAGACCTATCCATCTGGGACATGCCAATGCGGTCGGCTGTGGGACACATGGAGATTCTGTAAAATCCATCAAAAGAGTTTGCAAAATGCTTCAACAAGAACAAGTAACAGGAGAGTTTGTCACGACAATGTTACGGAAAAGTCGGGGAAGCAAAGAAGGATTGAAAATGACGGAAAAAGCAAGGCAAATTGCTCTTCAGGCAGTGGCGGATAAAGAAGTAGAGATTCTTGTTTCGGATGGACAACACCATTGTACAATGAAAGGCTTTGGGGATACAAGGGATAATATTGCCTGCATATTGGAGTTGGCAGAAGAGCAGGTACTGGATAAACAAAGTGCAGTGGCGATGATGACAAAAAATCCGGCTAAATTACTTCAAAAAAGAACGAAATGCAAAGAATGGGAAAAGTATGGAAATTTATCGCCGGGTTCATATGCAAATATAGTTATTGTAGATCCTTCCGATAAGATGGCGGTTTATGTTATAACCAACGGGAAATTGACGGCTTTTGAAAAACGGTATTTACGTATGTCCGGGAAAGCCGGGTATTGGGTGAGCCGTTTTGGAACGTGTAAAGAAATGGGCGTAGGAGGACTGGCTTTATATACGGGATAAAAGAAAGGTGGAATGAAAATGAAAAAAATATTGCTGGCGGGAGAATCTTGGATGAGTTATACAACACATGTCAAAGGATTTGACAGTTTTTATACCTCATCTTATGAAACAGGAGAAAAATGGTTAAAAGAAGCATTGGAAGAAGGGGGATATGAAGTGACTTTTCTTCCGAATCATGAGGCGACAGATAAATTTCCGTTTACCATGGAAGAATTAAAGCAGTATGATTGCGTGATTCTATCGGATATTGGAGCAAATACGTTACTTCTTCCGACAGAAACTTTTACAAAGAGTAAAAAAATGCCAAATAGAGTAAATCTACTCAAAGAGTATGTCGAGGAGGGAGGCTCTATTTTGATGATCGGAGGATATCTGACATTTTCCGGAGTAGATGCAAAAGGAAAATGGCATGATACAGCCGTGCAAGACGTACTTCCGGTAGAAATCCTGACAGTGGATGACAGAATGGAGCATTGTGAGGGAATTCGTCCGGTTACTATAAAAGAACATGAAGCCTTAAGAGGAATACCGAAAGAATGGCCGGAAATTTTAGGGTATAATAAAACAATTCTAAAGAAAGAAGCAGAACTTGCAGTAACGGTAGGAGAAGACCCGTTTATTGCATTTGGAAGATACGGAAACGGAAGAAGTGCAGTATTTACTTCTGACTGTGCACCACATTGGGCTCCGCCGGAATTTTGTGAATGGGAATATTATAAAAAACTCTGGCAAGGAATTGTAAGATGGCTTACACAAGGTAAAGGATATGAAAAATTATAGTGAAGTAGATTTTCTTAGAAAAGTTTTAAGTATCCAAAGTGTGAACACAGAGCAGGACACAGGGAAGTTGGCTCAATTTTTAAAGGAGTATCTGCAATATTGTGAAGTTCCTGCATCTCTTCAGAGAATTGATGAAAAAAATATGAATATCACAGCAGTTTTAAAAGGAAAAACGGAAGAAAAAGTTATATGGAATGGCCATTTAGACACTGTTCCGTATGGAGATCGATCCCAATGGCATACAAACCCGGAAAAACCGGAAGTAAAGAATGGGCGTATGTATGGAAGAGGAAGCAGTGATATGAAAAGCGGATTGGCAGGAATGGTATATGTATTAGGGCAGATGAAAAGACAAGGCTATATTCCGGAACAGACGATTCATTTTTGGGGAACTTCCGATGAAGAAAAGGGAGGCAAGGGAGCGACTCGGATTTTGAAGGAATATGGAAATTTGAAAGCTTCGCTTCTTTTGATCGGAGAACCGACAGGATGTGGCATCGGAATTTGTCAAAAAGGCTGTATGTGGTTAAATATAAAGGTTCATGGGAAAACGAGTCATGGTGCATATCCGGAAGAAGGAATAAATGCGGTATCTTATGGATTTCGTTTCTATCAAGCTATAGAAGAAAAGTTGCAGAAGTATTGTCATGGGATACTGGGAAAGCCTACTGTCCAAATCACAAAAATCAAAGGCGGAATAGCCGCAAATATGATACCTGATGAAGCGGATTTTTGTATGGATATCCGAAGTGTACCCGGAATGTGTAAAGAAGACATAATAAAATGGATAGAAGAGGAAGCGAAAAAATGTGAGGAAGATACAAGAGGAAAAGCGACAATAGAGTTTCAAATATCCAATTTTAGAAAGGCCATAGAAGTGGATGAAAAAAATAGATGGGTTCAAAAACTAGAACGTGTGGCAGAAGAAGAAACAGGAAGTTGTACAAAGAAAGGGATTTCCTTTTTTACGGATGCATCTGTTTTATTGGAACATAGGGAGGATATGCCGGTTATTTTATTTGGCCCTGGGGAAGAAAGGCTTGCCCATAAGCCGGACGAATATGTAGAAATAAAAAAGTATTTGCAATATATTCGTATTTTAAGACGATTATTTTAAAAATACTGATAATAAGTATTTGATAATAAGAAAGGGAAGAAATACGATGAGAGTTTTAAATTTTGGATCTCTGAATATTGATTATACATATCGTCTTAGCCATATTGTAAAGCCGGGGGAAACCATCACATCAACAAATTTGGAAATTTTCCCGGGCGGAAAGGGATTGAACCAGTCTATTGCACTGGCTAAGGCAGGAATACACGTATATCATGCAGGCTGCATAGGAAAGGACGGACAGTTTTTACTAGAAACTTGTAAAGAAGCGGGAGTGGATATATCTCTTGTAAAACAGTGCTGTGTCAGGACAGGAAATGCTATCATACAAGTATCAGAGGAGGGACAAAACAGTATTCTTTTGTTCCCGGGTGCAAACAGACAAATAACAAAAGAATATATCGACATGGTGTTGGAACATTTCGAAGCAGGTGATATCCTTTTGCTTCAAAACGAAGTGAATATGATAGATGTCCTGATCGATCAGGCAAAGAAAAAAGGCATGAAAATCGTTATGAATCCTTCGCCGTATGATGACAATGTCAGACGATGTGATTTAAGAAAGGTGGATTTATTCTTTTTAAATGAGATTGAAGGAGAACAGCTTACCGGAAAATCAAATTTTGAAGATATGCTTGCCGTGATGAGAGAAAGATATCCAATGGCAGGGGTTGTTTTGACGGTAGGAGAAAAAGGAGCATATTATAGTGATTCAAACGGATATGTCAGGCAGGAGGTGAAAAAGACAAAAGTGGTCGATACTACGGCGGCAGGTGATACTTTTACCGGATTTTTTTTAAAAGCAATTTTGGAAGGAAAGGACAAAAAAACAGCTTTGCTATGGGCAGCATTGGCTGCAGGACTTGCGGTATCGAGAAAAGGGGCAGCATCATCTATACCAACAGAAAAAGAAATCCGTTTACTGATAGAGGAATAAAAGCTCCCTGTTTTCTGTCCTGTTTTGACAGAAGACAGGGAGTTTTCTGTTGCTTTATGATAAAATCCGAATATGATATGTTTCCAGCCAGTAATTTACCTGAAGCATATAAGCCAGCATTTGCGGTCCGGCCATTAATTGTCCATACCATGGCTTTCCGTAATCGGACGGGCTGTCTAAAAATGTATGGATTTTTTTTGTATCCAACAATGAACGGATTGGTGCGGAAGGATCCGCAAGAACTTCTTTCAAGCGGCTTCCAAGCATATTTTCATAGGCAGGGTCATAGGTTTTCGGATACGGACTTTTCTGCCTCCACAAAATATCATCCGGAAGCAGACCTACTCCTACCTGGCGGAGCAGACCTTTTACAATGCCGTTTGGACATTTAAGGTGCCAGGGAATATTGAAGACATATTCTACGATACGGTGATCGGCAAGGGGAACACGGGCTTCCAGTCCGTTGTACATACTGGTGCGGTCCATTCGATCCAGAAGAGTTACCATAAACCAACGAAGGTTCAGATAGGCAATTTCTCTTCTTCGTTTTTCCTTTGGAGTATCTTCCGGTAGGACAGGAGTTTCCGCAATGGTTTTTTCATAAGCGGCGTGAGCATATTCTTCCATGTGAAGTTCCTGGATCACATCATCACTTAAAAGAGCCTGTCGTGGTTCCATATTTAAAGACCATGGGAATGCATTAGTTTGAAAAGCAGTTGCATTGTGGAACCAGGGATATCCGCCGAAGATTTCATCGGCACATTCGCCGGTGAGAGTGACTTTGTTATATTCTTTTACTTTTGAACAAAAATAGAGCATGGAAGATTCTACATCGGCCATGCATGGTAAATCTCTGGCATCGACTGCTTTATACAGACAGTCTAGCTGATCCTGATTGGTACATTCCAGAAAATGATGGTTTGTTCCTGCAAATTCGGCCATTTCTTTGGCATAAGGCTGATCCTGGCTTGGTTGGAAGGAATTGGATTCAAAGTATTTTTGATTATCATGAAAATCAAAGGAAAAGGTATTCAGTACTTTGCCTTGTTTTTTTAACTCTCTGGCACAGATTGCAGTTACAAGACTGCTGTCCAGTCCACCGGAAAGAAAGGTGCTGACGGGAAGATCGGACAGCATCTGCTTTTTGACGGCATCTTCCACAAGCCATGACGTTTTTTCGATGGTTTTTTCCGGCGAATCCTCATGAGGACGGCTTTTCAGTTTCCAGTAGGCTTTGTCGGTACAGTTACCGTGGTCGAACAACATACAATGACCCGGAAGGACTTCCTGAATGTTTTTGAATACACCTTTTCCGTAAGTTTTTGCAGGACCAAGTGCAAACACTTCGCAAAGGCCATCTTTGTCAAGGACAGGATTGACACCCGGGTATGCAAAAAGACCTTTTATCTCAGAAGAGAACACAACGGTTTGATTTATCATCGTATAGAAAAGAGGTTTTACACCAAGGCGATCCCGAAACAGATAGAACCGTTCGGAGGCAGAATCCCAAAGTGCAATGGCAAAAATACCATTCAATTTCTGGATATAATCTTCTCCATGAAGCATATATCCCGTCAGTATGACTTCTGTATCGCTGGTCGTATGGAACGTAACACCTTCTGATAAAAGTTCCGACTTTAATTCTTTCATATTGTAGATTTCACCATTAAATACGATGGCACATTCCCGTCCGGCTTCGGTTCGTATCATAGGCTGATGGCCGGTAAAAAGATCAAGGATTTCCAGACGTACATGACAAAGTCCGCAAAGGGAAGTCAGATAAGTTCCGCTATCATCGGGACCTCTTCGACGTTGTGCCAGATTCATTTCATCTAAAATATGCTGCCATTTCTGTTTTTGAGCCACATAATTTTGATTTGGGTTATAAAATCCTGCAATTCCGCACATAATTTTCTCTCCTTTTTAAAGTATGACAGGTTGATATTGTTTTCCTTCCAAAGCAGCCTCAAGGGAAGGGAGCAGAAGATCTGCATGAGAAACCATGGAGTTTGGCTTTTTCTTGGGACTGTCCTGGCCAAAGGGGATAAAATAGATGTTTTTTGTATTGAGTAACAGGCCGACATTTTTCATATTCATGCCAAGGGCATCGTTTGTGGAAAGAAAAATCAGCAAAGGCTTGTTATTACGAAGATGTGCCTTTGCCGCCATCAAAGCGGGGGTATCTGTGATACCGTTGGCCAGTTTGGCGATGCTGTTTCCGGTACATGGGAAAAGAACAAGAATGTCAAAAGGGCTGGAAGGACCGATTGGTTCTGCATCAGGAATCGTCAAAATAGGATCATGTCCGGTGATGGTTTTGGCACGTTTGATAAAATCTTCGGATTTTCCAAAACGGCTGTCAATGGATTGGGCCGCATCTGAAAAGATGGTCTGTACGATAGCACCTTCGTTTACCAGGTTCTCGAGTTCTTGGAAGATTTTTTCGTAGGTACAAAAAGAGCCGGTAAGAGCGACTCCGATCTGTTTTTCTTTTAAAGACATGTTGGATTCTCCTTTCGAATTTTTTCAATGGTTTCTTTTATGGCTTTGGCAGAAGAAGCGGGGGCATATTTTCCCGGAAGACCGGGACACAAAAATGCATGAATTCCAAGTTTCTCGGCTGATGAAAAATCAACGCCGCCCGGAGCAGAAGAAATGTCCGTAATCACCACGGTAGATTTCATTTTTAATAAGAGATCGGAGGTGATTACAACAGCAGGAATCGTATTAAATATATAATCGAAATCTCCGGCATATGTTTCAAAATCTTTTAAAGTGCCGATTCTGTCTGCAATAAGTGCAGCTTGTGCAAGTTCTTTTTCTGAATCAGAGATGACGGAAAGTCTGCAAAACATTCCTTTTAAATAATGGGAAAGTGTACTTCCGCATTTTCCGTATCCAAGTACGGCACAATGACTTTTGTGAAGATTGACAGGACTTTGCCGGATTGCTTCACAGATCGCACCTTCTGCCGTGGCGATGCTGTTAAAACAAGAAAGAGATGAGTCTGCCATCAGATCAAAAACAAATACTCCTTTTTCTTTCAATGCGGATTGAAAATCCGGTGGGATACAGCCGCCAAAGAAAGACTGACCGGCTTTCAGGTGGGAAAGAAAAAACTCAGAAGACAGATTCCGACCAGCTATATGTTGAAAGACAGGAACAGGGCAGATAATGCAGGAGGAAAGCCAGAAGAGCTGTTCAGGGTCATCTACCGGTGCAAGAAATGCATCAGCAGAACAATGATTTAGATTCGGTTTGTCACAAAGAGAACAGTAACCAATCCGTACAGGGGATAGGGATAATTGTTCTACAAGATATACTTGCCTCATATCTCCGCCTATGACTGCATAATCATATAGATATTTCATTGAGAACCTCCCAAGATGTTTAATTTATCATATGTAAAAATTTTTCAGAAATGCAACATATTTCCAAATAAACACAAAGCCTTGTCGCTTCAAAAGGGATATGCTAGTATGTTTCTAAAAGAAAAGGAGATGGGAAGATGACAGATATACGTACCAGGGTAAGAGAAGATTACACAAATATACTGGAAAAATCCATGCAGTCCCAAAGCGAGCATCCGTCGGGAACAGAAGATATTTCAAAAAGTGTCGGTTATTCAGAGGAAGAACTTGAAGTGGTACCGCCGGAGGCAAATCTGGGGCTCGGCTGCGGGAATCCGCTTCCGGGTGCACAGCTAAAAGAAGGAGAAGTGGTAGTAGATTTAGGGAGCGGTGCCGGATTGGACTGTTTTTTGGCAGGTGTAAAAGTAGGAAGACGTGGCCGGGTGATCGGAGTCGATATGACGGCGGAGATGATTTCAACCTCCCGCCAGACTGCAAAAAAACATAAGATTAGAAACGTAGAATTTCGATTGGGAGAGATTGAAAATCTTCCGGTTGCCAATGATTATGCGGACGTATGTATGTCAAACTGTGTCATCAATCTTTCACAGAAGAAAGGCCGTGTGTATCAGGAAATTTTCCGGATTTTGAAACCGGGAGGACGGATTTCTATTTCGGATATCGTGGTGATGAGAAAACTGCCGCAAGACATTCTGGATGATCCGGATATGCACTCCTGCTGAGTGAGCGGCGCTTCCTCAGTTGAGGAACTGGAACAGATGATCAAAAGGGCAGGATTTGAAAATGTAGTCATAAAGCCAGCACCGGTTTCAAAAGAATACGAAGAAAAATGGGGAGGATCCCTGTCCATCGGGGAATATATCATGTCCGCCAAGATTACGGCAAGAAAGCCGGAGCATAGGATTTTATCCGAATTTGACTCGGAGAAAAAAGCTGTGATTAATCCGGAGAATATCGTACAATCGATCGAAAAGATACCTGAGATTGCAATATCCTGTTATTCCCATGTCACATTTGAAAGAATGGCTGCGGAATTGAATGCAGAAATCATAGCGACAACAAGTACAGCCAATGGAACAACTCCTGTTTACCGTGCTTCCTACAATGGAATGGAAATTGCACTTTTCATGATGGACGTAGGAGCTCCGACGAGCGTGGCAATGCTGGAAGATGTATTTATGATGGGAGTAAAAAAGGTCATTGTTTTTGGAACATGTGGTGTACTGGATCGGAATATCGAGGATTGTTCCATTCTTATTCCTGATTCTGCGGTAAGAGATGAGGGAACGAGTTATCACTACATGCCGGCCTCGGATGAAATTAAAGTAAACGAAAAGTATATGGAAGTTTTCACTCAGATGTTGGATGAATGGAAGGTGAACTATACGGTTGGAAAGGTTTGGACGACAGATGCCATTTATCGTGAAACACCGGAAAAGGTGAAACGAAGAAAACAGCAGGGATGTATTTGTGTGGACATGGAATGTTCGGCAAATGCGGCAGTGTCCGGATTCCGCGGCAAAGACCTGATGCAGTTTTTCTATGCGGCAGATAATCTGGATGCAGAGGAATGGGATGTAAGAAGTCTTGACAATCATTCTAAAATAGAAGAAAAAGATAAAATTGCCACGATTGCTCTGGAACTGGCCATCAGGATTGGAAGGCAGTAGAAAAAGAGCAGAGAAAAATTTGGAAAAAATATAGGAACGATACTTGAGGAATCAATCATACTGTGTTATGATAAAGTCTTGGAAAATGGTAAAAAGCCGATGGATAGAAGTCATCTGGCTTTTTCTTTATTGTAAGAAACGGTAGACAAAAGAGAAGAAAAGCAGGGGGGATTCTTTCGTTATGAAAAAGAAAGTAGACAGAAGCCACTATTTGTTTGATAATCGGGCATTGACCGCACTGATCATACCACTGATCGTAGAACAACTTCTGGCGGTTCTTGTAGGTATGGCAGATTCCATTATGGTTGCAAGTGTAGGGGAAGCGGCCGTATCCGGTGTTTCTCTGGTAGACGGTGTGATGGTCTTGCTGATCAATATTTTTGCAGCTTTGGCAACCGGGGGAGCCGTAATAGCAGGTCAGTATCTTGGAAAAGGTGAGGAAGGAAAAGCATGTAAGGCAACCAATCAGCTGGTATGGTTTGTAACGATTATTGCGGTAGTTGTCATGGCGGTGATGTACCTTGGAAAAGGATTTATTTTACATGTTGTATTTGGAAAGATTACGCCGGAAGTAGCGGGCTACGCCAATACATATCTGATGATCGTGACGGCTTCCATTCCGTTCCTTGCTTTATATAATGCAGGAGCAGCAATTTTCCGATCTATGGGAAATTCAAAGGTATCCATGAAAGTGTCCATTATCATGAATATCATCAATGTATGTGGGAATGCGATTTTGATCTATGGTTTTCATATGGGAACAGAAGGGGTGGCAATCCCGACATTGGTATCCCGTATAGTGGCAGCAGTCCTGATTACCATACTGGCCTGTGACCAGACAATGGCATTACATATTACAAAGTCATGGAAGTACCGTTTTGACTGGAAAATGGTTAAAAAAATTCTGGGTATCGGGATACCAAACGGGCTGGAAAACAGTATGTTTCAGCTTGGAAAGATTCTTGTGCTGAGTCTTGTATCTACATTTGGGACATCAGCTATTGCAGCCAATGCAGTCGGTAATGCGGTTGCAAGTTTCCAGATTCTTCCGGGAATGGCAATTTCGTTGGCAGTCACAACCGTCATTTCCAGATGCGTGGGAGCAGGAGATTATGAGCAGGTACGTTATTACACAAAGAAACTGCACGTCATTACTTACATCTGTACGGTCGTTACATGCAGTATCATTATTTTAGCGTTGCCGCTCATTGTGCGGGCTTATCAGCTTTCCCCTCAGACGGCTCAGGAAGCAGAGAAGATTCTGACATTCCACGGAGTATGCGGAATGTTGATCTGGCCGTTGGCATTTACACTTCCATCCGTATTCCGTGCGGCAGGAGATGTGAAATTTACAATGCTGACCTCTATTATTTCCATGTGGATTTGCAGGATCGTATTAAGCTATGTCATTGGAAAGCAAATGGGTGTTGGTGTGTTTGGCGTATGGATTGCCATGATTCTCGACTGGTGTGTCCGTATGGTATGTTTCATTTACCGTTATCGGAGCAAAAAGTGGATGGGAAAAGCACGGGTATAAGAGAAAAAGAAAGAGAAACATCGAGGCAGATAATCTGTCCCCGGTGTTTCTCTTTCTTCTTTATGTCAAAAATGTTTCTTAAAATGTTTATATAACAGAACTCCGATCACATATTGCAGGATACAAAGGCCAAACATTAGGACGATGATCCAGGTGGCTGTATGCAGGACGGTCAATATAAAGCTAAGAAATAAGAGGAGGAGAAACATAAGTTGGTTTGTTAAAGCGCCTGCCTTCATTCGCAGATAGATGTTTCGTTCATCCGTACGTTCAATATGAGCGTCCGTTTGCTTTTTTTCATATTCGGCTCTGTGGGAAGGCATTTCATAATAAAAAGTTTTAACAAATGGAATGCAGGAAGAAATAAAAATCCCAAAACCTATAGAAAAAAACAAAATAGAATAATAAGAGTTTTTATTGACTGCAAAACCAATACAGACAAAGACAATACCCAAAATCATACTATAAATAAAAGATTTTTTTGTTTTCATATGATACACCCCTTTTACTGCTTACATTTTTTTCGCAATGATATGGCTTACAAAAATGAGGATCACAGGATGAATGACGACAATGCTGCCGGTTATAACAGCAGGTACAATATAATCCAATGCAATCAACAGAACGGTTGCAAATCCGACCAGGATCAAGGTAATCATATTGGTAACATTTCCGGCTCTTTCCTTTATGGCGATATTTCGTTCGTCGGAAACCTCGATTCGATAGTCCCTGTCTTCTTGGAGCATTTTTTCATGTAAGAGATTTGTGTGGGATACCGAAAAGATACATGCAAACAGAATAGATAAAGCGATATCTGTCCAGGTTGGAAAATCAGTTATAAGGATGATGGTTATGATCAGCAGAGAGATTATATATCCCAGATACCACAGGTTACGTTTCATGTTCTTTCGCCTCCTCTTCGTAAATAAAAATTTCTTCAATACTTTTTCCGAAATATCGGGCAATCTTAAATGCAAGAAGAATGGAAGGGTTATATCTTCCGTTTTCCAAGGAGCCGATCGTCTGTCTGGATACTTCTAACGCTGAGGCTAATTCTTCCTGTTTGATTCCCCGTTCTTTTCTTAATTCTTCCAAACGATTTTTCATGGCGACCTCTCCTGTAATTAAAGTATGGAAAGTTTCCTTTCCTTTTCTGATTTCAATATAACTCTGAAAAAAGAAAATGTCAAGCTTACTTTCCATAACGGAAATTATTCTGATAAATTTTGTACTGTATCGATAAAATGAAGGACATCATCCGGAGCGTTCAGACTGTAAAGGATTCCATAAGGAATTTCATATTCCCAGTTTACCGGAATAGAAACTAATCCGGGGTGTACGTCTTTCCAACACTCGATGGTAAGTAATACATGCCCTGTTTCGGCACAACGGTTGAATACAGATAAATCATAAAATGGAGGGAGATCTTCAATCTGGATTTTAGGATGATTTTTCTCAAGGTTCTCTCTTATTAAATCATTGATACCAGAATCTCCGCGGCGGACCATCATCAGGGTTTCACCATACAGATCTTGTATATCAATACAGGTTCGTCCGGCCAGGCGGTGTTCCCGTGGGACAGCGATCATTTTTCTGTATTTACCGATGGGTAAAAAGTGGCACATGGAAAGCCAGGTTTTGGAATCACATACACCGATCAAAAAGTCAAATTTTTCTCCCAGTTTTTTTATTTCTGATAAAATTCCTTCATGGTTATCTTCAAAAGGAACAAGATGAAGTTTATAATCGGAAAAACGATGATTGACACGATACCATAAGTCCATAAAAGGTTTTGCAGGATTTAAAAGAGAAGTCCCGACGCAAAAAGTCGTATCGCATGTGTGGATGGCAGCATTTGCTCTCGCAATGGACTTCTTAGAGTAATCGATCATAAATTTTGCATCGTTGTATATGATCGTTCCGGCAGAGGTCAAATGAACTCCGGAAGGAGTACGGTCAATCAATTTTAAGTTCAGATGATTTTCAAGAGTATTCATCTGTTTCATAACAGCGGTTGGTGATAAATGCAGATGTTCTGCAGCTTTTGTAAAGCTTCCGCAGTCAACAACGATAAGGAATGTATCAAGTAATGGATTATACATGAAATGTCCCTCCTAAAAAGCATAAACTTTATGTTTATACAATCATAACATATCGGATATTCCGAATCAATGAAAGAAGTGGTATGTTGGAAAAAGAAAAAATAGATTTAGGAGGATATAAGACATGAAGAAAGTATTGATCATTTCAGCAAGCCCAAGGAAAAACGGAAATTCGGATTTACTGTGTGAAAGATTTGCACAGGGAGCAAGAGAAAAAGGGCATGAAACAGAAAAGATCTTTTTGGCATCAAAACAGATTGGATACTGTAAAGGATGTGGTGTCTGCAATACGACACATCGATGTGTACAAAAAGATGATATGGCAGAACTTCTCGACAAAATGGTCAATGCAGATGTGATCGTTTTGGCAACACCGGTCTATTTTTACTCCATGGACGGACAGATGAAAACATTTATTGACCGTACCGTTCCCAGATATACAGAAATCAAAAATAAAGAATTTTATTTTATTCTGACCGCGGCAGATACCGAAAAAGCAAATCTGGAACGGACGATGGAAGCATTCAGAGGTTTTACGGAGGACTGTCTTGACGGTGCCAAAGAAGCAGGCATCATCTATGGCGTGGGAGCATGGAATATCGGTGAAATCAAAGAAACTCCGGCATATGAAGAAGCATATGAAATGGGAAGAAATATTTAGGATAGGAGGAAAAGAACGTGGAAAAACAGACAGCAGGCAGAGATGCTTTAAATGATTTTGCACCGAAATTTGCGGAATTGAACGATGATGTATTGTTTGGAGAGGTGTGGTCAAGGGAAGACAAATTGTCATTAAAGATGCGTTCTGTTGTGACCATAACCGCTTTGATCAGTAAAGGAATCGTAGACCATTCTTTAGAGTATCACCTTTCCACCGCACGTAAAAACGGAGTGACAAGAACAGAAATGGCAGAGATACTGACACATCTTGCTTTCTATGCAGGATGGCCGAATGCATGGGCAGCGTTTTCCATGGCAAAAGAAGTATACGCTGAAGACGAGGAACAGGAAGAGCACGGAGGATTTTTCGGACTGGGCGAACCAAACACCGGGTTTGCAAAGTATTTTACCGGTAACAGTTATCTGAAACCTCTGACCGATCCAAAGGAAACGGTGTTTATTGCAAACGTAACCTTTGAACCGGGATGCAGAAACAACTGGCACATTCACCACGCCACAAAAGGAGGAGGACAGATTCTCTTGTGTGTAGACGGAGAAGGATGGTATCAGGAAGAAGGAAGGGATGCCCGCAGTTTAAAACCTGGAGATGTGGTAACGATTCCGTCAGGTGTGAAACACTGGCACGGAGCAAAGGCAGACAGTTGGTTTAGCCATCTTGCCATTGAGTGTCCGGGAGAAGATACAAAAAATGAGTGGCTGGAAGCAGTCACAGAGGAAGAATATCAGGCCCTCAGGTAAGGAAGGGTTATATCATATAGAAAGCCTTGGATTGTTTTTATATAAACAGGCAATCTGAGGCTTTTTTATTTTTTACGATGAAGAAACATCTATGAAATGATTGAAAAAATAAGAAGAATAGTGTAAATTGTAGTATATATTTACTTCATACGACTTTATTAAAAAGTTACATAAGATGTCTTGTTTAGTACAATGGAAACGTAAAGAAACAACTAAAAGAGTAAAGGGAAGAGAAGGGTTGAAGAAGTTATATTATCTGATCAGAATGACATTTCAGACAAAGTTTGCATATAGAAAGGCCTTCTGGTTTAATATTTTTGGGACGGCGGTTTCTATTCTGATTTATTATTTCCTTTGGAAGTATGTTTTTCGGTCAAGAAAGGAATTGTATGGATTTACGGCGGCAGAAATTACAACGTATGTGATCATATCAAGGCTGTTGTCTTCTCAATTTTCCGGAGGGATTAATAAGGAGTTTGCCGACTGGGTGCAAAAAGGAAATATTGTGGTAGAACTTTTAAGGCCGGTACCTCTTGCACTTACGCTTTTTGGGAAAAGAGTGGGAGAATTTCTTTTCTTCTTCATATTTAAAGGAATTCCGGTCAGCATACTCGCAACCATCCTTTTAGGCGGCGTCGGACCGGAAGGGCCGGGGAAGCTTATGTTGTTTTTGGTAAGTGTCTGTATTTCCGTTGGACTGATGTTCTGGATTGAAATGATGGTTGGTTTGATTTCTTTTTTTACACTGGGAGCATATGGTCTTGGATATACAAAGACAGCGTTGATGTCTATTCTTTCCGGAGGGATCGTACCGCTTTTTTTGTTTCCGCAAGGAGTGGCAAAAGTGTTGGAATATATGCCGTTTGCAGGGATGGTTTCCGTTCCTGTCCATATTTATCTTGGAAAATATACGATTCAGGAATCACTTTCTTTTATCGGACTGCAGATGATTTGGACAGTGCTGCTTGGAATCGGTGTGATGGTATTCTATCGGTTTGCCATCAAAAAAGTTGTGGTGCAGGGAGGCTGATGCGATGAAACTAAAATATTATGCCAAATTGTGGCTTCGCTATATGAGAATCGGATTCCTCTGTATGACTCAGTATCCGGCAGATACGATGATTTGGTTCATATCCATGGTCATTCGGGAAGCCTGCGGGTTTATCGGGATTGTGGCACTTGCCAGTGTAGGGGGAGGACTTGGCACATGGAGTATGTATGAAATCTGTCTTCTTTTTTCCATGTGTGCGGTAATTGAGGCAATCGGCCAGGCGTTTTTTGATAGTGTGTGGGCAATCGATAAGATGATACGCAGGGGTGAATTGGATGTCTTTTTGATTCGTCCTGCATCTCCGTTTATACAGGTGTTGGGACAGGTTATGCATTTTCAGGCCATACTTAGTATGGGGGTATACGTGGGTATTTTTACGTGGGCTGCTCATGGCATCGGGCTTCATATAGGAGGAAGAGAGATTGTACTTTTGATAGAATATGTGATTTGCGGTACGGTTATCAATTCCGGAATTTATACCATTTTTAATAGCCTGAATTTCTGGATTGTACAGGGAGATGACATTGCGGTTCTTGTACAGACTTGTCGGGAATTTGTCAAATACCCGCTGCAGGTTTTCCCGGCAGCCATCCAGGGCTTTTTTACCTATATCCTGCCCCTTGGTTTTGTTGCATATTATCCGGTATTGGGACTGCTTGGGAAGACAAGAATGCCGGTCATGGTTCTTTTGCCTTGTGTAGCGGCTCTGGTGGCGGTGATTGCTTCTGTCATTTGGCACATGGGTATAAAAGGATACAACAGTACAGGAACGTAAGGAGTTGGAAGTGAAAAATGCAGATAGAAGTCAGCCATTTAGTAAAAGAATATAAAAGAAAAAAAGATCCGGGTTCTGTGGGAAAGGCACTGGCATCCATGTTCCATCCTCAGTATGAGATATTAAGAGCGGTAGATGATGTGAATTTTCGGATTGAAAAAGGAGAAGCCGTAGGATATGTGGGACCAAACGGTAGCGGAAAGTCTACCACCATAAAAATGTTATCCGGTGTTTTAATACCGACGAGGGGAAAAGTCCTCATCAATGGAATGGAGCCGTCCAAACATCGGATGAAAGTAAATAAGCATGTGGGTGTTGTATTTGGTAACCGTTCTGTTTTGTGGTGGGATGTACCGGTGATGGAATCCTACCGGGTGTTGCAGCAGCTTTATGAGATTCCGGAAGAACGATTCCGTAGGAATCTGGAAGAATTTACAGAGATACTGGAGATGGAATCACTTTTGGGAATACCGGAGCGGCAGCTTTCTCTGGGGCAGAAGATGAAATGTAATATTGCGGCAGCATTTCTGCATGATACGGAAATCGTTTATCTGGATGAACCGACCATCGGCCTGGACAGTGAATCCAAATACAAAATACGAAAATTTATCCGGCGGATGAATGAAGAACGAAAAACAACTTTTCTTGTTACTTCACATGATTTTCAGGATATTGAGTCTTTTTGCCGAAGGATTATTTTGATCAATCACGGAAAACTGGTTGTAGATGATAAGATTGAAAATGTCAGGAAGAACTTCGACAGAAGAAAACAGATCCGTCTTGAACTGATAAATAATCCATGGAATGAAAAAACGACATTTGAAATACCGGGAGTCCGGATTTTGTATTCGAGGGAATCAGAGCTTGTATTGGAATTTGATATAGAAAACAATGACAGTATAAAGATTATCAATTTTATTGCGGAAAAGGCAAAAATCCTCGACGTATCTATCAATGGTCAGGATATTGAGTCGATTATTCGTGATATGGTAAAGAGGGATAACAGAAAGTGAGATATATAATCAGTGATATACATGGAGATTTTAAAAATTTTCAAAAAATGTTAAAGAAAATCCGGTTTTCAAAAGAAGACCAGATGTACATTCTGGGGGATATTTTTGACAAAGGAACAGAAAATCTAAAAATCTATGAATTTGTTCGTAACATGTCCAATATCTGCCTGATCAAAGGAAACCACGAATTTTTATGTGAGCGATACCTAAATGGAACGATCAGTGCTCTTGTGTGGGATTCCTGTGCAGGAATCAATACCAGAAGAGAGGTAGATGCTCTTACAAAGGAAGAGAAGAAAGAGTTGTACAAGTTTTTAAACAATCTTCCCATTTACAAACAGATTCAGGTAGGGGAAAACGAATATTTCCTTACCCATTCCGGCTATAATGCAGAGGTTTGCATAAAAAACGAGGACGGACTGGTTGATATTGAGGCTTCGGTAAAAGAAGCGGCAGAACAGAATCTGGAACGGTATTTGTTTTCGGATGACATTCATTGTATTCCCGCTTCTGTAAAGTTTGACAAAAAAATCATTGTGGGTCATTATCCTACAATCTTTCTTGAGGACTGCCGGAAGGCAACAATTTTTTATGGGAAAAAATATATTGATGTAGATACGGGAAATGAACGAAGAGAACGGGGAGGACGACTTTCCTGCCTTAGGATGGAAGACAGAAAAGAGTTTTATGTTTAAATGAAAAAGGAGAAAAAAGTGTAAGAGCAAAAAACCTTGCTCTTACATTTTTAATTTTGAGGATTCCTGCAGATGTTTTAAGGTTTCTGTGATTTTTTCAAGAGCTTCCTCAGGGGTTTTTACATTTTTTACAGCGGTTTCCATAGGGCAGAATCCGGTACGATCTCGGTTGTAGATGGCTTCTACACAGCGTTCAAAATGTACAGTAATGCCATGTTCCGTAAGAGTCCGGTAGGCAGGTTCGCTGATTACAAAGGAATATACTTCAGAGGCACCTGCAAGAACGTATAAAAAGGCCGCCGCTTTTCCGATTACTTTATCGGCAGCGGAAAAACCTTGAGGGAAAACACCCTGCCTGAGCCACTGAAGAAGCGGTTTGATCCCCCGTTCATGGCTAGTAAGCAGAACATCCCCTTTACATAAAACACAGGTACAATTTTCTTCATTTAATATCCGGATGGCACGAAGAAGATCCGGATTATTTGGGGTAGATTCAGGTATTTCAGACATGATTTTTACTCCTTTATGTTTGTAAATCGATTTCTTTTATTATAAAGTGTGGAAAATAAAAATTCAAACAGGAGTTACATTGAAATTTTCATTTTGATTTGTTACAATAATTTTCATAACTCAGTAAAATGCAGGATTGAAAAGAAGATTTGACAGAGGTTGATGCATGTTTGGATATGTGACAGTTTGTGAACCAGAATTAAAAATGAAAGATTTCAGAAAATACAAGGCATACTATTGTGGATTATGCCGGGTGCTGAAAGAAGAGTATGGGATGCCGGGCCAGTTGACATTGACTTATGACATGACGTTTGCAATCCTTCTTCTTACGTCTTTGTATGAGAGTCCGACGAAAACGGAGCTCCATCGTTGCAAAGTGCATCCGGTGAAGAAACAGACGATGCTGAGAAATGAGATTACAAAGTATGCGGCGGATATGAATATACTGCTTGCATATTATCATCTTCGCGACGACTGGAATGATGAAAAAAAATTCAGTGCATTGATGGGCAGGACTGCTCTGCATGGAAAGGCAAACAAGATTGCCGAAACATATCCACGTCAAAGTGTGATGATCCGTAAATCTTTAAAAGAACTTTCAAAGTGTGAACAGGAAAACAGCATGGATCTTGACCGGACGGCAGGATGCTTTGGAAATCTGATGGCAGAATTGTTCGTATACCGACAGGATACATGGGAAGAAAGCCTTAGAAAAATTGGCTTCTTCCTTGGCAAGTTCATCTATCTGATGGACGCTTATGATGATCTGGAACATGATCTGGAAAAGCATTGTTACAATCCGCTTAAAAAGATGTATAAAGAGCCGGATTATGAGGTGCGCATTCGACAGATATTGTGTATGATGCTTGGCGAGTGCAGTGCTGAATTTGAGAAACTTCCATGTCTTTTGGATGTGGACATTTTGCGGAATATCTTGTATGATGGAGTTTGGAATCGCTATAAGCAGATTCAGAAGAAAAAGGCAGAAAGAAAGGAACAGGAGAATGTCAAAAAATCCTTATGATGTTCTGGGAGTTCCCCAGAATGCATCTGAAGACGAAATCAAGAAAGCATATAGAGAATTAACAAGAAAATATCACCCGGACGCAAACGTGAATAATCCACTTGCGGATCTGGCAGAGGAAAAGTTTAAGGAAGTACAGGAAGCATACGATGAGATTATGAGACAGAGATCCGGCGGCGGGGCAGGTGGGTATTCTTACGGAGGAAGTTCTTCCTACGGCGGCGGTTATTCTTATGGCGGCGGTACTCAGGATGCAGAGATGCAGGCAGTATTTAATTATATCAACAACCGGCGTTTCCGTGAGGCACTGAATCTTTTGGACCGGATGCCAAACAGAACGGCTATGTGGTATTATGCAAGCGGTGCGGCAAATCTTGGGATTGGAAATAATATCGTTGCAAGAGAGCATGCAGCTCAGGCAGTCAATATGGAGCCGAATAATGTACAGTACCGTCAGCTTTTAAACACGATAGACTGGAACGGTCAGAGATATCAGAGAAGTCCGTACGGCGGCGGTTACGGGAACGGAAATTCTTCCTGCGGTACGGGAAATATGTGCTGTGATTTATGGTGTGCAGATACACTTTGTGAATGTATGGGAGGAGATCTTTGTTCATGCATGTAAAAGCGAGGACGATGGCTTTCGGAGGGCTGCTTCTGGCACTGTCGGTTGTCTGTATGGCTCTTGGAAGCGTGATCGAAACGAATACGCTGTTTCTTTTGGCGGCGGCTTCGTATTTTGTAGGAATTGTCATCCGGGAATTGGGATTAAGGACAGGAACGGCATTTTATGTTGCGGCGGTTCTTTTGGGATTTATCATAACACCGAATAAATTTTATGTCATTTCTTTTGCCGGAATGGGATTTTATATTCTTGTGATTGAGGCGGCATGGAGAGGAATGTCCGGAAAAAGAAGTCTTCAAAAGAAATCCATATTTTGGATTATAAAATATGCACTATTTAATGTCATGTACCTTCCGATGCTGTTGTTTTTTCAGGAACTGCTGTTTCCGGGAAAGACACTGTCCGGCGGGCTTTTTGTTGTCGTTGTGATTGCAGGACAGATTGGATTATGGATTTATGACAGAGCATATGAGTATGTGCAGGCTCATATTTGGAATAAAATGCGGGGAAAAGTTTTAAAAATGTAAATAATAAAGAGCCGGCAGTCTTTTGACTGCCGGTTTTTGTGAAAGAAGGAGCATGAATGTATATAGCAGATTTACATATTCATTCCAGATATTCCAGGGCTACCAGTAAAGAATGTACGCCGGAATATCTGGATCTTTGGGCAAGAAAGAAAGGAATTCATATTGTGGGGACCGGAGATTTTACCCATCCAAAGTGGAGAAAAGAGTTAAAGGAAAAGCTCATGCCGGCAGAGGACGGTCTGTATGTGTTAAAAGAGGAATTCCGAATTCATGAGGATGAAGGATTGGATCAGATGATTCCCCGGTTTGTTGTTACCGGAGAGATTAGTTCTATTTATAAAAAGATGGATCGTGTCCGGAAAGTACACAGCCTGATATTGCTGCCCGGATTGGAAGAGGCGGAAGTTATTTCAGAAAGATTAGAAGAAATCGGAAATATCCATTCAGACGGAAGACCGATCCTGGGACTTCCTTGTCATGATCTCCTGGAAATTCTGTTGGAATTGTGTCCGGAGGCAGTCTATGTCCCGGCACATATTTGGACACCTCATTTTTCCTTATTTGGGGCATTTTCCGGATTTGATACCATAGAAGCATGTTTTGACGATTTGACACCATATATCCATGCGGTGGAAACAGGTCTGTCTTCTGATCCGCCCATGAACTGGAGGGTCCCGCAACTGGATAATCTTCAGCTGATCTCCAATTCTGATGCACACTCTCCGGCAAAGCTGGGGCGTGAGGCAACCCTTTTTGATATTCCGTTATCCTATGATGGCTTAAAACAGGCCATTGAGACTGGAAAAGGTTTATACGGAACCATTGAATTTTTCCCGGAAGAAGGGAAATATCATATGGATGGACATAGGAAATGTAATCTTTGTCTGTCTCCTCTGGAAACAGAACAGTATCATGGAATTTGCCCGGTCTGCGGACGGAAGATCACCATCGGGGTATCCCACAGAATAGAGCAGCTTGCAAAAAGACCGGAAGGTTATCAAAAAGAAGATGCAAAATGTTTTGAAAGTCTTGTTCCGCTGCCGGAAATCATCGGGGCATCCTTCGGATATTCTTCGGCAAGTGTAAAAGTACAAAGAGAGTACAGCAGGATGCTGGCAGAACTTGGAGATGAGTTTTCTATTTTGAGAACAATTCCGATCGAAGATATCCGCCATACGGCAGGAGAAAGGCTGAGCGAAGGAATCAGGAGGTTAAGAGAAGGAAAGGTAGAGCGGATTCCGGGATTTGACGGGGAATATGGAACGATCCGGCTGTTTACCGCCCATGAACTGGAAAATGCAAAAGGACAGATGGATTTCTTTTCTATCATCGGAGCAGAACAGACGCAAAAGAAAAAAGAGATAAAGAAGCCGGAAATTCCATGTCATGAAGACGGGGAAGAAGAGCAAATTTCAAAAACAGTGTCATTAAATCCGCAGCAGATGCAGGCGGTCACTTCTGTTTCAAGACGAACAGCCGTCATCGCAGGGCCGGGAACTGGAAAGACGAAAACCCTTGTTTCCCACATCGTATATCTGATGGAAAACAGAAAGGTCAAACCGTCGGAAATTACAGCGGTAACTTTTACCAATCAGGCGGCAAGGGAGATGCGTGAAAGGATACAAAAAGAATGTTCTTCCGGAAGAAAAAGCAAAAGCTTACAGATTGGCACGTTCCACTCCGTCTGCTTTTCTTTTTTGAAAGACAGAGGAGTTGTGTTTTCTCTTGTAGATGAAACAGAACAGACGGAACTTGCTGGAGAAGTCATAGAAACATACAGGTTGGATGTAACAACATCTGAATTTTTAAATCGCGTGTCGCTTTGGAAATCAGGTGCTCTGTCTGCGGAAGGAGAAAAAGAACAAGAGGCATGTATGTGTTATGATAAAAAATTAAAGGAGCGGAATTTATTCGATTTTGATGACCTGTTGTTGGAAACCCTGCATATTGTGGAAAAGACAACGACAAAAGAGAACTGGAAACGGCGGTTTTCTTATTTGCTGGTAGATGAATTTCAAGATATCAATCCTCTTCAGTACCGGTTGATGAAAGCATGGAATGAATTGGGAAAAGAGTTGTTTGTTATTGGAGATCCGGATCAATCTATTTATGGATTCAGAGGAGCGGATGCAGGATGTTTTGACAGGATGCAGGAGGAATTTAAAGATCTGTCGGTAATCCGGCTGACGGAAAATTATCGTTCCGCTTCCCATATCGTAAATGCCGCCATAAAGATGATTTCCGCAAATCCGGGAGAGGAAAGGGTACTTCATGCAAATTATCCGGAAGCCGGAACGGTGCGGATTGTAACTGCACAAAGCGAAATGGAAGAAGCAATCTTTATTGCAAAAGAAATCAACCGGCTTGTGGGAGGCGTGGGAATGTTGGAAGCACATGCCGTGGCAGAACAGACGAAAGGGAAAAAAGTCAGAAGTTTTGATGAGATTGCCGTTCTTTATCGTACCCACCGGCAGGCTGAACTTCTGGAAAAATGCCTGAAACAGGAAGGGATTCCCTATGAGGTGGCAGGAAGGGAATCGTTTTTAAAGGAAAAGACGGTACAGGGAAGCTTACGATTTTTTGAATATCTGGAAAATCCGGAAGATGTTTATGCAATGGAGCAGACGATCAAGCTTCTGTTAGGAATACAGGTACAGGAATTATCCCGGAGTGTTGTAAAGGAACTGGGTGACCGGTTTCGGCTGACTTATCAGAAAAAGAAAGCTCAGAAATTTTTGCAGGAATGGTTGGAGGAAATGAATCTGACAGAGAATCCGGCAATGGAAAAACTGCTTAAAATGTCCGTATTTTACAAGAATATGCCGGAATTTATGAAAGATCTCAGATTAGGTGTGGAAAGCGATCTCCATCGAACGGGAGGAAAGCACTATATGGCAGAGTGTGTGAAACTTATGACCCTTCACGGGGCAAAAGGACTGGAATTTCCGGTTACTGTTATTTATGGAGCGGAAAAAGGAAAAATTCCTCTGGAAAGCGATACATATGAAACGGATGCGGAAGAGGAGCGCCGGTTGTTTTATGTGGGAATGACAAGAGCAAAAGAAGAACTGATCCTGACGGCTTCCAAAGAAGAATCGGAATTTCTTTCCGACATTCCGCAGGAATTGATAGAAAGAGAAAAGACGGGAAAGAAAAAGGAAAGTTATCATCAGATGAGTCTGTTTGAATAGTGGAAAAGAGGAGAAACGCAAAATTCTCCTCTTTTACTATTTTATCGTTATTCTTCAATACGAAACTGTACCATACTTCCGGAGTGTTCCGTAATCCAGAAATGTAAGATCTTCTTTGCCAGAAGGTCTTTTAATACATAGGCATGGGGATGTTTGTATTTGTTCTGATATCCAGCACTGATGATCAACAGGAATTGTCCGCAGGCAAGTTCTTCGTTGTAATTATGTTTGGAACCATGGTGCGGTACCTGGACCGTTCCGATAAGAGAGATATATTCGGACAGATGGTCTGTCATATTTTTCCAGTTTTCTTTTGTGCCCGCATCATAATCCCCCATATACAGACAGCCGTTTTCATAGGTTTTCATACATCCGGACTGGGGTATGGAAAGTTCCGGCATGAAAAATCCGGATGGTTTCAGGAAACGGTCGGATTTACAGGAAAATCCGGAATAGACAACAAGAGAATTGGAATTCAGGCTTCCCGGTGCATATTTTTGATAAATCCGTTTGATATCATCCCAGTCATAGGAAAAAATATCCGAGGTTTCGAGATAAGATGCAAGGGTTTTTTTGTCATAACCATTCTTTTTTAAACCTTTAAAAAACAAGGAACTTCTTCTCGTATTCTGAAAATTATAAGGCACATAAATCCAGCCTTTTTTGTGTTTTTGTTCCGATTCTGATGCAAACAAGAGAACGGGTTCTCCTGAAGAAATAGAAGAGAACGGAATGTCGGGGCGCATATGGGTATCCACGGGCAAAACATAAAACAGTTCCGGAGTTATCGTATTATTTTTTTCTGTACAGTTTTGAATCTCATGCAAAGGATCTTCAAGCATTCCTAAAAGAAAAGGAGATTCTGCATTTTCCAGGCGGTTTAACAGTCTAGTGAGGAGAATTTCATCTTCGGTCAGATAAGGAAGATAAATCCGCTCCACATTGCAGTAAGAAAGTAAAAAAGGCAGGCCGTTCATGTGGTCTTCATGGAAATGAGAAATAAAAACAGCCTGAATTTTTTCCTGAGGTTCAAAAACAGACCGAATCTGTTTTTCCACACAGGATTTACTTGTGGAGGAACCACAGTCATAAACTACATTGACCCCACATTCAAATTGCTCTGTATAAAAAGCTCCCTGTCCTACCGGTAAAAAACTTCGGATCATGGACATCCCTCCCATAAAATAGAATCAAAAATTATTGGATATAGGTAACACGGTCAGGATCAAAGAATCCTCTTGGACTTGGAGATTCATCGGCTTCTCCTACTGCTACAATAGATACAGGGATGCTTGTTGTATTTAGGACGGTCTGGATTTTTTCCACGCGGTCCATAGCCGGATAACATCCGCACCAGCAGGTACCGTATCCAAGATCCTTTGCCTGAAGGAGCAGGTTTTCAATGGCGGCTCCGCAGTCCTGAGGCCAGTATGCCCCACATTTTCCTTCCTGAAGGTCAGGGCGTCCGCATACGACAATGGCAGCAGAAGCACTTTTCAGCATGGAGGTAAACGGATGGGCTTCCATCAACTGATTTAAAACTTCTCTTTTGGTGATAACAAAAAATTCCCATGGTCTGGTATTTCTGGCACTTGGCGCCATCATGGCCGCTTCTAGCATTTTTTCAAAGTCTTTCCGTGGGATGACAACATCTTCTTTATATTTACGGATACTTCTTCTTTCTCTGATTACATCTGAACAATTCATAACATAGTCTCCTTTCACGATTTCTTTTTTTCTATTATACCGCATTTGACTAAAAAATGGTAATAATATGAATTGTAATATTTACAATTTTTTGATTTGAGATAAAATATAGTTAAAAGAAAACAAAGAAAGGATAAGAGTATGAAAGTTTTATTGATCAATGGAAGCCCTCATGAAAGAGGATGTACTTATACGGCACTGTCGGAGGTCGCAAAACAGTTGGAAAAACACGGTGTGCAGACAGAGTTTATCAGTATGGGGAAAACACCGGTGGCAGGATGTATTGCCTGTGGAAAATGTGCCGAAACAGGCAGATGCATTTTTGACGATCAGGTAAATATGGTGTTAGACAAACTGGATGAGTATGACGGTATCCTTGTTGGATCACCGGTTTATTATGCAGGACCATCCGGGCAGATCTGTGCTTTTCTTGACAGATTGTTTTACAGTAGTAAGGGACGTATGGCAGGAAAAGTGGCAGCGGCTGTTGTATCATGCAGGCGTGGTGGTGCCAGTGCGGCGTATGACCGTTTAAACAAGTATTTTACCATCAGTAATATGCAAGTGGCTTCTTCCCAGTATTGGAACCAGGTTCACGGAAATACGCCGGAGGAAGTAAAACAGGATGAAGAAGGACTTCAGACAATGCGCACTTTGGCTGATAATATGGCATGGATGATCCAGAATACAAAAACGGCACAGGAACATGGTATAAAAAGACCGGAATATGAGAAAAAGATCGGCACTAACTTTATCAGATAAAGAAAGAATACGAAAAAACGGCGTAGCTTTGGCTAGGCCGTTTTTTCATGCAGATATCATCAGGATTTCAGTACAATATGGTTTTTCTTATATTCGATCAGATTGTCTTTCTGCATTTTGGAAAGCTCATTGCACATGGTACTTCGGTCAACATTCAGATAATCTGCCAGCTGCTGGCGATTGTACGGAATAGTAAAAGAATTACTGCCGGAGCGTTTGGCACATTCTGAAAAATAGGACATGAGACGTCCACGGATGGATTTGGAACTGGTATGCAAAATCCGTTGGGAAAGCAGGAGGCTTCGGTGGGCACAGACAGTCAGTAAATTTCGGGCAAGCCTTGCATGAAAGGGACAGGCGTTGGTACAGGTAGTCAGAACACGCCCTACATTCAGAAACAATATGACCGTATCTTCAGCAGCAGAAACGGTGACAAGCATAGGCTGTCCGGGAATACAGGCATATACTTCTGCAAATACAGAACCGGGAACCACATTCCCCAGGATACTGTTATTTCCCCACACATCGCTGCAGGATATCATAGCCATGCCGGATAAAACAATACCAATACGTTCTGTCGTACTCCCTTCGGAAAGAATGACCTCTCCTTTTTTATAATTGTGTTTTGTGGCATGGAGACATTTCAGAAGGGATGGGATCTCCTCTTCTTTTAATCCGGAAAACAACCGGGTATCGGATAAGTTCATATTTTTCTCCTTTTGTTGTTATAACAACAGAATTTTGTATTTTATTATAGTATACTGCATTTACCAAAGCAAAGGAAAGGATGGATAGAAAATGATCAGAAAAATTATTCGGATAGATGAAGAAAAATGTAATGGATGCGGTGCGTGTGCCGAAGCCTGCCATGAAGGAGCAATCGGGATGGTAGACGGAAAGGCAAAGCTTCTGAGAGAGGATTATTGTGACGGGCTGGGTGACTGTCTGCCGACATGTCCTACAGGAGCCATTTCTTTTGTAGAAAGAGAGGCGGCTGCATATGACGAAAATGCTGTCCTGGAAAATAAGAAAAAGAAGATGGAAGTACCGCACGGAGGATGCCCGGGAAGCCGGATGCAGCGTATCTGTACGGAAGAAAAGCAAATTTCCCATACAACGGGAAAACCGTCATCACAGCTTGGACAGTGGCCGTGCCAGATTAAGCTGGTACCGGTGAACGCATCATATTTTGATGGAGCAAAATTATTGATTGCGGCAGATTGTACTGCCTTTGCATATGCCGGAATGCATGAGGAATTTATGCACGGAAAGATCACCATCATGGGATGTCCGAAACTGGACAATGTAGATTACAGCGAAAAGCTGACCCAGATTATTCAAAACAATGATATTCAAAGCGTGACCATTGTACGCATGGAAGTTCCGTGTTGCGGTGGATTGGAGATGGCGGCTAAAAAGGCGTTACAGGCAAGCGGAAAATTTATTCCGTGGCAGGTTGTCACCATTTCGGTTGATGGAAGGATTCTGGGATAAAATCGTATATCAGGAGGGATGTTCAGGACGGTGCACCTGATACATATTTAAAAGGAAGACAGCACTGATGATCAGAATAAATCCGATCACATCGGTAACCGTAAACTTTGTACCAAGCAAAAGGGCGGTCAGTACAACAGAAGAAACCGGGTCAAAGTTTGCAAGGGTTCCTGCTTTTACCGGAGGAAGCAGGGAAGCACCGAAATGGTAAAAGGTGGAGCCGGCAGCGGTACCAACAAGGATCAGGCCGCAGAATCCAAGGATTACTTCCGGTGTAATATCAATGTGATAAGTCCACGGACGTACAAAAATGGAAAGGAAAATACCGCTGATCAGCATCCCGCGTCCAACGATATATTTTGCTCCGTAGGTACGGACGATTTTTCCTGGGATCAACGTGTAGGTGGAATAGGAAGCCGCACAGATCAGCCCGAAAAACAGGGCATATCCGGAAATGGCAAGCCGGTCAAAATGTCCGCCCGTACTGATGATAAAGGTTCCGACAACAGCCGCAGTAATAGCGGCTGTTTCTGCTTTTTGGGGGAAGCTTTTTGTCCGGATACAGGTGACTACCAGAATGATTACGGTAGAAAGGTATTGCAGGACAGTGGCAGTTCCGGAATCGGAATAGTAAATAGACATAAAAAATGTAAATTGTGTCAGACAGATACCAAAGATGGCAAAGACAGTCAAAATCATAGTGTCTGTTTTAGACTGCCAGATGGATGGATGCTGGGACGGTTCTTTTTTTCTGCGAAAAATAAAATCCAGAAAAATAAGGATCAATCCGGCACTGATCTGACGGATGCAAAGGACCACAGGGGTAGGAAGGGCAAGGTCATGGAGCAGATACTGCCCGGAGCAGCCGGAAAAGCCCCAACATAATGTGGCGATGATAATGGAAAACGTGCCCCGGAAATTTTTACGTTTGTTTGAATGATTCATAAGTTTTACACCTTTCATAAATGAGTGGATATATTCATGCATTATAACTTAAAACGAAAAAAGAATCTATTTTTATTTTATGGTCTTGTCTGGAAGTTTTTGTTGTTTTATCATATAACTAGTGTCTGCTGATTAAGCAGCTATCTGTAACTTCCAACTCTTACATC
>CALFLL010000011.1 GCA_937880845.1 uncultured Drancourtella sp.
TTTCGCATGAGCGAATGGTCCTATTTCTTTGAGGGACTTATTTCACAGCCCCTTTATACCCTTAATATATCCACTTCCTCTTCCAACTGCTTTTTTAACGTCTGAATCAGCCTTAGTTCCTCCGTCATCTCCTCCAGACGTTTTTCACACTGTTTCTGTATGGAAAGCAGCCTCTTTTGATACTGCGCTTTGCTTTCATCTTCTTTGATTCCTTCTAGCATGGAAAGCTCGATTTCGGCTTTTTGCTGCATTTTTTCCACGGTATTGATCTGAGAGAGAAGGCTTGGAATCTTTTTCAAATATTCATTATAAATTTCAATCTTACACCATTTTTCACCGATTCTTATCTGCACGGATATACGCCCCCTTTTTTCCATCATACTACCGTGATGTACTTTTTTCAAGAAATGCTATTCCTGATATCTAATCCTTTCCACGAGAGATTCTTTCTTGATGTTTCTGCTTAAGATAAAGGAAAGAGAAATCTGCAGAACAGCGAGTATCACGATCATTGCTGCGATTTCTTTTACCGGGATATGATAGACATCCAGTCCGAAAAATCCATGGTTTTTTCCATACAGGAAAAGCCCGTATCCGATTGGCATTCCTACAATCAGTGAAATTATAATACTTCCGACAGTAAAAAGAAGTCCCTCATTTCTAAGCATTTTGTTCAACTGTCTGTTTGTCATTCCTAGTGCCTGCAATACGCCCAGTTCCCGTTTTCTTGTGGTAATACTGATAACCATCGTATTTGCCATATTCATAAAGGCAATCAGTCCTACAAGAAACAAAAATGCATAACATAAGGTTTCCATCATACCCAGCGAAGTTTCTGATGTCTGAAGTGCTCCTTCATAGGAAGAAAGTTCACAATGATTTTTTCCTGCAAGCAGTTCCCGCAATCCTGCTTCTACTTTTGCACAATCTTTTTTGTCACAGTCCACCCAAATCGTACCTGTATTTTTGCCTTTAAATCCAAGGTTTTTATAAGTCTGATCTGTTATCACCCAGTCTCCCGCATTCGTACTTCCAAATGCCCCCATCAGTTTTCCTTTATATGGGATTTGCTGATCTGCATCTTCTATTTTCATGGACATTGTATCCCCAATCTCATATCCTGTATCTTCCAGAAAATAAGAGTAACCATAAATAATGGCATTTTCTTCGGAAGCTTCTTCATAATCCACTTTTCCTTTTAAGGAACCCTGATGCACTTCATTCTCAAACTGTTCTTTGTCCATAACACCAATACTTTGTAGTGTGTTATTTTTATCCTTCATATACAAAAGATTCATAGTCTTGACTTCCGTTACCCCATCCAGGGCTTTAATTTCTTGGACCAGGCTTTCATCAAGAGGATTCTCTTTCAGGATCGCATCCAGATTGTTTTCCGGATAAGCCGTATCGTTTGTGTCATATGTCAGGTCAATCTGAAACTGTCCATAAGGTACGTTCTTTCTGGCATCATATGTTGTGCTGACATTTCCTGTAAAATTGGCTATGACGACAAACAGGACACAGGAAAGGCCCATGGTTACAATCGTCGTAATAGTACGTTTTTTATTCATGGCAAGGTTTGACATCGTCAATCCCTGTACACTCATCTGCTTTTTCCCTTTTCGGATTCCTTTATTTTTCCCTTTTTTTTCTTGAAAACGGATGGCTTCCATAGGAGAGATTTTAGAAACAATGCTCATCGGTCTTTTCAATGCCACCCATACGGTCAATAGGGACACACCACCGCATAACAACAGCAGCGGAAGAGAAATCATGGAAACATGGATTACATCTGTACGTCCAAGTACTTTTTCACTTTCCTCAAACCATTGATTAAAAAACAAAATCGTGATTCCTGCCCCTGCAACCATTCCTATCGGAACAGCCGGAATGGCAACGAGCATCCCTTCACGAAATACAAGCTTTTTCATCTGTTTCTTTGTCGTTCCTAAAGCTTTGATTTTTCCGTATTCCTGAATCTTTTGTACAATTCCTACCTGAAAAATATTATAAATAACCAAAACAGAAAACAGAATAACAAGAAGTGCAACCATCACACAGCCAACGATTGTTTCGGTTCCCGGATCCAGTGCAAACATTGCATAGCTGAAATTATCCTGAACATATTTAGGATCTATGTCACATTTCTTTGCAAGATCTTTGAGCGTATCCTCCAATATATACGAATCAACGTCTACAGAATCATTCAAAGTAACATAAGTCGTATAAACTCTTTCTTCTTCCGGATAAAGGGACTCAAACCAGGCTTTTGATATATAGCCTGCATATCCTTGATTTTCCTGTTCCACGGCCATTGGTTTTAAAATACCACTGATTACAAATTCCTGTTTCGTATATGCCTCGGTTTTATTCCGTCTAAAATTTAATACAACGGTATCTCCAACCTTTGCATCCTTTACTCCAAGACATTCAAACATTTCTTTTTGTCCGGCGATTTCATTTGCTTTTTTCGGGAAATTCCCTTCTTCCATCTGTTGACTCAGATTAGAAAGATCAATGGTTTCCTTATCTACCCATAAAAGCGAAATATTCCTTTCATCTTCCACTTCACCTGCCGATGCCGCTTTTCCTATTCTGTCAAATTCGCTTCGTTTCTCCATTTCCCGAATTTGTTCCTGGTTTACCATACCAAATGTTCCATAATAAGCCCCGTAAAAGTTCTCGGCATTGACTTTTTCATATTTTATAATTCCATATCCAAATGTTGCGATTGCAGACAACAAAACCGTTGTAAGGAACACTGCCAACATGATCAGGATACTTCGTGTCTTATTTTTCTTATTATTGCATAATGCCAGTTTCGTGATCATCTTACCTCTGCCACCTTTCCGTCTTCAATCAGAAGAATTCTGTCTGCTATCTGTGCAATGTCTTCATCATGCGTGATCATCACAAGTGTCTGACCATACTTTTCCACAGACATCTTCAAAAGCCCGATAACCTCATCACTTGTTCTGGAATCCAGGTTTCCGGTCGGCTCATCGGCAAACAGAATATCCGGTTTTGATGCCAGTGCCCTTGCGATGGCAACTCTTTGTTGCTGCCCTCCGGAAAGGGTGTTTGGAAGATTATAAAGCTTTTTTTCCAGTCCCAGTGTCTTTACAATATCCATGACAAATCCTTCATCCGCCTTCCTTCCGTCCAATCCGATCGGAAGAACAATATTTTCCCAGACATTAATTGAGGATACCAAATTAAATGACTGAAAAATAAATCCAATCTTTCTTCTTCTAAACATGGCAAGTGCGTCTTCTTTATAGGAAAAAATATCTTTCCCTCTTATAAATACTTTTCCGCTTGTAGGAGTATCCAGGCCACCCAACATATGAAGAAGAGTACTTTTTCCCGAACCGGATTTTCCTACGATTGCCACAAACTCTCCCTTTTGGATATCCAGATTGGCATTTTGTACCGCTCTTACCTCGTTTTCTCCGCTTCCATAATATTTACATAAATTTTGTGTCATTAAAATTCTATCCATAGTCGTTTTCCTTTCTCTTGATTGATAAGCTTATCATATCTTCTTCACCTTTCATTTCCCTTTCAGGAAATAAAAAAAGCCTTACAGTTTTGTAAGACTTTTATTCATACGGAAGCTGTATGACAAAAATGCTTCCTTTTTCTTTCCTCATTTTCCTTGTATCCAACGAAAGCATCCCATGATGTTCTTCTACGATTTTTCTTGCAAGATAAAGTCCTACACCGGAACCTTCTTCCTTTTGTACGATGACATTATCACCTCTGTAAAATCGTTGAAAAATTTTATGATATTCACTTTTCGGAATCCCGATTCCCTGATCGTGCACTTCAATTCTGAGAAATGTCGTCGTTTTTTTTACGCAAATCAGAACCTTGCTTTTTTCCGGACTATACTTCACTGCATTTTCCAAAAGATTGATCAATGCTTCGCATATCCATTTTTTGTCATTGAGAATCCGAAAGGTTTCCATCTCTTCTTTGGCATCCAGTTCTATTTCTATTTTTTTCTTTTCGGCTTTTATCCATACCCGGTTAACGGCTTCCAGAATCGTGTCAAAAATTTTCTCTTCTTTTAACCGGATCTGTATCATTCCCGTTTCCATCCGGGAAATATTTACAAGAGCCTGGACAAGCTGCTCCAATCCTTTCAGCTGATTTTCCAGCCTGTACTCAAACTCCTTTTGTTCCTCTTCTGTCAGATCTTTGCTTTTTAAAATCTCAAAGCAGGATTTCAGGGCAGCCACCGGTGTCTTTAACTGATGGGAAATATCGGTGACAAGAGCTTTTGTTTCTTCCTTTTCTTTTTGGGACTGAGATGTAAGAATTTCCAGATATCCACAAAGAGAATCTATTTCATCCAATACCTTGTTTCTACTATCTTTGGCATCCGTATACTTTTCAAAATAATCCGGATGAAAATTACCGTTTCTGATCTGTTCCATAATTTCTACCAATTCTTCATTTTCCAGATCCCATTCCTTTTTCCGTTTTCTGTAATCATAGAAAAGCAGTGCTCCATAACACACATACAAAATGCATCCTGCAGTCATAATGGCTATTGATTTTTTCAAATAATTCCGTCCATATTCGCTTTTACTGATGGAATCATAGCCATATTGTTCCAGTATTTTTTCGGCTTCTTTGCCGGAAATACTCCGGTTTCCTTTTAAAATCCGAAAGATATCCTCTTCCTTGTCACCTGTTTGGATAATGCTGGCTGCCATAAACATCTGATCCTGATATTCTTGATACTGTATCCATATCAACCCAAAACAAAACAACAAGATCAAGGCAGCTGTGGCAGCCATCTGTCTGACCAGTCGTTTTTTCTGCTGCTGCATCCCGTTTTTATGCCCCCTGTCCTTTCCTGCATTCCTTATCCCAGATATATCCAAGTCCTCTGATATTCCGAATAAATTCCGGCTTTCCCGCATCATCTTCTATCTTTTCTCTTAATCTTCGTATATTCACAGCCACCGTATTTTCATCTACAAACTCTCCGTCTACATCAAACAGCCGCTCCAATATCTGATTTTTTGACAGAATCTGCTTCGGATGCTCCAAAAAAGCCCTAAGCATCTTCCATTCGTTTTTTGTAAAGGTAAGCTCCTCTTCTCCTTTTCTCGCTTTCATCTCAGGCATCAAAAAGAGAATCCCTCCCGATTCGATTACATCTGTTGACGCTTTCTGATATTTTTTAAAATATGCATTCACTTTTAAAACCAGTACCGAAAGGCTAAACGGCTTTGTAATATAGTCATCTGCACCCGACTCATATCCCATCACCTGATCCATTTCCGTATCCATTGCCGTAAGACAGATAATATGGACCATGCTTGTTTTACGCACCTCTCTTATAAAGTCCAGACTGCTCCCATCCGGCAGATTTACATCACAGATCATAAGATCCAGTTCTTTTTCTTCGAAAATCTGCCTTGCCTCCTGTATAGTAGAAACACTGTATATTTCATATCCCTCTTTTTTTAATGTAAATTCAATCCCTCTGTTGACGCTTTCTTCGTCTTCCAGTAATAAAATACCTGCCATTTCTTTCACCTGTCCGTTTCGTTTTCTATCCTATATAGAATACCACATGTAATACGATAAGGAAAAGGATCACACCAATGGTTACATATTTCATCTTCCCTTTTATATACGGCATGGAAAACGGAAGATACCGATGGAACAAAAAGAAACAGACTCCCGTCAACAGTGTCCATAGCCCAAATGATACAAAGGTGGAACACATTTCCTCTATACTCCATACGGTTCCTTTTGTGATTTGTAACCCTACCGAAAATACAGATACGACCAATCCGATAAACGGAAACCATGAGAGGACCAGGCCTGCGTTTTTCTTCATCTTATCGTCCGGGTCCATATGATCATTTTGTTTCTTCATCAAATCCATCTCCTTTCAAGACAAAATTGACTGCTCTTTCCAATACATTCCAGTTTTCCTGAAATCGCTCAAGTTCCTCAATCCCTGCCTTTTCAATGGAAAAATATCTTCTTTTTGGTCCTGCCAGTGATTCCCGGTAACTGGAAGTGATCCACCCGTTTTTTTCCATTCTAAGAAGCAACGGATATACGGTTCCTTCTGAAATCTGTCCAAATCCATATGCTTCAAACTGCTGTGTGATCTCATAACCGTATATTGGCTTATCACTGATGATTTTCAAAAGACAGCCTTCCAGAATCCCCTTTAACATTTGCGATGGTATCATATGACCGCCTCCTTTTATACTTTGCATTGCAAAGTATATCTTAATTTTATTGTACTACATCGTATTTTTTTGTCAAGAAAACAGACATTTTTTATAAAAAAGCAAAAAAACTATTGCTTTTTTACCTCGTTTGTTATTATCCTAGTATTGGAAATATTCTTAATCGAAAAAATAAGCGAGGTATGTAAAATGAAACCTATCAAAGAAGGAAAAGTACGTGAAATCTATGATAACGGAGATAGCCTGATCATGGTTGCAACAGACCGCATTAGCTGTTTTGATGTCATCTTAAACAACACGATCACAAAAAAAGGAACCGTTTTAACTCAAATGTCCAAATTCTGGTTCGATCTGACAAAAGACATCCTGCCAAACCATATGATTTCTGCTGATGTAAAAGATATGCCGGAATTTTTCCATCAGCCACAGTTTGACGGAAACAGTATGATGTGTAAGAAGCTGAACATGCTGCCGGTTGAATGTATCGTTCGCGGATACATTACAGGAAGCGGCTGGGAAAGCTACAAAAAAGACGGCACAGTCTGCGGAATCAAACTTCCGGAAGGACTGGTAGAATCCGATAAACTGCCTGAACCGATTTATACGCCTTCTACAAAAGCTGAAATCGGCGATCATGACGAAAATATTTCCTATGAACAAAGCATTGCACATCTGGAAAAGTATTTTCCTGGAAAAGGCGAAGAATATGCTTCCAAACTGCGTGACTATACAATCGCCCTTTACAAAAAATGTGCTGACTATGCATTAAGCCGCGGCATCATCATCGCAGATACAAAATTTGAATTCGGTCTTGATGAAGACGGAAACATTGTAATCGGAGATGAAATGCTTACACCGGACAGCTCCCGTTTCTGGCCTGCAGACGGATATGAACCGGGACACGCACAACCATCTTTCGACAAACAGTTCGCTCGTGACTGGCTGAAAGCAAACCCGGACAATAACTGGACACTTCCGGAAGATGTCGTACAGAAAACAATCGATATTTACCTTCAGGGCTACGAAATGCTCACAGGAGAAAAACTGAAATAGATAAAAACAGCGTGGAAAAGTCATCCGGCTCTTCCACGCTTTCTTATTTTCCTTCTAAATCAACAAAGGCTGGACTGTATTAAAGAAATATCCTACGATAATGATGCCAATTGTGCAAATAGTGATAAATATTCCAAGAAGCTTTGGCTTTACCGCTCTTTTTAACATGATTATCGACGGCAATGATAATGTTGTGACTCCCATCATAAAAGAGAGAACGACTCCAAGTCCCGCCCCTTTTGCAAGCAGTGCTTCTGCGATCGGGATCGTCCCAAAAATGTCTGCATACATCGGAATACCAACTAATGTTGCCAGGATCACTCCAAAAGGATTTCCTTCCCCAAGGAGCTTTACGATCCACTCCTTTGGAATCCAGTTGTGAATCCATGCACCGATAAAAACACCAATAATGATATATGGAAATACCTTTTTTACAGTTGTTTTCACCTGATCCCCTGCATATTTCACACGATCTTTTACACGAAGTTTCATCTGAGTGCCATCTACCGCTTTCGCATTTCGGATAAATGCTTCCACCTGGTCTTCCAGATGCATTTTTTCGATCAGGACTCCCCCTGCTATTGCAATCAAAAGTCCAAGCATCACATATACCACAGCAACTTTCCAGCCGAAGATACTCGTAAGAAGGACAAGGGAGCCCAAATCTACCATCGGCGATGAGATTAAAAAGGAAAAGGTAACTCCAAGCGGCAGCCCTGCACTTGTAAATCCCATGAACAACGGAATAGACGAACAGGAACAAAAGGGGGTCACTGTTCCAAGCAAGGCTCCTGTCATATTTGCCCATATCCCATGAAAATTGCCCAGTATCTTTTTCGTCCTCTCCGGCGGAAAGAAACTCTGAATATAAGAAATCACAAAAATAAGGATGCCCAGTAAAATGAATATTTTTATCGTATCATATAGAAAAAACTGAATACTTCCCCCGATCTTCCCACTCGTATCCAAACCCATGAAATCCACAAGCTCTCCTATCAGACGGTTCATCCATTTCATACCAAGTACTTCGTTTTGCAAGAACTCCCATCCTGTTTGTAATACACTCATAGATTACTCTCCGTTTTGTAATAATTTCACGATTTCTTTTTTACCCGGCACTCTTCCTGCCACCACCAAGTTTCCGTCTATCATTAAAGACGGTGCCGACATCACGCCCAACTGTACGATTTCCAGTAAATCTTCCACTTTCTGCACTTCTGCGGTCATCCCCAGCTCTTCTACCGCTTCTTTTACCGTTTTATACAATTTGTCGCAGTCCTTACAGCCTGCTCCTATTACTTTGATATCCATAAGACTCCTCCTAATTCCGAAGCTTCATTTCCACTTCTACATTTTCTTTCCATGCATCAAAAATATGCCTGATAATATCCGTTCCTACCTTTGAAATAAATACAAACTGAGATTTTTCAAAAGTGTCGGAAGACTTCATATCAATCCTGCTGCCTACCACATCTACCTGCTGCCATCCTTCCTCTTCCAGTAAAAAGAATCCTTTCATACGATAGGTATACGGAATGACTGCATGCAAAAACTTCATCAATTCTTCCTTCTTAACCGCACGTTCACATTCCATAAATAAGGTTTTTGGTTTTGTTTCTACGGAATTGGTCGTTTCTTCTCCTTCTGCCCATTGATACAAAAGTAAATCTTCCTGAAGAAACCCATCGTCCATTTCCCCATAACTGCTTGTTTCAATCAGGCAGACCGGATTAATACTCCGAATCTTCTGCTTTACCTCCCGGATCTTTTCCTCGTCTACCAGATCCGACTTAGTAATGACAGCCAGATGGCAATGCTTTAACTGCCGATACACGGTTTCTTCATCTTCCAACTGCTCCATAAAATTCATCGCATCCACCAGGCAGATCACACCCTTGAAGTCGTATTCACGCCCGGAAACTACCCTTGCAGCCTGAAGGATCTCTTCTACATTAGACGGATCTCCAAGTCCGGAACTTTCCACAAACAAATATTCAAACTCTTTTTCCGCCATTTCCGCCAGTGCCTTTACAAAGTTTAATTTCAGACAGGAACAGAAAATAGATCCTCTGTTAATCTCTACCATTTCAATCCCGTCATCCTGTAAAATTGTTCCGTCTATCCCAAGTTTTCCAAATTCATTCTGTATGATTCCAACCCGATGTCCTTTTAATCGGTCTAACAGTTTTAATAAAAGAGTTGTTTTTCCGGAGCCTAAAAATCCGGTCAATACATAAAGTTTTGTATGTTCCATATCTCCCAACAGTCCTTTCTTTTATTTACAGTCACAGTCCAATATCTGCTCATATTTCTCCGGAAGAAGAAGTTTTCCCACTGTTCTGTAAACTTCATTCATCTTTTCCACACTCAACGAATAATGTGTCCACTTTCCTTCCTTTCGCGGTATAACAAGCCCACATTCACATAACAGCTTCATATCGTGGGAAAGCGTTGGCTGTGAAATGTCAAATGCTTCCTGGATCTTACAGGCACACAGTTCCCCATTCGATAACATATCAATAATCTGCAGACGCTTGGCATCCGACAACGCCTTGAAAATCCTGGCGTATTCCGTATAATTTCCAACCATTTGAGTTCACCTCTTTACATTGATATTTTTCTATATGTTATCACACATATAGATTTTTTTCAATATGTTTATTTCAAAATACAAATATTTTATGTAACTGTCCATACTCTGCTGCCAATTTTATACGAACTGCAATATTCTTTTTATCAGAAAATAAATATTTCATCATTTCTTCATCATTTTCATAAAATCTTTCTATCAGCATTTCTGTCAAACTCCGAATCTTATACTCTATATCTCCGTACAAAACCTTCTCTTTCAGTCTTTCATATTCTTCTTCATGAAATCCGGTATCATGGAACGGTTTTTCCAATATCAAATGTCCGATCATATTGAGCCATATGATACTGCACACATTTTCTACCATATGTTCATATCCCGGAACTGCCAGTTTTAAAACCGTTTTTATGTATTTCTCGTCAAATCTATTTAGAAATCTTTGTTCCGTCCTGACGGATCTGAGAAATTCACAGACAGCATCTGCTCCCCGCAATGTATGAATATCCTTTAATATGGGATAATCCAGTGTCAAAATGGTATCTTGTGGACAAAATTTTACATCATACCATTTTAGAAATTCCGGAATTCCTTTTTTCACTGTATCCCCCAGACATCCCACTCCGTAATCATTAAAATAAGAAGACATTTCATTATAAATCTCTCGTATTTCCTTTGCCTTATCATATACAAGCCTGCTCCCTATCCGGTACTGCTCTGCAGCAGATAAATCTTTGGACACCGTTCCATAAACCGACTGGTTTCTGTACTCTTCTAAACAATACAAAACTCCCTCCATGAGCATCTGTGCCGTTTCATATGTAACCGAAGTGCTGTCCCCTGCTGTATATTTCCGTGCCAGACTTTCGACAATAGGTACCAACTCTTCCATTTTATACTCCATATCCTACCTCCAACAAAGCTCTTTTAATGTCTGCAAATACAACTCTTTATCCCATCTGGTGACGATATCCATTTGCGAAAATTCTCCTCTACCTTCCGTTTGCTCGTATCCTCTGTAACCTGCCCTCACTGCTTCCGCAAAAATTTCCAAACAGGTTGTTTCTAAATAATCTAAATCCCCATAGCATACATTTTCAAATTGTTCCTTCATAAAATGCAACAGCTCATCGTCTGTAAGCTCATCTTGCATTTCGTTCTTATACAAAAAGAAAATCTCCTGTAGGCGAATCAGCGTTTCAAGATAACTCTCCTGTGAAAGAAAAGAAGAATCACAAAATTCATAAATAATCTGAGAAAGAATACTCTTTCCGAACTCTATTCTTCGTTCCTCTTTCAACACATGATTCTTTTCTTCAAGTAATATTTCCGCTTCTTTCTCCGAAAGAGTAAGACCATACTTTTCCGTATATTGATTTGCCTCCCGAATTTGTTGCATCCACATCTGGCGGTTCATGACTAACAGCCAATTTTGTTCACTCATATCCACACCTCCGTTATGAAATATGTAGTATAGTACATTCCTCCAAAGTTTACCAGTCTTGAGTTTAATCCCTTTTTATGGTATTATATAAGTGTAGGGAAGAGATATCGCATCTCTTCCCTATCTGTTTTTACGTATTAAATATTCTTTTTTGTCGGTAACCGTAAACCGGGTCTGTGTTCCGTCTTTTGTAACTTCCAAAAAATGCCGGCTGTCAATCACCTTCACGCTGTCAATATCGCTTCTCCATTGATAATGAGATAAATCTGTTACAACATTCCACACTTTCTCTACCGTGCATAAAAATGTAACTTTTACGTTTGTTTTTGCCATGTTGACCACCTCACAGTTTGGCCGGAAAATTCATACTCAAAATACTAATCACCATTAAAAAATTGATCTATTTTTCGTTTTGTGTCCCCCTTTTGTTTCGTATAATCGTCTTCTGTAATTTTTACTTCTGTTCGCCCATTTTCTTTTATATCTGTTACTTTCTTTTCGTATTTCAACCCATATCTGTCAATTAAAGTTACTACAAATTCTTTGTACTCATCATACTGTTTTGGTATTTTAACAGAAAAGCTATTTTCATCTGGATTTTCTTGATAACTATGTTCAATTTCAGATCCTTCTCCAACTGTTATATGAACTTCATTAATTACCTGATTCGTACCATTAATTATCGTTAAATAACGATTTTTTTCATCTTTTTCGGCCTTATCATTTGTAACTCTTGAATTACCATTTCTATTTGATAAATAAACAAAGCCTCCTATCCCTGCTACAAGAATTAATACTACTACTATAAAAATTATAAGTACTTTTTTCATACTTTTATTTCCTCTTATTCTACTAGACACCTTTATCTTTCTTCTCTATATGCAAGTCTTTTTTCTTTTTATAATTTTGAGCTTTCACTCCTAATTTCTTTGCTGATTTTTCGGCTTCAACAAAGTCATTTTTTACATGATTCACTCCATAACCGACAGAATGCTTCCAATTTGGAAAAGCCTCCACTAAAGCTGGCTCAACTGATAAATAAAGAATAATACCTATGAACGCACATAACACATATACAGGTCCCCAAACAGATCCCATAGCAGTACTTAAAGATGCAACATTAAATAGTGCTAATATACCAATACTAGCCATACAAACAGCACTGACCAGTTTTAATCCTAACCATGATAAAACGATAGCAACCGGAAATATTATATTAGTATTAATTGAAATTTCTTTTAACCCCAAAATACTCAACGTTTTAGTGACAAGCATCGCTTTAATAAAAGATGACAATAATAACACCATAAGAACGGCAAAAATAATGTCTATCACCGAATCTGTTGTCCTCTGTATTCCCTTAAACCTGACTACAAATGCTACATAAAGCAAAACCGCATAAACACATGAAAGAAAATCCGGCTGTATTGAAACAGTATCATGTTTTACTTTCCAGTTTATAAATGATAATATAATTGGTATCATCATAAAAATATACGAGCAAATCGCTCTACTTGTTCGTTTAGATGCTTTTATATATATTTTTTCATTAACAATATCAAACTCTTCCACAAATTTATTTCTTGCAAATTCCTGAGCTTCTTCTTTTGATGTTGCTTGAATAGCATAAACTCTATCACGTCTGTTTATCACTTCACCACTTGTATGGACTAAATATTGCATAACTTCTCCTTTTTCCCAATTTCTTTTGTTCTTCTTATCTATATTTTATTCTATCATACCATTTTTCCCTATGCTATCATAAAACCAAGTACCAAATAAAATTTTTCAAAAATATATTAGATATCATAGATTTTGAGGGTATGAAATTCAATTCATACCCTCAAAATTTTTATACCCATTTCAGCTCTTTTGCCGAAACTATTTCATACATATCCTCTTTTCTTCGCCTCTTCGCTCAGTTTTGGTTGTATAAGCGGATAGGTCCATTTATCCACCAGTTTCTCCGTAACTATAATATTTTCTATTTCGCTGTGCAGTTCTTTTTCAAAAGAAACTATATCAGCGACAAACAACATTCCAAATGTTTCCTCGTTCATCGACTCATTTACTCTCGTTTTTCCTTTGACCGAATATACGCAAATCGGCTCTATCACAAAATCAATCGCTCCTGTCTCTTCCTTTAATTCTCTTTTTGCGGTTTCCAGAATATTTTCACCAATCTCTCTATGACCACCCGGCACTTCGTATGTATCACGTTCCTTATGTTTGCAAAATACCCATTTCCCCTCTGTCTTTGAAATAATAACCGCAAACTTTAATAATTCATCTGATACATGATCATAAAACTTTACTTCTACCATTCTTAACTCCCCCTCTTGAATCCGCTTGTTTTTTAAGGCAGCAATCTGTTGATATCTCTTGGAAACAGCGTTGTGAATCTGACATTCTCATATCCCAATAATTTTCCTGTAAAACGCTCCAGTCCAAGTCCGAGGCCTCCATGTGGCGGTATACCATGTTTATGCATCATAAGGTAACTTTCAAACAACTGCACATTCATATGCTTCTTTTCCATTTTGGCAATCTGTTCCTCATAATCATGGATTCTCTGGCCACCGGTTGTAACCTCCAGTCCTCGAAACAGCAAGTCAAAACTTTCTGTTTCCTTTGGATTTTCTTTGCTGTCCATAGCATAAAATGGCCGTTTTACACTTGGATAATGTGTCACAAACACAAATTCACTTCCGGTTTCCTTAAAAATAATCTCAGACAAAAGTTTTTCCTCTTCCGGTTCAAAATCTTCCCAGTCTGTTACAGAACGATTATAAACCTCGGCTACTTTTATCTTTGCTTCCTGAAAACGAATAGCCGGTATGGTTTCAATTACAGGCAGCTCCAACTGCAGTAAGGCTATTTCCTTTTTGTAATATTCAGCCAAGTATTTCAATATATATTTCAGCATTGCGGTTTCCATTTCCATGATTTCCTCAAAACTCTCTATATAACCCATTTCAAAGTCCACGCTTGTATATTCATTCAGATGTCTGGATGTATCATGTTTTTCAGCTCGAAATACCGGTCCGATTTCAAATACACGTTCAAACACACCTACCATCATCTGTTTATAAAACTGCGGACTTTGTGCCAGATAAGCCTCTTGCCCAAAATAATCCAAAGAAAAGATATTGGCTCCTCCTTCCGCTCCCGACTGCACAATCTTAGGCGTATGGATTTCCGTAAAGCGTTCATGGTAAAGAAATTCTCGGATTCCTCTGCAAATACCTTCCTGCAGTTTGAAAATCGCCCTTTCTTTTTCATTTCTTAACGTAATTGGTCTGTAGTCCAGTAAATTTTCGATGGAAGTATCTACGATTTTCTGGTTGATCACAATCGGTGATATCTCGTGTGGAGTACTTAAAACTTTTATATTTTCGATATGCAATTCATATCCTGTCTTACTTCGTTTCTCTTCTACCACACGTGCCTTCATGATTATACAGCTTTCTTCTGCCGGTATTTCCATATTTCCCGAAGCAATACATTGAACGACATCTCTTTTCGTCCTTAACAACACAAAAGAAAAACCTTTCATTTTCCTAATCTTATAGATACTTCCATGAATTCGTATTGTTTCTCCGATGTGCTCTGCCAGTTCCTCAACTTCCAATTCTGTTATAATGCTATTTCCTTTTATATGTTTCATTTTCTTATCCTTTCTATTCTATCTGAGTATTTGCTTTTTTATAAAACAAATGCTTATCCATAAGAACATCGTCTTTATGTCCCATACGATCACCTTCTTTCCATATATGCACTCGTATGGGTACCAATAAAAGGATATAAAAAAACCACACGAGCAAAGTTATTTATCTTTACCGATGTGGTCTATTCTCTCTATATTCCACATAGGTACAACACACTTAGCGCTTGCACCTATGACTGTTCACAGATACAAACGCTACTTATCGTCGTCCCCATTCAGTTTCTGGAATTGATTATAAAACATAATGATACCTCTATCCAAATTGAAGTTTGATTTATTTTTTACAATTCTAACATCCGCCAAATTGATTGTCAAGATATGTGATGGCATAACCTCTTATTGTTTCCTTCTATTTCTTTTCCGAGAGCATGATATAAAGAATCAATCTCTTTCTCCTGAAACCGCCTTAATGTCAGCCGCTCTGTTTCTATTACATCATCCTGTAAACCACTATTCCAATCTTTTCATTCTAAAAAACACCCCGATATATCTTTTCAAAGTCCGGCTTTATTGCTTTTAAAACTGACACTCTATGGTTTTCATCATTTCGCCAAATCCATTTCTTTCATAAAATCTCATTCCGTCCGTATTTTTAGGAAAACCTGAGTTCTGATGAAATCTGCTCCCTTTTTTTTGCCATATTCTTAACTGGCATTAATAAGTAATGTTCCAATTCCTTTTCTTCTTTCACTTTCCAGAACATCCAAATCTTGTATATAAACTACTGTCTGAGGCTTCAGACATGCTACATTTTTTTGTTTTAATATCACAACATGGGAAAATCCTACAACCATTCCATCTTTCTCTGCTACCAAGATATCCTCATTACTACTTTTAAAGATTGCATGAAAAAATTCATCGCTCCGGTATCCCACTACAAAATGCTCCGGCTGATATCTCACACCATCATTTTCTAATTCTCGATATAAAGTTCTTAATTGTTCCATATCATTTACATTTGCTATTCTAATTAACATATTTTCCTTCCTTATCACCTTTATCACCTATTTGTTTCATGATATTATAAGTGAAATATATCCTTTTCTACTACGCTATAAATTTCTTCACCGATTTTATCTTCAAAATATTGTTTTAGATCAAGATTTGCATTCCATTTTTCTAAAGGATACGAGCCATATCGACGTTTTACATCACCCATGCGTTCCTCTATGTTCATTACTCCTTCGGCTCCTCCGATCGCATCACAAAGCTGAATCAATTTATCGTAATCGTCATATGTAGCTTCCTGCAGTTTCTCTTGTATCAATTGTAATTCTTCTTGCGTTGTATCAAAATTTCCAATGTAATTATCTGTGGTTTTGCTATCAAACGAATGTGTCAAACATATTTTTGCAACTTCATCATATCCTAAGGATAACATGTAACGATAACCATCTGAAACATGGCCAAGATGTCTGGCTCCGAATTTTCTTCCTATGTCATGAAGTAAGCCTACAATATATGCCTTATCCGCATCCATATCGGGACATTTCTCCGCAATTTTCTCGGCACAATGTGCCACAACCCGGCTATGATTTCCCCATGGTCCCGGATTACACCGCTCTGCCTCCATTAACAGGTTTTCCGCTTCTTCTCTTGATGGCAGCATGGATATGTACCTCCTTTACCTCTTTATTCCTAATCCACTGTTCTGTCAATTAAAAATAACTTCTTACTAAAACCACCCCTTTGTTCCTTTTTTGCCCTTTTCATATCAATTATCTCTTGCCAGGAAAACCCATGATATTGAATCATTGCATCTAATACTTCTAAAATATCTGCCAATTCTTCTACTGAATGATCAGCAATGTACTCGTTCACTTCCTCTTTTAATTTTTCTTCAAGTGCATTTCTATATCCTTCCCGTCCTTTTATTTGTATAATAGCACATAATATACTGCGTATAAACCATTATCAAAAATCATTCCCTGGTTTTCCACACCACAAAAATCCCGCAAGACCAAAGTCCTGCGGGATTTCTATTTATATCATCATTATCTTACGATAACAAATCAATATACAATCTGAAATTATTCGATGATTGTAGCAACACGTCCTGATCCTACAGTACGTCCACCTTCACGATATC
>CALFLL010000012.1 GCA_937880845.1 uncultured Drancourtella sp.
ATAAGCCCCTTATAGGGGCAGAGCAAACCACCGGCTTAGCCGGTGGTCATGATTGTTTATCTGCATGGATTGTCAAATTCTGGGTTCATTGCATAGAAATTCCTGCTGTCCAGATGATCGGTTATGATTCGCAATGCTTCACCGAAGCGTTGGTAGTGAACGATTTCTCTTTGGCGTAAGAAACGGATCGGAGCAATGATATCCGGATCGTCAATGAGGCGGAGAATATTATCGTAAGTGGTCCGGGCTTTTTGTTCAGCGGCCAAGTCTTCGTGAAGATCCGTGATCGGATCGCCTTTGGACTGAAATACGGTGGCAGTAAACGGAATACCGCCGGCAGATTGTGGCCAGAGAGCCAACGTATGATCCACATAATAGGCATCAAATCCGGAACATTTGATTTCTTCTGGTGTAAGATTCCGTGTCAACTGATAAATAATGGCACAGATCATTTCCATATGGGCTAATTCTTCTGCTCCAAATCAGGGTGGAGACGGCAGGCAGCTATCCGGAACTGCTCTTCGGGGATCAATGCCCGGTGAAGCCCGTTTACAATAAGATAATCATTTTGTCTTGGACGGTGTTTGGAAAGCTGTCCGTTTTTGAATGTGGACTGGGATTTACGATAATTCCATCGAAGTTTTCCGATATAGACAGGATTATCAAGAATGTCACGGATGGAAGAATAGGTAAAACAGGATGATCTTCTTGGCCGGAAGGAGGTAGCGGTGTTGAGAAAAGAAGCAATTTCCGGAATAGAGCGGAACGATTCTGTATACAGGGAAAAAATCATACGGACTGCATCAGCCTCGCTGTTTGGTATGAGAGTATATCCCTTTTGATCGGGAAGTTTTATGCGATCGTATCCGTAAGGAGGAATATTTCCTACATATTTTCCCTCTCGAATGCTGGCAAGTCTTCCTGCCTGCATTCGTCGGTTGATGGCTTTGTACTCCCGGCGTGAGAGAAAAAGACTAAATTCAAAATATTCCAGATCCGATTCGTCTTCCGGCTCATAAATCTTATAAGGAGTAACAATGCGGGTATGACTGTACCGAAAAGCCCTTGATACAATCCCTTGATCGATGGAATCCCCTCTGGCAAGACGTTCGATTTCCATTACAAAGACGCCTTCCCAGACATTATTTTCAACTTCTCTTAACAGTGTCTGCATGACCGGACGTGATGAAATAGAGTCTCCGGATACAATTTCACGATAAATTTTGTCGATAGGTAAAGATAAGGAAACGGAAAGGTCGGAAAGCGTTTTTTCATGCCTAAGAAGAGTGTTTCCAGGATGAAGCGTTTCTGCCTGAAGATCTTTGCGTGATTTTCTAAGATACATACAATAAGACATTTCTACACCTTAGGATTATTGTCCATATAAGATATGAATAGGAAGAAAAAGATATGAAAAGCCCTATAAAATGAGGAGAGCCGGTACAACTGTACCGGCAATTATGAAAAAGAAAATTGTTATATTATAAGAATACTTACGAAAGAATCATTTTCTTTCTTGATATAAACTATACGGTATGAATATGAAAAAAATATGTTTGCCTTATGAAGAAATAATGAATTTTATGTAAAAAATCAGGAATCGATTTTATTGATTTTGCAATAAGTTGTTAGAATGTCGATGAATTCGCCGGCAGAAGGTTTGAACATTAATGGATAAGGAGCGATTTCACATAACAACTCTTTATTTCCGCGTTCCCAGCAAACACTGATGACTGTTCGGATATTTCTTTCTATATTATTTACCGGAACATGATAAAAAGTTGCGATGTCAATATACATACGCTTGGTGATAGATAAAAGATAATCTTCATCTGAAAGTGCAAGAAAAATTGCACGGTGGAGATAGTGATATCCGCGATAGGTTGCATTGATTCCAAGACAATGGATTAAATAAGATAGGTTGTCCATGTTACTCCTTTCTCTTACATATAAAAAATTCCTAAACTTGTCTGTTATATTATAATATTGAAAAAACGGAAAAGAAAGAAATGCGACATTTATAGACAAAAATAGACGAAAACAAACATGTATTTGGAGCAGATTCTTCAGTTCCGATATCTGTCAAAAGACCGGTGACCTCCTTATAAGGCATGGTATAACGTTGAGAGAGATAACGCATGGAAGCGGCAAGTTCTCCATCCGGACCTCCGAACTGGCTGATGATGATCTGTGCTGCTTTAGGATTGGTTTTTTGAATTTTTACCGGAAACTGCAGACGTTTTTCATAGTTCCACATAATTAACATCCCCCTTCCTGCCATGGCCATGGTTCGTTGATCCAGTTCCAGTTGTCACAGGCGGAAGGATTGACAGTGTCGATTGTCAAAGGACCATAGCATGAGGCATATTCTTTTAAGGCTTTTGTGCGTTCTTCCCGATATTTATAAAAAGAAGACAAGGCTTCTTTATTACACGGGTGGGTATCCAAAAAAAGTGTAAGATCATTTACGGCAAAGCTTACGGAGTTGATATGTTCCAGTAACTCTTTGCGGGAAGCGTATCCATTCATAAACGGCGTCCTCCTTTACCAAGAAATGGTTTGTAAAGTTCTTCAAAAATTGTTCCGCACATCAAAGCCTTTGATGGGGAAAAAGTATTTTGGAATTTCTGCCATGGGACATAAGCCATTGCAAGAGGAAAACTTTCCCTGTTATCTTCGACGGCACAGAAAGAATTGTCGGCCCGATTGTCCGTATTCTGGTAAGGCGGACGGTAAGGAGGCCGCTGATAATAATTTTGCATTTGAAATCTCCTTTCAATCATTTCTAAGATTATCATATGGCTAAAGTCGGTTAAAGTTACAGTTCTTTTTGGAGGGCGGGTTGTTTTTACAGGATAATGCAGATATAATAGAACCATTATCAGAAATATAGGGGATATAAAAATGAAAGCATATAATAAGGAAAAGCAGGGACGAAAGAGAAAACAAGAAGAAAATTTTGATTATGGGCTTGTTACGGTCGTGGTTTTTATGCTCAGCCTCGGGTTAGTGATGCTTTATAGTGCAAGTTATTACAATGTAGGAATGGGGTACGTCAAAAAACAGCTTTTTTTTAGTGCGATTGGATTTGTTGTCATATATGTGGTGTCCAAAATAGATTATCACTATTATGCACCGTTTATTAAACTGATTTATGTGGCTTCTTTGATTCTGATGGCACTTGTAAGGACATCTATCTTTGGACGGGAGGCAAACGGATCGCAACGATGGTTGAAACTTCCCGGATTGCCGCAGTTTCAGCCGTCTGAATTGGCAAAGATAGCGGTTATTTTATTCCTGGCAGGACTTATCTGTACGATGGGAAAAGAAATCTGTACAAAGAAAGGAAAAGCTAAGATATTGGGGGGAGGTTTGGTAGCTGCTGTCAGCGTTTTTGTCTTTACGGATAATTTAAGTACGGCGGTCATTGTTGCAGGGATTACCTTTATTATGTTTATTGTTGCACATCCGAATGGAAAAAAGTATGCGGCAGTAGGGGGGATTATCGGGGGAATACTGTATTTTGGAATGTGGATTTTGGGACATTTTCTGGAAAATACAGGTCAATTCCGCCTTCAGAGGATTATTGCGTGGGTAGATCCGGAAAAATATGCCCAAAGTGAAGCCTTTCAGACAATGCAGGGATTTTATGCCATTGGGACCGGAGGATGGATTGGAAAAGGTCTTGGAAATAGTGCCCAGAAAATGATCCTGCCGGAACCACAAAATGATATGATTCTTGCCATCATATGTGAAGAATTTGGAATTGTGGGGCTGATTGTGATTTTGGCCCTGTTTGGATTCTTGTTGTACCGACTTTTACATATTGCAAGAAAAGCACCGGATTTGTTCGGCTCTTTGATTGTGACCGGGATTTTTGCTCATATTGCAATTCAGGTTGTGCTAAATGTAGCGGTTATATTAAATGTGATTCCCACTACCGGGATTACACTTCCGTTTTTCAGCTATGGAGGAACGTCGTTTTTGTTTCTAATGGGAGAAATGGGGATTGCCTTAAATGTTTCAAGGAAAATAAAAATACATGATAAATAGCTTTTTTTTCCATACCATTTGTGGTAGAATAAAAAAGTAGTATTGAAAACTACTTATAATAGAAATGAATAACATACTATTGCGTATGGGAGGATGAATAATGAGCTATAAAATAATTGTTGACAGTTGCGGAGAACTTACGGAAGAGATGAAAGCAAGCGGACATTTCGTATCCGCTCCGCTCATATTAGATATAGAAGGCCATCAGGTGATTGATGATGAAACGTTTGATCAAGCAAAGTTTTTAAAGCAGGTAGCAATGAGCAGTGAATGTCCCAAGTCGTCCTGTCCTTCTCCGGAAACATATAAGAAAGCTTTTACAAGTGAGGAGGACAATATTTATGTAGTGACGTTGTCCGCCGAGTTAAGCGGATCATATAACAGTGCGGTTCTTGGAAAAAACCTGTATTTGGAAGAGGAAGAAGAAAAGAATATTTATGTTTTCAATTCCCGTTCTGCATCTGTGGGAGAAACACTGATTGCCGAAAAGATCCGAGAGTGCGAAGAAAAGGGAATGAGTTTTCAAGAAGTGGTTGATACGGTAGAAGCTTATATTGATGGGCAGAATACGTATTTTGTTCTGGAAACTCTGGATACACTGCGTAAAAACGGACGTTTGACAGGATTGAAGGCTTTGGCGGCTTCCGTCTTAAATATTAAGCCGGTTATGGGAGCTACCAAGCAGGGTGTGATCATCCAGCACGGACAGGCAAGAGGAATCAATAAAGCTCTGTCAAAGATGGTGGACTATGTTGTGCAGGATATTGTAAATCCGGAAGAAAAGACACTGGCTATCGCACATTGTAATTGCCGTGACAGAGCCGAAGCAGTAAAAGCAATGCTGTGTGAAAAAATCTCCCCTCGCAAGATCATCATTTTGGATACAAGAGGAGTCAGCACCATGTATGCCAATGACGGAGGAATCATTATAGCAGTTTAGAAAAGTTGTGTAGGAAATGTGAAATCCAGATGCAAATCTTGTATTTACAAAAGAAATGTGATATCATAAATACCAGTTGATTGCAAAAGGAGTTAGAGAACATGAGCCTGACAAAAGCAGATTCTTATAAAAAAACAAAAGAGCAGCTGCGAAAGGAACAGAAGAAAAAGAAATTAATGTTCCGTCTGAAGATGGCGGTTGCTCTGATCATCATAGCACTCATCATTATCTGGATTGCCTGGTCTGCATATACAAAAGTAGAAGAATCAAAACCAAGAGCAAGTGTAACTGTAGATTACACCGCATTTGATGAGTATTTACAGGGACTTTCCCAAAATCAATAAAAAGCACCGACAGGTGCTTTTTTTATTATCAGAATAGTTTTTGAATTTTTGGGGACGTGTACCTTTGCAAAGGTACACGTCCCCAATTTTAGAATTCTGTTAATTTCTGTCAAAATCCAAATTTTTGGCGAAAGTACTTGAAATGAAAAAAGAAGTGGGTTAAAATAATTTTAAGTGGTAAAAAGTGGGGGATTGTGGAGCACAGTGGTTTCTAAGACAGAAACCGGTGAGAAGAAGGTGAAACCGAATGTTGAACGGAGAATTCAATCACAGTATTGATGCAAAAGGCAGGTTGATTATTCCTTCAAAGTTTCGCGAAAGTCTGGGAGAACATTTCGTGATAACAAAAGGGATGGATGGCTGCTTATTTGTGTATCCGTCAGATGAGTGGGAAGCCTTTGAAGAAAAACTCAGAAAATTACCACTTACAAATAAAAAAGCCCGAGACTTCAAACGTTTCTTTTTGGGAAGCGCTGTTGACGGCGAACTCGACAAACAAGGTCGTGTACTTATCTCTTCTGCCCTGAGGGCATATGCCGGACTGAATAAGGAAGTTGTTCTGGCAGGAGTCCTTGATAAGATTGAAATCTGGGACAAGAAGGCCTGGGATGAGCATAATGCTGAAGTGGAAGCGGATATTGAAAATATCGCAAGTGACATGGAGGATTTAGGCCTTACGATTTAAGTTTTGTTAATATTAAGGAGGAATCATGGCATTTGAACACAAATCAGTATTGTTAGAAGAGGTCGTAAATGGTCTGAACATCAAGCCAGACGGCATTTACGTGGATGGAACGCTTGGTGGAGGCGGACATGCTTTTGAAGTATGTAAGCGGTTAAATGACAAGGGGAGTTTTATCGGAATAGACCAGGATGAAGCTGCCATTGAGGCGGCAGGGATTCGTCTTCGTGACTTTGGGGAGAAAGTTACAATAGTCCGGAGCAACTATTGTGATATGAAGTCGCGGCTCCGTGATTTAGGCATTGACAAGGTTAATGGGATTGTCCTTGACCTGGGAGTATCATCTTATCAGCTTGATACTGCAGAGAGGGGATTCTCATACACAAAAGATGCACCGCTTGATATGCGGATGGATACAAGACAGGCTATGACAGCAGCCGATATTGTCAATGAGTACAGTGAAATGGACCTTTTTCGAATTATCCGCGATTATGGTGAAGACCGTTTCGCAAAAAATATTGCAAAACATATTGTACAGGAAAGAGAAAAAGGTTCCATAAAAACCACTGGACAGCTGACCGAGATTATAAGGAATTCCATACCAATGAAATATCAGAAAATGTCCGGGCATCCGGCAAAGCGGACATTCCAGGCGATTCGGATTGAATTAAATCAGGAACTGACCGTTTTAAGAGAATCATTGGATGAAATGATTGATTTATTGAATACACATGGAAGGATATGTATTATTACGTTCCATTCTTTAGAGGACAGAATTGTAAAAGAAGCATTTAAGAGAAATGAAAATCCGTGCACATGTCCGAGTCATTTTCCGGTTTGTGTATGCGGAAAGAAATCTAAAGGAAAGGTGATAACGAGAAAACCGATTTTACCGGGAGAGAGGGAATTGGAAGAAAACAGCCGTTCTAAAAGCGCAAAGCTACGTATATTTGAACATATTTAGGCTATATGGGGAGTGTAAGATACCGTTTGGGAAAGGGGTATGCATATGGCGGGAAGAAAAAGAAGCAGCGTACGATATGAACCATATGTTTATGGTGATACTTTAAGAATGTCCGAATGGAGATCCGAAGATGAAGAAACGGAAAAGCACAGAAAGCAGAAAAATGTGAAGATTAGAAAGGGACATATAATCTTTGTGATAGTTTCCATAGTAGTTATGGTGCCAATAGGTATCTGGTACATATATACAGGGGCACAGAATAATGCCAGAGAACAGAAGATTGAAAGTCTTCAGGCAGAGGTAGCTTTTTTGCAGGAGCAGAACGCATCGGAATGGAATCATCTGACCAATTCTATTACACTTGAGCAGATAAGAAAAAGAGCAGAGGCACTTGGAATGATTTATGTGGATCCGTCTAAGATCGTGACATATCAGGAACAGGGGGAGAATTCCATCAAACAATATGAAAATATTCCGAAAGACGGAGTTATTTCGGATTAACAGAAAACAAGGGGAAATCAGATGGCAAAGAAAAGAAGGAAAAAACCGATTAAAAGTCTTTACCGAAAATTTCCTGGGAAGATGAGGAAAAAACTGGTAGGAGTGTTTGGAGCAGTCCTGCTGGTTTTTGTCATTTTCATAGGAAAGACTATATGGATCAATGCTTTACACGGGGAAGAGTATCAAAAGCGGATCATGAATCAGATGAGTAGCCAGGGAGAAACAATCCGGTATAAACGGGGGGATATTCTGGATGCAAACGGAAGCACTCTGGCGACAAGTACCAGAACTTATAATGTCATTTTGGATGTCAATGGACTTTTGCAGACGAAATCCGTTTTTGGAAATAAAAAGATAGACGCTACCGTAGAAGCACTTGTAGAGGCATTTGATTTAAATGAAACAGAGCTTCGGCAGAAAATTCAGGAAAATGAAAAAAGCCACTACGTTATGCTAAAGAAAAATGCGAGCTATGAAGAGGGTAAGAAGTTTAAGGAACTTCAGAAAAAAGAAGAGGAAGAAGTAAAGAAAAACATAGAAAAGAAGAAAAAAGTCAAAGGAGAAAAGACGGAGAAATGGATCGTTGATGTCACTTTGGAAGAAAGTTATGTCAGAACTTATCCGTATGATATGTTGGCAAGTGACGTAATCGGTTTTGCTTCTTCCGAAAATGTAGGAAATACAGGATTGGAAGCATCCTATAATGAGGAACTAAATGGAGTGGATGGAAGGAAAAAGAAATATGTGGAATCCGGTTCTGATTCAGATAATGTATTGCAATCTCCGGTCAATGGGAACAACATCGTGACGACTCTTGACGTGAACCTTCAAAGCATTGTGGAAAAGCACATCAAAATTCTGAATGAAAAACTCAGAGACAATCATCACGAAGGACCGGGAACGGAAAACACGGCGGTGATGATCATGGATCCGAATACGGGAGCGATTCTTGCGGAGGCAAGCTATCCGAATTTTAACCTCAATGATCCTTGGGATGTTTCAAAATTTTATACTTCGGAACAGTGGGAACAAAGAAAGAAAAAATTGCTTGATAAATATCCCGATAAAGGAGAAAGTCTGTCAGAAGAAGAAAAAGATGCCGTACCTTATACGGATTTGTGGAAAAATTTCTGTGTCACCGATACGTTTGAACCGGGATCAACAATGAAGCCGTTTACCATGGCGGCCGGATTCGAAACAGGAAAATTAGACGGAAATGAAGTCTTTGTCTGCAACGGTTCCTATAAATATGAAGGAGTGCCATCACCTGTTTCATGTATTGCAAAAAATGGACACGGAAAAGAAACATTAAAGCAGGTTTTGGAAAATTCTTGTAACGTAGGTATGATGGAAATTGCAGAAAAGCTGGGAAAAGAGGATTTTAGCAGATATCAGCATATTTTTGGATTTGGAGAATATACAGGAATCGATCTTCCGGGAGAAGTAGACACATCCGCTGTTTTATATTCACCTGATCAGATGAAGCCTATCGATCTTGGAACAAATTCCTTTGGACAGAACTTTGAAGTAACTATGACTCAGCTGGCATCGGCATTCTGCTCTTTGATAAACGGTGGAAACTATTATGAACCGTATTTGGTACAGCAGATTGTGGATGAAAACGGAAGTGTAATAGAAACGAAAAAACCGGTTCTGAAAAAGAAAACCGTTTCAAAAGAAACCTCAGATATTTTAAAAGACTATATGTATGGAGTTGTAGAAGAAGGAAGCGGAAAAGGTGCCAAAGTGGAAGGCTATGCCATCGGAGGGAAAACCGGAACAGCGGAAAAAAGACCCAGAGAAGAAGGGAAAAACTTAAATTCCTTTATCGGTTATGCACCTCAGGAAAATCCGGAAGTGATGATTTATGTCATCGTAGATGAGCCGAATCTGGAACAGCAGGCAGCAAGCTATCTTGCAACAGATCTTGCGGCAGATATTATGAAAGAAGCATTTCCTTATCTGAATATTACAAAAACTGAATAAGAACAAGAATAACCTCACAAAAGGAGTAATAAGTTATAACAATCACTTTTTGTGAGGTTTTTATATGAAGAATAAAACCTACAATAAAAGGAAAATCTGTATTGTATTTGGAGCAGCGGTCCTAATGATTGCGGGACTGATAGGAAGGCTTTGCTATCTCATGATTTTTGAAGCACCGTATTATCAGGAAAAAGCAGAAGCACTGCATGAAAGGGAACGGGATATCAAAGCGGCCAGAGGAGAAATCGTTGACAGAAACGGAAAAGTTCTGGCGACAAATAAGACAGTGTGTACGGTGTCTGTAATACACAGTCAGATCAAAGACCCGGAAAAAGTGATTCGTGAACTTTCCAATGCTCTGGATATGGAAGAGGAAGAAGTACAAAAAAAGGTAGAAAAAGTATCTTCCATGGAACGGATCAAAACAAATGTAGATAAAAAAACCGGAGATAAAATCAGGGAAATGGAACTGGAAGGGGTAAAAGTAGACGAAGACTTTAAACGATATTATCCTTATAATGAACTGGCAGGAAAAGTACTGGGATTTACAGGGGGAGACAATCAGGGGATCATCGGGTTGGAGGTAAAATACGAGGACTATCTGAAAGGGAAAAACGGAAAAATACTTGCCACCACAGATGCAAGAGGTGTGGAACTCAAAGGGATTGCAGAAGACAGAATTGAGCCGATTCCGGGGAATACTTTGAAACTCACATTGGACTACAATATCCAGAAATATGCTCAGCAGATGGCTGCAAAAGTCATGGAGGAAAAACAGGCAGATAAGGTGGCGATCATTTTGATGAATCCTCAGAACGGAGAAATCTATGCTATGGTCAACTATCCGGAATTTAATCTTAATGAACCTTTTCAGCTTCCAAAAGGCACTTCGGAAAATCTGACGGAGGAAGAAAAGCAGGAACGGCTAAATCAAATGTGGAGAAACGGTTGCATTAATGATACTTATGAGCCGGGTTCTACTTTTAAGATTATTACATCCAGTGCCTGCCTGGAAGAAGGAGTAGTGGATCTGGATGATACTTTTGTATGTCCGGGGTATAAAATAGTGGAAGACCGAAGGATACGCTGTCATAAAGTAGGAGGACACGGAAAGGAAACTTTTGTGCAGGGTGTACAGAATTCTTGTAATCCCGTGTTTATGGAAATCGGAATGAGGCTGGGGGCTGACCGGTTCTGCGATTATTTTGAACAATTTGGCCTGCTGGATCAAACAGGAGTGGATCTTCCGGGAGAAGCAGGCACTATCATGCACAGAAGGGAAGATATCGGAGAAGTTGAACTGGCTACCATGACATTCGGACAGTCCTTCCAGGTGACACCAATCCAGATGGCAACAACAGTCAGCTCTCTCGTAAACGGAGGCAAAAGAGTGACTCCGCACTTTGGAAAAGAAGTGTTGGATGCCAAAAACGGGGAAACTTTAAAGGTATTTCCAAATAAAAAGGGAAAACGTATTGTGTCAGAAAAAACATCTGAAACCATGCAGGATATTCTGGAAAGCGTGGTATCGGAAGGATCCGGGAAAAACGGATACATAGAAGGATACAGTATCGGAGGAAAGACAGCCACTTCCCAGACACTTCCAAGAAGTGCAAATAAATACATTTCCTCTTTTATCGGATTTGCTCCTGCTGATGAACCGCAGATACTTGGAATGTGCATCATTTATGACCCTCAGGGAATCTACTATGGTGGAACCATTGCCGCTCCTGTTGTCAGACAGATTTTTGATGATGTGCTGCCGTATCTGGGTATGGAAAAAAATAAGAAAAAATAGGGGATTTCTTGTAAAGAGAAGATAAATACGATATAATTATACGCGGACATTATGCCCGTTTAGAAACAAAAGGATGAAGAGGTGCGAATATGGATTATACATTTGTAATACCGATATTGGTGTCGTTTGCACTCAGTGTGGTACTGGGACCGATTGTGATACCGATTTTAAGAAAGATGAAGATGAGACAGACCGAACGAGTAGAGGGAGTGGAATCCCATTTGCAAAAGGCAGGCACTCCTACCATGGGTGGAGTGATGATTCTTGCAGCTATTGTGATCACATCTCTTTTTTATGTCAAGGATTATCCGAAGATTATTCCGATTCTGTTTGTTACGTTAGGATTTGGACTGATCGGATTTCTGGATGATTATCTGAAGGTTGTGATGAAACGTTCAGACGGACTGTATCCGAAGCAGAAATTTGCGCTTCAGATTGTGATCACTGCTGTTTTTGCCTACTATCTTGTGAAAGTAACTAACATTCCGCTGACCCTTCTGATCCCATTTTCGGGAGGAAAATATTGGGATATCGGATGGCTTGCCGTTCCGCTTTTATTTATTGCGGTGATCGGAACTGTCAATGGTGTGAATTTTACCGATGGTCTGGATGGTCTGGCTTCCAGTGTAACGGTTCTTGTGGCTACGTTCTTTACGGTTGTTGCAGTAGGAACACATAGCGGGATTGAACCGATTACCTGTGCTGTAGTAGGAGCGCTTCTTGGCTTTCTTCTTTTTAATGTGTATCCTGCCAGTGTATTTATGGGAGACACAGGATCTCTTGCTCTTGGAGGATTTGTTGCATCTACGGCGTATATGCTTCAGATGCCGATATTTATCATTATCGTGGGAATGATTTACCTTGTAGAAGTGGCTTCCGTTATGATCCAGGTTACTTATTTTAAAAAGACCGGCGGAAAGAGAATTTTTAAAATGGCGCCGATCCACCATCATTTTGAATTGTGCGGATGGTCAGAAACAAGAGTTGTTGCAGTATTTTCTATCATTACGGCAATCCTGTGCCTGATTGCACTGATGGGCTTATAAAATACGAAAGGACGGAATGAAAATGTTTGACTTTAATCATAAAACGGTATTGGTGTTTGGTTCCGGAAAAAGCGGGATCGGAGCAGTTACTCTTCTGGAAGCAAAGGGAGCAGATGTGATTTTATATGACGGTAATGAAAAATTGGATGAAGAGAAGATTAGAAAAGAACTTCCGAAGGGAAGCAAAGCAAAGATTCTCTTGGGAAATCTTCCGGAAGAATGGATGAGAAAGTTGGATTTGACCGTCATGAGTCCGGGAGTTCCGACTGATCTTCCTGTTGTAGAGAAAATGCGAATGGCAGGGATTCCAATCTGGGGCGAGATTGAACTTGCATACCGTTGCGGAGCCGGAGACGTTCTTGCCATTACCGGTACGAACGGAAAGACAACGACTACAACCCTGCTTGGTGAGATTATGAAGGCGTGGAAAGACGAAGTCTTCGTTGTAGGAAACATCGGTAACCCTTATACAACGGAAGCCATGAAGATGACAAAAGAGAGTGTGACGGTAGCTGAGATCAGCAGTTTTCAGTTGGAAACTATCGATCGGTTCCATCCAAAGATCAGTGCTATTTTAAATATTACTCCCGATCATCTGAATCGCCATCACACTATGGAAAATTATATCAATGCAAAAAAGGCTATCACAAAAAATCAGACAGAAGAAGATTTCTGTATTTTAAACTATGAAGACGAAGTACTGCGTGCTTATGGAAAAGAAGGAAAGGTTCGTCCGTTTTATTTCAGCAGCAGCCGGGAATTGGAACAGGGGATTTTCCTGAAAGACGGAGAAATCCTTTTGAAAGGAGCAGAAACGATTCCCGTATGTCACGTAGATGAATTACAGCTTCTTGGCACACACAATTATGAAAACGTAATGGCGGCAGTTGCCATGGCTTTTGTCTATGGTGTACCAATGGAGATCATCCGAACGGTCATTACGGAATTTAAAGGAGTGGAGCACCGGATTGAATATGTAACAGAGAAAAACGGTGTTGTCTATTACAATGATTCTAAAGGAACCAATCCGGACGCAGCCATCCGTGGGATTTGTGCCATGAACCGTCCTACTGTGCTGATTGCGGGAGGATACGATAAGCAGTCTGAATACAAAGAGTGGATTGAAAGTTTCCGTGGAAAAGTCAAAAAACTTGTATTGATAGGAGATACAAAGGATAAGATTGCAGCAGATGCCAAAGCATGCGGATTCACCGATTATATTTTCGCAGATACCTTTGAAGAAGCCGTAAGCGTATCTGCAAAGATTGCAGAACCGGGAGATGCAGTTCTTCTTTCACCGGCCTGTGCAAGTTGGGATATGTTTAAGAGTTATGAAGAACGTGGAAATAAATTCAAAGAACTTGTAAAATCACTGTAAGGAGTGACTTGATTGCAACAGGAAAGAAAACAACAGGGACATACAGACAAAGTCTTTTTATGTATTGTTTTTTTACTTGTGATAACAGGACTTGTAATCCTTTACAGTACGAGTGCCTATAATGGAAAGATAAAATTCGGAGATTCTTTTTATTATTTTAAAAAGCAGTTGTTTGCAACAACACTTGGCTTTGCAGGGATGTATATAACTGCAAAGATGGATTACCACATATGGAAAAAGCTGGCAATTCCTGCTTATATCGGAGCAGTCCTGCTCTGTATTGCGGTTATTTTTGTCGGAGATGAATACAACGGATCCAAAAGATGGTTATCTTTGGGTCCGTTTTCCTTTCAGCCGTCTGAGTATGCAAAGATTGCCTTGATCATTTTTCTGGCATGGATCGTTACAAAAAATGTAAAAGAAATCGGAAAAATCCGAACACTTTTTAAAATCATGCTGTCAGTTCTTCCCATTGTGGGACTGGTAGGAGCAAGCAATTTAAGTACTGCCATTATTATCCTTGGAATCGCCATCATTCTTATTTTTTCTGCAAGTCCAAAATATGCACAATTCATATGGATGGGAGTAGTGGGAATTGCGTTTATGGGCGTGTTTTTGGCTCTGGAAAGTTATAGGTTGGAGCGAATCGCAATCTGGCAGAATCCGGAAAAATACGAAAAAGGATATCAGACGTTACAGGGACTGTATGCTATCGGATCAGGCGGACTTTTTGGAAAAGGACTTGGAAGCAGCATTCAGAAGCTTGGATTCGTGCCGGAAGCTCAAAATGACATGATTTTTTCCATCATATGTGAAGAATTGGGACTTGTGGGAGCAATCCTGATCATTTTACTGTTTCTCCTTTTAATCTGGCGTTTTTTTGTCATCGCATCTCATGCCGAAGATTTGTTTGGTGCCCTCATTGCAACAGGAGCCATGGCACACATGATGATACAGGTGATATTAAACATCGCGGTAGTTACCAATACCATTCCAAATACAGGGATCACTCTTCCCTTCATCAGTTACGGAGGTACTTCAGTTGTATTTCTTCTTGTTGAAATGGGGCTTGTTTTAAGTGTAGGCAGTTGATACAATAGGAAGTATACAGGAGGAACATTTGTGGGAGATAATATAAGGGATAGAGAAAGAGCAAGAAAGAAGATTAAAAGAAAGCGGAAAAAGCAGCTTTATAAACGGGTTGGGATCGGGATTGTCATCGTTGTTTTGATCATCGGATGGTCTCTGGCTTTTCAAATACAGGAGATACAGGTAGAGGGGAACCGGTTTTTAAGTAAGGAAGAGGTACGTTCTTATGTAAAAAAACAAAGCACCACTCAAAACAGCCTCATCCTGCTGTTGCAGACAAAAAACGGCAACTATCCCGTTTTGGATACTGCAGAATCTATGTCATTTCAGATGGTGAACCCATGGACCATCAAAGTAAAAGTAAAAGAAAAAGAACCAGTCTTTTCTTTTGAAGACAACGGCAACTATATCTGTCTGGACAGGGAAGGAACCGTACTTGCAAGGACAAAGAAACAGGAAAAAGGAACGATCCGGATTGAAGGACTTAATACGAAAAATATAAAAAAGGGGAAGAAGATTGCTGTTCAAAATCCTGCGATTTTTGAAGAAATCCTGGAAGTATCACGGACACTGGAAAGTACAAAGTTGGATGTAGACAGGATTCTTTGTGACGGGGAAAACATTACCTTGTATTTCGAAGAAATTCAGGTTAACTTGGGAAACGGAGGGCAGAGAGAAAAGGTAAATCAGCTTTCTGCGATTCTTCCCAACTTAAAAGGGCAAAAAGGAATTCTGCATCTGGAACATTTCGGGGAAGGAATGCAGACGATTTATTTTGAAAAAGCAGAACAAAAATAGAAAATTCATAAAAATTCTATTGAAATTTAAAAGGAAAGATAATATTATATAGTATATATGAAAGAACACATATACTTATAGAGTGTATAAGAATAAAGCATGACAAAGGAGGAAGCACTCTTGTTGGAAATTAAAACAAACGAATCAGAAGCAGCAGCAAAAATTATCGTTGTTGGTATTGGTGGAGGCGGTAATAATGCTGTAAACCGTATGATAGATGAACAGATTGCAGGTGTAGAATTTATTGCGATCAATACGGACAAACAGGCACTTCAATATTGCAAAGCACCAACACTGATGCAAATTGGAGACAAACTTACAAAAGGTCTCGGAGCAGGAGCAAAACCGGAAGTTGGTGAAAAGGCAGCGGAAGAAAGTGCAGAAGAGATTGCATCAGCATTAAAAGGTGCTGATATGGTATTTGTAACATGTGGTATGGGAGGCGGTACCGGTACAGGTGCAACTCCGGTCGTAGCACGTATTGCAAAAGAACAGGGAGCTCTTACGGTAGGTGTTGTAACAAAACCGTTCCGCTTTGAATCCAGAACACGTATGAACAATGCTCTTGCGGGAATTGAAAAATTACAGCAGAATGTAGATACATTGATCGTAATCCCGAACGATAAACTTCTCGAAGTAGTAGACAGAAGAACAACAATGCCGGATGCATTAAAGAAAGCAGACGAAGTTCTTCAGCAGGGTATCCAGGGCATTACAGACCTGATCAATGTACCGTCACTGATTAACCTTGACTTTGCAGATATCCAGACTGTTATGACGGACAAAGGTATTGCTCATATCGGTATTGGTAACGGAAGAGGCGATGACAAAGCCCTTGAAGCAGTAAAACAGGCTGTGGCAAGTCCGTTGCTTGAAACTACGATTTCCGGAGCATCTCACGTTATTATCAACATTTCCGGTGATATCACATTGATGGATGCAAGCGATGCAGCAGAATACGTACAGGAACTTGCAGGTGAACAGGCTAATATCATCTTTGGTGCAATGTACGATGAATCCAGATCTGATGAAGCAACAATCACGGTTATCGCTACAGGATTACATGACATCAACGAAGGAGGAAATTCTTCCAGATTAAAATCAAAGATTGAAAACGTAAGAAACAACACTTCCATGTTTTCAGAGCCGGCAGAACAACCGCAGCAGCAGGCAGGATCTCGCACAGAAACGGTAAGGCCAAGAATGCAGCAGCAGACAGCAAGACCGGTTAGAAATACAGAGTCAGCAGCCCCGCAGCAGACATCCGCTTCAGGAGCACCGACAAGCAGAGTGAAAGAACAGTCCATTAAGATTCCGGACTTCTTCAAAAGATAAGAAATGATCATATCGGCCCCCTCAGGATTAGAGTCCTGAGGGGGTCTTTTTTGCATATTCTGTCGAAAGAAAAAACAGAATGGCCGTCAGTTTCTGACAAATTTTAAAGACAGGTGTTTCTATAATAAAAACTGTTCGCATACTTTGTTGATTCAGAGGCGACAAGGAAAAGAGGATGGAATGTGTACTATGAAATCTATATTGACGTACTGTTTCTTGTCAATTTTATGATGGACTATCTTTTATTGTTGGCGGTAAAAAGCATGCTGTCTTTGCAGGTTTGTCGACACAGGATTCTGGCAGGAGCCGCACTTGGGGCATTTCTCACCTGTATTGTAGTCGTACTGCCGATTCCTTCCATGTGTAAAATCGCCTGTTTCTATATGGGTATCAGCAGCCTTATGATACTGGCAGCACTTCCCTTACATACAAAAAGAGAGTTTGTAAAAACATTTTTTATGCTTTATGTGGGAGGATTTTTACTTGGAGGAATTTTTAGTTTCTTCCGGCAATATATTCGTATAGGAAGTCTTTATTTTCTGTTTGCGGTCATCAGCTACGAACTGCTTGAAGTAGTATGGAAATTCATTCGTCGAACTCAAAAACTGGATCAATATACATGTGAAGCAGAAATCGAAATGGCGGGACAGAAAGTCAGACTGCACGGTTTGATTGACACAGGAAACGGACTGAGCGATCCGAAAACGGGAAAGCCGGTCTGCGTAGTGGAAAAGGAGGCGGTAAAAGAACTGCTGGATCATGGAGCGGCAGGGCGACTTCGTTATATGGGATATCGGTCTGTGGGAAGCAGGGATAAAATGCTCCCGCTTGTGAAGTTTGATGGCCTTCACCTTTACGGAAAATCGGAAAAGCATATCAAAGATGCCTGGATCGGGATTTCAGACACGAAGATTTCTGCGGGGGGAATTTATGAAATCATTATTAATCCGGAAATTTTTTAGGAGGGGAACAAGATGCTGATGAATGCAGTCATATTACCGGCGGTACGGACATGGTTATTTCCTGATAAACAGGAACTTTATTACATAGGAGGTTCGGATGTGTTACCTCCGCCTCTGGAACTGGAAGAAGAGGCAAAGGCAATCCGGCAACTTTGTACAGAACAGAATGAACATGCGAGAAAACAGTTGATCGAGCATAATCTGCGGCTTGTCGTGTATATTGCAAAAAAATTCGACAATACAGGAGTAGGAGTCGAAGACCTGATTTCTATTGGGACTATCGGTCTTATAAAGGCCATCAATACTTTTAATCCAAATAAAAACATCAAACTTGCTACTTATGCTTCCAGATGTATCGAAAACGAGATTCTTATGTATCTCAGGAGAAATAGCAAAACAAAGTTGGAAGTTTCTATTGATGAACCTTTAAATGTGGACTGGGATGGAAACGAACTGCTTTTGTCCGATATTCTTGGCACAGATGAGGATACGATATATAAAGACATGGAATCAGAAGCAGAGAAAAGTATATTGATAAGGGCGGTGGGAAGACTGTCCAAAAGAGAGAGGATGATTGTTAATATGCGGTTTGGATTAGGAACGGCGGATGGAGAAGAAATGACACAAAAAGAGGTGGCAGACGTACTCGGAATCTCTCAGTCTTATATTTCCAGATTGGAAAAGAAAATTATGGCAAGATTAAAAAAAGAAATAGGAAAATTAGAATAAAATATTAGAAAAATAAAGAAAAAATAACAAAAATATGTTACAATATCAATAAATACAAGAAAAAAGACAGGAAAAGGGGCGATTTTATGAAGCTAAGATTTATCGGTGCAGCTCATGAAGTGACGGGAAGCTGTCATTTGTTGGAAGCGTGTGGGAAACATATTCTTATAGACTGCGGCATGGAACAGGGACCGGATTTATATGAGAACCAGGATCTTCCGGTTGCAGCATCGGAAATCGACTATGTGCTTTTGACTCATGCACATATCGATCACTCCGGAAAACTTCCGCTACTTGTCAAAGAAGGATTCAAAGGAGAGATTGTAACAACCTTCGCTACATCGGATCTATGTAGCATCATGCTTCGCGACAGTGCACATATTCAGGAATTTGAAGCAGAATGGCGAAACAGAAAGGCAAGACGAAGTGGAGCCGAACTTTACGAGCCGATGTACACGATGCAGGATGCAATCGATGCGGTAGAGTGTTTTGCCCCTTGTGAATATGAACAAAGGATTACTCTTTGCGACGGAATCGATGTTCGGTTTACCGATGTGGGACATCTTCTTGGTTCTGCCTGCGTGGAAGTGTGGATTACAGAGAACGGAGACACAAAGAAGATTGTATTTTCCGGAGATGTGGGAAACATTAATCAACCGATTATCAAAGATCCAAAAACAATAAAAGAAGCAGATTATGTTGTGATCGAATCTACATACGGAGACCGGATTCATGGAGAGGGAATTCCGGATTACATCGGTGAATTTACAAAGATTTTAAGGGAAACTTTTGCAAAAGGAGGCAACGTGGTCATTCCATCCTTTGCTGTCGGAAGGACTCAGGAACTTTTGTATTTTATCCGTGAAATCAAGGAACGAAATCTGGTGCCGGAATATCCGGAATTTGAAGTTTATGTGGACAGTCCTCTTGCCATTGAGGCAACGAATATTTTCAATAAAAATATGACGGAATGTTTTGACGAAGAAGCATTGGAACTGATCAAAAAAGGAATCAACCCGTTAAAATTTCCGGGACTTAAGATTGCAACTACAAGTGAAGACTCAAAAATGATTAACTTTAACGATAAACCCAAGGTGATCATTTCTGCATCCGGTATGTGTGAAGCCGGACGTATCCGTCATCATCTGAAACATAATCTATGGAGGAAAGAATGTACCATTTTGTTTGTAGGATATCAGGCCGCAGGAACGCTTGGCCGCAGACTCCTGGAACATGCAGAATATGTGAAACTGTTCGGTGAAAATATCGAAGTCAATGCAAGAATCTGTTCTTTAAACGGAATCAGCGGACATGCAGATAAGAATGGATTGTTAAACTGGCTGTCTTCCTTTGAAACACCGATACGGCATGTATTTGTAGTCCACGGGGAAGACCAGGTGACAGACCGGTTTGCCGAAACCATTACAAAGACATTGGGCTATCCTGCATTTGCCCCATATTCCGGGGGATATGTGGACTTAAAGACGAATGAGATTTTAAGCGAAGGAATCAAAGTACCGAAAAAGGCAGGAGAAAAACCAGCAAGGGTTCGTGCAAATATGGTATTTGGACGTACGGTATCGGCAGCCAAACGTCTTATGGATGTAGTGCTGAAAAACGAAGGATTATCAAACAAAGACCTTGCAAAACTGGAAAGTCAGATATTAAACCTTGCGGATAAATGGGACAAAAACAATGGATAATGTTGTCAAGGGGGAAAACTTTTTTTAATTTTTCGGAACAGGTATAAGATAGAGTGCCATTGTGCATCATTTCTGTTAGATAGAAAGGCATCAAAGCCATGACAGGAGGACGTACAATGGCACTGAATAAAGTAGAAATCTGTGGAGTTAATACATCAAAACTTCCTCTTTTGAAAGAGGAGGAAAAAGAAAAGCTGTTTTTGAAGATCAAAGACGGAGACGAAGAAGCGAAGGAAGCATATATCAAGGGAAATCTCAGACTGGTACTAAGTGTGATCAAACGGTTTTCGGGAAGTAGTGAAAATCCGGACGATCTCTTTCAGATTGGATGTATCGGTTTGATCAAAGCAGTCAATAATTTTAACACAGAACTGGATGTAAAATTTTCCACCTATGCCGTACCTATGATCATTGGGGAAATCAGACGGTATATGAGGGACAATAACTCCATCCGTGTAAGCCGTTCGCTTAGAGATACTGCTTACAAAGCAATCTACGCAAAAGAAAATTATATGAAAAAAAATCTCAAAGAACCGACGGTACAGGAAATTTCAAAGGAAATCGGGATTTCCAAGGAAGATATCGTGTTTGCCCTGGATGCCATCCAGGCTCCGGTCAGTCTAAATGAGCCGGTATACAATGACAGCGGAGATGCTCTTTATGTTATGGATCAGATCAGTGACAAGAAAAATAAAGAAGAGCGCTGGATCGAAGATTTGTCTTTGGAGGCGGCAATGGAACATTTGAATGAGCGGGAAAAATATATCATCCGCCTGCGTTTTTTTGAGGGCAAGACACAGATGGAAGTGGCAAAAGAAGTAAATATTTCTCAAGCTCAGGTAAGCCGTCTGGAAAAAAACGCCCTTCTTCGTATGCGTCAGTATCTGGATTAAAAAAGGTGCTGTAAGACCGAAAGTATTTTGGTTTTGCAGCACCGTATTTTTTTGTTGAAATTTTTGCGGCATCATATTATTCTATATTTGTATCACACAATAATAAAAGGAATAATGAGGCGGTAAGTAATGTATAAGGCTTGTATTTTTGACCTGGACGGAACACTGACAGATACGTTGGACTCCATGACGTATTCTGTTAATCTGACATTGGAGAGAATGAATCTTCCGAAGATCACAAGGGAGCAGTGCAGATCCTTTGTAGGAAATGGTGCCAGGGTACTCATGGAGCTGACGCTGAAAGCATGTGGTGATGACAAACTAAAACGAATCGACGAAGCGATGCAAGTGTATTCGGAAGTGTTTGCCAAATACTGTACCTATCATGTAAAACCTTATGATGGGATTTTGGAAATGTTAAAAGAGCTGAAAGACATGGGAGTCAGCCTGGCTGTGTTGTCCAACAAGCCGGATATGCAGGCGGTAGATGTAGTCGGGACGTTTTTCGGGGATGGACAGTTTCAATATGTTCAGGGACAAAAGGAAGGAATTCCCAGAAAACCGGATCCGGCAGGAGTGTATGAGATCCTTCGGACTCTTGGAATAAAAAAAGAAGAATGTCTTTATATCGGAGATTCGGATGTGGATATCCATACAGGAAGAAATGCAGCAATAAAAACCATCGGAGTCAGCTGGGGATTCCGAACAAGAGAAATACTCAAAGAGGCGGGAGCGGATGCGATCATTGACAGACCGCAGCAGCTTGTTTCTATTGTAAAGGGAGAAAAGGAGAAAAAGAATGAACGAGTATAGCGAAGAATGTTTAAAAGTATTTTTGAAGGAGCAGTCACAGTTATTTGACGAACCGGTTGCAGAAACACCGGAAGAGGCAGAAGCTTTTTTGGAAGACTGTATGGCGGTTGTACTGGATTCCTTGAAAGAGGTAAAACAGTACCTGGATGAATCAGGAGCCGACGTAGAAGGAATGTCTTTGGAAGAGATTGAAGACGCATCAGAGGTCTTTCCGCTTCCAAACGGACAGTATCTTGTAGTAGAAGGCTAAAAAACAGACCCCACAGAAACCGGAGTTTTTGAACTTTGTATTTCTGTGGGGATTTTTTTGCTATTTTTTAACCTCTCCTTTTTTTAATGCCTGTTTAATCGTATCTACGATCAGTTGGGAAGTATAAGTATCTTTTTCGGAAAAGGTAATATTTTTGACAGATTGATTTTCAACAATCTGGTCTGCGATATCTTCCATGGCAGGCTGAATCAGAGGGTACATGGTTGTGACAGCCTCATCCAGATTAGAAAAACGGATGGAATTGATATGATGTTTATCAAGGGATACTTCCACTTCCAAAGGGGTATTGTTTAGTGTCATACTGGAAGTATAGGTACCGGGAATATAGGAACGGGCTGTTTCTTTTTCTTTGGAATGACCCGGAAGAAACATAAAAAGAAGAATCAGGACCAGTATGATCCCAAGAGCCGCGAATACAGCGGTATAGATGATCTCTTTCATGTGGACGACCACGATTTTTGTCTTTGCACTCATATGCAGCAGGACCTCCTTAAGTAAAAAATTCGTTTTTGTTATATATATGTAAAACAGATAGAAAAATATGCGACATTGCCAAAAGTGCCGTTTTAGTTTAAAATAAAAACGTATGAAAAGAGAGAAAAAGGAGCAGAAAAGATGTTTATTATAGTCGGACTCGGAAATCCTTCCGCAAAGTATGAAGGGACACGCCATAATGTAGGATTTGATGTCATAGATAAAATCGCAGAAGAATACCATATATCAGTTGATACAAGGAAACATAAGGCATTAGTGGGAAAAGGTGTGATCGATGGAGTAAAAGTAATCCTTGCAAAGCCTCAGACTTTTATGAATCTGAGCGGAGAAAGTGTAAGAGAACTGATCGATTACTATAAAGTGGATGAAGAACAGGAATTGATCGTTATTTATGATGATATCAGCCTGGATGTGGGACAGCTCCGCATCCGAAAAAAAGGAAGTGCCGGAGGACATAACGGTATTAAAAATATTATTGCACATCTTGGGCATGATGTTTTTATGAGAATCAAAGTCGGGGTAGGAGAAAAGCCAAAAGGATATGATCTGGCAGATTATGTCCTTGGTCATTTTACAAAAGAGGAAAAAGCAGTCATGGAAGAGGCATATGAAAAGGCAGTACGTGCCGTATCCATGGCAGGACACGGAGAAATCGACGAAGCAATGAATCAGTTTAACCGAAAAGGTTAGGACAGAAAGGAGCAGGACAGATGAGGGCATTTACAGAACCGCTTCTGGAACTTGCTGAGTTTGATACAATTAAAAAAACTCAGAAAAAAAAGAAAGGGATCATACAGATTGCCGGATGTGCAGGTTCTCAGAAGACTCATCTGGCTTATGCTCTTTCACAGGAAAATAAAAGGAATCTTTATATTCTGGCAAATGAGGAAAAAGCAAGAGAGGTACTGGAAGAATACCGGTTCCTGGATCAGGACGTCTGCTTTTATCCTGCAAAAGATTTCCTTTTTTATCAGGCGGATATCCGCGGGAAATACCTTGTCAAACAGCGTATGGAAGTAATACAGGCATTGCGGGAGCAGGAACGTGCAACAGTCATTACGACCATAGATGCACTGATGGGAGGCATCAGAAAGCCGGAGAAGATTTACGGAGATATCTTTACTTTGCATATCGGAGATATCGTGGATTTTGAACAGTTAAAACAGAAAATGTCGGATATGGGATACGAAAGGGAAGTGCAGATTGAAGGGCCGGGGCAGTTTGCCGTCCGTGGAGGAATCATGGACTTTTTCCCTCTTACAAAAGAAACACCTGTCCGGGTAGAATTCTGGGATGATGAGATTGATTCCATCCGTACTTTTGATACGGGTACCCAGCGGTCTATGGAAAATCTGGATGAGATTACTATTTATCCGGCAGATGACGAGGAAGAAGGAAAAGACAGCGTTTCGTTTCTGGAATATTTTGATCCGGACGAGACCCTTGTTTTTCTGGATGAACCGGTACGGCTTCTGGAAAGAGGAACAGAAGTAGAAGAAGAAACGAAGCAGGCAGAACAAAACCGACAGGAAATGAAACAGGGAAAGGCTGTTAGCTGTTTTGCCATAAAGGAAGTGTTGACACGCCTGCAGCATTATTACGGAATTGGATTTACGGCTCTTGAAACAAGGCAGAAAGAAGTTCCGTTTAGGGAAACATACAGTATCCAGGTGAAAACAGTAAATCCGTATAACCGAAGTTTTGATATTCTTACCAAAGATCTGAAGAGACTGAAACGAAGCGGTTATCGCGTTATTTTGCTTTCCGGGTCAAGGACAAGGGCAAGGAGACTCGCAGAAGATCTGAGAGACTACGACTTGAACAGTTTTTACGATGAAGATACAGACAGGATTGTAAAACCAGGGGAGATCATGGTTTCCTATGGTCATGTTACAGCGGGATACGAATATCCGATGCTGAAATTCACCGTAATTTCCGAAACGGATATTTTCGGAAAAAAGAAAAAAAAGAAACGTCACCGTGTATATGAAGGGGAAAAGATTCATGACTTTACCGATCTGAAGCCGGGAGATTATGTAGTACATAAAAACCACGGACTTGGAATCTATCAGGGGATTGAAAAGATTGAAGTAGATAAGGTGGAGAAGGATTACATGAAGATCTCCTATGCAGGAGGCGGTAATCTCTACATCCCTGCCACCCAGATGGATTTGATCCAGAAATATGCCAGTGCCGACGCCAAAAAACCAAAGCTGAACAGGCTTGGCGGACAGGACTGGGAGAAAACAAAGACAAGAGTAAGAAAAGCGGTGCAGGAAATCGCAAGAGATTTGGTAGAGTTGTATGCGGCACGACAGGAAAAGGAAGGATATGTATACGAACCGGATACGGTCTGGCAGAAAGAGTTTGAAGAAATGTTCCCGTTTGAGGAAACGGAAGATCAGCTCAATGCGATTGAAGCTACCAAAAAAGATATGGAAAGTCCGAAAATCATGGACAGACTGATCTGCGGGGATGTAGGATTTGGGAAAACCGAAGTAGCCATCCGAGCAGCTTTTAAGGCGGTACAGGAAAATAAGCAGGTTGCAGTTCTTGTGCCGACCACCATTCTGGCACAGCAGCACTACAATACCTTTGTTCAGAGAATGAAGGATTTTCCGGTTCGTGTGGATCTGCTTTGCCGGTTCCGTACCCCGTCCCAGCAGAAAAAAACACTGGAAGACCTGAAAAAGGGACAGGTGGATATTCTTGTGGGGACACACAGGATCTTAAGCCAGGATGTCTGTTTTAAAGATCTTGGGCTTCTGGTCATTGATGAAGAACAGCGGTTTGGAGTCCAACATAAAGAAAAAATCAAAAAACTCCGGGAAAATGTGGACGTCCTGACGCTGACAGCAACACCAATCCCCAGGACTCTTCATATGAGCCTCATTGGAATCAGGGACATGAGTGTACTGGAAGAAGCTCCGATGGATCGTATGCCCATTCAGACATATGTTATGGAATATCAGGATGAGATGGTGAGAGAAGCCATTGTAAGAGAACTTTCCAGACAGGGACAGGTTTATTATGTTTACAATAAAGTCAAAGACATTGCAGAGATTGCGGCAAAGGTTCAAAATCTGGTGCCGGAAGCCAATGTTGCCTATGCTCACGGGCAGATGAAAGAGCACCAGCTGGAACGGATCATGTATGATTTTATCAATGGAGAGATTGATGTTCTCGTATCCACTACCATCATTGAAACGGGGCTTGATATATCAAATGCCAATACCATGATCATCCACGAAGCGGATAAGCTGGGACTGTCTCAGTTGTATCAGTTGAGGGGAAGAGTCGGAAGATCCAACAGGATGGCCTATGCTTTTCTTCTTTACAGACGGGATAAACTTTTGCGGGAAGTGGCAGAAAAGCGTCTGGCAGCCATTCGTGAATTTACCGATTTAGGATCCGGATTTAAGATTGCCATGCGGGATCTGGAAATCCGCGGGGCAGGTAATCTTCTGGGAGAAGCCCAGCATGGACATATGGAGGCAGTAGGATATGATCTTTACTGCAAGATGCTAAACGAGGCGGTCAAGAATTTAAAAAACGGCGGCGAAGAAGAGCCGGAAAGCTACACCACTACCATGGATCTGAACGTGGATGCGTTCATACCGGCTTCTTATATACCGGACGAATATCAGAAACTGGATATTTACAAGCGGATTGCAGTTATCGAAACCGAGGAAGAAATGGATGATATGATCGAAGAGTTAATCGACCGGTTTGGAGATATTCCAAAGAAAGTACAGAAACTGATTACCATTGCAAGGCTGAAAGCCCTGGCTCATTCTGTTTATGTAACGGCGGTCGAACAAAAAGGAGCGGTTATAAAAATCACCATGTACGAAAAGGCAAAGGTCAATGTAGCTGAAATCCCGAAACTTCTGGAACGAAGAAAGGGAGAACTTGTCTTTAAAACCGATACGGTTCCGTATTTCCTCTATGAAAAGAAGAAACGGAATATCAGAGAAAAAGAACCGGATATTCTGGAAGTAGTGAAAAATCTGTTAAATGATATAAAAACATTGATTGTATAGATAAAAACAGATATAATGGTGGAGTTAGAAATACGAAGGAGGCTTTTAGCATTATGAAAAAGCGTTTAGCGGCAGTTCTGATGACAGCCGTTCTTGCAACGGGGATTATGACAGGCTGCGGAGGGCAGATAGAAGACAGTGATGTAGTGGCAACGGTCGGAAAGACAGAAATCAAGGGAGATGTAGCCAATTTCTACGCAAGATATCAGCAGGCCGTATATGAAACTTATTATGGTTCCATGATGGGCGGTGCAGATGCTATGTGGACTACAGAAGCAGAAAAAGGAAAGACTTACGAAGAAACAACCAAAGAATCTATCATGACTGCCCTGGAAAATGTATATCTTATCAAAGATCATGCAAAAGATTATAAAGTAGAGTTGACAGAGGAAGAGGAAAAGGCAATTTCCGATGCGGCGGATAAATTTGTAAAGGCCAATAAAGAAGACGTGAGAAATGTGATTTCAGGCGATAAGGATACCGTAAAAGAAGTGATGGAGCTTCTTACTTATCAGTCCAAGATGCGTCCGGAAATGGTCAAAGATATAGACAAAAATGTATCCGACGAAGAAGCGGCACAGAAGAAGATGCAGTATATCGTATTTTCTTTCGGAACCGATGAAGAAGCCAAAGCAAGCGAAGATGTAAATACAAAGAAAGAAGCCAAAAAGAAAGCAGAAGACTTTGTAAAAGCAGTAAAAGGCGGAAAAGATTTTAGTGCAGCTGCACAGGAACAAGGAGGAACCGCTTCCGATATGACGTTTGATTCTTCTTCTGAGATTCCGGCAAAAGAACTTGTAAAGGCAGCAGATAAATTAAAAGTAAATGAGATGACGGATATCATTGAAACAGATACTGGATTTTATATCGCAAAACTTACCTCCGAATTTGACAAAGAAGCCACGGACAGCAAAAAACAGGAAATTATTTCCGAAAGGGAACAGAAACAGTACGACAAGCTTCTGAAAAAATGGAGAAAAGATGCCAAGATTGAAGAAAACAAGAAGGAATGGAAGAAAATCAACTTTGATGAACAAGGTGTTGCGGCAAAGACACCTGAGGCCGAAGAAGGAACGGCAGATACAGGGAATACAGCAGAATAAAAATAAAAACGATGTCACTTTTCAGAAGAAAAGCGGCATCGTTTTTTCTTTATTCAAAAAAAGAAGTCACAATATCGTTGACCAGTTTTCCGTCTGCTTTGCCCTTTACCTTTGGCATCAGATCTTTCATGATCTTTCCTTTATCCTTGGCTGTCGGATGTTCCAGACCAAGATCGGAAAGTACGGAAGAGATGACGGAACGGATCTCGTTTTCGTCCATCATCTTCGGTGCAAATTCTTCCAGAACGGCAATACGTCCCTTACATTCTTCGATGATCTCCGTACGGTCTGCCGGAGTCATTTCCAGAGTTTCCTTTGTCTGTTTGATTTCTTTTAATACAACCTGTACTTCTTCTTCCTCTGTAAGGTCGGCTCTTTTGTCGATCGCTTTATTTTTGAGGGAAGAAAGAAGTGCGGAAAGAGTTTCTTTTCTGGCTTTGTCGCCGGATTTCATGGCGGATACCATTTCTTTTCTTACTTCATCGATTTTACTCATGTAGATAACCTCCTGTTATTTCTTTCCTTATATTTTACACGCTGAAAGAAAAAAGTGCAATGTTAAGCTTCTTCGGATTCAGAAACCATTTCTTCTTTTGGAACTACGACGGTGTCTTCAAAAACTGTATTGGCAGCGATCCACTGTTCGAACCGTACTTTTACAGCCAAAGTATAAATACCAAGTGTGATCACGGACAGAAACCACCACAGGATCCAGTGGGCGATCAGTTCCTTTGGATCTCCGATAAACTTCAGACGCCGTCCGCAGATCACCGTATGTTTGCAGGTAGCACGCTGTTTGATGCATATGATCCAGGGATAGGCAAATCCCAAGGTTACAATGCCAAAAAGAATCATTTTTACATGCAAAATTACAGCATCCTTTACTTTTTTATCAAAGTAGGAGTCGTAATAGGTTTTGTTGAGAATGATGGAAGACTGCATCTTAGAATTTTTATCTGACATAATGTGATGTCCTTTCGTTTCTGTTTCCAGTGTAACATAATAGCGTTATTATGGTTGGTTCTTTTCCTCGTATTCGGATATTAGTTCGTCCGTCAGGTATTCATCGCTCATGCAATGCATATTAGATACTCCTTCGCATATAAGACGGTACACTTCTGAATGGTAAAAAAAGGCAAGGGCATTGTCTAACGAAAGATTTTTTTTGACTGCAAACCTTTCAACAATGCGGGCATATTTTTTCTGTAACAAGATAGGATTGGCGATCATATTTGTATACTCCTTTCGTAATGCAGATAGTTTTCAAGAGCGGTTTGTGTCCGAAAACAGATTTGCAGATTAGGTTTTTCATAACGAAGTCTTTTTATAGCCTCTTTTTTATCGATTAAATGATCAAAATAAAGTTCTACGGTATTGAAAACCTTGTCATTTGCAACACCACCGATAACGATATCATAATCGCTAGAATCATTACCACTACGACAATTTAAAATAAAATCCAGCCAATCTTCGGAATAGGAATCGAAAATTAAAATATTCAATTCCCGATATGCATTTTCATTAAATAAATACTGAGAAACAATTCCGGTTTTTCCTCGGCGTTTGAACTTTTCGCACCACTTAGCTGCCTGGTCGTAAATGGGAGTTGTGTAAAATCCACGTCCAAAATCGACATTAGCCCTTGAATGTTTTGAATCAGGAAATGGAATTTCTGTATATGATCCGTGGTATACGATCATATCGTCACCCCTTTCTCATGCATTAATTCTATAATATCCTGAAGAATATATTCTTTACTTTGAGTATGGAGAGTTTCGTATTCCGGTATGATATAAGTATTTAAAATATCACTGTTTTCTGCCAGTGCCCGGTAGATTTCTTCCGCATCTTTTCCTAATTTTATGGCAAGGTTTTCGATACAGAAAATAACAAATTCAAGTTCCTTTTCATTTTTGAGTTTCTCTTCGTATGACATACTGACACCTCTTATCATATAAACTTGTATATGAATTATATATCGGACAATATGAGAAATCAAGAATAGGTAAAGGTATAAAATCCCATTCCTTACAGATACTAACAAAAACTGTAAATGGAGGAATTTTTTATATGAAAGCAACAGGAATCGTCAGAAGGATTGATGACCTTGGACGTGTGGTCATACCAAAAGAAATCAGGAGAACACTTGGAATCAGGGAGGGAACACCTCTGGAGATTTATACGGGAAAAGACGGGGAAGTGATTTTAAAGAAATATTCCCCTCTCGGAGAATTGGATGTATTTGCGGAACAGTATGTCCAATGCCTGGCTCAGACGGCAGGAACGCTAGTCTGTATCACGGATATGGAAAAGGTGATCGCGGCGGCGGGAAACGGAAAAAAAGAAGTGGAAGGACAGGAAGCCTCTCAGGCACTTATGGATGCCATGGAAGAGAGGAAGCCTGTGATTGCGGCATATGGTGAGAAAACATATGTGGAGATTCTGAAGAGAAAAGAATGTAGCTATCCGCAGGAGATCATCTATCCGGTTCTGGCAGGTGGAGATCTGATCGGAACGGTAATCTTCTTGTCTGCGGAAAAAGAACAAAAAGAAGCACGGGAAATCAAAGCAAAACTGGCTCAGTGTGCAGCGGCTTTTCTCGGAAGACAGATGGAATCCTGGTCATAAATCCTCCATGCTCTTCATAAAATAGTTTTAGCAAAGAACAAGGAGGGCAAAATGGAAGGAAAAAGGGAAAAACGGGGAATCATAAGAATATTTCAGGCCTTGCTCATCGCATATGTGGTTACGGCGGCACTGCTTCTTGTGCTTGCGGTGCTGCTTTATAAAACAAATCTTGACAAGGGCAAGGTAACAGCCGCCATCACGGGGATTTATGTGGTGTCTTCCTTTATAGGCGGATTTTTGATGGGAAAGTTTCAAAAAGTGAAAAAGTTCATCTGGGGATTTGTCATCGGAGCGTTATATTTTGTACTTCTTTTATGCGTTTCCTTCGGAGTGTATCATACACTTCAAGGAGATATGATGAGCCTTGTGACCACATTTGTTCTGTGTGCGGCAGGGGGAATGTTGGGCGGAATGCTTTCATGAAAAAAACACTTTAAAAAAGAAAGAGCCTATGCTATAATATGCAGTAGCAAAACTAAAGGAGGAATTCACGATGAAACACATCAAAACATTAAATACACAGACATTAAACAACACAATGAAAAAAGGCGGATGTGGAGAATGTCAGACATCCTGCCAGTCTGCTTGTAAGACATCCTGTACAGTAGGAAACCAGACTTGCGAACAGAAGAAATAGGCATTGTCCGTTTATAAGAACAAAGAAAAGACAGCGGCTTACGGTCGCTGTCTCTTGATGTTTAGAGAAAATGATCAAATACTATATAGAAAGGGGTACCGTTTGTGATTCACCAGTACCAAAATAATGGATATAATATCGTTCTGGATGTAAACAGCGGGTGTGTGCATGTAGTCGATCAGATGGGATACGACGTGATCGCATGTCTTGATAAGCTTAATCCGGAACAGACAGTTGATACGATTCGCTCAGAACAGACAAAACAAGCCCTTGTAAAAGAACTGGGCAATGTATATCAGGAGGAAGACCTGACGGCCATCCTGGATGATCTGTCAGAACTTGTGGAGGCAGGACAGCTCTTTGCACCTGATACCCATAAGTCTTGTATCGAAGAAGTGATGAAGAGAAAAACAGTAGTCAAAGCACTCTGCTTACATATTGCACATGACTGCAATCTGGCATGTAAATACTGCTTTGCGGAAGAAGGGGAGTATCACGGAAGACGTGCACTCATGTCCTATGAAGTAGGAAAGAAAGCACTTGATTTTCTGATTGCCAATTCCGGAAGCAGACGTAATCTGGAAGTAGATTTCTTCGGTGGAGAGCCGTTGATGAACTGGCAGGTGGTAAAAGACCTGGTAGCTTACGGAAGAGAACAGGAAAAGCTTCATGACAAACACTTCCGTTTTACACTTACTACCAACGGAGTTCTTTTAAATGACGAAGTTCAGGAATTTGTCAATAAAGAAATGGACAATGTTGTCTTAAGTCTTGACGGAAGAAAGGAAGTCAACGACAGAATGCGTCCATTCCGTAACGGAAAGGGAAGTTATGACCTGATTGTTCCGAAGTTCCAGAAGCTTGCAGACAGCCGCAATCAGGAAAAATATTATGTGCGCGGAACATTTACAAGAAATAATCTGGATTTTTCAAACGATGTGATGCATTTTGTGGATCTTGGATTCAAACAGATGTCCATCGAACCGGTGGTAGGAGATGAAACAGATCCATATGCCATCAGAGAAGAAGATCTTCCTCAGATTTTTGAAGAATATGACAAGCTTGCCAAATATATGATCCGGAGAGAAAAAGAAGGAAAAGGATTTAACTTCTTCCATTTTATGATCGATCTGGAGGGAGGCCCTTGCATCGCCAAGAGATTGTCCGGATGCGGATCAGGTACAGAATATCTGGCGGTGACTCCTTGGGGCGATTTCTATCCGTGTCACCAGTTTGTGGGAGATGAAGATTTCCTTATGGGAAATGTGGATGAAGGAATTACAAAGCCGGAAATTGCAGATGCATTCCGCTGCTGTAATGTCTACTCCAAAGATAAATGCCGCAACTGTTTTGCAAAATTCTACTGTAGCGGCGGATGTATGGCAAATGCATATCATTTTGAGGGCTCCTTGAATGATGCATACGACATCGGATGCGAAATGGAAAGAAAGCGTGTGGAGTGTGCGATTATGATCAAAGCTGCACTGGCAGATGCGGGGGAGAATGAGGCTTAAAGAAAGGATGTAAAGGGAAATGAAGAAAAAAACCGGAATCGTAAGCCTTCTTCTCACCGTTCTTTTGATCGGTGTACTTGGGTTTGCGACAATTGTCGGATTCGGAAGCGAACATACCGGTGCCATGAAGAATATCAAACTCGGACTGGATCTGGCCGGTGGTGTCAGCATTACTTATAAAGTAAAGGATGATAACCCGACAAAAGAAGAAATGAGTGATACGGTCTACAAGCTTCAGAAGCGTGTAGACGGATACAGTACAGAAGCAACGGTTTATCAGGAAGGAAACGACCGTATCAGCATTGAGATACCAGGGGTATCCGATGCCAATGCAATCCTCGAAGAACTTGGAAAACCGGGTTCCCTGGAATTTCAGACAGAGGATGGAAAAACCATCCTGACAGGAACCGACATTAAGTCAGCACAGGCAAAGAGCGGTCAGAACGAACAGACCGGTGCCAATGAATACATGGTGCAGCTGGACCTTAATAAAGAAGGCAAAAAGAAATTTGCAGATGCTACAAAGGAAAATGTAGGAAAGAGCATTTCCATTATTTATGATGATCAGGTAATCAGTTCCCCGATGGTAAAAGAAGCCATCACGGGAGGAACTGCTTATATTGACGGAATGGCTGATTTTGAAGAAGCAGAGCATTTGGCGTCCACCATCCGTATCGGTGGACTGAAACTGGAACTGGAAGAATTAAACTCCCAGGTCGTAGGTGCACAGCTTGGTGAAGAAGCAATCGCAACAAGTCTGAAAGCAGGTGCCATCGGACTTGCCATCATCTTTATCTTTATGTGTATCGTATATCTGCTTCCGGGACTTGCATCAAGCCTTGCACTTCTCATTTATACAGGACTGATGCTTGTTCTTTTAAATGCATTTGATCTTACACTGACTCTGCCTGGTATTGCAGGTATCATTCTTTCGATTGGTATGGCAGTAGATGCAAATGTTATTATCTTTGCCCGTGTAAGAGAAGAACTGATCCGGGGAAAGAGCGTGAAGACATCATTAAAGACAGGATTCCAAAAAGCCCTGTCCGCCATCGTGGACGGTAACGTGACAACTCTGATCGCAGCTTTGGTCCTTGGACTTATGGGAACAGGAAGTGTTAAGGGATTTGCACAGACACTGGCACTTGGTATCGTGGTTTCCATGTTTACGGCACTTGTGATCACAAGAATGATCGTTTTTGCATTTTACGGAATCGGAATCCGTGATCAGAAGTTCTATGCAAAAGTAAAAGAACCGCATAAATCCATCAACTTCCTCGGAAAGAAGAAAGTGTTTTTTGCCGCTTCCCTTGCGGTTATCCTGCTTGGAGCGGCAGTTATGGGAGCGAATGGGGCAAGAGGAAAAGGAATGTTTGAGTACAGCCTGGAATTTAAGGGAGGTACTTCTACAAACGTGACATTTAATGAAGATTATTCCCTGAAAGAACTGGATTCCAAAGTGGTTCCTGTCGTAGAAGACGTGACGGGAGATAAGGAAGTACAGATTCAGAAAGTGCGTGACACAAATCAGGTGATCATCAAGACAAAGACGCTGAATCTTGATACACGTGAGAAGCTGAATCAGGCAATGGTAGACAAGTTTAAAGTAGATGATTCCAAGATCACATACAATAACATCAGTTCTACTATCAGTTCCGAAATGCGTCAGGATGCAGTGATTGCAGTGATCATTGCAGCAATCTGTATGCTGCTTTATATCTGGCTTCGCTTCAAAGATATCCGATTTGCCACAAGTGCGGTTACAGCACTGCTTCACGATGTACTGGTGGTACTTGCTTTCTACGCTGTGGCAAGGATTGGTGTGGGCAATACGTTTATCGCATGTATGCTTACGATTGTCGGATACTCCATTAATGCAACGATTGTTATTTTCGACCGTATCAGAGAAGAGCTGAAGACAAGAAAGAGAAAAGATTCTCTGGAAGAGATTGTCAACAGAAGTATCACTTTGACATTGACAAGAAGTATCTATACTTCTCTTACCACATTTGTCATGGTATTTGTACTCTTTATCATGGGAGTAAGTTCCATCCGTGAATTTGCACTTCCTCTGATGGTTGGTATCGTGTGTGGTGCATACTCTTCTGTATGTATTACAGGTGCCCTCTGGTATATCATGAAGACAAAGATCGGTAAGAATAAAGAAAACGTGAACGCATAACAGAAAATAAACAGAAAAAGGATGTGGCAGGATGAGTGATCTTGCGGCATCCTTTGCTTTTTGGAGGAACAAGAGATGAAGAACTGGGTACTTGTGCGAAAAGGCGGGAATTTTACAGAATTGGGAGCACGCTTTCATATCCATCCAAGAACGGCGGCTCTTATAAGGAACAGGGATATTGTAGGGGAAGAGGCTTTTGAAAGGTATTTAAATGGCACCATTGCGGATCTGTATGATGGAATGCTGATGAAAGACATGGATAAAGCCATCGAACTTCTTAAAGAAAAAATCACGGAAAAACAGAGTATACGAATCATCGGAGATTACGACATTGACGGTGTCAATGCAACCTATATCCTTCTGGAAGGACTTGGGGGACTGGGAGCAGAGGTGGACTATGATATTCCGGACCGGATAAAAGACGGATATGGCCTGAATAAGGAACTGATCGACCGGGCACTGGATGACGGAATCGATACGATTCTCACCTGTGATAACGGAATTGCGGCAAAAGATGAGATTGCCTACGGAAAAAGCATGGGAATGGCCGTAATCGTGACAGACCACCATGAGGTGCCGTATGAGGAAAGAGAAGACGGAAGCAGGCATTATCTTCTTCCACCGGCGGATGCGGTAGTGGATATCAAGCAGGAGGACTGCCCTTACCCGTTTAAAGGACTTTGCGGAGCGGCTGTTGCCTATAAACTGATTGAAGCTCTTTACAATGCCATGGGAAGAGATCCGGAAGATATGGATTATCTCATGGAAAATGTAGCGATTGCCACAGTTGGTGACGTTATGGATTTGACGGATGAAAACCGTATTTTTGTAAAACAGGGACTTGAAATGATGAAAAGGACAAAAAATCCGGGACTTGCAGCACTGATGGAATGTACGGGAGTGGAGAAAGAAAGACTTTCTTCCTATCATATCGGATTTGTCATCGGTCCGTGTATCAATGCGGGAGGACGGCTTGACACGGCAAAACGTGCTATGGAACTTCTCCGTGCAAAGACAAAAAAAGATGCAGATGTACTTGCGGGAGATTTGAAAGCCCTGAACGACAGCAGAAAAGATTTAACGGAACAGGCGGTAAAAGAAGCCGTTGTGCAAGTGGAAACAACCGGGTTAAAGGAAGAAAAGGTTCTGGTCATTTATCTGCCGCAGTGTCACGAAAGCCTGGCCGGTATCGTAGCGGGAAGAATACGGGAACGATATTATAAACCGGTATTTGTCCTGACAAAAGCCGAGGAAGGAATCAAAGGATCGGGAAGATCCATCGAAGCCTATCATATGTACGAAGAACTGACAAAATGCAGACACCTTCTGACGAAGTTTGGAGGACACAAGCTGGCGGCCGGGTTGTCGCTTCCGGAAGAAAATCTGATGGAACTGAGGATTGAATTGAACCGGAATACGACTATGACAAAGGAAGATATGACGGAAAAAGTGTCGATTGACATGCAGCTTCCGTTTGGGGAGATCACAGAGGAACTGATTGGAGAACTTTCCCTTCTGGAACCGTTTGGAAAAGGAAATCCCAAACCGATTTTCGCAGAGAGGAAGCTTTGCTTTCAAAAGGCACGGATTTTGGGGAAGAATAAAAATGTGCTGAAATTTGACGTTTTTGACCAGAGGGGATGCTACATGGAAGCGATGTATTTTGGAAATCCGGACGAATTTTTTGCATTTTTGGGAACAAAGTACGGAACTACCTCAAAAGAACGGATTTTAAGCGGAAACGGAGAAGGATTTTTGATGGATATCACGTATTATCCGGATATCAATGAATATATGGGACGAAAAAATATTCAGATTATCATAAAGGATTACAGATAGTATGAAGTATGAGAATGATTTGAAAATTCTGTGAAATAATGATATACTAAAAGATATCCCAAAAAATTTATAGGGGAAACATATTTCACACAGAAGCAAAAAAGGAGGGGAATGATATGGCAGGAGAAATCAGACCGGAAGAAGTGACAACGGAAGTACGACAAGGGTTTCGGATAGTAGACGGTCATGCCGTGAAAGAACCTGCTGATTATCAGGACCCGGAAGAATTGTTTCAATATCTGATCAGACATATTCATAAATATCACCCGTCAGCCGATGTTTCCATGATTGAGAAGGCATATCGTTTGGCAAAAGAACATCACAAAGACCAGGTCAGAAAGTCAGGTGAGCCTTATATCATACATCCACTTTGGGTAGGCATCATACTGGCACAGCTTGAGATGGATAAAGAAACGATTGCGGCTGGGATCCTGCATGATGTGGTGGAAGACACCGATATGACAAGGGAAGATGTGGCAAGAGAGTTTGGTGACGAGGTAGCCCTTCTGGTGGATGGCGTCACGAAATTGGGGCAGCTGTCTTATTCTGCAGACAAACTGGAGGTACAGGCAGAGAATTTAAGAAAGATGTTCCTTGCGATGGCAAAAGATATCCGTGTCATCATCATTAAACTTGCCGACCGTCTTCACAATATGCGTACTTTGCAGTTTATGAGACCGGAGAAGCAGAAAGAAAAGGCAAAAGAAACAATGGATATCTATTCACCCATTGCACAGAGACTTGGTATTTCCAAGCTGAAGATCGAGCTTGACGATCTGGCGTTAAAATATCTGCATCCGGAAGTGTTCTATGACCTTGTGCAGCAGATTAATGAAAGAAAGACCGAAAGAGAAGAGTTTGTTTCCCAGATTGTAAAAGAAGTGTCTGATCATATGGAGAATGCTCATATCAAAGCCGAGGTCAACGGACGTGTGAAACATTTCTTCAGCATTTATAAAAAGATGGTTAATCAGGATAAGACGGTAGACCAGATTTATGACCTTTTTGCGGTGCGTATCATTGTTGATACGGTACAGGACTGTTATGCGGCTCTCGGAGTGATCCATGAGATGTATACGCCGGTACCGGGACGGTTTAAAGATTATATCGCCATGCCGAAGCCAAATATGTACCAGTCGCTCCATACGACGCTGATGAGTTCTATCGGACAGCCGTTTGAGATCCAGATCCGTACAAAGGAGATGCACAGAACGGCTGAATATGGTATCGCCGCTCACTGGAAATATAAGGAATCCAATGACGGAAAGAAGAATATCAAGACACAGGAAGAGGAGAAGCTAAGCTGGCTTCGTCAGATTCTGGACTGGCAGAGGGATATGTCTGATAACAAGGAATTCTTGGATCTTTTAAAAGGAGATCTTGATTTGTTTGCGGAGGATGTATACTGCTTTACACCAAACGGAGATTTAAAGACCCTTCCAAACGGTTCCACACCGATCGATTTTGCCTATGCCATCCACAGTGCGGTAGGAAACAAGATGGTAGGAGTAAGGGTCAACGGAAAACTTGTAAAGGTAGATTATCAGATACAAAACGGAGACCGTATTGAGATTTTGACTTCCCAGAATTCCAAGGGACCAAGCCGTGACTGGCTTAACATTGTTAAGAGCACACAGGCAAAAAACAAGATTAACCAGTGGTTTAAGAAAGAATTTAAAGAAGAAAATATCATCCGCGGAAAGGAAATGCTCATTGCCTACTGCAGAGCCAAAGGCTTTAATCAGGAAAATATCATGAAGCCGAAATACGAACAGGAGGTACAGCAAAAATATGGATTCCGTGACTGGGATTCCGTTCTTGCGGCTGTCGGACACGGCGGATTGAAGGAAGGACAGATCGTCAACAGACTGGTAGAGGAATATGGCAAAGAGCACAGACAGGAAGTGACCGATGAGGCAGTTCTGGAAAAAGTAGCGGAAGCATCCAAAAACGTAGTCCACATATCAAAGTCAAAGAGTGGCATTGTCGTAAAAGGAATCGACGATATGGCAGTCCGTTTTTCCAGATGCTGTAATCCGCTTCCGGGTGATGAAATCGTGGGATTTGTCACAAGAGGAAGAGGGCTTACCATTCATCGGACGGATTGTGTCAATGTTCTCCATCTGACAGAACGGGAACGGGCAAGACTGATTCCGGTAGAATGGGAAGCAGATGCATCAGAAGTATCAGACGGAAAGTATTTTGCAGAGGTCAAGATGTATGTGGAAGACCGTGCAGGTATGTTAATGGAAATCTCAAAAGTCTTTACAGAACGTGAGATCGACATCAAGACCATGAACGTCCGCACAAGCAAGAAAGGCATTGCTACAGTGGAGATGGGATTTGTTGTATGCGGCAAGGCAGAAATGACAAAACTGATCGAAAAGCTACGTCAGCTTGAAAATGTCATTGATATAGAAAGAACAACAGGTTAAGAGCAGAAAGAGGATAGAAAATGGAGATTCAGACATTTATAACAGGGATCATCGGTACGAATACGTATCTTGTGATCAACGAACAGACAAAAGAGGCGGTTTTGATCGATCCGGCGGCATGTCCAAAGAAATTGATGGAATATATCGGAGAACATCAGATTGAAGTGAAAGGAATCCTTCTGACACATGGACATTTCGACCATATAATGGGAATCAGTGATTTTCATAAAGTATATAAAGACGTTCCGGTTTACGCAGGAAAACTGGAAGAACCGCTTTTAAACGATGCACACTGGAATCAGTCCGACATTTATACAAAAGGATATGTATTTTCCGATGCCGTTTATGTGGAAGACGGAGCGGTGATCCATCTGGCAGGATATGACTTCAAGGTATTTTTCACACCGGGACATACGCCGGGCGGTGTATGCTATTACGTGGAGTCGGAGGGAATTTTATTCAGCGGCGACACTCTGTTTTGTAATTCCGTAGGACGTACGGATTTCCAGGGGGGAAGTATGTCTGATCTTGTACGGGGGATCAAGGAAAAGCTGATGCCGCTTCCGGATGAAACCAAGGTTCTGCCGGGACATATGGATGCTACCCTGATCGGCCATGAAAGAAAATATAATCCATATTTAATGAAATAATGTACGGGAGTAATTATGATAGAGTTAACATGTAATGATACCTTATATACATATGATGCGTATCATCTGTTAAAGGCATTTTATCCGGAGGAAGAAATCAAACAAGAGGTAAACAAAGAACAAGAGTCACAAATCCTGATAAAAACAGGATGTGATTCTTGTTTTTGTGTCCATCTGGTACAAGATTCGGATGAGAGCAGACAGATGGAGCGGGGAGAAAGAAAACACAGGGTCATCCACGAACTGTATAAAGAACTTTCACGCCGGACCGGCATCCGTCAGCCGTGGGGGAGCCTTACCGGTGTGCGGCCGACAAAGATGTTCATGCAGAAGCTGGAAGAAAGGATTCCGGAAGAACAAATCCTGGATTGGATCAAAAGAGAACACTTCGTGACAGAAGAAAAGGCATGTCTTGGACTTGATATCGCGAAGCGGGAAAAGGAGCTGTTGTCAAAGCTTGATTATGAAAACGGTTACAGCCTGTATATAGGTATTCCGTTTTGCCCTACTACCTGTTCTTATTGTTCTTTTACCTCTTATCCAATCGAACAGTGGAAGGACCGGACAGATCAGTATCTGGACGCTCTTTGCAAAGAATTAAGTTATATCGGAACGGTATCAAAAGGAAAGAAGTTAAATACCATCTATCTTGGCGGAGGAACCCCTACTTCCCTGGAAGCCGAACAGCTGGACAGACTGCTTGCCCATATGGAAGAAACCTTTTCCTATGAACATCTGTTGGAACTTACGGTAGAGGCAGGGAGACCGGACAGCATTACAAAAGAAAAACTGGAAGTGCTGAAACGCCATGGAATTGACCGGATTTCCGTCAATCCTCAGACCATGCAGCAAAAAACACTGGATTTGGTAGGAAGGCGTCATACGGTAGAAGATGTGGTACGGACCTTTCAACTTGCAAGAGAAACAGGGTTTACCAATATCAACATGGATCTTATCGCAGGCCTTCCGGGAGAAACGCCGGAAGATATGGAAGATACATTAAGACAGATCAAAGAACTGCATCCGGACAGCCTGACAGTCCATGCCCTTGCGGTAAAGCGGGCATCCAGACTTCGCCAGGAGCAGAGGACGGGAGAAGGATTCCACGGACACGAACTGTCTGCCCGGGATCTGACAAAAATGATTGATGCGTCATATCACTGTGCCGGGGAAATGGGACTTGTTCCTTATTATCTGTACCGCCAGAAAAATATGGCAGGCAATTTTGAAAATGTAGGGTATGCAGAGGTTGACAAAGCAGGAATATACAATATACTAATTATGGAGGAAAAACAGTCCATCATAGCGGCAGGAGCAGGTGCTTCTACGAAGGTGGTCCTTCCGAAAGAAGTTATGATGCCGGGCAGCAAAAGCGGAAAGATGACAAAACTTATCCGCATCGAAAATGTGAAGAATGTAGACGAATATATTGCCCGGATTGATGAGATGATAGAACGAAAAGGAGAGTGGCTATGGCATTAAAGAAAAAACCAGTAACCGGAATGAAGGACATGCTTCCAAGAGAAATGGAAATCCGAGATTACGTAATCCAGTTGATTAAAGATACTTACCGCACATTTGGGTTTTCCGCAATGGAAACACCGTGCGTTGAACATATTGAAAACCTCTTAAGCAAACAGGGAGGAGAAAACGAGCAGCTTATTTTTAAGATTTTAAAGCGTGGAGCAAAGCTGAACCTGGAAACGGCAACATGCGAGGCAGATCTGGTGGACGGAGGGCTGCGTTATGATTTGACCCTTCCCCTTTCCAGATATTATGCAAACCATGCAAACGAGCTTCCGTCTCCGTTTAAGGCATTACAGATCGGCAATGTGTGGAGAGCGGACCGCCCACAGAGAGGACGTTTCCGTCAGTTCATGCAGTGTGATATCGATATCCTGGGAGAGGCATCCAATCTGGCTGAAATCGAGCTGATCCTTGCCACAAGCACACTCCTTGGAAAACTTGATTTTAAAAATTTCACCATCCGTATCAACGACAGAAGAATCTTAAAAGCAATGGCCGCATATAGCGGATTTGCGGAAGAAAACTTCGATGAAGTCTTCATTATCCTGGACAAGATGGATAAGATCGGATTGGAAGGTGTAGAAGCAGAATTAAAAGAAGCAGGATACAAAGAAGAAAGCGTAGATACATACCTTTCCTTATTTAAAGAAGTGACAAATGACGTTTCCGGTATCGCTTATCTGAAAGAGAAACTGGGAGATTTTCTGGAAACAGATGTGGCGGATGGTCTGGGTATGATCATTTCCAGTGTAGAAACGGCAAAAGAAGCAGAGTTTCGGATGAGCTTTGACCCGACCCTTGTAAGAGGTATGTCCTACTACACAGGAACCATCTTTGAGATTTCCATGGATGAATTCGGAGGTTCCGTAGGAGGAGGAGGACGTTACGACAAGATGATCGGCAAATTCACGGGACAGGATACACCGGCATGTGGATTTTCCATCGGATTTGAACGTATCGTCATGCTGCTTTTGGAAAGCGGATACGAGGTACCGACAAAGAAAGAAAAGAAAGCTTTTCTCATTGAAAAAGGAATGCCAGAAGAAGGCATCATCAAAATACTGGAACTGGCAAAAGAAGCCCGTGCAGAAGGAAAACAGGTATCCATTTCCAATATGAAGAAAAATAAGAAATTCCAGAAAGAACAGCTTGCACAGGAAGGTTACACAGATGTGACCGAATGTTTCGTAAGAGAGTTCGCCGGGAAAGAAGAATAAATCAGACACATAGTGGAGGAAAATAAAATGGCAGAAACAATGAAAGGCTTAAAAAGAAGTCATCGCTGTGCCGAACTTAGCAAAGCCAATATCGGTGAAACCGTAACAGTGATGGGATGGGTTCAGAAAAACCGTAATAAAGGCGGAATCATTTTCGTAGATTTAAGAGACCGTTCCGGACTCTTGCAGCTGATCTTTGAAAACGGAAGCATTGATGAAGAAGGATTTGAAAAGGCGGCAAAACTCAGAAGTGAATTCGTTATTGCTGCAGTAGGAACCGTGGAAGCACGTTCCGGAGCCGTGAACGAAAACCTTGCAACAGGAGAAATCGAGATCCGTGTCAAAGAACTTCGCATTCTTTCCGAATCCGAAACACCTCCGTTCCCGATTGAAGAAAACAGTAAGACAAAGGAAGAACTTCGTCTTAAATACCGTTTCCTTGATCTTAGAAGATCGGATATGCAGAGAAACCTTCTGATGAGAAGCCAGGTTGCCACACTGACAAGACAGTTTTTATCAGAAGAAGGATTCCTTGAGATCGAAACACCGACCCTTGTAAAAAGTACACCGGAAGGAGCAAGAGATTACCTTGTGCCAAGCCGCGTACATCCGGGAAGCTTTTATGCGCTTCCGCAGTCACCTCAGACATTAAAGCAGCTTCTGATGTGCTCCGGATGCGACCGCTACTTCCAGCTTGCAAGATGTTACCGTGACGAAGACCTTCGTGCTGACAGACAGCCGGAATTCACACAGATCGACATGGAATTATCTTTTGTAGATGTAGATGAAGTTATCGACGTAAACGAACGCCTTCTCGCATATCTGTTCAAACAGGTATTAAATATCGAAGTTCCACTTCCAATCCCGCGTATGACATGGCAGGAAGCAATGGACCGTTTCGGTTCCGACAAACCGGATACCCGTTTTGGAATGGAACTTGTCAATGTCAGCGATATTGTAAAAAGATGCGGATTCGGTGTCTTTACAGGAGCACTGGAAAACGGCGGAAGCGTCAGAGGTATCAATGCAAAAGGACAGGGAGCGATGCCGCGTAAGAAGATCGACAAGCTTGTTGACTTTGCGAAAGATTTCGGGGCAAAAGGACTTGCCTATATTGCACTTCAGGAAGACGGAAGTGTGAAATCCTCCTTTGCAAAATTCATGACAGAAGAAGAGATGGCATCTCTTATTAAGGCAATGGACGGACAGCCGGGAGATTTACTCCTCTTTGCCGCAGACAAGAACAAGATTGTATGGGATGTTCTTGGAAACCTTCGTCTGGAACTGGCAAGACAGCTTGACCTTCTTGACAAAGGCCGGTACAACTTCCTCTGGGTAACAGAATTCCCGCTCCTTGAATGGAACGAAGATGAAAACCGTTTTGTTGCAATGCACCACCCATTCACCATGCCGATGGAAGAAGATCTCTGCTATCTGGACAGCGATCCGGGAAGAGTCCGTGCAAAAGCATACGATATCGTATTAAACGGAACAGAGATTGGCGGTGGAAGCGTGCGTATCCATCAGAACGACATCCAGACAAAGATGTTTGAAGTCATCGGATTCACAAAAGAAGAAGCAGAAGAACAGTTTGGCTTCCTTCTCAACGCATTCAAGTACGGAGTACCGCCGCACGCAGGACTGGCATACGGTCTTGACCGTCTGGTAATGCTGATGGCAAAAGAAGACAGCATCCGTGACGTGATCGCTTTCCCGAAAGTAAAAGATGCATCGGACATGATGTTGGAAGCACCGTCCGAAGTAGCGGTAAAACAGTTGGAAGAACTGGGAATTGCGGTAATAAAACAAGAAGAAAAATAGAATAGCGACAAAAGCAAAAGATACAGCATTAGGTTTGACAGAAGACAAAATTGCAGTATCTTTTTGCACATTTCAGAAAAATGTAAAAAATTTAGGGGGGGGGGTAAATAAATGAAGAACCAATTACCTGTCTTAAAAGTATGTATGTTTGGCGGATTTTCCATGGAATATGATGGAAAACCAATTACGATCAAAAACAAGCCGGATTCAAAAACCGGAAAATTACTCTATCTCCTTCTTCATGCTTTTCAAACTTCAAAGGGTGAAAAGAAAATCATGCGGCAGGAATTAATTGAAACAGTTTACAGAAATGAAGAACTGTCAGATGTAGGAAATAATCTGAGAGTAGCAATACACAGACTGAAAAAACTTCTTGTGGAAGCAGGACTTCCGGAATACAATTATATCCAGATGAACAGCGGAGGATATGAATGGGTAAGTCCGATGCCTGTCTGGCTGGACACAAAGGAGTTTTCCGATAAGATTGAAAAAGCGGAAAAAGAACAGGTTAAAGAAAAGAAATTTATTCTTTTAAAAGAGGCATGCGAGTTATATAAAGGAGAGTTTCTGCCGGAACTGTCCGGGGAAGACTGGGTGATCATCTCAGGTGTCAATTATAAGAAACAGTATGCAGGAGCATTACAGCAGGTGCTGGAATTTTTAAAAGAAAAAGAAGATTATAAAACAATGTTGGAAATGGCATCAAATGCATGTAAACTGTACCCTTTTGAGGAATGGCAGGTCTGGAAAATCGAGGCACTTACAGGATTGGAACGCTATAAGGAAGCCATGGAATTTTATGAAGAAACAACAAAAATGCTTTTTGAAGAACTCGGGATTTCTCCCTCTGAAGAAATGATGGAAAAAATCCATAAGATGAGCGGCGGGCTGGAACGCTCCTGGGAATTACCGGAAGAAATCAAAGAAAATCTGCAGGAAAAAGAATACGAGCAGGGAGCTTTTTACATGAATTTTCCAAGCTTTCGGGACGGATATCGCCTGATCCGAAGAATTGTAGAAAGAAATGGGCAGTCTGTTTATTTGATGATCTGTACCCTGATGGATGCAAGCGGTAATCCGATCGAAAAAGCAGAGAAAAAAGAAGTGCTTTCACAGCAGCTTCACAAAGCTATCAAAACAAGTTTCAGAAGAGGCGATGTTTTTACAAAATACAGTCCGGATCAATTCCTGATCCTTCTGATCGGAACAAATCAGGAAAACTGCGTAAAAATTTTCAAACGGATCTCGGATCATTTTTCTGAAAAACACAAAGCATGGAAACAAAATCTGAATTATTATATTTCATCCATCACGGATATTACAAAGGACGGAGAAAAACTGCACTTTAACAACAATTCATGTAAATGGCATTAAGGGGGACAGTTATGAATAAAGTGAGAAAGGATATGATACGGTCTGTTCCGAATCTGGTCGTTGTATGTGTGGAAAAATATACAGGTTCCGCCATACAGGGAAATATGTATCACCCTTACAGCAGGGAAGCACATCCTTTCCAAAATGAAGTTCAACTGATCGAGCAGATGGAGGATTTCTTTGATATGATTTCCTTTCCGCAGGCAGCATGTGAACTTAGAAAATTTGGCGAGCAAGAAAAAACAAGACCACAAAACGACGAAACATCAACGGATGTACGTGAGGAAATCCTGCAAAAAACAGGAACATGCGGAACATTTCTTGTCCGGGTACAATACAGACAGAACGCCTCATGGCAGGGAAGCATTTTGTGGAAAGAAAAAGATGTGGAACAGACATTCAAAAGTGTCCTGGAATTCCTCATGCTGCTGGACAATGCAGTAGGAGGAAACGCATAACAGAAGAAAGAACAGTAAAAAGGCGGAAAGTCCGAAAAAAGGGTTTTCGCCTTTTTTATAGACAATTTGGGGATAGGCAAGGGAATGAAAATACGATAAAATGGGGATAGAAAGAAAGGGGAAGTAATATGCCTGATACAGTAAGCAAAGTCATTTATCAGTTTTCGCAGCAGATGAAAAACATATTTGGTGTACATTTATCAAAGGTCATTGTATATGGATCGTATGCAAGAGGTGACTACAAAGAAAATTCGGATGTAGATGTGATGATTTTGGTCGATCTTTCAGAACAGGAGATAAAAAAAACGGAGAACCAAGTCTATGATATTGCATTTGACATAGAAATGAATACAGGTATCGATATTTCTCCAATCATCAAAAGCGAAGCCCAGTATGAGTATTGGGCAGATGTATTGCCTTTTTATAGAAATGTTCGGGAGGAAGGGGTTGTTGTAAGTGGAGAATAATAAAGCAATCGATTTATGTGTATATCGTATGAACAATGCACAAGAAACACTGGATACTGCGAAGTTATGTATGGAGTATAAACGTTATAAGGATGCAATCAACCGCTGTTATTACGCAGCGTTTTACGCGGTAAAAGCTGTATTGGCATTAGAAGAAGTTGACTTTAAACGTCATAAAGATGCAGTTGCCTATTTTAATCAAAATTACATTGCAACAAATATATTTGAAAGAGAAATCGGAAAAAGATTAGGAAGACTTAAGCGAAAACGAGAAACAAGTGATTATGATGATTTTTATGTTGCATCGTATGACGAAGCGAAAGAGCAGTATGATGCGGCAGAAATCATTGTGAATAGTGTTCGACAGTTTTTAAAAGATAAGAATATAAAATCTATGTAAAATAAAAGAGCATTTTCACCGGTTTAAATAATCTGAAAGTGTTGTCTGTGGTGGATGTGCGGTTTGATGAGTATTTTGGATTTACAGACGAAGAAGTAAGAAATCTGTTGGAATACTACGGGCTTTCCCGAAGCTATGATACAGTCAAGGAGTGGTATGATGGATATCAGTTCGGCAATGTGGAAGTGTACTGTCCGTGGGATGTGGTGAATTATTGCGATGCCCTGCGGGCGGACGGTAATGCAAGTCCGCAAAACTACTGGTCCAATACAAGCAGCAATGATGCAGTCAGACGGTTTATCCAGGGTTCCGATACAGGTACCACAAAGCGTGAGATTGAAAAGCTGGTTGCAAGGGAAACGATTCAAAAAGAAATCCATCAGGAATTAACCTATAAAGATATGTACGATTCTATCGATCATTTGTGGAGCGTACTCTTTACCACAGGCTATCTGACACAGAAAGGAAAGCCGGATCGCAATACCTTTCAGCTTGCAATCCCGAATATGGAAATCCGTGAGATTTTTACGGAGCAGATCATGGACTATTTTAAGGAAAGTGTTAAAAAAAACGGTGCAGTAGTCGATGCCTTCCGTGACGCCTTAAAAAGAGGAGATACAGAAGGAGTGGAAAAAAGATTTACGGAGTATCTGAGGAGAACCATCAGTATCCGGGATACTTTTGTGAAAAAGCCATTGAAAGAAAACTTTTATCATGGCATCCTGCTGGGACTTTTGGGATACAAGGATGACTGGATGGTATCTTCCAACAAAGAATTCGGGGAAGGATACAGTGATATCCTGGTGGAAGATACAGATGGAGAAACAGGTATTATTATAGAAGTAAAATATGCAGAGGACGGAAAAATGGAAGAAGCCTGCGAGAATGCTCTGAAACAGATCAAGTGTAAGCGGTATGAGGAAACCCTTCGGGAAGAAGGGATAGAACATATCCTGAAATACGGAATTGCATGTTATAAAAAACGGTGCAGGGTGATGATGGGAAAAGAATAATGTAGGAAAGGAATTATTAAATAAATATAGGAAGAAACACATACGACCGGCAGGGTAACCTGCCGGTTTTTTAACGAATTCGAAAGAAATTTCACAAAAAGGACATAACTATTACAAAAAAGATGAAAAAATATAAAAAAACTTAAAAAAAGTAATGGAATGTAATGATAGGTATAATGCTCCCTTTTGTATAATAGCCATATCATAGAGAGATAGAGAAGGGGGACCGGAAAAATTGTGAAAAACTCCATAAAGAACAGCAAAGAAACATTCCTGCTAACGATTGAGAGCCAGCAAAACGCAACATGGCAGGGAACAGTGACTTGGGTGGAAAAACGAGATAAGCAGTATTTCCGTAGTGCCCTGGAATTAATTAAATTGATAGAAAGTGCTCTTGAAGAACAAAACAAGGAAGGAGAAGGACAGTAAATTATGAAAAAGAAGATGAAATGTGTAGTTGCTCTGCTCCTGTGTATGACTATGGTATTCGGAACGAATCTTTCCACACTGGCAGATGGAAACGTCGTTCTGTCCGAACAACAGGAACAGCAGGCAGAGCCAAAGAATGATCAGACCACTGTAACAGGTGATGAAAAGACAGAAGCACCTGCAGCAGAAAATCCGGACGGACAGACGGAGAAAAAGCAGGAGGATGCGAAAACGGAGGACAATACCGACGCTTCCGCTCAGACACCGGAAACTCCAGAAGTTCCGGAAACATCTGTAAAACCAGAAACACCACAGACTCCGGAAACAGAAACACCTGCAAAACCGGAAACTTCTAAGGATTCTCAGGAGCAGCAGGCTGAAGAAGATAAACGGCAGGCAGGACAGGAGGTTCAAGAAGAGAAGAAAAAAGAGAATATTGATACAATGGAAGAAAAAAATTATCCAGAATATTTAACTGGGATTGAATCGGGAGTAGAATCCCATAAATCTCATGAAGCAACTGATAACGATTTTAGATGGGATGAAGAGAGTCAAAGCTGGAAGTGCCGGTGGTATGATGATGATAAGTATGGTCAAGCAACATACTATGGACCGCGTGATAAACACTATGTACGAATTAAATATGATGGATCTGGAGAGTCGATTTCTTATATTCGATGTGATGTGTATGGTGGGGAGGAAACAGATGGAACCTACTATCCAGTATATTACATGAATGAAGACATGTCATCTATGTTACATAGCCCGTTGTTTGAAAGTGTTCGAGATGGCGATGAAGCAAAAGAAACATCTGATACAACAGATGGAAAATTAAATAAAGGAAAAAGCTTGGAAGAATCAATGCAAGACGGTTATTGGACATTGGGAAAATTTAAACCGGGGTACAGTAACACTGACGAGATTAAAATTAATACAGAAGAAGATTTGCAAAAATATATTCAAGATAGTAAGGAAAAAGTAGATTTAAAGAATTATGATGAAAAGGTAAAAAGCAGACTGTTTTTTATTTGGCATCCACAAACAACTTTAGAAGAGTCGGTTGAAGGAAGTAAGAGTGTAGAATTAATTAATTGGGATGAACGGCTTTATAAATTAACTTTAACTGCAAACTCAACATCGAAGCAGAATATGCCAGGCGTAATGGATACGGCAAATATGGTGTTAGCATTGGATGTATCTGCACAAATGGGGGGGAAAGTTGAAGATCAATCCCTTTGTTTGAAAGATGAAGTGACTTGGGATGGACTCGGTAAGCCAGAAAAAGAAAGTCCATATTATTTTTTGGAAGATGGATTAGTATATAAAATTTGGTATGAGAAAGGATTCCTTGGGATAGGAGGGGGATATAAGTATTCAAGTGCTACAGGAGAATACGAACGAGAGTTTGAACAAAGTGAACATTTGAATGCTAAATTCTATAAAACATATCAAGCACTTACAAAATTTGATATTGCAAAAGAAGCAGCTAAGAATGTAGTATCGGAACTGGCAGAACTTTCACCACAAAGTATGATTCAAATTATCGGATTTGATAATCAGGTACGATATGAAAGCAAGAAAATAACAGCTTTAAATACAGAAGAAATCAATAAGTTTATTGATGGAATAGCGGTGAGTGATGAAAGTAGTGTAAGCTTTAGTAGTGCTTTAAATAAAGCACAGAGTAGCTTGAAAGATCAAAAGAATCCTAACATTGCAATATTTTCAACAGGTGAACAAGGAAGTAGAGATGATCAAAATACAGCAGAAAAAGTTAAAGATTCTGGCATTGTCATTGAAACAGTAAAAATTGATACAAAGACTAGCGGTTATTTGGAAAAAATAGCAAGTGAAGAGAAGAATTATGCTAGCGATGAAACAGCAAACTTGGTCGCAGAGTTGGGACTGAAATATATAGAAGACGGTGCTTCATATTTACCGGTTGAAGGAGCAACCATTATAGATTATATAGATAAGCGCTTTGAAATTATTGAGCCAATGGGAACCCCATTAGCATCTCGAACGGCAATATTTGCTGTGGGAGAAACATATTTGCCAGGAATGATAGGTACAGACGAACAAGGACGTCAATATATAAAATGGGACGATGTACAAATAGACCCAAAACATGAAGACGGAACAGCAGGATGGACAGCAGAAGTTTATATTAAAGCAAAAGATGATTATATTGGCGGAAATAATATACCAACGAATGGGGACGGTTCGGGAATTAAGTTAAAAGGAAGCAAGGAAAATGCTGTAACATTTGGAAAACCGTGTGTAAATGTAAAAGTTAATTTTGAAATCAAAAATAAATCAGCTAATATTTTCTACGGTGAAACTATTCCTGTTACAGGAGTAGAAGAATACATGTGTAATATTTCTCAATATTTAAAGAGTGATTATGGTGTGGAGCAGAATGATTTTAAATTTAAATGGTATACAGATGAAGCACTAAATGATCCTACTACTTTAGAGGTGATGGAGAATATTAAACCAGAACCGGAGGAAGTGAGAAATTTCTATTTACAAGTGCTTTATAATGCGGGAAATCCGACAAAAGAAAGTAATAAGAATAGTAAACAGCAGGAACAATATGTTTCGGCAATGAGCAAAGGGGAAGAGGTAGAAGGTGGAACGCCATTACCTTATGGACGTTATGAGATTAAAGTAACTTCCGGTTCTATTCAAATCAAGAAAAAGGTTTCTGGTATGGATGACAAGGACAAAGCAACCTTTACATTTAAAATCAAAAATACAGACACAAACCAAACTTGGTATCGTGCAATAACTGTTGATACAGGAAAATTAAATGATAAAAAAGTTGTGAAGGCAGAATTACTAAGCGGACTTCCAAAAGGAAAATATGAAGTTACAGAACTTGATACTTTGAAGTATCATAATGATGGAAAAGAAATAATTGATAAAACAACTTGTCCAACTGATAATTTAAAAAATATTTATATGGGATGGGAAAGTGAAAACAATAGCACAACAAATATAAATAAAAACAGTGCTACAATCCAGTTTACTAATACCAAGAAAAATAATAAAGAATTGTCAGATAGCGATGTAAGGCTGAACCGTTTCACAAAGAGTGGAAAGAAATGGTCTTGTGATAAGATTACAGTTCCACAAGAGCCAGAAAATTCAAAAGAGGAGTAAAGCAGGAGGTAGAGAAGAATGAAAAAAATAAAAAATAAAAGAATAATCCTTTCCATCCTGCTTGTAGTTGCACTGGTTGGAGTGGGAGCAACAGTTGCACTGTCGCTGGCTAAAACAAATTCGGTTATCAATACTTTTCGTGCTGCACAACGTGATCATGATACAAGTATAAAAGAAGAAGTAGATACAGAGACGTTAACAAAAACAGTACAAGTGAGCAATGATGCCAAACACAGTTATGCATATATCCGTGTGAGATTTGAAGTATCACCATCGGATGTGAAAGGAACTATTACTGGTGACAGTTGGGGAAATGGCAAAGATGGCTTTTACTATTACTTAAAACCTGTGTCACCTAAAGAGCCTAATAATCTGACAGACGAGATTGTTTGGACAGCAAATCAAACAACTGTTGAAAATACCGACACGTTTGATGTACTTGTCTATGAGGAATCCTGTGTGGCACCATCAGATGATGAGGCAAAAGATATAGATACTGTAAAAAAAGCATTTGAAAATGCAGACAAAACTGAAACGACTAAATAGGGGAGAACAGTCAGATGCTGAAAAAGATATGTGGATTTTTATCAGGAGTGATTCTGCTGGTACTCGCAGTACTGGCAGGAATCCTGATTATTCCAAAACTGATGGGATATGAAGAAATGGCAGTCCTGACAGGGAGTATGGAACCAAAATATCCGGTAGGTTCTCTGATATATGTAAAAGAGGAAAATCCGGAAAACTTAAAAGTTGGTGATGTTATTACATATCGGTTAAGCGAGGACACGGTGGTTACACACCGAATCGTAGAAATCAACACTTGCTTACTTATCCGATCAGGATGAAGCAACCAATACCGTAAAAATGGGAAAAATTGACATCAGCCTGACGGAAAATCAAGTGAAACAAGACGAAGATGGACATTGGATTCTTGATACAAGTAAACCGGTTACAAGTGAAGGATTGACTTTTACAGATGTATATCCGGGTGAAACGGTAGAAAAGAATCCAACGGTTCATCTGGAACAAGGTTCAGGAAGTGCTTATATCCGTATAAAAATGAAACTCGACAGTGAGGGCTCTTCCTTTACCGAGAGTGACATGGAAGCTTTGGAACAAGGGTTACATAAGGAGATAGAAGCTGACGGAAAATGGAAACAGGGAACAGATGGTTATTATTATTACAACCAGATATTGACATCGAAGGAAGATTCAGCAGTCTTTTTTGAAACAGTAACTCTTCCGGGAAAAGAATGGGGAAATAATACAGAAAACCAGAAATTTTCCATTAAACTTCAGGCAGAAGCAATTCAGAGCGATCATTTTACACCGCAGACAGAGGACGGAAAGATTGTTGCATGGGTGGACGCAAACGGAAACCCGGTTGAGGCGGAAGCAAATACCGCAGATCAATAAATAGTAAAATAATATAAGATGTATTATTTAGAAAAAAGGAGATAGAAGATATGAAAAACAGAAAAAAAGCCACACTTGTATGTTCAGCAGCATTAGTAGGAGTAATCGGAATCGGAGCAACATTAGCATATTTCACAGACAGCGATGAAGCTACAAACGTAGTAACAATGGGTCATGTGGATATTTCCCTGAATGAAGGATACGATGAAAGTGAAGGTAAGGGCGCGGATGAAATCATCGGAGGAGAAGGAATGGTATTTGATAATATCATGCCGGGCGATACCCTTTCTAAAATTCCGAAAATCGTAGTAGAACCGGATTCTCAGGACGCTTATGTCAGAATGAAGATGGACATTGAAACAGACGCAGATTCTGATATTACAGAAGCTGATATCAATGAATTGGAAAGCAGATTGAGCAATCAGATCACAGAAGGAACAGGTTGGGCATATGATGGTGAATATTACTACTATAATAAGTCATTATCAGCAGGGGAAGAAGCAGAATTCTTCCGTACAGTAACTATTCCGGAAACATGGAAAAATAATACAACAGATGATACATTTAGAATCAAACTTCAGGCAGAAGCAATTCAGGCAGAAAATATAACTCCAGAATGGACAGAGAATGGTAATATTATGGGATGGCCGGAAGCTGAAATCGAAAAATACAACTAAGAATCAGTAACATTATAGAAGACCTGGACAGGAAAGGGGGATACCGTTGATTTCAAAAATCTTGAATATAGCAGGAGTTGTTTTGATGTCAGCGGTCATCCTCATTGTCCTGCCACTAACAGTACCGAAATTGTTCGGTTGCGAGATATATGGTATTCTTACCGAAAGTATGAGGCCGGAATACCCTCCGGGGTGCGTGGTTTATATAAAGAAAGCAGACGCCTCGGAAATTCAAAAAGGAGATGCCATCACATACAAAATGGGTACCAATACCGATCTGGTAACGACTCACCGTGTTGTGAAGGTAGATAACGAAAAACAACAATTTATTACCAAAGGAGATGCAAACCGCTCAGTCGATGCAGATCCGGTATCATTTGACAGATTGATTGGAAAGGTAGTTTTCAAACTGCCTCTGTTAGGAAGCATTTCCGCTTATTTACACACAACAGTTGGAATGGCGGTATGTGCGGCTATATTTGTAACAGCCATGATTTTATGGGTGTTGGCAGATAAAATGAAGTCAAAGGAGAGTGTGAAGTGAAAAAGAGAATAGTACTTATGGGCGTGGCAGCAGCTCTCACTGCAACAGCATTGATCGGAGGTTCCCTGGCATATTTCCAGGCAGATGGAAATGATGTGCGGCAGCAGATCAACACAAAGACGCTGGGAATCAGCCTGAAAGATGCGAAAAATGGAAATCTGCCGAGCGGCACCGTACTTTTGCCGAATGCCATGCCGGGAGAAGATAAGGAATTAGAAAACAAACTTGTTGTATCCAATACAGGTGACACACCTCTGTATACGAGAGTTACGATCAGCAAGAGCTGGGGTGCAGGAGATGAGAATTCCTTTGTAAAAGATTCCGAAAAAGACAGTGGAGCGATCGAATTCGATCCGGGTGAGAACTGGTACATTATGGAAAATACAGATGGAAATGACGAAAATATGTATCTGTACTATACAAAGCCTGTTGATGTAAACAGCCAGACAGATGCCGTATTGGATCGGATTAAGATTGCAGAAGATCTTAAAAACGAGTATGCAGATAAAAGTATCAAGATTGACGTGGAGGTAGATGCAGTGCAGGCCTCCCAGTCAGAAACGGCAAGAGAAGATGCCATCCTTACAGAATGGGGTGTCTTAGCTAGTTTCGATGAAAATGGAAACATTACAAGCATAGAAGAATAATGGACAGAAAGCAGGAGGTTATCATGAAAAAGAAAATAATTGGTTTTGGCATGATGGTCATTCTTACGCTTGGAATGTCCATGGGAATCTGTGCAGCAGATGAAAAAGTGCCGACGGCTGTTTTTGATGGAAGCAGCGAGATAAAGTACAATTATGATGCTGACGGAAATTTCGGAAGTGCTTTTGAGGGAATGTTGCCGGGTGATGAGAGAACACAGCAGATCATCCTCAAAAATACATACGAAAAACCGGTAGACTTCTACATGGAAGTCGATGTCATCAAAGCATTAGAAGAAGCAGGAGCAGCAGATGCAGCATATCAGTTTTCCTTATCCGTTACACAGGACAGTGTAAATAACGGAGAACCGCAGATTATCTACGGAGGAGCTGATAACGAAGATGCATGGATCGGTGGAGAAGATTCCAACGGTCTTGGCGATATCAACGATGTACTTGCCGAATACGGAGAAAACGGAATCAAAGTAGCAACCCTTCAGCAGAATGAAGAGGCGGTGATTTCTTTATCCGTAACACTGGATGGTATCACGGCAGGTAATACATATCAGTCAGTAGACGGAACATTCCAGTTTGCATTCCATGCAAGCTATGATACAAATGATCCGGGAACGATCACAGAAACCGTAAAAGGAAAAGATAACATTGTGACCAAACAGGTACGTGGCGAAGACAAAGTGATCGTAAGAGAAAACGGATCACTTGTTGACAGAGTAAAAACAGGAGATCCTGCAGTGATCTTCCCAATCGTGATCGTTATGGCAGTATGTGCCGCAGCAATCATTCTGATCATTGCAAAAAGAAAACACCGGACGGAAGAACGGTAGAAAGGCAGGAAGACAAATATGAAATTGAATAAAATAGCAGGGATTGTATTTGCCGGATGCCTTAGTCTGTTCATGGCCGCAGCTCCGGTACAGGCAGCAGGAACAACCTCTTATATGGTTACATTCCGGCCGGGAAGTGTAGCAAAGTTTAGTGATGACTATATAGCTGATATGCAGAAGTTAGGTGCAACTGTAACAAGTGGAACCGGAAGCGTGAAGCTGAAAGTGACAGCTGGCACCAATATCAGTTCTTTACTTCCAAGAGAAGACGATCTCGTATATAAGGAAGGAAAAGAAGGTCGTTACACAATGAGTACCGACTGGTATCCGGAAGATACAACTGTAACAGGAAACGAAAGTTTTGTTGTCAAATATAAAGCATTAAGCAATGCGGTAGAATACAGAGTACGTTATGTGGATGCACAGAGCGGAGAAGATATTTTACAGCCGATGATTTCACAGGGAAATGAAGGAGATACTTATACATATTACAGCAAGGTTATTTCCGGATATGCCTGTGATACAGACAGTCTTTCTTTGAAACTGACAAAAAACCCGGCGAAAAACGAAATCACATTTGAGTATACAAGTACACTGGATCCGAATGTAGAACAGATCGTGGTTCCTGGTGACACTATTACAAGAGTCGAAGAAGTACCTGGAACAACAACTGTAGTTAATGGAGCAGCCGGAGGTGGAGCAGCAGCCGCAGCGGGAACAACCGGAGGCGGAGCAGCAGCCGGAACAACAGCCGGAGGCGGTGCAGGAGCCGGAGCAGTCGGTGGCGCAGCAGGAACAGCCGGAGGTGGAGCAGCTACACCGGAAACTCCGGAAGCGGGAGAAGTCATCAATGAAAACGACACTCCACTGTCAAACCAGCCGGAAAACAATGAGAACAACGAAGAAGACATTCAGGAAAACGATGTACCGCTTTCCAAAGATGCAGACAGTAAAAAAAGCGACACATGGAAATATGCAGTTGCAGGCGGTGTTGTAGTTCTCCTCGGAGCAGGTGGATTACTTCTTTACATCAGAAGAAAAAGATAGAATATGAAAAAAGAGATTGTTGTCCCAAAAGGGGCGATGATCTCTTTTCTTTTATCTTTGCTTCATAATGGAAGGTAAAACCGGTTGCAGTTTAAAAGATTTTTGTTATAATAAAGCCAGGGAAAGCTGATCAGAGCAACATTATGATAGAAAACACAAAAGCAGATGTAGTATTCAAAGAGTTTTGGCGGCAAAACGACCGGTTCGCAGATTTATTCAACACGGTCATTTTTAAGGGAAAAGAAGTGATACGGCCGGAAAACCTGTCGGAGATGGACACGGATGTTTCCGGCACGATTGAAATGAAAGATTATAAGGAAACCCTGACAAGAACCAGAGATATCGTGAAGAAGACGGCATATGGTGTAGAATTTATTATTCTGGGAGTGGAAAACCAGGAAGAAATCCATTACGCCATGCCGCTTCGGACCATGATCTACGATTCTCTGGGATACTTGAAAGAATACAGGGAGATTACCCGCAGCCGCAAAAAGGACGGGAATCTGAAAACAAAAGCAGAATTTTTAAGCAAAATGAAAAAAGGAGACCGGTTGCACCCGATGATTAGCCTGACGGTGTATTACGGAGAAAACGCCTGGGACGGTCCGCATTGCCTGAAAGATATGGTAGTTGAGATGCCGCCGGAGATTGATGCCGTTTTTTCGGATTACAAAATGAACCTGCTGGAAGTACGGGACTCCGGAAGATACCTTTTTAACAACAACGATGTAGAAGTTGTTTTCGACATTACCAGAAAAACTTTTGCCGGGAACATCGATGATATTCGACAAAAGTATGAACACGAGAAACTGAGTCCGGAAATGCTTTTGGTAATAGGAAAAATGACAGGATCCAGAGAGATCATGGAAATGGGAAACAGTAAGGAGGTTGACAGTATGTGTACTGCGTTAGAGAAATTAAAACAGGAAGGCCGCGAGGAAGGAATTGAGCTTGGAATAGAGCAAGGGATGGAGCGGGGAAAATTAGCGATCATCAAAAATCTTTTAAAGAGCGGAATGTCTGCGGAAGAGATTCAGAAAGTTGCCAAAGTGACAGAGGAAGAAATCAATCAGGCACAAAGTGAATTGTAACAAAATAGATTAACCATTGATGCATATGGGAATAGATAATAAGAGGAAACATATTCGAAAAGGTATGTTTCCTTTTGTGTAATATAAGAATTGGGAGAATAGGAAGAATACACCGGAATTTTTTTACGGAAGATTCTTGCTAATATGGCTAAGATTAAAAATTATAAAAATTTTAAAGATGAGATATGTTTAGATTTTAGTAATACAGCAGGATATCAGTTTAGTACAGATTGTCTTTATGATGGGTTGATTAGCAAAATGCTGATTTTAAGATGGCTTATTAGCAACATTGCACTGAAAAATGATTCCATATTGATTAAATTATCGAATTATGTAAGAAAGATGAATGTTATTGGTACAGGAAATTGATCGTGGAAGGTAAGCATGACTGCTGATATGGGGAAACTGTATATTAATTATCCGATGATTGAATCTTATCAGCACCTATGTTCTTTTGAGGATGGAGAATATGCAGAGAGGCAGGTTTCGGTTACATTACAGCCAGGGAAAAAAATACAAGTCCCTTGTAAAAAGAAAATCCGTTATTGCTAAGTTTATTGACTTTCCTCATAGAATAGACGATCTTTTGGAAGATGGTTTTGGATTAGTTGACTCAAAGAAATGTATAAAATCCCTATTCTGTTGGCAAGATGATTTTAAGAACATAGAAAAGGAGAAAGAAAAGATGTGTACTTGTATCAGCTGTCAGGAAAAGGAATTTTATTTTGGGAGAACTTTGGATTTGGATACTCCATTTGGGGAACAGGTTATCGTAACTCCGCGGAATTTCCCTCTGCGCTTTGCAGATGGGAAGTTTCACAAACACCATTATGCCATAATCGGTATGGGGGCAGGGGAGCGGTCGTATCCTCTGTATGCAGACGCAGTCAATGAAAAAGGGCTTTGTATGGCGGGCTTAAATTTTCCCGGAAGAACCTGTTATGGAAAGAATGGAAAAGAGCCTCAAAAGATTCCCTCTTTTGATTTGATTCCGTGGATTTTGGGATGTTGTAAGACGGTGGAGGAGGCCAGAGAAAAACTGGAAAAAACATGGGTGACAGACGAAACCTTTCGTCTGCAGATGCCGTCAGCGCCACTTCACTGGATGATATCAGATAAAAAACAAAGCCTTGTTGTAGAACCAAAAGAAGGAAAGATGCATTTTTATGATAATCCTATCGGTGTCATGACAAACAATCCGCCTTTCCCATATCACAAGGAGCATTTGATCCATCACATGAACCTGACATCGAAGTATCCGGAAAATCGGTTTTCGGACAAACTGAATCTAAAGCCCTTCAGTCAGGGTATGGGAGCCATCGGACTTCCGGGAGATGATTCTTCCGTATCACGGTTTGTCCGGGCGGCTTTTTTAAAATGGAATTCCCCTTGGGGAGAAAAGGATGACGTTACTCAGTTTTTTCATGTACTGGACGGAGTGAGCATGATTAAAGGAAGTGTGATTACAAAAGAAGGAAGAATGGATTTCACTAGATATGCTTGCTGTATCGATGCGAAAAATGGGGTTTATTATTACAAGACATACGAAAACAGCAGGATACAGGCAATTTCCTTAAAGGAAATAAAGATACAAGAAGAACGGTTAAGCTTTTTTGAAATCGGAAAAGAGCAGGAGATCCATAAAATCAGAAAATAAAAAACACAGTCCAATCGGACTGTGTTAGAAGAGCGACAGACGGGGTTCGAACCCGCGACCCCAACCTTGGCAAGGTTGTACTCTACCAGCTGAGCCACTGTCGCATACATATATCAAATTTAGGAAAAAGAGAGCGACAGACGGGGTTCGAACCCGCGACCCCGACCTTGGCAAGGTCGTACTCTACCAACTGAGCCACTGTCGCATTTAAAAGTTTTTGTTCACTCGGAACAAAATGTATGATACTATAAGAGTAGATAAAAGTCAACACTTTTTTGAAAAAAATAAAAAAAAGATAGGACGGGTGGAAAAATGAAGTGGAAAGATGCTAAGATGGAGAAAACCAGCTTGCATGGAGCAGATTTAAGTTGGGCAGAAGGAGAAGGAACAAATTTTGGTGGAGCGGATTTTACGGAATGTGATCTTGAACATGCCAGATTTCGTGGCTGCTCGTTTCGCAGCGCAGATTTTAGAAAGGCGTCCTTGTATGCTGCCGACTTTCGCGGCTGCGATCTTACTGGAGCCGATCTGCGAGGAGCAGATGTCCGCATGGCCATTCTTTCTGAGGCCATTCTTACAGGGGTCAGGACAGATGATGCTACCCTTGGATGGAAGATGCACTGTCCGGAACAAGGGGCTTTTCTTGCCTACAAGAAGTGTGTCTATGACCGAATCGTTCAGCTTTTGATCCCTGCTGATGCCAGGAGAAGTTCGGCAACCGCACCGACCTGCCGCTGTGACAAAGCAAAAGTCCTGACTATCAAAAACTTTGATGAAACAAAAGAATTTGACGAAGCATGGTCACTGGTGGATGAGAACTTTGTCTATCGGAAAGGACAGTGGGTATATGCTGATTCCTTTGACGAAGACAGGTGGAAAGATTCCACCCATGGCATCCACTTCTGGATGACAAGAGAAGAAGCGATGGAATATTAAGGATTTTGTTCTAAAAAAATCATTCATCCGTGTTTGCGATTTCTTCAACATCACGGATTTGGATACAGACATTCATGGTAATATCTTTTCCGTTAAAAAATAAATCCCATCCATTACAGTATCTCCTTTCTGGATTTAAAAATGAGGTGTTCAAGAGCGAACGCAGTATGAAAAGACACTTGATTATTTACTTTGCTGTATCGGAGTCTTTCAACGGCTTCTGCAACAGGACCAATTAGAACATCATAAGAATGCTGAATTCCACCATTGATACGGTTAGATTTGATAAATTCAAGCCACTTCTACATAATGAAGTGTTTCTTCAAAAAATCCTCCCTTTTCCAACATGCAGGAACCGAATCGCTTTACCTTCCTGCAAGTTCGTGTTATAATGCAGAGGAAAATAAAAAAGCAGAGTAGGAATATGTGCGTTAAGTGCCGTACGGACGGGGAGTTGCCGATGGACGAAAAGAGATTTCTTGCGGTGCATATTCCGCATCCCGCTGTTGCACATAGACAGATAAGGTATACCTGCTGTGCGTGGCAAAAGGAGTCTACTGCAAAGGAGGTATATTTTTATGAGAAAAATGAAACATTTAAAAACCATGTTCCGGGAATCGCTGGAAGAGTTAAAGGACAGCCGTACCCTTGTGGTAGTGGCCATGCTTCTTGCATCGGCTGTTGTTCTTATGATATTCGGAACCGTGCAACTGACAGAATTTTTGAAGGTTGGATTTTCTTTCCTTCCAAATGAGCTGGCTGCCATGCTGTTTGGCCCGGCTGTTGGAGGAATCGTTGCCGGAACGGCAGACATTTTAAAATATCTTGCAAAGCCGGTAGGCGCGTTCTTTCCCGGATTTACCATCAGTGCCATTTTAGGGGGCATGATCTATGGGATAATCCTTTATAAGAAACCGTTATCTGTGAAGAGGATCATCGCAGCCAAGGTAATCGTAGCATTGTTTATCAACAGCTTTTTAAATACGGCCTGGTTGATGCTCATGTACGGAAATTCTTTTTTCGCCATGCTTCCGGTACGGATTTTAAAACAGATTCTGATGGTGCCGTTGGAAACGATTTTATTTTACCTTGTAGTAAAAACCCTTTCCAAGGCTCATGTTTTTGCAATGATAAAATCCAAAAGACAGAAATAGAAAAGGAGTGACAAGATGAGTTACGCAGATCAAGTGTTTGTAAAGATGTGCCGTGATATTATTGACAACGGCACGAGTACAGAAGGAGAGAAGGTGCGCCCGAAATGGGAAGACGGTACACCTGCTTATACCATCAAGCAGTTTGCAGTTGTAAACCGCTATGATTTATCAAAGGAGTTTCCGGCACTGACCCTTCGAAAGACAGGAATCAAAAGCTGTACCGATGAGCTTTTGTGGATTTGGCAGAGAAAGTCCAACAATATCCACGATTTGAAGCCTCATATCTGGGACAGCTGGGCAGATGCGGATGGCTCCATCGGAAAGGCATATGGTTATCAGATGAGCGTCAAGCATCAGTACAAAGAAGGGATGATGGATCAGGTAGACAGAGTGATTTATGATCTGAAGCATAACCCGTACAGCAGAAGGATTTTGACAAATATTTATGTCCATCAGGATCTGCACGAGATGAATCTGTATCCTTGTGCATACAGCATGACATTTAATGTGACAAAGCATCCGGACAGTGAAAAGCTTGTGCTAAACGGAATTCTAAACCAGCGTTCCCAGGATGTCCTTGCAGCGAATAACTGGAATGTCTGCCAGTATGCTGTTTTGATGCATATGCTGGCGCAGGTTTGTGATATGCAGGTAGGAGAGTTTGTCCATGTGATCGCAGACGCTCATATTTATGACAGGCATATCCCTCTTGTGGAAGAGCTGATTAAAAGAGAACAGCATCCGGCACCGAAATTCTGGCTGAATCCGGAGATCAAAGATTTCTATGATTTTACGCCGGATGATGTGCGTCTGGATGATTATGTGACAGGAGAGCAGATCAAGAATATCCCAATCGCGATATAAGGAGGAGATACAGATGAATTTGATCGTTGCGGTAGATAAAAACTGGGCCATCGGAAACAAAAACAAACTGCTTGTAAGCATTCCGGCAGATATGAAGTTTTTCCGGGAAACGACGGTAGGAAAAGTAGTTGTCATGGGAAGAAAGACGCTGGAGAGTTTTCCGGGAGGACAGCCGTTAAAGAAAAGGACCAATATTGTATTGACAAAGGACCCAAATTATCAGGTGAAGGATGCCCTTGTATTCCATGATGTGGAAAATCTTTTAGAGGAACTGAAAAAATACCCGGACGAAGAGATTTATGTCATCGGAGGGGAAAGCATTTACCGCCAGATGCTTCCGTATTGTACGGATGCTTATGTGACTCGTATTGACCACGCTTATGAAGCGGACACTTTCTTCCCGAATCTGGATGAAGATAAGGAATGGGTGCTGGAAGGAGAAAGCGATGAACAGACATATTTTGACCTGGAATATGTCTTTACAAAATACAAAAGAATCAAGTAAAATAACGAGGAGAGAAAGCAGATGGAGGCGTATACAGGATTTGCGGAGGTGTATGACACCTTTATGGATAATATTCCTTATGAGGAATGGACAGCCTATATCAGAGAGAGTTTAATGGAATACGATATTACAGACGGGCTGGTTCTGGATCTTGGATGTGGTACCGGTACCATGACAGAGCTTCTGGCGGGATACGGTTACGATATGATCGGAGTGGATAATTCCGAGGACATGCTGGAGATTGCCATGGAGAAGAAGCAGCAGTCCGGACATGATATTCTTTATCTCCTTCAGGATATGCGTGAATTTGAACTGTATGGGACCGTAAGAGCCATTGTTAGTGCATGTGATTCGTTAAACTACATCACAGAACCGGAAGAATTAAAAGAAGTTTTCCGTCTGGTGAACAATTATCTGGATCCGAAGGGGCTATTTCTTTTTGATTTCAACACGGAATATAAATACCGGGAAATCCTTGGGGATACCACCATTGCAGAGAGCAGGGAAGAGTGCAGTTTCATCTGGGACAATTATTATGACGAAGAAGAAAAGATCAACGAATACGATCTGACATTGTTTGTACAGGAGGGGAAACTGTACCGTAAGTTTGAGGAAACCCATTACCAGAGAGCATATACGCTAAAGGAAATGAAAGAGTTTTTAAAAGAAGCAGGACTTGAGTTTGTGACTGCTTATGATGCTTTTACAAAGAATATGCCGGATGAACAAAGCGAGCGTATTTATGTGATTGCAAGAGAGCAGGGAAAATAAAGACAGAAAGAGGAAATACAATGAAAGATTATCTTGTTAGAGCAACAGCAGCAGGAGGGCAGATTCGTGCTTTTGCCGTTTCATCCAAAGAAATGGTAGAAACTGCCAGAAAACATCATAATACAAGCCCGGTGGCAACGGCAGCCCTGGGACGTCTTTTGACGGCAGGAGCCATGATGGGAAGTATGATGAAAAACGATACGGACGTATTGACGATCCAGATCAAATGCCAGGGACCGATCCAGGGACTGACCGTGACGGCAGACAGCAAGGCAAATGTAAAAGGATATGTGGGAAATCCGGATGTCATGCTGCCGCCGAAAAACGGAAAACTGGATGTGGGAGGAGCATTAGATCTTGGTGTGTTAAACATCATTAAAGATATGGGGTTAAAAGAGCCATATGTAGGACAGACGATTTTGCAGACCGGTGAGATCGGAGATGACCTGACTTATTATTTTGCAACTTCCGAGCAGGTGCCGTCTTCCGTAGGTCTTGGTGTTTTGATGAACAAAGAAAATACCGTAGAATGTGCAGGAGGATTTATCGTACAGGTTATGCCTTTTATCGAAGAAAAGGTACTGGAACAGTTGGAGGAAAATGTCAAAAACATCCATTCCGTCACCACCCTTTTAGAGAAGGGATATACACCGGAGATGCTTCTTGATGAAGTGTTAAAAGGGATGGACGTAGAGATTACAGATACCATGGATACAAGATTTTACTGTGACTGTTCCAAGAAAAAAGTGGAAAAGGCCATCATCAGCATCGGAAAAAAAGAAATCCAGGAAATGATTGATGAAGGAAAAGATGTGGAAGTCAAATGTCACTTCTGCAACACAGCTTATACATTCAGCGTAGAGGAATTAAAAGAAATCTTAAAACATGCAAAGAGAAAATAGACAGGAAAGAGGCACAGCATGAAACAGGGATTTATCAAAGTGGCAGCAGTGACACCGGATCTTCGGGTTGCTGATGTAGAGTACAATACAGAAGAGATCATAAAGAAGATGAAGGAAGCAGCCGGAGAGGGAGCAAAAGTGATCGTATTTCCGGAGCTTTGCATTACGGGATACACATGCGGAGATTTGTTTGCCCAGGATATCCTTTTGAAGGAGTCAGCTCTTGGATTACAGAGGATCGCAGAGGTGTCAAAAGACATGGAAGCTATCTTTTTTGTAGGCTGTCCTCTGGCAGTGGACGGTAAGCTTTATAATACGGCGGCAGCCATTAATAAAGGGCGTATCCTCGGATTTACCACGAAGACGTATTTACCGAATTATGGTGAATTTTATGAGATGAGGCAGTTTTGTCCCGGACCGGATAAAGTAAGATTGATTGAGTTTGCAGGAGAACAGATTCCCTTTGGCCCGCAGATTCTGTTTCAGTCAAAAGAAATGCCGGACCTTGTGATTGCTGCGGAGATTTGTGAGGATGTCTGGTCACCGCTTCCGCCGAGTATACAGGAAGCAACGGAAGGCGCTTTGATTCTCGTAAACTGTTCCGCAAGCGATGAAACCATCGGAAAAGACAGGTATCGGAAAGAATTGATCGCCGGGCAGTCTGCACGACTGATCGCCGGATATGTATATGCCAATGCGGGGGAAGGAGAATCCACAACGGACCTAGTATTTGGAGGACACAATATCATTGCGGAAAACGGAGTGATATTAAGTGCTTCCGGTCGGTTCAAAAATGATATCATTTACAGTGAGATCGATATCCGGAGATTGCTTTCCGAACGGAGAAAAAACACAACTTTCCATGTGGCGGAGGAAAAAACATTGATGACAGTGAAGTTTTCCGTTAAACCGGAGGAAACATGTCTTACAAGAACCTTTGCACCGATGCCGTTTGTTCCGACGAATGAAAAGGAACGAAACAACCGCTGTGAAGAGATTCTGACCATGCAGGCAATGGGATTAAAGAAACGACTGATGCATACCCATGCATCCTCTGCCGTAGTAGGAATCTCAGGAGGACTGGATTCTACCCTTGCTCTTCTTGTGACAGCCAAAGCCTTTGATATGCTCGGACTTTCAAGAAGTCGTATTAAGTCTGTCACCATGCCTTGCTTTGGAACGACGGACCGGACATATCAGAATGCTTGCCTGATGACAAAAAAACTGGGAGCAACGCTTCTGGAAGTACCGATCAAAGAAGCAGTAACCATCCATTTCCGTGATATCGGACATGATATGGATGATCACAGCGTGACTTATGAAAACGGACAGGCAAGAGAGCGTACCCAGGTGTTGATGGATATTGCAAATAAAGACGGTGGCATGGTCATCGGGACGGGAGATATGTCTGAGCTTGCCCTTGGATGGGCTACCTATAACGGAGATCATATGTCTATGTACGGAGTCAATGCTTCGGTACCGAAAACATTGGTACGCCATCTGGTAAAATATTATGCAGATACTTGTGAGGATAAGGAATTGCGGGAAGTTTTGGAAGATGTGTTGGATACGCCGGTCAGTCCGGAACTTCTTCCGCCTCAGGACGGCCGGATTGCCCAGAAGACGGAAGACCTGGTGGGACCGTATGAACTTCACGACTTTTATCTGTATTATGTATTACGCTTCGGATATGAACCATCCAAGATTTATCGCATTGCAAAAAGAGCATTTGCAGGAACATATGATGATGTAACTATTTTAAAATGGCTGAAGAAATTTTACTGGAGATTCTTCTCCCAGCAGTTTAAGCGTTCGTGTCTTCCGGACGGGCCAAAGATCGGAACCGTGGCATTGTCCCCAAGAGGAGATTGGCGTATGCCAAGCGATGCCTGTGTAACCTTATGGATCAAAGATTTGGAAAGTCTGTAAGAATAAAGAGTTAGAATGAAAAAGTAAAAAAGAGCCGTTCTCTTCTCCTATTTACAGGAGAGGAGAACAGGCTCTTCTTTTTATAGGTTGATATGTTTGAATAAATCTCCGAGACTGGTGCCGATTTCTTCTGCTTTTGGAAGTTCAATGTCTACTTCCGGTTCTGCCTCTTTTTCTTTCTCTTCTTCAATCAGAGCTTTGATACTGAGGCTGAGCTTGCCGTCTTTGATACCGATGACTTTTACTTTTACGGTTTCGCCGACTTTTAAAACATCAGCAGGAGATTTGATTCGTTTTTCGCAAATCTGTGATACATGTACAAGACCGGAGATACCGTCTTCCAGGCGGACAAACGCACCGTAAGACTGGATACTTTCTACTATTCCTTCCAGCACATCGCCTACTTTGATGCGGGCGATTTTTGCTTCCCGTTCTTTTTCTTCTTCTTCTTTTAAGATTTCTCTGGCAGAAAGGATTAGACGGTTTTCGGCCTGATTTACTTCGATTACACGCACTTTGATATCTTTCAGCAGATAATCTTCCAAATCGTTGATATAAGAAAGAGAAAGTCTGGAAGCCGGAACAAAACCGCGCAGTCCTTCGATTTTTACAATGACACCGCCGTTGACGATTCCTTCTACCTTCAGATCCAGAACCGTCTTTTCGTCCATATATCTCTGTACGATATTCCAAGGACTGGCAATATCGAACTGATCTTCATAGTCTTTCATAGATTCTTCTGCCGGAGTTTGATTATTTAATTCTTCGTTCATTTTGGTACACCTCTTTATCTGAAAATTGTCTGAATTTAGTATACCACAGTTTTCCTATAAGAGAAAGAAAGGAAAAGAATATTTCTGAAAAAAGAAAAAACAGTTGGCGTATTCCGGAAAAGATGATATTCTTTTAATAAGTAGACTTTGGTCTAAAGTATAGTTGTTTGGGAAGGATATAGTAAATATGGCAGAATATGAAAAAGAGAGAAAGATATATGTTGTAGGGCATAAGAATCCGGACACAGATTCGATCTGTTCTGCGATTGCCTATGCCGCCTTAAAAAAGAAACTAACCGGTAAGAACTATGTCCCAAAAAGAGCAGGACAGGTTTCAGAAGAAACACGTTATGTACTGGATCGATTTGAAGTAGAGGAACCGGCATTGCTTCAGAACGTGTTTCAGCAGTTAAAAGACGTAGATATCCGAAAAATCGAGGGAGTTTCCAGTCAGGCTTCTGTCCGGGATGCATGGAATACGATGAGAGAGAATAATATCAAAACACTTCCGGTGCTTAGAGATCACAAGCTGGAAGGAATCATTACCATCGGGGATATTGCCAATTCTTATATGGAACAGCATGACAGCTATCTTTTGTCTGTTGCGAAGACGCAGTATAAAAGTATCGTTCATACATTGGACGGAACGGTTGTTACGGGGAATGACCATGCTTATTTTACAAAAGGGAAAGTTGTGATTGCTGCATCAAGTCCGGATATGATGGAGAATTTTATTGAGGATGACGATCTCGTGATCGTAGGGAACCGCTACGAATCTCAGTTGTGTGCGATTGAGATGAATGCAAGCTGTCTTGTAATCTGCCAGGGAGCGGAGGTATCAAAGACGATACGTAAGCTTGCAGAAGAAAGAGAAGTGGTCATCATCAGTACACATTATGATACGTTTACTACGGCAAGGCTTATCAATCAGAGTATTCCGGTGAAGTATTATATGACAAAGGATCATCTGACCACTTTCAATATGAATGATTACCTGGAAGAGATTAAAGAAGTCATGACAAAGAAACGTTACCGTGACTTTCCGGTATTAGATAAAAAAGGAAAATTCATGGGATTTATTTCCAGACGGCGTCTGTTAAAGCCAAGAAGAAAACAGGTAATACTGGTGGATCATAATGAAACCACACAGGCAGTAGACGGGATTGAGGAAGCGGAAATCCTGGAGATCATCGATCACCACAGGATCGGAAATCTGGAAACCATAGGACCGGTTTATTTCCGTAACCAGCCGCTTGGCTGTACGGCGACGATTGTTTACCAGATGTATCAGGAAAACCGGGTCGTACCGGATCAGAAGATTGCAGGCCTTTTATGCGCGGCTATTGTTTCCGATACTTTATTGTTCCGCTCACCGACGTGTACACCAATCGATGAAGCGGCAGCAAAACAGCTGTCACAGATTGCGGAACTCGATCTGGATGAATTTGCAAAGGAAATGTTTAAGGCAGGCAGCAATTTGGCTAATAAAACGGTGTCAGAAATCTGTTTCCAGGATTTTAAAGAATTCAACGTAAATGAATTATCCTTTGGTGTAGGACAGATCAATTCCATGAGCGGAGAAGAACTTCAGGAGATTAAAGAAAGACTGACGGCACATCTGATGGAAGTTTTAAAAGAAAGTAACTTGGATATGATATATTTTATGCTGACCAATATCATCGAACAGTCCACAGAGCTTTTGTGCTGCGGCAGCAATGCAAAAGAAAAAGTTATTGAAGCATTTGAACTTCCGGAGGATACGGAAACAGTTATCCTGAACGGAGTCGTATCAAGAAAGAAACAGCTGATCCCGATATTAGTAAGCGAGCTTCAGCAATAACAGGAGAAAAAAGATGACAGAAATAGAAAAAGAAATCTTCAGACCGGGGAATATGCTGTATCCTCTTCCGGCAGTCATGGTAAGTTGTGCGGATAGAGAAGGTAACGATAACATTATCACAGTAGCCTGGACCGGAACCATCTGTTCCGATCCGGCCATGTTGTACATTTCCGTGCGTCCAAATCGATTCTCTCACCATATGATTGAAGAAAGCGGAGAGTTTGTAGTAAATCTGACAACAGAAACATTGGCGAAAGCCACGGATTTCTGTGGTGTACGCTCCGGAAAAGAGATAGACAAATGGAAGGAAACAGGATTGACAAGAAAAAAAGCGGTTTCCCTTCAATATGCACCGGCCATCGCAGAGTGTCCGGTCAATATCGAATGTCAGGTAACGGAAATCAAGCGTCTAGGCAGCCACGATATGTTCCTTGCAAAAGTAACTGCCGTTCAGGTAAGTAAAACATATATGAACGAAAACGGGAAATTCGAACTGAACAAGACAGGACTTTTGGCATATTCTCACGGAGAATACTTGGGCCTTGGCAAATCCATCGGAACATTCGGATACAGCGTTCGAAAAAAACAAAAGAAAAAGAAAAACAAAAAGAAAAAATAAAAAACAATGAATATTTATATAAACTGTAAATTGGGGACGTGTTCCGATGCAAAAGAACACGTCCCCAAAGTTTGTTTTTTGAAAAAACTAACAACTTAAAATAAAATACAAGTTGTTACTATTGACAAATTGATAGGAAAAGTGTAATATAAATACATAAATTAAAGAAAAGTTTTCTGAAAACGAGGTGAAATATATGCAAAATCAGAAAAGTAAGTTTGATAGAGTACTTGGTAAAAAAGATGTTTTCTCGATTGCATTTGGTGCGATGATCGGATGGGGCTGGGTTGTCCTGGCAGGTTCATGGATTCAAAAGGCGGGGACTCTTGGTGCGATTATTTCATTTATTATGGGTGGAATTCTAATCCTTTTTGTTGGGCTTGCATATGCGGAACTGACGTCCGCACTTCCTCAATGTGGAGGAGAGCAGATTTTTAGCCTCAGGGCTTTGGGACCGAATTTGTCTTATGTGTGTACATGGGCTATTATTTTAAGTTATGTGGGTGTTGTTGCATTTGAGTCTTGTGCACTTCCTACGGTTATTGATTATATTATACCGGGATTTAAGAAAGGCTATATGTATTCTGTCGAGGGTGCGGATGTATATGCAACCTGGGTTGCGGCCGGCGTGATTGGTTCTTTGATTCTGACGGTGGTGAACTATCTTGGAATCAAACCGGCGGCATTTATGCAGACGGTTTTTACAGGGGTTATTATTCTGATTGGTATCGTTTTGATGCTTGGAGCAGTAAAAAGCGGTGATACGACAAAGATGGAACCAATGTTTCAGGATGGTGTTCCTGGTATCCTTTCTGTTGCAGTCATGACGCCGTTTATGTTAATGGGGTTTGATGTGATTCCACAGGCGGCAGAGGAAATCGCCATTCCGTTTAAGAAAATCGGAAAGATTATTCTTTTATCAATCTTTTCTGCGGTTCTTTGGTATTCGCTGATCATTGTAGCGGTATCTTCTTTGATGACAAAAGGTGAAATGGATACGTCTACATTGGTAACGGCAGATGCAATGAAGAATGCGTTCGGAGGAAGCAAGGCTATGGGAAATGTGTTGATCATCGGTGGTATGGCAGGTATTTTATCCAGTTGGAATTCTTTCTTTATGGGTGGAAGCCGGGCAATCTATGCATTGGCAGAAGCAAAATGTCTTCCGGCTTTTCTGACAAAGATCCATCCGAAGTATAAGACACCTTCCAATGCAGTTCTTCTGATTGGGTTAATTTCCACGATCGCCCCATTTTTTGGAGCGTCCATGTTGGAATGGCTTACAAATGCAGGCGGACTCGGTGCAGTAACGGCTTATATGATGGTATCCATTTCCTTTGTTGTGCTTCGTAAGAAGGAACCTGAGTTAAAGAGACCTTATCGTGTGAAAAATTATAAGTTTGTAGGTGCGATGGCAGTTATTTTAAGTATTGGTATGATTTCCTGTTATCTGCCGGGCATGCCGTCAGGACTTGGTACACCGGAATGGATCATCATTGGTTCATGGGTACTTCTTGGAGTCATCTTTTATATTTACGCGAAGAGAAAATTCCCGGAATTTGGCCGTGTGATCCATATTGAAATGGAAGAAGTAGAAGAAAAGAAAAAAGGAAAATCTCATTAAATATCAAAAACAGAGCCCGGAATTTTCCGGGTTCTATTTTTATGCAGACATTCATAAAGTAAAACAGAAGAATAGGAAAACGGAGCCGGGATTTGAAACAAAGAAAAATCATACCGGAGCTTATTTTGCTTGCAGTCATCTGCGTTCTGGTACAAAGCGGAAAGAAACAGTTTGATGTTTGGTTGACAGATGGTGGTGCTGTGGAAGAAAAAAGCGGAAAGAAAATAGCTATTACCTTTGACGATGGACCGAGTAAAGCGTATACGCCAAAACTTCTGGACGGATTGAAGAAAAGAAATGTACATGCCAGTTTTTTCGTAATCGGTAAACAGGCGGAAAAAAACCCGGAAATCATAGAAAGAATGTATAAAGAAGGACATGTAATCGGAAATCATACTTATCACCATCTGGAACTGACAAAATTAAATAAAGAAAAAGAAAGAAAAGAAATTGAAAAAACAAATAAAGTTATAGAAAAGATCACGGGAAATCCACCGGCCTTTATCCGCCCGCCTTTTGGAGCCTGGCGTGAGGAAAATTTAAAAGAAGTAGAACTGATTCCGGTTTTATGGGATGTAGACCCTTTGGACTGGTGTATAAGGAGTACGGAAGAAATCGTAAGAAGGGTAGTGACGAAGGCAGAAGAAAATGATATTATTCTATTGCACGATTGTTACGAAACTTCGGTGGAGGCGGCTTTGGAAATCATCGACGATCTTCAAAAAGAAGGGTATGAATTTGTGACGGTCGATGAATTAGTAATGGAATAAAAGGATAATATGAGATGATACACAAATTTTCAAGAACAGAACTTCTTCTGGGAGAAGAAGGATTAAACAGATTAAAAAAGTCTACTGTCATGGTACTTGGTGTAGGCGGGGTGGGGTCCCATTGTATTGAGGCACTGGCACGGTGCGGGGCAGGAAAGCTGATCCTCGTGGATAATGACAAAGTTTCGCTGACAAATATTAACCGTCAGTCTATCGCTTTTCACAGTACCATTGGGCAGTACAAGACGCAGGTGATGAAAGAAAAGATTGCAGATATTTCTCCGGAAACCAAGGTAGTGACATATGAAACATTTGTCCTTCCGGAAAATATGGAAGAGATTTTCATGGAAAGACCGGATTATATCATTGATGCCATTGATACGGTGACTGCAAAACTTGCACTAGCAGAATATGCCGATAAGCATCAGATTCCTATTATCAGCAGTATGGGCACGGGCAACAAGCTGCATCCGGAATTGTTTGAGATTACGGATATTCAGAAAACATCCGTTTGCCCTCTTTGCAAAGTGATGAGAAGAGAGTTGAAGAAGAGAGGGATTTATCACTTGAAAGTCCTGTATTCTCCGGAAAAACCCGTGGATACCTCTAAAAGAGAAACAGGAGAAGACAAAGGACAAAGACGTTCGCTTCCGGGAAGTATTTCCTTTGTCCCACCGGTGGCAGGACTAATCATTGCCGGAGAAGTGATCCGGGAATTAAGCGGATGTGAATAAGGAGGAACAAAAGAATGGATTTATTTGAATATGCAAGGGAAACTCAAAAGGAAAAGGAATCTCCACTGGCTTCCCGTCTGAGACCAACGACATTGGAAGAAGTGGTAGGACAGCAGCATATCATCGGGAAGGGAAAACTGCTTTACAGAGCCATCAAGGCAGATAAGTTAAGTTCCGTCATTTTTTATGGCCCTCCGGGGACAGGAAAGACAACCCTTGCCAAAGTAATCGCTAATGCCACAAGTGCAAAGTTCCGTCAGATCAATGCCACGGTGGCAGGGAAAAAAGATATGGAATCCGTAGTAGAAGAAGCAAAACAGACTTTGGGGATGTATCAGAAGAAAACCATCTTGTTTATTGATGAGATTCATAGATTTAACAAAGGACAGCAGGATTACCTTCTTCCGTTTGTGGAAGACGGGACCATCATCCTGATTGGTGCCACAACGGAAAATCCGTACTTTGAAGTGAACAGGGCTCTGATTTCCAGGTCAACAGTCTTTGAACTGAAACCATTATCCAAAGAAGAAATAAAGGTTCTTATAGAACGTGCGGTGTATGACACGAAAAAAGGAATGGGAAGTTACCGGGCAGAGATTGATGAAGATGCGAAAGACTTTCTTGCGGACATGGCATGTGGCGATGCAAGGCTGGCTTTAAACGCCATAGAACTTGCCGTTCTGACAACGGAACGGGGACAGGACGATAAGATCCATCTGACATTGGACGTTGTTTCCGAATGTATCCAGAAACGAGTTGTGCGTTATGATAAAGACGGAGATAATCACTATGACACGATTTCTGCTTTTATTAAAAGTATGAGAGGATCTGATCCGGATGCGGCGGTATATTATCTGGCCAAGATGTTGTATGCAGGAGAAGATATCAAGTTTATCGCAAGAAGGATTATGATTTGTGCATCGGAAGATGTGGGGAATGCAGATCCGATGGCATTAAATGTTGCTGTTTCGGCTGCTCAGGCAGTAGAACGGGTCGGAATGCCGGAAGCTCAGATTATCTTATCCCAGGCAGCTTTATATGTAGCGTCGGCTCCAAAGAGTAATTCAGCAGTCATGGCTATTGCTGCGGCGATGGATAATGTAAAAAAAGTAAAAACTACCGTGCCTGCACATCTGCAGGATGCCCATTATGGGGGACATGAAGAACTCGGACATGGAATCGGGTATAAATATGCGCATGATTATCCGTATCATTATGTAGAACAGCAGTATCTTCCGGAGGAAATCAAAAATGCAACATTTTATGTTCCGGGGAACAACGGAAAAGAAAAAGAAATCAAAGAATGGCTGAACTTCATAAAGAACCGGTAACAAAAAGAGCTGCTTTTATTTGCAGCTCTTTTTGTTACAGCAGATGTGTCATGATATAGGCGTAAATCTCCTGATTGCGGGCATTCCAGTTGGCAACGATGGTTTCGGCCTCCTCCTCTGAAGGAACAGTGATGGTCAAGTCGATCAAAGGAATGGAATGTTCGATTACCTGACAGCGTACGGAAAGTTCTCCGTTTGTATTACGATAATAATCTGCTTTTACAGAAACCTCGTTTTTCAAAGAAAATTTCTTTTCCACAAAGAAGTCCTGAATATCTTCCTTGATGGCATCTGAAATTTTGTTTTCAAAGAAGGAGATGGATTCTTTACCTTCTTCGGTCAGGTGATATAAAGTACGGTTATGTGTCGTTTCTTCGCGGATCAGTCCGGATTCGGAAAGTTCAGAAAGAACTTTCTGCAAAGTAAAGTAAGTCGTATATCCTTTGCCGAGTATAAAATCGGAAATCTGTGCATTGGTAAGGGGAAAATCCACCTTATCCAACATATACAGGATGATCAGTTTATATAGAGTAAATGTTTCCGACATTGTTAATTCTCCTTCCTAAAGGGGCAGATAATCTTTTCCCTGCCAGATATCATTTTCTTTAAAGCGTTTTTCCATTTGATTCAGAACAAGCCGTTTATTGCCGGTCCACAAAGGAGCTTCCAGCAAAGCTTTTGGACCATCTCCGGTCAGACGATGGATTACAATATCCGGACGGAGATGGCAGATACATGTTCCGAGGAAATCCAGATAGTCGTCCATGGCAGGAAGAGGGAACGGATGCTCTTTATAATAGGCATAAAGATCCGTATCTTTTAAAACATGAAGAAGCTGAAGCTTGATCCCCTGGATATCCATCCGGTTGAGATAGTGGATCGTATCCAACATATCTTTCTTTGATTCTCCCGGAAGATATAAGATGGTATGAACAATCACGGGAATCCCTTCTCTTCGGAGACGGGATACAGCGTCTTCAAAAACGGGAAGATCGTACCCTCGGCGGATGAAGCCGGCTGTTTGGCTGTGAATGGTCTGAAGACCAAGTTCAATCCAGACGGGTTTGATTTGGTTCAGTTCGGAAAGAAGCAGGATTACATCCTCTTCAAGGCAATCCGGTCTGGTGGCAACAGAAAGAATTTTTACTTCCGGATCTGAGATGGCTTCTGTAAAAACGGAACGAAGTTTTTCCAACGGACCGTAAGTATTTGTGTATGCCTGAAAATAGGCAATATAAGAGTGACCGGAATATTTGTTTTTTAAATTTTCCTTTTCGCAGGCGAGTTGCCGGGAAATGCTAAGAGAAGAAGAAGCGGCAAAATCTCCGCTTCCTCCCCGGCTGCAAAAGATGCATCCTCTTGTACCGCATGTGCCGTCCCGGTTGGGACAGGTAAATCCCGGATTTAAAGAAAGCTTATATACCTTTTCATGGAATATGCTTTTTAAATAATAATCTAAAGAATAGTACCGTTTTCCTCCCCAACGTATGGCTGTTTTCATGATTAAATAAGAGCCTTTACGGCAGCACTGACTACATCGGCAACCCGTGGGTCAAAAGCTTCCGGCAAAATGTTTGTTTCACTTAATTCCTCATCAGGAATCAGTCCTGCAATGGCAAGAGCGGTGGCAAGTTTCATTTCTTCCGTGATCTGTGTTGCTCCACCTTCAAGAGCACCCTTGAAAATGCCAGGGAATGCAATAACATTGTTTACCTGGTTCGGGAAATCGCTTCGTCCGGTACCAACGACCCTGGCTCCTGCTTCTTTTGCAAGATCCGGCATGATTTCCGGAACAGGATTTGCCATGGCAAACAGAATGGCATCTTTATTCATGGAAGAAACCATTTCTTTTGTGATGATGTTCGGAGCGGATACACCCACAAAAATGTCGGCACCTTTTAATGCGTCTGCCAGTGTACCGTGAAGCTGGGACGGGTTGGTAGCTTCCGCCATTTTCTGCTGCATCCAGTTTAAATTTGGGGAATCTTTTGAAATGATACCATTGATATCACACATGGTCACATCTCGGAATCCATATGTGAGAAGAAGCTTGGTAATGGCGATTCCTGCAGAGCCTGCTCCGTTTACTACAACACGGCAGTTTTCTTTTTCTTTCTTTACTACTTTCAGTGCGTTGATGATACCGGCAAGGACCACGATGGCAGTACCATGCTGGTCATCATGGAAGACAGGAATATTAAGCAGTTCTTTTAAGCGTTCCTCGATTTCGAAACATCTTGGTGCAGAAATATCTTCCAGATTGATTCCGCCGAAAGCAGGAGCAATGTTAACAACCGTCTTGATGATCTCTTCCGTATCCTGTGTATCAAGACAGATCGGAACGGCATTGACTCCGCCGAATTCTTTAAAAAGAACAGCCTTTCCTTCCATAACAGGCATAGCGGCATAAGCGCCGATGTTTCCAAGACCTAAAACGGCACTTCCGTCAGAAACGACGGCGATAGTGTTTGCTTTTATTGTATATTTATAAGCGGCATGTTTATCTTTCGCAATGACTTTACATGGTTCGGCAACACCGGGAGTGTAAGCAATCGCCAGATCCTCTCTGGAATTTACATGGGCTTTTGCTGTTGTTTCCAGTTTGCCGTTCCATTCTTCATGCATCTTCAATGCTTTTTCCAATGTGTTATTTGCAGACATAATCTTTTCACCTTTTCTTCTATATTTTAATGTACGTTCTGTGTACCTACCATTCCATCATACCATTGTTAAAAGTGGGGTGCAATTAAATTTTCAAAAAAGACTTTTCAATTTAAAAAATGTGATGTATACTTTAATTAGTGTCTGCTGAGCAAACTGAAAACACTTGATTTTACTGACTTTTGCC
>CALFLL010000013.1 GCA_937880845.1 uncultured Drancourtella sp.
CCTCTGCCTGATAGGAATACATCTGCTTAATGTCTTAACTAAATGACATTGGCTGATTGGGGCCGGGAGTAAAATCATCAGTAATCTGTTGTTGGGAATCGCAAAGTCGCTTCCAAATCTCATTACGGCAGCAGCGGATGTGATCCAGTCGATTACAGAAAATCTGACTGGGAACCTTCCTCAGATCATGTCTTCTGGAGAGCAGATACTGGAGGCTCTGGTTTCTGGGATCTTGTCGGTTGCAGGATCATTGGCCGAATTAGCCTTCCATATCATTTCAGAACTGGCTTCGCATCTGATCCAAAGCGCTCCGGAATTATTGAACACGGGATATGAGATGATCGCTCAGATCGGGGCTGGGCTGCAGCAGGCGATACCAATGTTTTTGGAAAGTGCACTTCCGCTTATCCAGAATTTCACGGAATTTCTGAAAGAGAATGCAGGCAGATTGGTTGATGCCGGGATCCAGTTTATCTATAACATTGTAGACGGACTGATCGCTGCGCTTCCGGATCTCATTGCATATGTTCCGACCATTGTTAAAAATGTTGCGGATATTATTAATGAGAACCTGCCAAAAATTCTGTTTGCAGGTGCAAATATTATCAAGAAGTTACTGACCGGTATCATACAGAATATCCCGAACCTGATTGCTGAATTTCCGAAAATTGTATCTGCCATTATATCAGTGATCGGAGCCGTAAACTGGCTGGGACTTGGAAAAACCATCATAACAGGCATCTGGAATGGTGTGAAAGCGCTTTTCAGCAAGATACCTGATACGGTAAAAAGTATTGCAACAAATGCCAAGAATATGTTTCAGAATATAGACTGGCGAAGCCTTGGTACAAATTTGATCACCAAGATCGGAAACGGGATCAGCAGCCTGGTAACAAGTATTCCAAGCAAGCTGAAAGGGATTGCTTCCAGTGCTAAAAAGGCATTTACGGAGATTGACTGGTTAAGTGTTGGAAAAAATATCATTTCCGGGATTGCTTCCGGTGTATCCAATTTTGCCGGGAATTTGGTAGATGCTGCTGTCAGTGCTGCTGAAAACGCTATTGAGACCGTAAAGGGATGGCTGGGTATCCATTCCCCTTCCAAACGGGCACGGGATGAGATCGGTGTGAACATGATCGCCGGTGTCAGTGAAGGTGTGGAAGAGGAAACTCCCAACCTGGAAAAAGCGTCTGTCAAAAGCGTTGGGAGAACCGTAGACGCCATGAAGAAAACGGCTGCGGCTGATTTTGTTCTGGCTATGCAGGAAAAATCCTACAGGGCGGCAGATAACAATGAAATAGCAGCACGGGAGAAATACAGAAACAACGGTTATGAACCGGATGAGCCAGATGATGATCCTTCCGTGGTAGTCAATAATACGTTTCATGTTGACGGCAAGGAGCTTGTCAATGAAACCGTTAAGAAGACGAAAAAAGAGATCTCAAAGGAACAAAAAAAGAGAACACAGTCAAAAGGAGGGGAACATAATGGAAGACTGGTATATTGCTGACCAGAAAGGGAGAAGATCCACGGAATTCTGTTTGTATTTTGAAGGGTATCCTTCTGTTCAGACAGGGCAGAAGGTGTATCAGAAGACTACGGTTGCCGGACGGGGCGACTTGTACGAAGATACAGGGCAGTATGGAGATACGGTCATTTCAGCAGTGGCAGACCTAAACCTTGCCGGGAAAAGGGGAGACTGGGAGGATGCGCATTTTGCTGCAAGGGAGTTTCTGAAGGGATGCAGGAAGTTATATTTTTGTGATTCCTATGGAGTGTTTTACAAGGTAAAAACGGTATCTCTTGGTGAAGTGGAGAGATATTCGGAAATGGCAGGAGATTTTGACCTGAAATTCACCTGTGAACCGGGGCTCTATCTGGATAAGGGGTGTCTGGAGTACCATCCGTCTGATCTGGATATCAAATATAACCCATTTTCGGAAAGCCATCCCATCTACAAGATCACCGGAAACGGCACCTGCACCCTCACAGTCAACGGAAAGACCATGAAAGCCACGGTAGGGCAGAACCTTACCATTGACACGGAGCGGATGATTGCATACCGCAAGGACGGAACTATGATGAACACTTCCGTCAGCGGGGATTATGAAGAGCTGTACCTGAAACCGGGGGAGAATGAGATCAGCATCACGCAGGGATTTACCCTTACCGTGATCCCCAACTGGAGGCGCTTATGATCCAGGTGTACAGTCAGGAAAAGCGTATGGAAAAGATGCCGGTCAGCCAGTATTATCTTTCAAAGGATACTTACCAGGGCGTACATTTCGAGATCAAGGAGGAAGTCCGAGAGGAGTTTGATGTTTTCGTCCGTCTGCACGGCGCATGTACGGCTCCTGATGACAGTTATGCGGTGATCAACCTGACCTGGCCCATCCAGCCGGAGGACCTGGAACGGATCCGGTACGTGGCTTTCAGCTCCAGTGGAGATGGAAATTTCGGTGAGGTCCACTGTGGATTTACCTACAACAGCACCAGGGGCGTCCACCGGGTGTTTTTTGACAAGGGGAAAAAGGAAATGGATTTTTATCCTCCGGAAGACTGCCGGGATATCCGCCTTGTCCTTTTTGTATCCGGAAAGGCAAACTATCCGTCCTTTATGCCATATGAGAACCGGATCTATGCAGAACTTTATTACCGGCCCCCGGATACGGAAGCGTACCTGTCCCGGAACGGGGACATGACGGTATTCCCTGCCAGAGCTTCCGTCCACGCGGTCTTAAACGGGGTGTGGGAAGCCACCCTGGAACATCCCATTGACCCGGAAGGGCGCTGGAAGTACCTGATGGAGGAGAACCTTGTGAAGATGCCGTCTTTTAACGGGGAACAGTTGTTCCGGATCAAAAACCGGGAAAAGTCGGATTCCGGGATCACCTGTGAGATGGAACCCGTTTTTTATGACACCATGGGGGACTGCTGGCTGACGGACGTGCGCCCTGCAAAAAAGAATGGACAGGAAGCCCTGGACCTGATGCTTTCCTCCAACCCCAGATATTCCGCCCGGTCGGACATCACCCGGGTATCCACAGCGTATTATCAGTATAAAAATTTCATGGAAGCCCTGAATGGAGACGATCCCAATAGTTTTGTCCACCGCTGGGGCGGGGAGATCCTGTTTGATAACTTTGAGGTGGTGGTCAACGACCGTGCAGGCGGTGACTACGGGGTGGAGCTGCGTTACGGGAAGAACATCCCAAGGGACGGGCTGACGGAGGAAGTGGATACCAGGGACATTGTGACCCGGATCTATCCAAAGGCTTATAACGGCTATACCATGAAGAACCACGGATACGTGGACAGCCCACTGATCGGGGATTACCCCACGGTCAGAACCGCTGCCCTTACCTTTGATGATGTGAAGATGGCGGAAGACGCCATGGAAGATGATGCGGATAATGGCGTGATCGTCTGTAAAAACCAGACGGAGCTGGATGCGGCCTTAAAAAAGCGCTGCATGGAACAGTTTGAGGCAGGACTGGACAAGCCGAAAGTGACCATTGAGGCAGACATGGTCCTGTTGCAAAACACAGAACTCTACAAGGATTACAAAGTCCTGGAAGAGGTTGGCTTTGGTGACACAATCCATTGCCGCCACAGCCGCCTGGGGATCACCACGGATGCCCGGGTGATCGAACTGGAGTATGACTGTCTCCGGAAAAAGGTGGGATCCGTAGTGCTGGGAGATTTCCGGTACGATTACTTTGACCGGGTATCCTCTTCCGTGGACCGGATCGATGGTGCGATCCGCCCGGACGGTTCGGTCATTGCGGAGAAGATCGCCGGGTTTATTGACGGGGCCATGGCATCCCTGCGGGCTCAGTACAACGTGGCGGAAAAACAGGACGTGCTGGCGATCCGGTTTGAAAACCTGGATGAGAAATCCCCTCTTTACGGATCCATGGCCCTTGGGACCCAGGGGCTGATGATCTCCAAACAGAGGACAGAAGACGGCCGGGACTGGGACTGGACCACAGCCCTGACGGCAAACGGACTGGTAGCCGGGATCATCGTGGCCGGGATCCTGTCCGACCAGACCGGAAAAAGCTGGTGGGATCTGGACAAAGGGGAGATCCATCTGGAAGGAGGGTATTTTTCCGGTACGATCTATGCAAAGGACGGCGTTTTCTCCGGAGAGATCCGGTCCTCCAAAGGGAAGATCGGCGGCTGGACGATCACGGCAAATGGATTATCCAACGGGAATGTACATATTTACAGTACAAAGTATACGGATGACGATGAAGATTTTTCGGACGGGTCACCGGAAACGGTGATCTATCTGGATGGCATCAAGACCGGAACCGTACGCGCTGCGGAAGTTCACGGGTATCTCCATGACCTGTGGGCATACACCGGGGAGATCCCCATTGTGACGAAGATCGAAAAAACAGGGGACGGCGGGCTCCAATGGACACACTCCACCATAAAGGTAGAGGATGGCATCATAAAGAACGCGCCAAGATCGGAGGTGGTATACGATGGCAGATGAGATCATGAGGGATATCTTTATAAAGGACCGGTGGCTGCCGGTACAGATCGACTATGTGCAGGGGACCAACGCAGTGCCCCTGAAGTTCCAGTTCCGGGACTATGCAATCCCGTCTGGGGCAGCGGCAAGGATCTATGTGAAGAAACCGTCCGGAAAGGAAGTGTATAACAGCGCTTCCCTGTCCGGGAACACCGTGACGGTACAGCCCACAACCCAGATGTTTGCGGAAGCAGGGGAGCAGGAAGGACAGCTGCAGCTGACCTCCGGCCAGAAGATCCTTGTGACGTTCCCGATCCTGTTCCGGGTGGAACGGAACCTGATCTCGGAATCGGCGGTGGAGAGTACGGATGAATATGGGGTGCTGCTCCAGCTGATCGGGGAGGCGGAAAAAGCAGTGGCATCCGCCAAGGATGCCGCCGGAAAAGCGAGCACAGCCGCGGGGAAAGCAGAAAGTGCGGCGGAGGCAGCCGGAAGCGCAGGGACAAAAGCGGAGAAAGCGGCAGAAGAAGCCAGTGTAGCAGCCAAACGGGCCAATGAAGCGGCGGACAAAATAGACGGGCTCCTGGACGGGTCCGCCTATACGGAACTGGAAAACAAAGTAAACGCCATCCTGCAGAAGATGGCAGGGACCATAACGACAGAATGATAAGGAGAAGACTATGAGTGTAAAAACAGTGCAGGCCATTATCAACGGCCAGACTTACAACCTTACCTTAAACAGGGAGACAGGAAAATACGAGGCAACGGTAACAGCCCCGGTAAGATCCAGCTATAACCAGTCCGGGCATTATTATCCGGTGACGGTCAGGGCCACGGATGATGCTGGTAACACCACCACAAAGGACGCGTCAGATGGAACGCTGGGAAAATCCCTGCAGCTGGTAGTAAAAGAAAAAGTAGCCCCGGTGTCA
>CALFLL010000014.1 GCA_937880845.1 uncultured Drancourtella sp.
AGAGGAAGCGGCATCGGTTTAATATAGCAATTATTTATTATTCGCTGTACTAGTTATCCGCCAGTAGCGGCACGATTGTTTTCTTTTCTTTATCCAATACCTTTTTATAGCTTCCTCTTATCTTGATAATGGCTTATTTTATTTCACTTTTCTCTATAAGCTGTAGCACACGTTTCGCCTGAGCTCTTACATTTTCAGGAGCTGGTCCGCCCATCACCTTTCGCCCTTCTACACACTTATCCAAAGAAATAGCTTGATATATCCCGTCATCAAAACTTTCGCAAATATTCTTATATTCCTCTAAAGGAAGCGTTTCCAGTGTAAAGTCTTTCTGAATACACAAGGCTACCAACTCTCCGGTAATCTTATAGGCATCTCGAAAAGGCATTCCTTTCTCGGCAACCAGATAATCGGCACAGTCTGTGGCATGAATAAATCCTCCCGCTGCCGCTTCTCGCATCTTCTGTTCCTTGACATTCATGGTTTCAACCATAGGAATAAGAGGAATCAGGCACAGTTTGATGGTATCCACCGCATCAAAAACGGCCGCCTTATCCTCCTGCATATCCTTATTGTATGCCAGAGGTAATCCTTTCATCATTGTAAGAAGTGCCATTAAATCGCCGAATACCCTACCGCTCTTTCCTCGAATCAGCTCCGCAATATCAGGATTCTTTTTCTGAGGCATGATGCTGGAACCGGTAGAAAAGGAATCGTCCAATTCGATAAACTGAAACTCCCAAGAGCACCACAGTATCAACTCTTCGCAAAATCGGGACAGGTGTACCATAATAAGCGAAGCAGCAAAAGCAATTTCTGCACAGAAATCTCGGTCCGAAACGCCATCCAGGCTATTATGACTCACTTGAGAAAAACCCAGCATCTTTGCAGTGGCAATCCGATCCAAAGGATAAGTAGTACCTGCTAAGGCACCGCTTCCCAACGGCATTACATCCATACGTTTCAAAGCATCATCCAACCGGGATAAATCACGGAGCAACATCTCCGCATAGGCCATCAAATGATGTCCAAAAGTAATCGGTTGAGCACGCTGCATATGAGTATAGCTCGGCATCACCGTAGAACTGTACCGATCTGCTTTCCGACAAAGAACCCTTACAAAGTCTTTTAATTGCTCTTTGATTCCAACACACTCTTTACGAAGAGTCAGTCGAATATCCAAGGCCACCTGATCGTTCCGACTACGAGCCGTATGCAGCCGTTTTCCCGAATCACCGATTCGAGAAGTCAATTCCCCTTCTACAAAAGTGTGAATATCTTCAGCATCCGGATCAATATCTAAAATACCGGAATCCAAATCCGCCATAATTCCTTTTAATCCGGCGATAATCTTATCACTTTCACTTTTTTCGATAATTCCACACTCTCCCAACATAGTCACATGAGCTATACTGCCCTGAATATCTTCCTGATACATCCGGCTATCTTCAGAAATGCTGGAGTTGAAGTCATTTGTCTTTTGATCCGCTTCCTTTTGGAAACGTCCTTTCCACAATTTCATTATCCTTCTTCCTTTCTACACCTTCCCTATGAAAAGATGCTTATTTGTCATAGATCAGGTTTTTCTTTGCCTGCACCTTGATCGGCAGACCAAACAAATTGATAAATCCGGCAGAGTCTGCCTGATTGTAAACTTTGTCTTCGTCAAAAGTAGCGATTTCTTCATCATAAAGAGAATACGGAGAAGTTACACCTGCATCAATAATGTTTCCCTTATATAGCTTCAGCTTTACATCCCCGGTTACAGTTTCCTGTGTAGAATCCACAAAAGCAGATAATGCCTGACGAAGCGGGGTGTACCACTGGCCATTGTACACCAGATCAGCAAACTTCAAAGCAATCTGCTGCTTGTAGTGATAAGTTTCCTTATCCAGGCAAAGTTCTTCCAATTTATTATGAGCATGGTAGAGAATCGTACCTCCCGGAGTTTCATATACTCCACGGGACTTCATTCCAACTAAGCGGTTTTCAATGATATCCGCCAATCCAATACCATTCTTACCACCCAATTCATTTAATTTTGCCACCATGTCAGTACCGGAAAATGTCTTTCCATTCAGCTGAGTAGGGATACCTTTTTCAAAATGCAAGGTAATATAAGTTGGTTCATCAGGAGCCTGTTCCGGAGATACGCCAAGTTCCAGAAAACCGGGATTGTTGTACTGTGGTTCGTTTGCAGGATCTTCCAGATCCAATCCTTCGTGAGACAAATGCCAAAGGTTCTTATCCTTGGAGTAGTTCGTCTCACGATTGATCTTCAGAGGGATATTATGACTTTCAGCATACTCAATTTCTTCTTCACGGGACTTCAGATTCCAGATACGCCAAGGAGCAATAATCTTTATATCGGGAGCATACGCCTTGATAGACAACTCAAAACGTACCTGATCGTTTCCCTTTCCGGTACAGCCGTGGCAGATCGCATCAGCACCTTCTTTTTTAGCAATCTCCACAATTTTCTTCGCTATAATGGGACGGGCAAAGGATGTCCCTAATAGATACTTATTTTCATAAACAGCTCCTGCCTTCATAGTAGGATAAACGTAATCTTGGATGAATTCCTCCTTCAAATCTAACACATACAGTTTAGAAGCACCTGTCTTCTTTGCTTTTTCCTCCAGACCATCCAGTTCCGTCCCCTGACCTACATCACCTGAAACGGCAATAACTTCGCAGTTATTATAATTTTCTTTCAGCCATGGAATAATGATGGATGTATCCAATCCGCCGGAATAAGCCAAAACCACCTTTTTAATTTCATTTGTCATAGTAAATCCCTTCCTTTTCTATACTCGATTTTTTGTAATACTTGTTATTATACACATATATTTTCAAAAATCAACTATTTTTGTATATTTATTCATTTTTGCTTTTATATAATGAATATAAATTCATTCCACTTTTTCAAAATCTTGTCTGATATAATAAGCATGAAGTACATATAACCACTATTTATTATTACAGAATTGCTTCAAAGTCACATGTTTCAAAAATTATTAATAATGCCGATAATAACAGAAATAGCGGACAATTCTGTCCGCTACAAACTGGGATTTGTTTGTTTCATTGAAGAATTTATATTATTCTTTGCTGTTCATCCACATTAAAATTTTCTTGCACTTAGGGCAGTAATATGCAGGATTTTCAAGAACAGAAGTTTCTACACTGATAGTTTTTCGGGTAAAAAAACCTTTTAGTCCAGTTTTTTTCTTTTCTTCATCAGAAGTAAATTCGTACCAATGTCCAGCACCCTGCCCAACACCTTCGACAGTTCCCGGTTCCATTTCCATTCCACAATCTAAACATTTCATATGTATTCCTCCTGTCTACCTGATAACTTCCAATTTGTTTATATTCTCATAATATCATAATTTGTAAGTATTTACATCATTCCTCATAAAAATAACGCAGACAATATCTCTACCATCTGCGTCATTTCTCTAATGCTCTTTTGAAATATTTACTCCATTTTAAAAATCTGTTACGATATTTTGCGGTATTTTATGATACCTTTTCTTTGAAGAAAAATGTCTGTAAACCTTGATTTTAAGCGAACTTTTCAATATTTCCAAGCATCTTATTCAATTCCGAGAATTTCTTCTCAATTATTTCATTACAATATTGATGATTCTTCCCGGCACATAGATTTCTTTTACAATCGTTCCGGTCAGTTTGTCTTTAATCGCTTCTTTTCCTGCTGCAACAGCATCTTCTTTAGAGCTTTCGGCAGCAATCGTTACGACTGCTTTTGTCTTTCCGTTAATCTGAACAGCAACTTCAACTTCATCATCTTTCATCGCCGCTTCATCGTATGTCGGCCATCCTGCATGGAATACGCTTCCTGTATGTCCGAGCTGTTCCCAAAGTTCCTCTCCCATATGAGGTGCAAATGGTGCAAGGAGTACTGCAATGGTTGATAAAGTTTCTTTATCAACTCCTCCTTCTTTCTTCGCAAGGTCGATGAATTTGTTGTTGTATTCCATAAATCCGGAGATGACCGTATTCAGGCTGAAGCTTTCCAGACGGCTTGTAATGTCATAAACCATCTTGTTGCGAAGCTTAATCATATTCTTAGATGCCTGTACATCTTTATCTTTGTTGTCCATTACAAGATTCCAAAGTTTATTTAAGAAACGGTATACGCCATCGATTCCTCTGTCATCCCATTCTGCATCCAGTTCCGGCGGTCCTACGAACAGTTCATACATTCTGAGGGAATCACATCCGTAATCTCTTACAAGATCATCCGGTGATACGACATTTCCTTTGGATTTACTCATTTTGATTCCGTTCTTTCCTGTGATCATTCCCTGATTAAACAGTTTTGTAAACGGTTCATCAAAATCAACTACTCCGATATCATACAGGAATTTTGTATAGAATCTGGAGTACAGAAGGTGAAGCACTGCATGTTCTACACCACCGATATACATATCAACCGGAAGCATGGCATTTGCCTTTTCTTTGGATACCAGTTCTTCATTGTTATGCGGATCTACATAACGAAGGAAATACCATGAGGATCCTGCCCACTGAGGCATTGTATTTGTTTCTCTCTTTGCAGGTTTTCCGCAGACCGGACAAGTTGTATTTACCCAGGAGTCGATGGCTGCAAGCGGAGATTCTCCTGTTCCTGTCGGTTCGTAAGAATCTACCTCCGGTAATGTAAGCGGAAGTTGATCTTCCGGTACCGGAACAGCACCACAATCCGGACAATGTACGATCGGAATCGGTTCTCCCCAGTAACGCTGACGTGAAAATACCCAGTCACGAAGTTTATAATTTACAGTCTTTCTTCCGATTCCCTGCTTTTCAATCATAAGCGGAGCTTCTTTTTTCAGAACGGCTGATTCCATTCCGTTCCATTCACCGGAATTGATCATGGTTCCGGATGCTTCTGTATATGCTTCCGTCATATTTTCGATTTCTTTTCCGTCCTTTGCAATAACCTGAATGATCGGAATATTGAATTTGCTTGCAAAGGCAAAGTCACGGTCATCATGAGCCGGTACACACATGATCGCTCCTGTACCATAATCTGCAAGTACATAATCAGAAAGCCAGATTGGAATTTTTGCTCCGTTGATCGGGTTGATGGCATAGCTTCCTGTAAAGACACCTGTCTTTTCTTTATCCTGCAGACGGTCTACATTGGATTTCATGGAAGCATCATAAATATATTTTTCTACTGCTTCTCGTGTTTCATCTGTTACAAGTTCTTTTGCAAGAGCATGTTCCGGCGCCAGAACCATGAAAGTTGCTCCGTATAAGGTATCCGGTCTTGTTGTGTAGACTGTAATCTTTTCTTCTCTTCCTTCTACCTGGAAGTCCACCTCTGCGCCGTAGGATTTACCAATCCAGTCGCTCTGCATTTTCTTTACTTTTTCCGGCCAGTCAAGCTTGTCAAGGTCACTTAAAAGTCTTTCTGCATACTTTGTAATCTTCAGCATCCACTGACGAAGGTTCTTCTTTGTAACTTCTGTTCCGCATCGTTCACATCTTCCGTTTACAACCTCTTCGTTTGCAAGACCTGTCTTACAGGACGGGCACCAGTTGATCGGGAATTCCTTTTCATATGCAAGACCTGCTTTGAACATTTTTACAAAAATCCACTGTGTCCATTTATAGAAATCCGGATCTGTTGTGTTTACTTCTCTGTCCCAGTCATAAAGAGCAGCGATTTCATTGATCTGTCTTTTGATGTTTTTCACATTTTCTGCTGTTGATTTGGACGGATGTACTCCCATCTTTATGGCATAGTTTTCTGCCGGAAGTCCGAATGCATCCCATCCCATCGGATGAATGATGTAATATCCCTGAAGCAGTTTGTAACGGCTCCATACGTCAGAGATTACATATCCTCTCCAGTGTCCTACATGAAGTCCGTTTCCTGATGGATACGGAAACATATCAAGACAGTAATATTTTTCATGTTTTCCTCTTTCATCTTCCTGTACGTTCACCGGGTGTTCTTCCCAGTTCTCACGCCATTTTCTTTCGATTGCCTTATGATTATAAGGTATTGCCATATGTTTTCCTCCTTCTTTTATATAAAATATCATTCTTTCTACTACGGATACCTAAAAATAAAATAAAAAAGCTTCCATCTCTCACAAACAAGAGACGAAAGCATCTGCTTACGCGGTACCACTCTTCTTCGCCATTTTCAAAAAATGACGCACTTTCCTGTATTCTGTAACGGGAATTCCCGCTTCCGGCTACCTTCTGTTTCACCGGAAGAACTCCGAGGCGAGTTCAAAGCATACATCCTACTGTCTTGCACCAACCGACAGTTCTCTGAAAAGATTCTCTCTCCTACTACTCCTCTTCCATGTCTGTTTCTAATTATATAATTCTTAATAATTGTAGCCATATTAGAATCTTTTGTCAAGATTCCTTCCCCTAATTCCTTTTTATTTTCCCCTCTGTATTATTTGCCTATTATTTCTTTTTTCTATAATTGTCATTCTTTTCGAGTTTCTTTTGTTATATTTGACAAAAAGTATTGTTAAAAAATTATATTTAGTGTATAATAATTACAAGTTATTTCAGTAAGAAAAATATTTAGCTAAAGGAGATTTTGGATATGGTTAATTTACTTACAGGCCCAAAAGGCACAGGAAAAACACAGCAAATGATCGAACTCGCCAACAAAGCAGCAAAGGAATCTGACGGACACGTTTTCTTCATCAAAAAAAGTCATCGTGATACATACAGCTTATCTTTTGACATTCGTGCCATCTGTATGGATGATTATGAAGCCATCGACAATATCGATGCATATCTTGGATTTATCTACGGTATGCTAAGTGCAGATCATGATATCAAATCCGTTTTTATTGACGGGATTTTGAAACATGCACATATTTCCCTTGATGATATGCCTGAGTTCATCGAAAAATTAAAAAATATTTCCAAAAACTTTGACTTAGACTTCTATGTGAGCATCAGTGCTGAAAAAAGTGATTTAAGCCATGTTGATCTTTCTGACTGTACTCTTTTAAATTAAATATTTCTTGTAAAAAAGAAGTGCCGGAGAATCTCCTTTCAGATGATTTCCGGCACTTTTCCTTTTTATTTTTCTTCTTTTACTTTTTCACCATTTCTGTCTGTTTCGGAATCCGAATCGATTGGTTGTTTCTTTTCTCCGTTCAGAGAAAGTACCGTATTCGCCCGTTCTCCTTCTTTGTATTCCATGGTGACTTCCTGACCTACATTATATTTAATGATATCAATAAAATCTACTACAGATACATCAAATATTTCATCAGATCCTTCTACCATGACATAGAAATGGGAATCTCCGTCTACAACTCCCTGCGCAATCTTCGTGATCTTTCCTGTAATGTTCTTTGTTGTTTCTTGTTTTACAGAACTTTCATCTACCTGGATTCCGTTTTCGTCCATCAGTTCGAGATAATTTTCCTCACACTGGCTTACAGAATCTCCGATTGCAACAATCTGATATTTCTGAACATTGACCATGGCATATTTTTTTACAAGACCCGCATCGTCTTTTAATGCCAGAAAATAGGTCGGTTCTCCTGAAATATTCAAAAGAAGCGGGAAAGTTGCCTCATAATGAAGATTCTGCACCTGTCCTTCTGCGGAAGACATAGCGGATGCTTCGGTCGCTCCTTCTACTTCATAGAACTTCGTTTCCATTGTACGCTGATTCATCAATACAAATCCTACATTGGACTGATCTTCATTTACGGAAGTAACCCCTGTATATACCCATACATCATCATTGATAGCCAGATAATTATATCCGTCCGTTGTCTTCAAACAGTCTTTCTGGCTCAGGATACTGTTAAAAAATCCATGTTTTAAAGTTCCGTAATAATCATAAAGCTGTACAAGAAGATCCGGATCGTATGCATGATCAATCCATTCCGGTACTTCTTCAATCGGATAATCCTTTGTTTCTCCTGTAATGGCATTACAAAGAACCACTCTTCCTACTGTTTCTCCTCCAAAAAGACCGATATTAAACTTCTTTACAGGAGCAATCCAATACGGTACTCCCTTATCATCAATTTCAAAACTTAATTCATCAAAAATATACGTCGGATAAGAGAATCTTAAATGTCTATATATATTTCTGTTGAAATATTCGCTTGTAGAATACTTCATTCCCTCATCCAGTTTTACAAGTTCCGTATTCTGTGTTGCCATATCAATCCGGATATAAGCTGGAATTCCTTCGGAACGATTCGTAAACCACTTGATGATATTGGCATAACGAAGAGGTGATACACGAACCGGTTGATCCTTGTAGTTAATCTGGCTATATAATTCATCTACCTCAAACTGCGATACCATATCCACCATACTTCCCATCTTTCTGTTCCCGAGAAGTTCTGCGGAATCTTTATCCAAAAGCGGAATCTGGTCAAAAGACAGTTCTTTGATATCTTTTTTGAAATCTCCGGTTTCCACTTTCAAAAGTTTCTGGTACTTCTTAGCGTTGATGATCGGAGAAGAAAGCAGTGTCCCGATCAAAAATACAACGACAACTGCAAACAGCAGTCCCACCAGACTTTTTACGACTTTGGACGTTTTCATTTCCGTGCTTCGAAACAGCTTCTTCTTAAAAATATAAATAACAAGAATCGCTGCTATAACCACTAACAGGAACGTCCAGAATCCTGTTGCATGGATATTGATTGCCGGAAGTTCTATATAATAATATAGACCGGCCAGAAGAATCAATAAAATAATTGTTGCAATTTTTGCTGTTCCCTTTTTCATTTGGTCTCCTTTTTCTAATAAATTTGATTGTTTTATCACAAATTATATCATTCACTTCACAAAAAAACAAGGGTCGGTGATGCGATCCCTGTATCACCGACCCTTATCTGTCTTCTTTCTTTATTCTTCTGCACTGCGTTCTGCTATCTCTTTTTCCTGTACATCAGAAGGTGCCTGTTCGTATCTTGCGAATTCATATTCGTATACACCTCTTCCTCCTGTCATAGAACGAAGATTTGTGCAGTACCCATATAGTTCCATCATCGGCACATCTGCTACGATTTCCTGTTTTCCTCCGTTGATTGGATTCATTCCAAGCACACGTCCACGACGTTTATTCAAATCGCCCATAACATCTCCTGTATAATCATCCGGAACCGTTACCTTTAAGGATACGATTGGTTCCAGAAGAACCGGATTGGCTTCCATGATTCCTTTTTTAAATGCCTGAAGGGTAGCTGTCTTAAACGCCATTTCGGAAGAATCTACCGGATGATAGGAACCATCATATAAGGTCGCCTTTACACCTACAACCGGATAACCTGCCAAAGGTCCTTTACCTACCGCTTCCTGCAATCCTTTTTCTACTGCAGGGAAGTAATTTTTCGGAACGGCTCCTCCTACTACTTTCTCTTCAAAAACATATGGTTTTTCCAAGTCTCCGGATGGTTCAAACGTCATTTTTACATGGCCATATTGCCCGTGTCCTCCGGACTGTTTTTTATATTTAGAATCCACGTCGGATTTTTTACGGATCGTTTCTCTGAATGCTACCTTTGGTTTTTCCAAAGCAATCTCCACTTTATATCTGGATGCAAGTTTGCTTGCAACAATCTCTAGATGCTGATCCCCCATTCCGTAAAGAAGGATCTGCCTGTTTTCTGTATCATTGACCACTTTAAGCGTCACATCTTCTGCCATCATCTTTGCAAGTGCCTGGGAAACTTTGTCATCATCTCCTTTGGTTTTTGTCACATATTTCATATATGTATATGGTATGGAATATTCTGTCTTCGCAAAAGTAAGCTGTGTATTTTTCGTGGAAAGTGTATCGCCTGTTTTTGTTGTGTTTAATTTTGCAATGGCACCGATATCTCCCGCAAACAATTCAGATACTTCAACCGGTTTATTTCCGATCATTGTATAAATCTTTCCCGGTTTTGCTTCTGCATCTGTTTCTGTGTTATATAGAATGTCTTCTCCTTTTAGTACACCGGAACAGACTTTGATAAAGGAATATTTTCCTATGAAAGGGTCTACCATTGTCTTGAATACATATGCACTTTTTGCTTTTGCGAAATCATAGTTTGCTTCATAAATTCCGTTTGTCTTTCTGTTCATTCCCACACATTCACGGTTTGCCGGACTTGGGAAAAAACGTACGATATCCGAAAGAAGGTTGGCAACACCCTGTGCTTCTATGCTGGATCCCATCGCCACCGGAACAATATCTCCGTCCATAACTTCCGTACGCATTGCGGAACGGATTTCTTCTACGGAAAATTCTTCACCGGATAAGTATCTATCCAAAAATTCTTCACTTGTTTCTGCAACAGATTCCATTAAAGCTTCTCTGTACTGCTGTAAATATTCCATACAATATTCCGGGATTTCACATTCTTCTCTTTGTGCGATTCCTGTATAGCGACGTCCTGCATTTTTAATAATATTTACATATCCTACCAGTTTCTCATTCTCACGGATTGGCATGAAATGAGGAGCAATCACTTTCCCGTATTTTTCTCTTAATGTTTCGACAACCTGGCGGAAACTTGCATCATCCAGATCCATTTCCGTTACATAGATCATACGCGGAAGGTGATATTTATCGCATAATTCCCATGCTTTTTCCGTTCCTACTTCTACTCCCGCCTTGCCGGAAACAACGATAACCGCCGCATCTGCCGCACTGACGGCTTCTTCTACTTCACCAACAAAATCGAAATATCCCGGAGTATCCAATACGTTGATCTTTGCTTTTTCCCATTCAATCGGAATCAGACTTGTTCCGATTGAAAATCCACGTTTCTGCTCTTCTTTATCGAAATCGCTGATAGTATTGCCGTCACTGACCTTTCCCATACGATTGATCGTGCCTGACACATATGCCATTGCTTCGGCAAGGCTCGTTTTCCCGCATCCGCCATGTCCTAATAAAACCACATTTCTGATTTCGTCCGTCCTGTAAACTTTCATATCGTGTTGCCTCCTTCATATTATGTAACTATTTTGCAACTGTTTTCTTCTTTAACAGTAACCATGTGTATATTGTACTAAATTTTTAGTATTTTTACAACTCTTTTATTTATTTTTCACAAAATTATACATTCACTTTTCCACTTTAACGTGGGAATATTTTGACAAAAAGACGGAAATCTTTTAAAATAAAACTATATATTGAGAAAGATGAGGACTTTGTTTATGAAAATCGGATTTATAGGACTTGGTCTGATCGGCGGTTCCATTGCCAAAGCCATCCGCCAATATTATCCTGACTATGAAATCATTGCTTTTGACAAAAATAAAGAGGCTCTTGCATTGGCTACATCAGAGTCTGTCATCAATACCGCTGTCACCGCTATTGATGACAATTTTCGAGGATGCCGATATATTTTCCTTTGTACACCTGTTATCTATAATTCTGCTTATCTAAGCCAATTAAAGCCGTTTTTGTCCCATGACACGATTCTGACAGATGTAGGAAGCGTGAAAACACCAATACATAAAGAAGCGGAAAAACTAGGGCTTTCTGACCATTTTATCGGCGGACACCCGATGGCCGGTTCTGAAAAGTCCGGTTACGGAAACTCCAAAGCCGTACTCCTTGAAAATGCCTACTATATCATTACGCCTTCCTGCCCAAATCAGAAAGAACAGACAGAAACTTATTTTTCGTTTATGAAGTCTTTAAAAACCATTCCGGTAGTGCTTGATTTCAAAACTCACGACTATGTTACCGGGACTATCAGCCATCTTCCTCACATTATTGCATCCGGTCTCGTAAATTTTGTTCGTGATAATGATACCAAAGACGAACTCATGAAACTGTTGGCAGCCGGAGGCTTTAAAGATATCACAAGGATTGCTTCCTCTTCTCCTACCATGTGGGAGCATATTCTTTTAACAAACCGGAAAAATATTTCTGAAATCCTGGAACATTATATCCAGACATTGGAAGATGCAAAAGAACTGATTGACTCAGAAAATGCAGAAAGAATCTATCATTTTTTCGATTCTTCCCGTAGTTACAGAAATTCCTTTCCCGAAATTTCCGCAGGACCGATCAAAAAAGTTTATGCCGTTTATTGTGATGTTGTTGACGAATCCGGTGCCATTGCAACGATTGCAACCATTCTTGCCTCCAACAATATCAGCATGAAAAATATCGGTATTATCCATAATCGTGAATTTGAAGAAGGCGTACTTCGTATCGAATTTTACGAAGCTTCTTCTCTGGAAAAAGCCGCTTTGATCCTGCGCCGGCATCACTATACCGTTTATGAGCGTTAATATTATTCAATATGGAGGAAAAAAGATATGATACAGATTACAAAATCTTCCCCATTACGAGGAGAAGTCACAATTCCCGGTGATAAATCTATTTCTCACCGAAGTATTATGTTGGGCTCTCTTGCAAAAGGAACAACCGAAATCACCCATTTTCTGGAAGGAGCAGACTGTCTTTCCACCATCAGCTGTTTTCGACATATGGGCATTGATATTACCCAAAAAGAACAAGGACATCTTTTCGTCCATGGAAAAGGACTTCGGGGATTGTCTTCCCCATCCTCTGTTTTGGACGTGGGAAACAGCGGAACAACCACGCGTCTGATGGCCGGTATTTTGTCCGCCCAGAACTTTACCTCCGTTTTATCGGGAGATGCTTCCTTAAATTCCCGTCCTATGGGGCGCATTATGGAACCGCTGACCGCCATGGGAGCCGACATCACAAGTATTCACAAAAACGGATGTGCTCCGCTGTGCATCAGGGGTATATCCAACCTTCATGGTATCCGTTACGAATCCCCTGTTGCCTCTGCTCAGGTGAAATCCTCCATACTATTGGCCGGTCTTTATGCAGATGCTCCTACTGTCATAAAAGAACCTTCCCTTTCCAGAAATCATACGGAACTTATGCTCCGTAAATTTGGTGCTTCTCTTTCAACAAAAATACAGCCGGATTCTTCCGCAGTAATTTCTATTCAGCCATGTGAAGAGCTTTTCTCACAACAAATCACCGTTCCGGGAGACATTTCTTCTGCTGCATATTTTATTGCTGCCGCTCTTCTTGTACCTGGTTCTGAGCTTCTCATAAAAAATGTTGGAGTTAATCCAACAAGAGCAGGATTTTTGAAAGTCTGCAAAGATATGGGGGCCGATATTGTCTATCTGAATAAAAAAGAAGATGGCGGAGAACCAACCTCAGATCTTCTTGTAAAGCACGGTTCTCTCCATGCTACATCCATTGAAGGAGAGCTGATTCCAACTCTGATTGATGAAATTCCAATACTTGCAGTGCTTGCCGCATTTGCTGATGGTACCACGATCATAAAAGATGCAGCCGAGTTGAAGGTAAAAGAAACAGACCGTATTGCCACGGTCACGGAAAATCTGAAAAATATGGGGGCCAATGTCACTCCGACGGATGACGGAATGATCATACGAGGCGGACCGCTTTTACATGGTACTGACATCAATCCTTATTTTGACCACCGCATCGCCATGGCTTTTGCAGTGTGTGGACTGGCCGCAGAAGGTCATACACAAATTCTTAACCATGAATGCGTAGATGTATCCTATCCGGAGTTTTTTAAGACACTGCAATCACTTACACATTAAGCAAGAAAGGAGTTATTTGATATGACACACGAAGAAATGATCTCCTCTATTTATACCCATGACACGATCTATCTGCCTCCAAGCGAGGAAAACAACGCCGCACTGGAAGTTGCCCTTGGTTGCAGCTATGGTAAATGCCGTTTCTGCGATTTTGCCAAAGATCGGTTTTGTATCCACTCAACGGAACAAATCAAAAAAAATATGTATCTTTTAGGCCAGTTGCGCCCGGATGCACACCGGCTTTTTCTTCTTGGAGAAAATGCCTTTGTCATGGGTTATGAAAAACTAAGTGAAATTTTTGATATGACTGATTCTTATATGCCGAATATCCACGAATTTTCCATGTATTCACGCATTGATGATATTGCCCGAAAGACAGATGAAGAACTTACCTCTCTGCACAAAATGGGATTGTGTACCCTTCATATAGGCATGGAAAGCGGAAGCGACTCCATTTTGACAGAACAAAACAAAGGCTTCACGTCCATGGATCTGATCACCCAGCTCAAAAGATTGGAAAAAGCAGGAATCGAATATTACCTCACCATCATCCTCGGACTGGGAGGACGGCATTTTTCCAAACTCCACGCACTGGAAACCGCAAGAGTTCTAAACCAGCTTCATCCTGCGGATATCTGGTGCCTGAAATTAAAATTATGGGAAGGCACCCCACTTTACCAAGATGCCAAGAAAGGCCTTTTTGATATGATGTCAGATGCGGAAATTCTGTGGGAAGAGCATATTCTTCTGGAAAACCTGACAGTAAAAGACTGTATGTTCCATGACACAACCGCATTAAACCTGTACACCATCCAGGGAAGGCTTCCACAGGAAAAGTCTTCTCTGCTGAATGCCATCGATATGATTCTTTCTTCTCACGGATATTAATTTACATTTTCATCATAAAAGCACACAAAAAAGACTATCCTTAACGGACAGTCTTTTTTGCATCATGGCTACTATAACTATTTGTTTAATCCCATTTCTTCTCTTACTTCGATGAAACATTTTACAATGAAATCGATGTCTTCTTTTGTATGGCTTGCACATACCTGTGTACGGATTCTTGCTTTTCCCTTCGGTACAACCGGATAAGAGAATGCAACAACGTAAACACCTTTTTCCATCATACGTTTTGCAAATTCTGCTGCTGTTTTTTCATCATAGAGCATAACAGGTACACATGGATGTGTTCCCGGAATTACATCAAATCCGTTTTCGTCCAGTTTTTTACGATAGTAAGCTGTTACTTCTTCCAGATGGTCACGAAGTTCTGTGCTTTCGCTTAACATATCGAACAGTTCCATACTTGCACCTACGATTGCCGGAGCAAGGGAGTTGGAGAATAAGTACGGACGGCTCTGCTGACGAAGTAAGTCAATGATTTCCTGACGTCCTGATGTGTATCCGCCTGATGCTCCGCCAAGTGCTTTTCCTAATGTTCCTGTAATAATATCAACACGGCCTTCTACTCCACAGTATTCTGCTGTTCCACGGCCTTTCTTTCCTACAAATCCAACTGCATGGCTGTCATCTACCATAACAAGTGCATTGTATTTATCTGCAAGGTCACAGATACCTTTTAAGTTTGCAATGATACCATCCATGGAGAATACACCGTCTGTTGCGATCAATTTGATTCTTGCGCCGGCTTCATCAGCTTCTTTTAATTTAGCTTCCAAATCTTCCATGTCGTTGTTTTTATAACGATAACGTTTTGCTTTACATAAACGTACACCGTCAATGATGGAAGCATGGTTTAATTCATCACTGATAACTGCATCTTCTGCTTTTAAGATTGTTTCAAACAGACCACCGTTTGCATCAAAGCAGGAAGAGTAAAGAATTGTATCATCTGTTCCAAGGAAATCGGAGATTTTCTTTTCCAGTTGTTTATGAATATCCTGTGTTCCGCAGATGAAACGTACGGATGCAACACCAAATCCTCTTTCATCATATGTACGTTTTGCTGCGTCGATCAGTTTCTGGTTGTTACCAAGTCCAAGGTAGTTGTTTGCACACATATTCAGGTATTCTTTACCGTCTGCAAGTTTTACCTTTGCTCCCTGTGGGGAATAAATCGGAGCTTCACCTTTAAAAAGACCTGCTTCTTTGATTTCTTCTACAGTTTTTGAATAAATACTTAAGATATCATTTTTACGTGCCATTTTGCTCGTCTTCCTTTCTGTTTTCTTCTATTAATCATTAATATGAGACCAGTCAAGTACAACTTTTCCTGAATTTCCGGAGATCATTGCTTCGAATCCTTTTTCGTAATCTTTGATGTCGAAACGATGTGTAATGATCGGGGAAATGTCAAGTCCTGCCTGAAGCATTGTGGACATCTTATACCATGTATCCCATACTTTTCTTCCGTAAATACCGCGGATATTCAGTCCGTTGAAGATTACTGTTTCCAGATCTACTTTTGTTTCCGTTCCCTGTAATCCAAGAAGTGCAATCTTTCCACCGTGTTTCATGTTGTGGATCATATCAGAAAGTCCTGCCGGGCTTCCGGACATTTCAAGTCCTACGTCAAATCCTTCTGTCATGCCGATTTCATGCATAACATCTGTTAATTTTTCTTCTTTTAAGTTTACTGTTCTTGTAGCACCAAGTTTCTTTGCAAGATCCAGACGATACTGGTTCAGGTCTGTAACAACAACATGTCTTGCCCCTGCAAATTTTGCGATTGCTGCTGCCATGATACCGATCGGACCTGCTCCCGTGATCAGTACGTCTTCTCCAAGCATATCGTAAGAAAGTGCTGTATGTGTTGCATTTCCGAACGGATCAAAAATCGCATACATTTCTTCCGGAATGTTAGGGTTGCATGGCCATACATTGGATGCCGGAATTACAAGATATTCTGCAAACGCACCGTTTCTGTTTACACCAACACCTTTTGCATCTTTACAGTTTTCTTTGTGTCCTTCCAGACAGTTACGGCATTTTCCACATGTGATGTGTCCTTCACCTGATACAAGGTCTCCCGGTTTGAATCCCTGTACTCCTGCGCCTACTTCCACGATTTCTCCGACATATTCATGACCTGCTGTCAGACCGATCGGAATTGTGTGCTGTGCCCAGTCATTCCACTGATAAATATGTACATCTGTTCCGCAGATAGCTGTTTTGTGGATTTTAATCTTTACATCGTTTGGTCCTACTTCCGGAATCGGTACTCTTTTCATCCAAAGTCCGGCTTCCGGTTTTTCTTTTACCAATGCCCACATCATGTTATCGCTCATTTTAAATTCCTCCGTTCTCTTTACAAAGTGCATAATTTCTATAATCATAATACAATGTTTTTTGTAAAATATCAAGTATTTTTTCCGTGCTACGCGAACATTTTTAGTATCACTGTGTTTTTCTCACGTACACAAACACTTGTCTTTCCGGGACAGTCAAATTGAGTTTTTTCCATTTTTTCTCTTCCTTTTCTTCCCTTTTTTTGCTATAATATATAAATCGGCTGCAGTGCCAGAGTGGTTTATCGGAACGGTCTCGAAAACCGTTAGCCCTTTACGGGGCACGAGGGTTCGAAACCCTCCTGCAGCGTTTTACCTTTTAAAAAAGTGGCGTATCTGCAAGGGATACAGCCACTTTTCTTTTTAAAAATACGATTTTGGGGGACGTTTGGAAAATCAATTTTTTCCATCCCTCATCTGCTCTTTCTCTTTGAATTACTTTTCTATCTAAACTAAGTCAAACCATTCTATCTTCCAATTTTTTCTTATCTAATATGATTGTCCTTCCATACTCACTGCGTATCATCCCTTGCTCCGCAAAAGATGCCAATACTTTTGAAACTGTCACCCGGTTCATCCCAAGAAGGCTTGCAATTTCCTCATGGGTATAAGGCACTACATATTCTTCCGTTCTCTTATCCGCTCGAGAATCAAATGTTTCTTCCAGAAGGAAACTTGCTATTTTCTGATACCGGTCATAATTAGTCAGACGATAGATTTGATTTGACAGATAATTGCACGTTTGACTTAAATGTTGAAACATAAGAACCATCAATTCTTCCGATTTTCTAAGAACCGGAACAAGATTCTTAATATTGCAGGAAACAAGTTCTACCGTATTGACAGCCTCCACCGTCGTAGGTCTTTTGTGTTCTCCCAAAAAAGAAGATTCTCCGAAAATTCTTCCCTTTTCCAAGATTTCCAGAGTGATTTCCTTTCCTGACGCAGATATGTGAAAAACTCGGACTTTTCCTTTTAAAATCAAATACAGGGAATCCGCGGAATCATTTTGAAAATAAATGATTTCTCCTTTCCGGCAGGTCTTTACGGATCCGTTCTTTATAAAATATATAAAATATCTTTCCGGTATTTCTATCATTTTTCCACCTCCTCTTTAATTGTAGCATATATTACAGTTCTTTGTATACGAAATGTCTATAATATCTCCCGGAGGTATGTATATGAAGAAAAAATTGTTGTCTTATTTATGGATTATCATTGGCGGAATGATGACGACATCTGCTTTTGCACTGTTTATTCTTCCGCAGAACTTTGTGGCAGGCGGGGTGACCGGTCTTTCTTTGGTACTTCAGAATTTTATCCATCTGCCTCTTTCCTGGATTATCCTTTGTGTCAATATTTTTCTGTTTGTTATTGGCTGGATTTTTGCAGGGAAAGAATTTATTTTTAAAACATTGATCATGACCTTTTTGTTCCCTGTTCTGTTGGATCTGTTTTCCATGATCCATATTTTTGATCCTCTTGCACAGGATCCTTTTTTAAGCAGTCTTATTTCCGGATGTCTTCTGGGAGTCGGAACCGGTGTGATTCTTCGGGCAAACGGCTCCAGTGGTGGGTTTGACATTCTTGGTGTTGTATTAAATAAGAAATTACGCTTTCCCGTATCCGTAGTGATGTATGTCTGTGACTGCACTGTTATTATATGTCAGGCTGTTTCCAAACCTCTTCCGGAAACAGTTTATGGTATCATTGTCATCTTATGCTGTAGCATTATGGTCAACAAAGTGATCACACATGGAAAGTCTGAAGTTCAGCTTCTTATCTTTTCTGATAAATACGAAACGATACGCGAAAAACTGCTTCATACTTATGACACAGGTCTGACACTTTTAAATGCTGAAAGCGGATATAAACAACATAATACCAAAGTTATCATCACCGTTCTTCCTTATCAAAAGATAAGTGAAGTAAAAAAAATGATCTACTCCATTGATCCGACTGCATTTACCGTTATGGATAATGTAAAATATGTCGGCGGACGTGGATATACTATATCAAGATAAAAAGCGGACAGAACCTTGTTTCTGTCCGCTTTTTATCTTTTCATATGGTTTTCTTAAGAATTTTTTTCTTTTTTTTAGAATCCTTTTATTCTGTTGACATATTCCTTTCACATTTTTACGCTATGATAGTAGTGTAGCATAAGAACAGGCTAGTTATTTAAAAACATAAACCTTCCAACCCATAAAAGGACCGGAAATACAGCACCCCTCCCTTAGACAACTGTATCCGGTCCTTTTATTTTTCTCTATTTCATTTGATCTGTAATAAACATGGCATCTCCAAAACTGAAAAATCTATATTTTTCTTTTACCGCTTCTTCATACGCATGTAATACATGTTCTCTTCCTGCCAAAGCACTTACCAGCATGATCAGCGTGGATTCCGGCAAATGGAAGTTGGTAATCAGACAGTCCAGAATTTTAAACCTATATCCGGGATAAATAAAAATTTCTGTCCATCCACTACATTCTCTTAATGTGCCATCCGGCCGTGCCGCTGACTCAACTGTCCTGCAACTCGTCGTTCCGACACAGATTACCCGATGTCCTTCTGCTTTTGCACGGTTGATCTTTTCTGCTTCAGATGCTTCAATCCGATAGAATTCAGAATGCATATGATGCTCTTGGATATTTTCTACCTTGACCGGACGGAAAGTCCCCAGTCCCACATGAAGCGTTACATGGGCAATCTCCACTCCTTTATTTTTAATCTTTTCAAGTAATTCCGGTGTAAAATGCAATCCTGCCGTCGGTGCTGCCGCAGATCCGCTGTTTTTTGCATAAACCGTCTGATAACGGTTTTTGTCTTCCAACTGATGCGTAATGTATGGTGGAAGAGGCATCTGTCCAAGCTGATCCAGAATTTCTTCAAAAATTCCCTCATATGTGAAGCGTATCAGACGATTTCCTTCTTCCACAACATCAATCACTTCTCCTACAAGAAGTCCTTCCCCAAAGCTAATCTTTGTTCCCGGTTTCGCTTTTTTCCCTGGTTTTACAAGTGTTTCCCACACATCATTTTCTTTTCTCTTTAAAAGAAGGATTTCTATCTTCGCATCTGTACCTACTTTTGAACCGATCAATCTGGCCGGGATAACTTTGGTATCATTGATAACAAGACAATCTCCCGGATTCAGATAATCGATGATATCACGGAACACATGATGACTGATTTTCCCTGTTTCTTTATCCAGTACCAGAAGTCTTGAACCCGAACGATCCTCAAGAGGATCTTGGGCAATCAGTTCTTCCGGCAATTCAAAATAAAAGTCCTCTTTTTTCATCATATCCTATCTTCCCTCTTTTACTGTCTTAATTCAATTCCCATACTTTCCAGTCCGTTGAGAATTTTTTTCATTGCTTTGGATACATCCGCCTCTTCCAACGTTCTGTCTTTTGCCCTGAATACGATGGAATATGCAATGGATTTATATCCTTCTTTAATTTGTGAGCCCTCGTATAAATCGAACAATCTATAGCTTTCCAAAATAGAGCCACCGCGCTGTTCAATCATTTCTTCAATCTGGCCCGCCAGGATTTCTTTCGGCACAACCATACTGATGTCACGTGTTACTGCCGGGAATTTTGCAATTCCTTTGTATTTACGGTCAAAAGTAGCATGGGAAACGATTTCCGGCATATCGATGACTGCCACGTAAGCACGCCCTCCGATTCCATAGTTGTCAGCCACTTCCGGATGTACCTCTCCAAGGTATCCGACAACCGTACCGTCATAGATGATATTTGCCTGGCGCCCCGGATGAAGGAATGGTTTTCCTGCTTTCGGGTCATAAGTTTCTTTTCCGTGAAGTCCTACTTTTTCAAAGAATTCTTCTACAACGCCTTTCATGCTGAAGAAATCTCCTTCTCCGTACATACCAAGTGTAAACTGCATTCTTTCTTCCGGAAGTTCTGTCAGAGGCAGTTCCTTCGGTATATAAATATTTCCAAGTTCATATAAGCGGACGTCTTTGTTTCTTCTGTTATAGTTGGTAGCCAAAGATGTAAGCATTCCGTTTAAGGAAACAGTACGCATGATACTGTAATCTTCACCAAGCGGATTTAAAATCTGGATTGCTTTTCTTTCCGGAGCATCTTCTGAAAGAAGCAATTTGTCAAATACTTTCGGACTTTCAAACGAATAGGTCATGCCCTGGCTGAATCCGCAAAATTCGGCAATATTTCTTGCCACTTCTTCAATACGCAGTTTGTAGGAAAGTTTTCCTGTGGTCGCTTCTCCTCTTGGAAGTGTGGTTGGAATATTGTCATATCCGTAAAATCTTGCTACTTCTTCGGCAAGGTCTGCCATACGGAAAATATCATGGCGGAATGTCGGAGCTATGATTTCATTTGTGTCCGCATCATATTTCAATTCTACCTTTTCCAGATATGCGATCATTTCTTCTTTTGAAATATCTGTTCCAAGCAGTGTATTGATCTTTTCCGGTTCAAAAGCTACGCGTACCGGTTCTTTCTTTTTGCTGTAAACATCTACGGTTCCTCCTACAACTTCGCCTGCTCCCATTTCTTCAATGAGCTGGCATGCTCTGTCGATGGCTGCTTTTGCATTGTTCGGATCCAGTCCTTTTTCAAATTTTCCGGAAGCATCTGTACGAAGTCCCACGCGTTTGCTGGATTTACGGATGTTTGTTCCGTCAAAACATGCCGCTTCAAACAGCATTGTTTTTACATCGTCTGTAATCATGGAATTTTCTCCTCCCATGATTCCGGCAATTCCGATGGATTTTTCTCCGTCGCAGATCATAAGAACATCTTTGTCAAGTATTCTTTCCTGACCGTCCAGTGTCACAAAAGTTTCTCCGTCTGCTGCATTTTTTACGACGATCTCATGCCCTGCGATGGTATCCAGATCATACGCATGCATCGGCTGCCCATATTCTTCCATCACATAGTTTGTAACATCCACGAGATTGTTGATCGGGCGGATTCCCACAGAAGCCAATCTTCTCTGCATCCATTTCGGAGATGGTCCGATCTTAATATTTTTTACGACTCTTGCACAGTAACGGGAACACAAATCTGTGTTTTCCACAGTTACCTTTACATAATCATTGACATCTTCACTGTTTCCTGTTTCTTTAACTACCGGCGGGATAAACTTCTTTCCGAATGTAGCTGCCGCTTCTCTTGCAATTCCGATCACGCTGAAACAGTCCACACGGTTTGAAGTTACTTCATATTCAAAGACCGCATCGTGAAGACCAAGAACTTCTACCGCATCTGCTCCTACTTCCACATCATCTTCAAAAATATAGATTCCGTTTTCCGGAGCTTCCGGATACATTTCTCTTGTAGAACCGAGCTCTTCGATGGAACACATCATACCGCAGCTTTCGATTCCTCTTAATTTTCCTTTTTTGATCTTGATTCCGCCTTCTGTCTTGTTTCCGTCATGGCCTCCTGCCACACGTCCTCCGTCCAGAACAACCGGAACTTTCTGTCCTTCTTTTACGTTTGGAGCACCTGTTACGATCTGAATTGTTTCAGATCCGATATTTACCTGACAAATAACCAGTTTATCTGCATCAGGGTGCTTTTCAATCTTCATAATCTGTCCGACTACGATCTTATCCAGATCTTTGTCCATTTTTTCATATCCTTCTACCTTTGTACCGGATAATGTCATTGCATCTGTATATTCCTGCTCTGTCACTTCCAGGTCCGGAACATAGGCTTTTATCCATGATAATGATGTATTCATTCTTTTTCCTCCTGCTTCTTTTTCTCTTAGAACTGTTTCAAAAATCTGATGTCGTTTTCATACAACAGTCTCATATCATCAATCTCATATTTCAAAAGTGCGATTCTTTCCAGACCTACACCAAATGCAAATCCGCTGTATTCATTCGGGTCGATTCCGCACATTTCCAGAACATGCGGATGAACCATACCGCATCCCAGAATTTCGATCCATCCTGATCCTTTACAGAAACGGCAGCCTTTTCCTCCGCATTTGAAACATGTTACATCTACCTCAGCACTTGGTTCTGTAAACGGGAAATGATGTGGACGGAATTTTGTTTTTGTTTCCGGTCCAAATAATTCCTTGGCAAATACTTCCAGAGTTCCTTTTAAATCGGAAAAAGAAATATTTTTATCAATCACAAGACCTTCAATCTGATGGAAAGACGGAGAATGTGTCGCATCCACCTCATCTGAACGGAATACTCTTCCCGGAGCAATCATACGAATCGGAAGTTTTCCCTGTTCCATCACTCTGGCCTGGACCGGAGAGGTCTGTGTTCTCAGTACGATATCCTTATTGACATAAAATGTATCCTGTTCATCTTTCGCAGGATGGTCAGCCGGGATATTCAGTTTCTCGAAATTATAAAGGTCGTATTCGATTTCCGGTCCTTCTACCACTTCATATCCCATTCCGATAAAGATTCTTTCCACTTCTTCCAATGCAATGGTATTCGGATGACGATGTCCTACTACATTTTTCCTGGACGGAAGGGTGACGTCGATTACTTCCGCTTTTAATTTTTCTTCCCGAATCTTTGCATCCATTTTCTTTTTTGTTTCATCCAGGATTGTTTCTATCTCCGCACGAACTTCGTTTACCATCTGTCCTACTTTCGGACGTTCTTCTGCCGCAACATCTTTCATTCCTTTCAGAACCGCTGTCAGTTCTCCTTTTTTACCTAAAAACTTTACACGCACATCATTCAATTTATCCGGCATATCAGCAGCTTCAATCTGTCTGAGTGCTTCTTCTTTGATGCTCTGCAATTTTTCTTTCATGATCTTCCTCCTTTAATCAAACAAAAAACTCCGTCCCTCAAAAGGGACGGAGTAAAATAACCGCGGTACCACCCTGATTCCTGCATCTTGTTCATGCAGGCTCTCAACTGTACGTAACGTGTACAAATACGGCATCTCCTACTTTTCTTTTCAAAGATGCGGCTCCTGTGGGAAATTCGGTACATCTGTTTTACCAAAAGAAACTTCCAGCCTTCGATTTCTTCTCTCTGTATGGGAACAAAGTACCTACTGACACATTCACAGCCTTTTTCTTATATCTTCTTTATTCTATCACACAATCATGCTTTGTCAAGTTTCATACCGGATTTTCTTTTTTCATTTGAACAATCTTCGTTGCTGTCTTTTCTGTAAATTCCTGATCATGTTCTACAAATATCATCGTTGGCTGATATTCCAAAATGAGTTTTTCAATCTGCATCCTTGTAAAAACATCAATATAATTCAAAGGCTCATCCCAGACATAAAGATGTGCTGTTTCAGAAAGGCTCTTGGCAAGCATCACTTTCTTTTTCTGTCCTTCACTATATTCCTCTAATCTTTTTTCAAACTGATTTCGCGGGAAATCAAGCTGACGCAGGACTGCACGGAAGATTGTCTTGTCTAATCCATATTTTTCTTCCATTTCATCCAGTGTTCCTGTTATTTGAGAAGAATCCTGTCTAATATAAGAAATTTTTAAATTTGTTCCGACTGACAGTTTTCCGGAAACTATATTACATTCTCCCGACAACACTTTCAAAAACGTACTTTTTCCGCATCCATTTACTCCTTTCAGAGCAATCCGGTCTCCTCTTCGGATCTCCAGTGAAAAATCTGTAAGCACCTTCTTTTCTCCGTACGCTACACAAATCTTCTCCGCCGATATAAGACGATCTTTTTCGTATGTGGCAGGGAACAGTTTTAAATCAGTTACTTTTTCAATATCTTTTAAAAGCAACGACTTTTGCTCTGCTGCTTTTTCCATTCTTTTTTCCAATGATTTGGACCGTTTCATCATCTTTGCCGCCTTATGTCCGATAAATCCCCTGTCAGGTTTACTTCCCTCTGTAGTTCCAAATTTCTCTTTTTCTTTATCAGAAGCCCATCTGCCTGCTTTTTTTGCCGCTTCTTTGTAATCTTTTATTTCTTTTTTTAACTTTTCGTTCTGACTGATTTCAAATTCGTCCCGTAATTTCTTTTCTTTTTTCCATGTGGAAAAATTCCCCTTATAAATCCGAATCCGACTTCGTTCTATTGCCATAATATGATCCGTGCATTTATCAAGAAGTCTTCTGTCATGGGAAACCAAAATAAAACCGTTTTTTTGATTCAGATAATCGGCAAGTTGATTTCTTCCCTCTTCATCCAGATGATTGGTCGGTTCGTCAATCAATAAAAATACATGTTCTTTTGCAAACAACACCGCAAGCTGCATACGTATCTGCTCTCCCGGGCTCAGGCTGCAATACGGACGATATAATATTTCAGTTTCCATCTCCATCAAAGACAATTCCCGACATATTTTCCAGAATTCATATTGCGGATCGATTTCTTCCAAAAGTTCCATCGATATCTTCTGCGGATCTGAAATTTTCACCGGGAAATATTCTGCCATACAACTCATACGGATGTGACCACTGTAAGTATATTTTCCAAGAAGCAGATTTAAAAATGTTGTTTTCCCGGTTCCGTTTCTCCCGATCAATCCAATCTTCCATGCCGTATCCAACATAACATCTGTATTTTCAAAAATATTTTCATAATGGGTATCATATGAAAATGTCAGGTTATTTACCATTATCTGTGACATATTATCCACCTTTTCCTTTCCGGAATGCATCGAAAAAGGACTTTTCATACAACAAAAAAAGCCCGGAATACGTTCTTCCTGCAGCTTTTCTTATCTTTATCCAAACTGAAAGAATGTTCCTTTCTGCAATGCACACCCAAACATGAAACCTTTTGTTCCGTTCTGTGCCATATTCATCTTCTTATTTGCAGAAAGTATTGATCATTCTTTCACCTCATTTCATTTTATCTGTTTTAGTTATATTATATCCGCCGTACTATGTCAAGCATTTTTCATCTTTATACCGTTACGTCCACATTATCCTCAAAGATGAGCACATTAAAAATTCCTCCGAGCAAAATGATATACATACAAAAATATAGCCACAGCATGACAAGTACGATAGTCGTCAGACTTCCATACATAGAGGAAAATCCCTGAAAAATATCCAAATATACAGAAAAAATAAGGGAGAGAATCTGTAATCCTATCGCACTGAATACTGTTCCCGGAATCTGATGCCTCCATTTTGTCTTTTTCTTAATATCCGGAAGAAACTGATAAACCAACACACAAAATATCATTGTTAACCCAACAATCAAAACCGTTCGGATACGAATCAGAAATTCCATTGCTTTTGTCAGAACCGGTACATTAGTTTCCACAAAAAGACTGATTCTGTTTCCAAACACAGCCAGTAAAAGAGACAGGATGATCATCCCCAAAAACAAAAAGGTGTATACAGAAGACCTGAATCGAAGATAAAAATAGTTTCTTGTTTCCTGACTTTTATAAATACAGTTCAACCCGGATGTAATAGCCAAAACTGCTCTCCCTGCAGACCACAGGGCAACAAGGATCGTTACCGGGATAATCGCCTTAGACTGATTGTATACTTCATTTATAATGGATATTAAAAATGGTGTCACCGTTTTGGGTAAAATCTCTGTAAACGCATTGATCACATCTCCCTTTGTTACCGGTGTATATTGCACCATCGTCATCAAAAGCAAGCTAAGCGGAATCAACGATATAACAAAAAAGAAAGCTGACTGTGCCGCATATGCTCCGATATGATTTTCAGCCGCGTAGTCCGTTATTCTCAAAATCCGTTTCACCATTTTTTTTATCATAAGCTACCTCGTCACTTCAAATTCCATGTAATCATATCATCAATCCACAGTAATTTCCACTCCGGGATAAAACGTTTTTAGAATCGTATGATAATCTTTCCCTTTTTTTGCCATTTCATTCGCTCCATTCTGACTCATTCCGATACCATGACCATATCCTCCGCCTTCAATATGAAAACTGTCTTTTTGCTTTGTGATATGAAAAAACGCACTTGGAAGAAGAGCGGAAGCAGATACTTTGGAGCCATCCTGCCTGATGATCTGATATCCCTTTCCTCCAAAAGCCGATCGTATCTTATTCTCTGTCTGAACGGTATAACTTCCTTTTTCTCCCGTTATTTTCATTTCAACGGCTACATTCCCGGGTCCTCTTTTTGTGATTTCGACATTCTGGATCATTCCCACATTTTTTCCCGTATTGGCTGCAAACAAATCCGAAAGCAACGAGGTGGGGATGTCACATTTCCAAGAGAACCACGGCAGATCTTTCTCATAATACTGTCCATTCTCGGCAATGTCTGAAGCTTTCAGATATTCATTATCCTTATTTACCTTTGTTCCCCATGCTTCTACCGTCGTTGTTTTCCCACAGGATGTAGAATAATAATACGCCTTTACAACCTTTCCATTGTATTTCATCTTCTGCCCTTTTGTGGCATTGACTGCTTCGATGGCTTTTTGCTGTTCTTTTGAATTTCCGTATACTTGATAAGCCGTACTGTCATCTACATTTGCTCTATACTCCGGATAGGCCTGCCCTTGTGTATGACAATAAGCATAACTTCTGGCACAGACTGCCTGACACTTTAATGCCTCCGATTCATATGAGACCGGCATTTCGCTTGGAACAACTCCATAAAGATACTCTTCCAGAGAAAGCTCATTGATCACTGCAATCCCTTGTGGAGTCTGAAAAAGTTCCAGTTCACCGCGATAAGAAGGTTCACCGTACCCTCTTTTTAATCCGGAAATCATGATCTTTTCTCCCTGCTTTTTCGCCTGTATATGTATTGTTCCCTTTGAAAACATCATATCATCCGGATGGATGGTAATTTTTTCTTTAGCCCCGGTTTCCTTTTTTCCGCCCGAAAATGTAACAAAAAGTCCGTTTTCCGCCGAAACCGTAACTGACGGATGCACTTCGTCCGCAAATCCATTTGTTCTTAAAAGTACTCTAATCTTTGTTTCCGATACGTTTTTTTCAGGCTTTTCTTTCTTTTGTTCCTTCTTTTCCACGCTTTCCTGTGTTCTTTCCTCTTTCTTTTCATGCTTTGGCACACTGTTTTCCATGATCATATGTACCAGCCCGACAATCAAAAAGAGGCACAGTATAATGCCTCCGAAAGAATATAAAAATTTTCCGTTCCATCCGTTTTTCATCTTCGGCACCTTGTCCATTCGTGTTTATCTTAATGTATGTAACATGTTCTTTTTATATGTACAATTTATATCATAACATAAAAGAGCAGCCATAAAGACTGCTCTCTCATCTTTGGTAAGTTCCCCAAAATGCCGGCTCCTGTATTTTGACTCCTAGCAGTCCGCTAGGTGGGCAACCGCATCTGCTTTTCTGTCTTCCACTGAACAAACTGAGGCCTGACATATTACAGAGATATAGGAATCCCGTTTAAAGTATTGTAGGTTCAAAATTACAAGAGTTATCGTACATTTCAGGTTACTTTTATTATAACGTATTATGTACCATCTTTCAATATTTATTTACAATCCTGTAAAAATCAACTTTTTAAAGACTTCTCTTTCTAAACAAAATAAAACAAACGGCACTTACCGCCATCAAAATCGGATAGAATAGATATGGCATGATATCAAACGGTGTCAGCTTTGTCAGAGAAGCCGCAGATAAAAGTTGTGCCCCATACGGAATCAGTCCCTGGCCGACCGATGTAAAAATATCCAAAAGAGAGGCCGACCTTCTGCTGCTGATCTTAAATTCATCGCTGATATCTTTTGCAATCGGCCCCGACATAACGATAGCCACCGTATTATTGGCCGTACATGCATCTACCAGAAGAGCCAGTCCTGCAATTCCAAATTCCCCACCCTTTTCGCTTCGGATATGTCGTTTAATGAGATTTAAGATAAAATCAATACCTCCCATCTCCCGTACAAGAGAAACGATGCAGGCTACCACAATGGAAATCACGGTGATGTCATACATTCCCATGATACCGCCGTTTCCGTCTGCTCCTTGTGCCACTGACTGGAAAATATGTTCCAAGGCTATCTCTCCGGAAACCGTTCCCACTATAAGGGAAAGAACCGTTCCTGTGATCAATACAAGAAATACATTAAACCCGATCAAAGCACCGATAAGAACTACAAGATACGGAAGGACTTTCCAGATGCTGTAATTAAGATCCTCCTGGAGTTTCATATCTCCTCCTGATGTCAGAGCAAGGAAAATCACGATGGTAATAACTGCTGCCGGAAGAACTATAAAGAAGTTCTCACGGAATTTGTCTTTCATTTCACATCCCTGGGTCTTTACCGCAGCGATGGTCGTATCGGAAATCATGGAAAGATTATCTCCAAACATGGCTCCGCATACAACAGCCCCGATGCAGATTGGAAGTGCATATCCCGTTTTTTCACTGATCTCTACCGCAATCGGTGCCAGAGCCGCAATGGTTCCCATGGATGTTCCCATGGATATGGAAATAAAGCATCCTATTATAAAAAGGCCTACTACCGCAATATTGGACGGAAGAACAGAGAGTCCCAGATTTACTGTACTTTCTGCCCCTCCGGCCGCTGTTACCGCACCCGAAAATCCACCGGCACAAAGAAAGATCAAACACATGGTAATAATATTGTCTTCTCCTACTCCCTGTGCAATAATATGTATTTTTTCATTAAAATCATGTTTCCTGTCCTGTATAAATGCAACGAACAGGGCAATTAAAAATGCAAGAATCGCAGGCATTGCATAAAAATCTCCGGTTACAAATCCATAGCCAAGAAATATGACAAGGAATATTCCGATAGGTAGCAATGCTACTGCATTTCCCTTCTTTTGTGTTTCTCTCATCCACTTTTCTCCTTTATTGTTTTATTCCTTTAATATACCAAACTTTTTTCTAAAAGTCTATTCCTAAAAATCCGACATTTTATTTGTTTTGAATATACATTTTTATTTACGCTTTCTTCCATTTATTATATAATAGAAATGATTTGTTAATTTTTAAAAAGACAAAGGAGAAAAGCCATGAATTTGAAAAAAGGTAAAAATCACCATACTTATATAGTCAAATCCATTCAGCTTGAACTTTCACTGGAACGCCGCCTTGAGGCACTGGGTCTTACAGAAGGGGCTTCTGTTACCGTTTTAAATAATGATAAAAAAGGGGCCATGACCGTGCGTTTCCGCGGAACACGTTTTGCCCTTGGCAAACATATCAGTGACCATATCGAAGTGGAGGAGGCAGAGGAATGGGAAAAATAATCAATGTTGGTTTTATCGGTAATCCTAACTGCGGTAAAACAACTCTTTTTAATGCTTTCACCGGTGCCAACCTGAAAGTTGCCAACTGGCCCGGAGTTACCGTTGAAAAAAAGGAAGGAATGACGGAATATCACGGAGAAAAATTTAAACTCATTGACCTTCCCGGTATTTACAGTCTTAGTTCCTATACGATGGAAGAAACCGTATCAAGAGAATGCATCATGAGCGACGAAGTGGATGTCATCGTAGACGTAGTGGATGCCTCTTCTCTGGAACGGAATCTTTACCTCACCCTTCAACTTATTGAACTTGGAAAACCTGTGGTCCTTGCATTGAACATGATGGATATCGTAGAAGAACGAGGAATGGAACTTGACCTCCATCGTCTTCCGGAAATGCTTGGTATCCCGGCTATTCCTGTATCTGCAAGAAAAAAAACCGGACTTTCCATTCTGATGCATGCGGTTAAGCACCATGAAGGACTGACTCACCAGGATCCTCTGATCCATCATCACGAAGAACTGGAAAAAGCATCCACCCACAAACACGATCATCACAAAGAATATGCTATGGTATACGATGATTGCATCGAAGATAAGATTGATGCAATCATTGAACGGCTCAATAAAAAGAATCCGGATCTTGAAAACAAACGTTGGTACGCACTGAAACTTCTGGAACATGATCCTACTGTCATGAAATCCTGCCATATAGATCTTGAAGGAATTGCAGACAGAAGTTACGAAAAAGATATCATCAACCAAAAATATGATTTTATCGATGAAGTGATCCAAGAAGTACTGGTCAATAAAAGCAAAAAAGCAGCCATGACCGAAAAGATCGACCGTTACCTGACAAGTCGTTATCTGGGGCTTCCGATCTTTCTTTTAATTATGGGACTGGTCTTTTTCCTTACCTTTTTCGTAGGTGATTGGATGAAGGGATATTTTGAAATCGGACTTTCCTGGTTTTCCGATATGGTATCATCAGTTCTTGCATCGCTACATACCAATGCTCTTTTACAGTCTTTGATCGTGGATGGTATTATTTCGGGAGTAGGCGGAATTTTAACGTTCCTTCCAAATATTTTTATTCTGTTTCTGGCTCTTGCTTTCTTGGAAGACAGCGGTTATATGTCTCGTGTGGCATATATCATGGATGATATCATGGGACATCTGGGACTTTCCGGACGTGCTTTCATCCCTCTTCTTCTTGGATTCGGATGTACTGTTCCCGCTGTCATGGCTTCACGGGCTTTAGAACACAAAAAAGACCGTTTAAAAACGATTCTTGTCACTCCGTTTATGTCATGTAGTGCAAGGCTTCCGATTTATCTGCTGTTTTCTTCCATGTTTTTTGAAGAACACAAAACTTTGGTCTGCTACTCTATGTACCTGTTCGGAATTATTGTAGCGATCCTTGTTGCATTTATCGCCTCCAAACTGGACGGAAGTCAGGCAGAACAGTCCTTATTGATCGAGCTTCCTGAGTATAAAACTCCAAATGCTCATACGATTGCAATCTATGTATGGGAAAAAGTCAAAGACTATTTAACCAAAGCAGGAACCGTTATTTTTATCGCGTCCATCATTATGTGGATGATCATGAACTTAGGACCTCATGGATTTGTCACCGATATTTCCGAAAGTTTTGGCTCTATCATTGGTAAATCCATTGCTCCTCTTTTTGCACCGATCGGTCTTGGATACTGGCAGATTGTTGTTGCCCTTATTTCCGGGATTGCCGCAAAAGAAGTTGTTGTTTCAAGCTGCAGTATTCTGTTCGGAATCGCAAATGTTACTACGACGTCAGGTATGAACAGTCTTGCATCTGTTCTTGGTACCATGGGATTCGGTGCGGCAAATGCCTATGCTTTGATGGTATTTTGTCTCCTTTATGTCCCATGTATGGCTACCCTTGCAACCATCCACCGAGAGGTCGGAAAGCTTCGGATCACTGTCGGATTTGCATGTTTCCAACTTGTTGTGGCATGGATTTTTGCTTTTCTTGTATATCACATTGGTATTCTTCTGTAAAAAAGTCCCGCATCTGCATGTATTGTGCAGTATGCGGGACTTTTTACATCCATTTCTTTATCCATTTTAACTGAGTTTTCAATAAAGTAGAAGTAAGCGGCATCTCTAAAAAGAACACTTGCTTTAACCTTTTCTTTTCGCGAGCAAATCTCTCAAAGTTTGCTTTCCCATGATACTTTCCTTTACCGGACAGGCCAATTTCCCCAGACATGAAATACGGGACGGCCAAATGAACCTCTGTATGACTGCCGCATCCTTTTCCATAGGAAAGTTCTTTTAAAATATACGCTTCTCTCTGTTTGTTTTTTGTAAATAAGTATAAAACAAGAGGTTTTGTCTGTGCTTTGATCGCTGACACTGTCTCTCTTAGATCGTAGTATGTAACAATAGGAAGAAGAGGTCCAAAGACTTCTTCTCTCATCACAATATCATCCCATGTCACCCCATCCATCAACGTGGGTTCAATTTTTAAACGAAAACCGTCCGTCTTTCCACCATAGATTACTTTTCCCCGATCTATTAGTCCGCAAATTCTTTTAAAATGTTTCTCATTAATGATAGACGGATACGATTCATCCAAAATAGGATCTTCACCATATAGTTTCTGAATCTGTTTTTCCATATAATGTATCAGTTTTTTCTTTACATTATGCTGAACAAGCAAATAGTCAGGTGCAGCACAGGTTTGACCTGCATTCGAAAATTTTCCGCACACGATTTGTTTAGCGGCACTCTTTAAATCTGCCGTTTCATCTATAATACATGGACTCTTTCCACCCAGTTCCAAACTCACCGGCGTAAGGTTTTTTCCTGCTTTTTCCAAAACAAATTTTCCTGTCTTCGGGCTTCCGTCAAAAAAAAATATAATCAAATTTTTCATTCAACAATTCTTCATTTTCTTCTGTCGTTCCCGTTACTACCGTCACATAACCTGTCGGGAAAACCTCCCGAATCATATTTTTTATCATTGTCAATGTATGAACTGAATAGGTTGATGGTTTCAATACCACACAGTTTCCGGCACTGATGGCTCCGATCAACGGCAGGATAGTCAGTTGAAACGGATAATTCCACGGTGTCATAATCAAAACAACCCCATAAGGTTCTTTATATACGAAAGAAGCTGACGGGAAACGAACATCCAGTGTTTTGACTCTCCTTGGTCTTACCCAGCCCGTCAGATGTTTCATTGTATACCTTATGTCCTCTTTTACGCTTTCGATTTCCGCCGTATTCTCGTTTACACCAGATCTTCCAGAATCCTGATTTAAAGCTTCTGCAATCTGATTTTCGTTTTCTTCCATCCATTTCAAAAGTTTGTTTAAATAAAACAGGCGAAAACCTGTCTTTTTTGTTTTCCCGGTATCAAAAAAAGCTTTTTGCTTTTCTACCAATCCTGCGTATCCCATTCCGTTCTCCTTTTGATCTATTCTTTTAATTTCTCCATCTTTTCTTTTTTTGCTTCTTTCAGATAAGGAATTTCAATTGGATCAATCGGATCAACCGGACTTTCCACCATCATTTTTTTATGCCGGCTTCTCCGTTTTAGAAGTTCTCCTCCTTTGTTATAAAACCAAAAGCTATAAACAAGTAGTTTATTCACTTTGCCGATTTTATCCTTTACTGTTTTTGCATAAAACCTCCCTCCGGCTTCTTCTACTTTTTTCTCTCTGATCAAAGCGATCAGTTCCGTTTCGCAAGTTGCATATCCATTCAAAAGCGTGTAAGCCGTTCCGACACAATCCATATGATGTGCATCACTTCCTCCGGTTCCCGGTTTTCCGTACTTCTTGGCCAGCTTTATCGCTCCACGGTTAGACTCTTCGGATTCACATGCATTAAACACTTCAATAAAATCAAACCGCTTTATCAATTCCGGTGATTTATAAAACCGTTTTGTGTTGGCAAAACTCAGATATTTTTCACCACAAGGATGTGCCGGTCCTAAAATCCCCCCGTTTTTGTGTACCAGATCAATGAGCATAGATAATGGCATTCCTCTCAGTTCCAATAAACGTATCTTTCGTCCTTCCGGCATGATCACAAGAAAATGTCCTGCATCTCTTGTATCATATTCAATTCCTTTAAATACAACAAACTCCCGGCCTTTCTTTTCTTTTAGCTTGTTTTTCCAATAACGGTATCCATTATACGTATCGTGATCCGTAACAACCATTCCGTCAAATCCTTCTGACTGTAGTTTTTCTATATATTCTTCCAGACTTACCTTGCTGTCAATGGATCCTTCTTTTACATGACAATGCATATCTATTTTCATATATAGGCCCCCTTTTATAGGCTTATTATACCCCTTTATCAGAAAACTAGCAATCTTAATTTAAATTTGTACTTTCACTTTTCTGTTCATTCGTCTTATCCGTTTCTTGAATTTCTTTTTTCTCTTCCGGATCAAGGATATTTCTTGCCATCTCAATTTCAGATTCAACAGATTTCTTTTGACGGATTTCTTTGACTTTTTCCTGCTCGTTTTTTATGATCTTTCTTGCCTGCAATCCATATTGTACACTAATACCTATGATCGTCAGGATCAAAACCGACATGTAGAATACAAGATTTTGATCCAAAGGAACATATCTCATCAAAACTGCACCGCCTAACACCCCTCCGCCAAGTGCCATCACCGGTATGATCAGCGGATCCATAAATACGACGGTCAAAACTGCAACGACAATAGATGCTGCCGCAATAATCAGCCATATAACATAAGATCTTGTCTGAATCAATGCAAACACACTCAAAAACATAACGCAACATGTAAACAGAAATGTTCCAAACTTTTTAAGTGCCACCTCACCTATACACAGTAATATTCCGCTTGCCAAGGCTATGATTACGATTACCCACGTATTTATCCCGGCAAACCATCCTGCCGTGAATCCTCCCAGTAAACCAACTACAAATCCCTGTATCCCATATAGCACATATCTGCATTTCAATCCTGCAAATATCATCAAGGCAGCAATCACACCCATCAAAACCGCCAAAATATCTCCTCCGGCTTCCAGACTACCTGTTATATTCACATTTTGAAGTCCGCTGCCAAAAATCATATTCCCTGTCTTTTCTACCGCTTCCAACACCTGCATAGTTACCACTCCTTCGTATCTTATTATTTTATACTCCTCTTTCGTCTTTCTTTATCGGATTTGAAAAAACAAAATTTTATCCAACACGAAAGATGGACGCCGATGTAACTATCATCAACGCCCACCCTTACTTTGTTGGTTCTTCAGTCATTCGTTAACCTTCCCTTTCTCAGATTATGAGTTATCTTTTATATGTTCGGTGGTCTGTACCTCCTTTTCCGAAACCCTATCTGATTTCTTTTGTATGATTGTATTATACCATCCAATTTCAGTTTTGTCAAGATTACATCTTTAATTTTCTTTCTTTTTTTGTATTTATTTTAAATTTTCTTTCTTTTTTGGTGTGAATAGCAAAAAAGAATACCATATAATCAGCCATGCAAAGATCATATAGTATTCTTTTCTCGTTGTCATTAAAATTCTACTTTTCCGGAATCTGTTCCATTCACAACATAATAAACCGATGCTTCTTCCGGTTTCACATACAGACAGATTTCTTTGATGTCTCCCACTTTTTTGCCGGACAATTTTGTCCATTTTTTCTTCACAGCGGAAATCATCTCTTTTTCTTCAACTTCTTTTCCCATGTACTGTACATATGTTTTCACTTTTATTTCTTTTTTTGTTGTTCTTTTTGCCGGAGTTTTCTTTACTTCTTTAACTTCTTTTTCTTCTGTTCCTACTTCTTTTTTGACCTGTCCTGCTGTTTCTTTTACAACATCTTTTTCTTCCTTTTCAGCTTTTGCAGCTTCGGCCATTTTAGCCGCTTTTGCTATTGCACGTTCTCTTGCCATCATAAATCCTCCTAATGAAACCTTTTCATTACAGTCTAATGCCTAACAAAACTAGCTGTTCCTTATTATACCACTTTTTTTTCAAAATGCAATAACCGCATATCTATTCAATGTTTTTGAATTTATATATGGTTTTTGTCTGAAAAATCTCATCTGCTTTGCAAATTGGAGCCTCAAAATTTTCATGATGAATCGCATCAGGAAAGTACTGTGTTTCAAAGCAGATTCCACCATGTTTTCCGTATACCTTTCCGCCTTTCCCTGCTTCCTGTTCCAATCCGTTTGACGTATACATCTGCATTCCGGGCAGATCGGTATATATTTCCATTCCGATTCCGGTTTGTTTTGAAAAAACTTCTGCAACTTTTTCAAATTTTCCTCTGTTTTTTAACACCCAGTTATGATCATATCCTCCGGCAATGTTTAATGGACCAAAGTCTTCATTTATTTCTTTTCCGATTAACTTAGCTTTTGTGAAATCCATTGGCGTACCTGCTACATCGCTCAAAACTCCGGTCGGAATCAATTCTTCGTCTATTTCCGTAAAAGCATCGGAATCAATCTGTACTTCATGATTCAGAGTAGTTCCTCCTCCTTCACCGTTTAAATTGAAATAGCTGTGGTTCGTCATATTTAAAATAGTATCCTGAGAACAAATGCCCTTATAAGAAATCCTGATTTCATTTTCCTCCGTCAGTGTATAAGAAACTTCAATCCTCAGATCCCCCGGATATCCCTGGTCTTTGTCCGGACTGAAAAGTGCAAACGTTACGGAATCGCCTCCCGCATTTTTAACCTCCCACAATCTCTTATTATAAAAATCCAATCCGCTATGAAGATTATTGTTCTTCTCGTTTGCCGTCAATTCATAATGCTTTCCGTTCAACTCAAAAGCTGCTCCGCCAATACGGTTTGCATTTCTTCCTACTGTTGCACCAAAAAAACAAGTTCCGGCCTCATATCCTGCCACGTCATCATATCCAAGCACAACATCGGTATCATTTCCATCTTTATCTTTTACAACAACATTTACAAGTGTTGCTCCAAAGTCTGTAACTCTGATTTTCATCCCATTGTTATTTTCCAACGTATAAAGCGTTGCCGCCTGTCCCGAAACAGTCTGTCCAAAGTTTTCTTTTTTCATTATTTTATCCCTTTCTTTGAAATTAAGGTATAACTATAAAACCTTTTTATTACTGTTTACACTATACTCCATAATGTCTTCTAATACAAGTGAGATTGTTCTATTCGACCTTCCTTTTTATTCCCGTGTTATGCCTCTTCTGTCGTTCCAAATATTTTTCTAAGAACTATAAGCACCAGAATCATTAATGCAATTCCAATCGGCAGTGCAATCCAGGCATTTTGTACAAAACCGGCAATAATATATGTAACAAAAGATATCGTTGCTGCTGTTACTGCATATGGAAGCTGGGTAGAAACATGATTTACATGGTTACACTGTGCTCCTGCCGAAGACATGATCGTTGTATCGGAAATCGGTGAACAGTGATCCCCACATACTGCTCCTGCCATACATGCGGAGATGGAAATGATCATTAAAGTCGGGTTTGTATTTTCAAATACGGCTACAACAATCGGGATTAAAATACCAAACGTTCCCCAGCTTGTTCCTGTCGCAAATGCCAGGAAGCATCCTACAAGAAATATAATGGCCGGAAGCATGTTCATCAATCCCTGTGCAGATGACTCCATGATGTTAGCCACAAATGTTGCTGCTCCAAGGTTATCTGTCATTGTTTTTAACGTCCATGCAAATGTAAGGATCAAAATCGCCGGTACCATTTCTTTAAATCCTTCCGGCACACACCCCATACATTCTCTGAATGACAATACTTTACGTGATGCATAAAAAACAACCGTGATAAGAAGACCAAAGAAACTTCCGATTGCAAGCCCTTCCGAAGCATTACTCTGTGAAAATGCCGTCACAAAGTCTGTACCGCCGAAAAATCCTCCTGTATAAATCATTCCGATCACACAGCATACTACCAAAGAAAGTACCGGAAGTATCAGATCAAATACATGACCTTTTGTTTTTCTTGTTTCTGCGTTTTCTGCATTGCCAAACGGTCTGTCTCCTGTTGTATAAAGATCCCCTTTTAATGCATTTCTTTCATGAGTCTTCATACTTCCATAGTCAACACGAAGCATTGTTAATCCAATCATCATGACAATCGTCAACAATGCATAAAAATTATATGGAATGGCTTGGATAAAAATAGAAAATCCGTCTTCTCCTTCTACATAACTTGATACTGCCGCTGCCCATGAAGAAATCGGTGCAATAATGCACACCGGAGCCGCGGTTGCATCAATAAGATACGCGAGTTTTGCTCTGGATACATGATGTCGATCCGTAACAGGACGCATAACGCTTCCTACCGTCAGACAATTAAAATAGTCATCGATAAAAATCATTACACCAAGTGCGATTGTTGCCAACTGTGCCCCTACACGGGTTTTGATTCTTTTCCCTGCCCATTCTCCAAAAGCTGCAGATCCGCCTGCTTGATTCATCATACTGACAATAATCCCAAGAATCACCAAAAATATAAGAATACCAACATTTCCCGGATCTGTTAGGACTTTTACAATACCGTTATCAAGAACCTGCTTGATAGTTCCTTCAAAACTGAAATCAGAAGCAAAAATCCCCCCTACGACAATTCCCACAAACAGGGAACTATACACTTCTTTTGTAATCAAAGCAAGTGCAATGGCCACAACCGGAGGTACCAATGCCCAAAATGTTGCATACATATCCGGTTTTACATCTTTTCCATCCCCCGCAAATACAGTCAGCGAAAAAACGGATGTCATGATCAGAACCATCAATATCACTTTTAAAATCTTTCCTGTTTTTTTCATGTTCTCTCTTTCTCCTCTTCTATTTTAAAATTTCTGAATACTGAGAAACGATTCTATAAAACAATTTCGTAAAAAGCTCTAACAAAAAAAGCCATGAGTGTATATGCAAAACACACTCATGGCTTTAAAATATATCTAAAAACCTACGATAGCGCTCCACATATGTGACAGTACGCTGCATATTCTGCATACGTCCCAGAAAAATTTCTTACGGCCTTGAAATTTTTCTTCGGCAGTTTCCCCTTTCTCTTCTGCGGATGGTCCGTCCGTCTTTTCAGAAAATACTGATGAATCCTGCGCCTCTATCATTTCTCAAATATTGCTTCCTTTTGGAAGTCCTTTATTCAGTTTTTCTTACTATATCATATTTCTTTTTTATCTACAAGTATAATTTTTCTCCGTTTAACACGGCCTCTGTCAGCTTATCCTTTTCATAGTGCAGTTTAAGAGAGAAAAATGGAGCGTTTTCATCAAAAAGTCTGAAAAAAATACGATCTCCTTCCCACAGATTTAAGTTTGAAATCTCTGCTTTTGGAATCCATTCCAGAGTTCCTTCGTTACATTCTCCGATTTCTCCTTCAAATCCATCTATAGTATACAGACAGATGTATTCCGGCTCCTGTAAATCACAGATAAAAGTTAAAATCCCTCTAAATCGGAAGGAAGTAACTGTAAGTCCCGTTTCCTCCAATGCTTCTCTTTTCAAACATTCTTCCGGGCTTTCCCCGTATTCAAATTTTCCTCCTATTCCAATCCACTTATCCTGATTGACATCATTCTTTTTTTTCACGCGGTGAAGCATCAGATATGCATCATTCTTTTCTATATATCCAAGTGTGGTCATTTGTACTTTTGGCATCTTTATCCCTCTTTAAAATTCAAAATTCCTTTTATCAAAATTTTCAAATCATCTAATATATAGTCAAAAGCTCCCGCCTTATAAAGGTTGACTACGATCATTCCGACAGGAACTGCCAAAATCATTCCGATCAACCCGGCCACTTTATATCCTGCATACAATAATATCAGCGTAAACAACGGATTCAGACCTACGCTGTCTCCCACCAATTTTGGTTGAATAATTTGTCTTACAAGCTGTGTAATGCCATAAAGAACCAAAAGGCCGATCGCCATTTTATAGTTACCAACAAAAAGTTTAAATACAGCCCACGGAATCAACGCTGTTCCGGTTCCAAAAAAAGGCAGAAAATCAAGTATGGCAATCAAAATCGCAAGCAACAGGGCGTAGGGTTCCTTCAAAATCAAAAATCCGATAAATAAAATAATCCCCACAACGAACATAATTTTAAACTGTGCTTTAAAATAACCGCCTACCGCATATTTTAAATTATATACTACCATGGTCATTCTTTCTTCAATGGCTTTTGGTGCCATTTTTTTGCTCCATTGAATAATTTCTTCTCTTTGTGCAATAAAGAAATATGCCGATACCAGTGCTACAATAAAAGAAACCAAAATTCCAGGGATACTCTTTACTACACTTCCTGTCGCCTCCACTGCCGGATTTCCAATTTGTGCAATCAACTTTCCGGCTCCGTCATTCATGTTTCGGATTAATCCGTTCCAACCTTCTTGGATTTCTTTTGGAAACATTTGATAAATTCCCTGAAACCTCTCTCCTATTTCTTTTAATCCCAGCTCCAAATTTTTATATAAGTCGGATGCATTATTAATAACCATATAGACTTCTTCCACCAGCTTACTGATTCCAAGATAGCCAAGTCCCACAACCGCCGCAATGGCAAGTATCATAATCAAAGCAGAGCCGAATTTTTTCTTAATCTTTAATCTTTTTTCCAACCATCCGGCAAGTGGATATGCGAAAAACGAAATACACCATCCGACTACAAAAGGCATGAAAAACAACACTCCTGTTATTCCCGCCACTATAAACAGCCCTGTTCCCAGAAGACTGAAAAACAAACTCAATGCTACTTTCCAGTACGGTCTTGTATCTTTCTTTTTTTCTTCCGGAAGTTCTTCCATACTATTCCTCCCCGCTATTTGTTTCAAATAACTTTGACTCAGCATACGCCCAAATTTCTTCTCTTCCCTGCTTTGTCTGAGCAGAAAACGGAATGATGGTTGTTCCTTTTACAACCTGAAGTCCTTCTCTGATCAGTTTCAGCTGTTTTTGCACCTGGCTTCTTTTTATCTTGTCCAGTTTCGTTGCAATAATAACTGGTTGATATCCTTGATTTAAAATCCATTCATACATTATTCTGTCATTTGCAGACGGTGCATGACGAATATCTATCAAAAGGAAGACTGCCTTTAACTGTGCAGATTGATGGAGATACCTCTCGATCAATTTTCCCCATGCGATTTTCTCCTGTTCGGATACTTTCGCATATCCATATCCGGGAAGGTCTACAAGATACATTTCATCATTGATATTATAAAAATTGATTGTCTGAGTTTTACCCGGAGTTGCAGAAATTCTTGCCAGTGATTTCCGGTTCATCAATGCATTAATCAAGGACGATTTCCCTACATTGGATTTTCCTGCAAAAGCGATTTCCGGTTTGTCATTTTCAGGAAGTACGCTTGTAATTCCACACACTGTTTCCAAAGATACATTCTTAATTACCATATCACTTTCTCCTTTTATTCTTCTTCTGAAAAGCTCATTTTTAAAACTTCATCCATTCTTGACACATATCGGATATCCAATCCTCTCGTGATTTCCTGAGATATTTCCTGTACATCCTGTTCATTTTCCGTAGGAACCAAAACTCGTTTTATTCCTGCATTTTTGGCTGCCAGAAGCTTTTCTTTCAATCCGCCAATCGGAAGGACTCTGCCTCGCAGTGTGATTTCTCCTGTCATTGCCACATCGGCTCTGACCTTCTTTTTCGTAACTGCCGAAAGGATTGCCGTTGCCATGGTAATACCTGCAGAAGGTCCGTCTTTCGGGACTGCTCCTTCCGGAATATGAACATGGATATCATGATTTTCAAAAAAATCATCCTCTATCTGATACTCCGCACTGATAGAACGGATGTAACTGATTCCTGTTTGGGCAGATTCTTTCATTACATCTCCCATCTGTCCTGTAAGCATCAATTTTCCTTTTCCGTTCAGGACATTTACTTCAATCTGAAGGGTATCGCCACCTACACTGGTCCAAGCAAGCCCTCTGACAATTCCTATTTCATCTTCACTGTTTGCCATTTGATATCTGTATTTCTCTTTCCCAAGATATTTAGACAGGTTTCGTTCTGTAATACGAACTTTTTCTTTTTTTGTTTCCAGAATTTCTTTCGCAGACTTTCTGCAAAGTTCCCCGATGGTACGTTCCAATGTACGAACTCCCGCTTCTTTTGTATAGTTTCGGATTATTTTCCAAAGCGCCCCTTCCGAAACGGAAAGCAATCCGTCTGCAAGTCCATGGCGTTCTAACTGTTTTTGAAGCAAATGTTCTTTTACAATGTGCATCTTTTCGTTTTCCGTATAACTGGAAATCATAATGACTTCCATTCTGTCAAGTAACGGTCTTGGAATTGTCTGAAGCGTATTGGCTGTTGTTACAAATATTACTTCCGATAAATCCAATGGCACTTCCAGATAATGATCTCTGAACTTTTTGTTCTGCTCACTGTCAAGCACTTCCAGTAAAGCAGAAAAAGTGTCTCCTTTATAATCTGTACTTACTTTATCTATTTCATCCAAAAGCATAACCGGATTTTTTACCCCGGCCTTTCTCATTCCATCCGCTATACGTCCCGGCATAGCACCGACATATGTTTTTCTGTGTCCTCGTATTTCTGCCTCATCTCTAACTCCTCCAAGAGAAATTCTTACAAACGGCCGTTTCATAGATTCGGCAAGTGATTTTGCGACAGATGTCTTTCCTGTTCCCGGAGGGCCTGCAAGGCACAAGATCGGACTTTTACTTTTTTGTGTCAGTGCCCGTACTGCAAGATATTCCAATATTCTTTCCTTCACATCTTCCAGACCGTAGTGTCTTTTTTCCAACACCTCTTTTGCATGGGCAATGTCCGTATCTTCTTCGGCTTTCTTATCCCACGGCATCTCTAACATCGTTTCGATATAGGTTCGGATCACCCCCGCCTCTGTTGGATTATTCACTGCATTTTTAAATCGTTTGATTTCTTTTTTCAGCTTTTCCATCACTTCTTTCGGTGCCTGCAGGGTATTTACTTCCTTTTCAAATTCTTCTGCATCCGAAAGAGTTCCGTCATCACCTAATTCTTCTCGAATGTATTTAAGCTGTTCTCTTAAAATATATTCTCTTTGGCTTTTGTCAATCCGTTCTTTCACTCTCTTTTCGATTTCTGCGGCAATTTCAACCGCATTTGTTTCTTCTTCTATTTTTTTCATCAGAAGATAGTATCGTTCCTGTAGATCATCCTCATCCAGCATCTGCTGCAGATCTTCTGATTTCATAGGAAGATTTGCAATGATTTCCTCTGTCATCTCGTATACATCTTCAATCTTCATAATATCATCCAGAATCCCCATCGGAATTCTTCTTGTTCGTTTTGCATACAAAGTAAGATTATCATATAATGCTTTCTTCATTCCTTCTTCCGTAATATTTTCCGGAAGTTCGGATCGTATCTCTTCCGAGAAGGCAATATCTGCTTCCCAAAAGGCTCCGTTATCCCTCATTTCTTTGAGAACCGCTCTTTTTTCTCCATATACCATAATGCGAAGTCCCTGTTGAGGTGCCTTTACTACCTGCTTGATCTCTGCCAAAACACCGGTACTGTAAAGTTCTTCCATGGACGGCTCTTCTGTTTCGCTTTTTTTCTGTGTGACAAGAAAAATCTTTTGGTCTTTAATCATTGCCTGCTGTACCGATTCCATAGATTGTGCTCTTCCTATATCAAAATGTACTGCCATTTTGGGAAAGATTGTCATTCCGCGCAATGGTATCATCGGTATTCCGTTCATCTGTTCTTTCATCGTTTCCTCCATATTCAACAAAACGGATGCAGGTAATCTATTTTACCTGCACCCGCCTTTTCCTATGCACTTTCAGATTGTCTTTTTTCATGCTCGGTTTTTACAACCCCTGTTCCATTTACCACATCTTTTGTAATGATGCAAGTCTTCAAGGTTTCATCTGACGGTGCCTTATACATAATATCCATCATTATATTTTCCATGATTGCCCGTAGTCCTCTCGCTCCTGTATTTCTTGCGATTGAGCGGTCTGCAATCGCTTCCAATGCATCTCTGTCAAAAACCAGGTCTACACCGTCAAGCTCCAATAATTTCTGATATTGTTTTACAATCGAACTCTTTGGTTCTGTTAAGATCTTGATCAAGTCTTCTCTGTCCAAAGATTCCAATGCTACCACAACCGGAACTCGTCCGACAAACTCGGGAATCAGACCAAATTTCACCAAATCCTGCGGTAACACCTGATTTAACAATCTGTCTAGATTATCCTCATGTTTTGTCGCAATCTCAGCATTAAATCCTATGGATTTCTGATCAATCCGCTTTTCTATGATCTTGTCAATACCTTCAAATGCTCCTCCGCAAATAAACAAGATATTCGATGTATCAATCTGATACAATTCCTGATGAGGATGTTTCCTTCCTCCCTGAGGCGGTACAGACGCAATCGTTCCTTCAATAATTTTCAATAATGCCTGCTGTACCCCTTCTCCCGATACATCCCGAGTAATAGAAGGATTCTCAGATTTTCTTGTAATCTTATCAATTTCATCTATGTAAATAATGCCATACTCTGCCCGTTCTATATCCCCGTCTGCTGCCTGAATAATCTTCAACAGGATATTCTCTACATCCTCACCTACATATCCTGCTTCTGTCAATGTTGTCGCATCAGCAATGGCAAACGGTACGTTCAACACTTTTGCGAGAGTCTGAGCAAGAAGCGTTTTTCCACTTCCGGTAGGCCCAAGCATCAGAATATTGCTCTTTTGTAATTCTACCCCAAGATCTTTTGTTGCCTTAATTCTCTTGTAATGATTATATACCGCAACAGACAGCACTTTCTTTGCTTCCTCCTGTCCGATTACATAATCGTCAAGAAATTTCTTTATCTCTTCTGGCTTAAGCAGATTGATATCTGCAAGCCCGTTGCTTTCATCTTCATATTCAAACTCTTCTTCTATAATTTCTGCACAGATTTCGATACATTCATCGCAAATGTAAGCACCGTTTGGTCCCGCAATGAGTTTACGTACCTGAGCCTGTGTTTTATTACAGAAAGAACATCTCACTACATCTTCTTTCAAAGCCATTCTTGCACCTCATTTTTCATACTCTCCGCATCATTCAAGAAACACGGAAAGGGGATGCCCCATCGTTCTGGAACAGCCCCTTGTCTTTCCTACCGGCTTGTGATGACCTCATCAATTAAACCGTATTCTTTTGCTGCCTCTGCAGACATGAAATTATCTCTGTCAGTATCTCTTGCGATCGTTTCCAAAGTCTGCCCTGTATTTGCTGCCAGAATCTCATTTAATTTCTGGCGTGTTTTCAGAATATGTTCTGCTGCAATCTGAATTTCTGACGCCTGTCCCTGTGCTCCGCCTGACGGCTGGTGAATCATAATTTCCGCGTTCGGTAATGCAAGACGTTTTCCTTTTGTTCCTCCTGAAAGAAGGAATGATCCCATACTTGCAGCCATTCCAATACAAATTGTAGACACATCACACTTAATGTACTGCATTGTATCATAAATAGCAAGTCCTGCTGTAACAGAACCACCCGGACTGTTGATATATAAATTGATATCTTTCCCCGGATCCTCCGCTTCCAAAAACAGAAGCTGTGCTACGATCACACTGGCTGAAGCGTCGTTTACTTCTCCATCAAGAAAAATAATCCTGTCTTTTAAAAGTCTTGAGTAAATATCATAAGACCGTTCTCCGCGGCTTGTCTGCTCAATGACATAAGGTACTAAACTCATGCAATATGCCTCCTTAAAAATCGTCTATTATTCTTCTACTGCATTTTCTGTAAGGAATGTAACAGCTTCCTGAACAGCCATATCCTGCTTCATCTGTTCTTTTTCTTTTTCTCCCATAAATTCTTTCAGTTTGTCAACTTCCATCTTATAGGCATCGGCCATTTTTTGTAATTCTTCATCCAGTTTTTCATCTGAGATTTCAATGTTTTCAGCTTTTACGATTGCTTCAAGAACAAGTCTTGTCTGAATTCTCTTTAATGCCTGCGGTTTTAATTCTTCTGTCATTTTTTCTGCAGTCATACCTGTGAACTGGAAGTACTGTTCTACAGAAAGTCCCTGCTGCTGTAATCTCTGTGCAAAATCATTTGCCATCTGTCTTACTTCTGTATCGATCATTGCTTCCGGAATATCCATTGTTGCATTTGCAACTGCCTGTTCAACAGCTTTATCTTCCTGTTTTCTCTTTCCGTCTGCGATCTTCTGTTCTTTAATCTTTGCTTTGATGTCTGCTTTGTATGCATCCAATGTGTCAAATTCAGAAACTTCGGATGCAAATTCATCATCTAATTCCGGAAGTTCTTTTACTTTGATTTCATGAACGGTGCATTTAAATACAGCTTCTTTTCCTGCAAGTTCTTTTGCATGATATTCTTCCGGGAATTTCACCTGAACTTCTTTTTCTTCTTCCAGGTTTGCTCCGATCAGCTGTTCTTCAAATCCAGGAATGAATGCTCCTGATCCGATTGTCAACGGGTAGTTTTCTCCCTTTCCGCCTTCGAATGCGACACCATCAACAAATCCTTCGAAGTCAAGTACAACTTCGTCTTTATCCTGTACCGGACGATCTGTTACAGATACCGTTCTTGCATTTTTTTCCTGCTCTTCTGCTAATTTTGCATCGATTTCTTTCTGTGTAACACGATTGGAAATCTTGTCAACTTTTAATCCTTTGTATTCGCCTAATGTCACTTCCGGTTTCAGAGCAACTTCAGCTGTGAAAATAAATGGTTTTCCTTTTTCGATCTGTACCACATCAATCTTTGGCTGAGATACGATCTCAAGTTCTGTTTCATCATATACTTTTCCATATGCTTCCGGAATCAGCTTGTTTGCTGCATCATCATAAAATACTTCCGGTCCATACATTTTTTCAATCATCTGACGAGGCACTTTCCCTTTACGGAATCCCGGGATGCTGATATTTTTTTTCTGTTTGTTATATGCTCCCTGGAGTGCTTTTTCCAGTTCTTCGGCAGAAACTTCAATTGTGAGTTTCGCCATATTGTGTTCCAGTTTCTCTACTTGTAAACTCATCTACATTTCCTCCTAAATATTATCGTATATGCGAAAAGTCGGCAGACTTATCTACATTACACTGATTTCATGAGTATAACATATTCTCATTCAGATTTCCAGTATTACCTTTATATTTGACGTATATTTTACTCCTGTATCTCATCCATCCTGAAAAACGCCGTTATCAGATGATCAAAATCTTCTTTCTTGATGGAATATACCTGTTTTTTATTCCCCGTCACTTTCAGCAGCACGGTTTCTTTCTCCGAATATTTCATATTCATGTATGAGTTTTCCAGAAGTTCATAGGACCAGTTCAGATAATCCGTTTCCATCTGCTCTTCGATTTCTTCCTGTGTACCTGTATATCCGCCGTTTTTTGCAGATTCTTCGATTTCTGACGACATTTTTTTCAGCTCATCAATATAGGTAATAAAGATATCAACAGGCTGTATCTCTACGGCTACTTCATATTCCCTGTCACCTGTCTTTTCCGATTTTTTGACATCATATTTCATAACCGCAAAGATTTCTTCCACAAGTTTCTGATACTCGTAAAACAGGTAATCACTGATTTCCTCATATCCTCCTGTCAGATATGTGTATACAAAATCCTTGATTTCTTTCTCATAATCTTGTTTCAACTCATACTCTGATACTTTCATGATCTTCGATGCTTCTTTAAATTCCCCCTGGAATTTCTGATCCAGCACCGCCTGAACATAGCTTTTGGCATCGAAATCATTTCCGCATCCCGATAAACAAAACGATATCACAAGCATAACACACAGAATCGTTCTTATTTTTCTCTTCATCCTACCTCCCGATTACTTTTTATAAACAATCGCTTCCCCGATCTTATCGGCTTCTTCCTTTCCCACAAGCAGTTCTACAAGTTTTAAGGAAAAATCGATTGCCGTTCCCAGACCACAGCCTGTTACGATATTTTCGTCACACTCAACCGGACAGCCTGTAAATATGGCTCCACAATCTTCCAACAGTTCTTTGCGGCATGGGTGTGAAACAGCTTTTTTCCCTTTTAAAAATCCCATCTTTGCAAACACTTCGGGAGCCGCACAGATTGCCGCCATATATTTTCTCTCTTCGTAAAATTTTCGAAGAATGGTTTTCAGTCCTTCATGCTCTCTGAGATAATCCGTTCCAGGAAGCCCTCCCGGCAGCACAAGAAGATCCTGAGCGCCATAGTCCACCTCGTCAAACATCTTGTCTGTTTTCATTTCTATATCGTGAGATGTTTTTACCCATCCTCTTCCCATGATGGATACCGTTGTCACATGGATGCCTCCTCTTCTCAAAAGATCAACAACCATAAGTCCTTCTACTTCTTCTGTACCATCTGCGAAAAACACACATGCTTTTTTCAATCTTACCGCCTCCTCTTAAACTGCTTTGATTCTAACAGAACAGCCTTTAAAAATCAATATATTTACTTGTTTTGTCTTTCTCGTACATTTATACTGTAACTATGGGGTAACACTAACTATAGAAAGGAGACCGTTCATGGAAATCGAACGAAAATATCTGATAAGGCATTGCCCGGAAAATCTGGAAACTTATCCGTTTCACGAATTGGAGCAAGGATACCTTTGTACGGATCCTGTCGTAAGAATCCGCCGGTGTAATGATGAATATATTCTCACTTATAAATCAAAGGGTCTGATGGCACGGGAAGAATATAATCTTCCCTTAACAAAAGAATCTTACGAACACCTGAAGAAAAAAATTGACGGACGTCTTATCTCCAAGCGCAGATATCTTCTGCCTTTGTCTGGTTCACTGACCATTGAACTTGATCTGTTTAAGGGAGAACTTGCACCACTTATTCTGGCCGAAGTGGAATTTTCCTCCGTTTCGGAAGCAGAATCTTTCATTCCTCCGTCATGGTTCGGAGAAGATGTTACTTTTTCTTCCAAATATCATAACAGTACATTAAGTATGTCCGGCTTATAAAAATAAACGTTTTGTTGCTTTTCTTTTTATCGTTCTATTATGTTGCATATTTACCAATTCTACATAGAAATTGATATACTATTTCTAAAAATTGGAGGTATGCTATGGCAAATATACAGCTGGCAAAAAATCTTAAGATTCTTCGGGAAAAATACAATTTAAAACAGCGTGAAATCAGCGACGCATTAAACATTTCCAGGCAGGCATACTCCAATTACGAGCGTGCCATAAGAGAACCTGATCTGACAACTTTAGTCCTGTTTTCTAATTTTTATAAAATCTCTCTGGATGAACTTGTCACGGGAAATCTAAGCTGTGGACATATTATGGAATCTTTTCCGGTTTACCATTATCATCATAGTCTTAGTTCTGATTTTCAGAAAACACTTTATCTTACAGATGAAGAGTTGGATTTGATCATGCAATATCGAAGCCGCCCGGAAAATGACCAGAAACTGATCCGCGGGTTTCTTGACACAAAATAAAAGCCTTTCTGTCATTGAGGATAGCAGAAAGGCTTTTACTTTATTTTAAACGTTTAGTTTGAATCCATCATGAATTGCATTTACTGCTTTATCCGTATCTTTTCTGTCAATCAATACGGTAATACGGATCTCTGAAGTAGAGATCATATTAATATTGATATTGGCATTAAAAAGTGATTCAAACAATTTTGCGGCAACCCCCGGATTACTCAACATACCGGCTCCTACAATAGATACTTTCGCCACATTCGTGTTGTATGTGATTTCCTGAATCGTCAATATTTCTTTGTTTTCTCCCAAAATTTTTAATGCTTCATCCAGATCATCCTCTGAAACCGTAAAGGAAATATCTTTCTTTCCTTCTCTTCCCACAGATTGAAGGATAATATCAACATTCACATTGTATTTGGCCAATGTGTTAAAAATCTTGAATGCGATTCCCGGTGTATCGCTTACTCCGATCATTGAAATTCTTGCTGTATTTTTATCTGCAGCCACGCCGGTAATTAACATTTCTTCCATTCTCTTTACTCCCTCCTTGACAACGGTTCCTTCTTCTGATGTAAGGCTGGAACGTACGACCAGTTCCACTCCGTATTTTTTTGCCATTTCCACAGATCGGTTGTGAAGCACTTTTGCTCCTGCTGTCGCAAGCTCCAGCATTTCATCATACATGATCTCATCAATCTTGCGTGCATTTTGCACAACCCTTGGATCTGCTGTATAAACTCCATCCACATCGGTATAAATTTCGCATTTATCTGCGTGTAGTGCAGCCGCAAGGGCTACCGCCGTTGTATCCGAACCACCTCGCCCCAGTGTCGCATAATCTTCGTATTTATTAACTGCCTGAAATCCTGTTACAATGACAATTTTTCTTTCTGCCAATTCATGCCTGATTCTTTCCGAATCAATTCTTTTAAATCTCGCATTTCCGTAAATAGCTGTGGAATGCATACGCACCTGAAATGCGTTAAGAGAAATTGCCGGTACATCATAGGCACTCATAGCCATGGCCATTAACGCCACGGACACCTGTTCCCCTGTGGTCAGGAGCATATCCAGTTCTCTTTTTGACGCATTGGGATTGATATCTCTTGCCATTTCAAGAAGATTATCTGTTGTGTCCCCCATTGCTGAAAGTACCACAATTACATCGTTTCCTTGTTTGTAATCTTCAATACAACGTCTTGCCACATTAAAAATTCTTTCCTTGTTTGCGACAGAACTTCCACCGAATTTTTTTACTATCAGCATAACTTCCTCCCGGTCTTCAAATAAATGTTCACTCTACTGTATCCGTATTTATCTTATTCAGCCATTCGGAGCATGTGAATCATGTCACGAAAGCCTGCAGATATCTTCTCAAATTCTCCCTCTGTCATACCCGGTGTGATAAATCCAAACTCATCTGTCAGACTTTCCGTCTGAACAAACCGTACCTCACCGAATGCATGATGGATTTCTTCTTTTTTGTCTTCTATTTTTCCTTTCACCCGTACAAAAAAGATTCTTTTTGCATCCAATCTGTCTTTTAATTCCAGTTTTTCACCTGACCAATATCCAAAGAGATTACGGTTACGGTGCTTTGCCGCATCGACAATATCCGCCGAAACAGCACTGGCTGTCGGCATTTTTCCGGCACCGCTTCCATAAAACATGGCGTCTCCCAAGGCATTTCCATGTATAAAAATCGCATTAAAAACTCCGTTTACACTTGCTAAAGGATGTTTCTGCGGAAGTAAAAACGGTGCGACAATCGCATCTATTTTCTTTCCGTCACGTTTCATAGATGCCAAAAGCTTAATGACATATTTCATTTCTTTTGCATACTCCATATCTTCCGAAGTAATCTTTGTAATCCCTTCCGTATAGATATCTTCAAAATCCACCGGATGCCCTGATACGACAGAAGAAAGAATGGCAATCTTACGACATGCATCATCCCCTTCTACGTCGGCTTTCGGATTTCTTTCCGCAAAACCGTTATCCTGGGCCTCTTTTAAAACTTCATTGTAGTCTGCTCCTTCACAGAACATCTTAGTCAGCATATAGTTTGTCGTTCCATTCAAGATTCCTGTAATTTCTTCGATTTCATCTGCCGTCAGAGAAGTATTTAAAGGCCGTATAATCGGGATTCCTCCTCCCACACTTGCCTCAAAGAAAAAGTTTCTATTCTTTTTCTTTGCAATTTCAAGCAATTCCGTACCGTGTGCCGCAACAAGTGCTTTATTGGATGTTACAACATTCTTTCCCGCTTCCAGGCTTCTCTTTACAAATGTATAGGCAGGTTCGATCCCTCCCAGTACTTCCACAACAATATCAACGGTTTCATCACGAATAATACTTTCAAAATCATGGACAAGGATATTCTGTACCGGATCTTCCGGAAACTCCTTCATATCTAATACATATTTCAAATTTACCGTATCTCCAACCGATTGGTTAATCTTATTTTGATTTAACCGAAACACTTCAACTACCCCGGATCCAACCGTACCATATCCAAGTACCGCAACATTTATCATACGCTATTCCCTCCCTACAATTTTCAGATAATGTACCCCCGCATGTTCCTCTATTTTGTCTACCATTTCCGATAAATTTCCCGTTGCAGAGAGAATCTCCACACTCATCGTCAGCGTAGCCACTCCGTTTAACGGAATGCTCTGATGGATTGTCAGAATATTCGCTTTATATTCCGCTACCTCGCTTAATATTTCCGAAAGCAATCCCGGGATATCTTCCATTTGAAGGACAAGTGTAATCGTCTGTCCTTTTTCACTTTCATGAAACGGAAAAATATCATCTTTATATTTATAAAAGGAACTTCTGCTGATACCTGCCATTTCTGCCGCTTCACTGATAGTCAGATCAGTGCGTGTTGCCAACAGATGTTTTACTTCAACAACCTTTAGAAGAACCTCCGGAACTGCTCTTTTGTTCAATACATAATATTTTACTTTATCCATTTAAGCTCTCCCGCTTCAGGTACGCATTGATGAAGCGTTCAATTTCACCATCCATCACTGCTCCTACATTACTTGTTTCCTCATTTGTTCTGTGATCTTTCACAAGACTGTACGGATGCATTACATAAGAACGGATCTGATTTCCGAATCCGATATCCTTCACTTCTCCTCGGATTCCGGACATCTTTTCCAACTGTTCCTGTTCTTTTAACAGATACAGCTTCGCTTTTAACATCTGCATGGCCTTGTCTTTATTATGATGTTGCGATCTTTCATTTTGACACTGTACCACAATTCCTGTCGGAAGATGTGTAATACGTACGGCAGAAGAAGTTTTATTGACATGCTGTCCACCTGCCCCTCCTGCTCTGTATGTATCAATTTTTAAATCTTCTTCATTTATTTCAATATCAATATCTGTGTCAATATCCGGAATTACATCGCAGGATGCAAAAGACGTTTGTCTTTTCCCTGCTGAATTAAATGGCGATATCCGCACAAGTCGGTGTACACCTTTTTCCGATTTTAAATATCCGTATGCATTTTCACCATGGATTTCAAAAGTGACGTTTTTGATCCCTGTAATGTCACCGTCCAAATAATCCAGGACTTCCAGAGAAAATCCATGTCTTTCAATAAACCTGGAATACATCCTATATAACATCTGTGTCCAGTCACACGCCTCTGTTCCACCTGCTCCGGCATGAAGTGTCATAATAGCATCACATCTGTCATATTCTCCTGACAAAAGCGTGGCAATCCGCATCTCTTCTATTTTTTCATGCAGTTTCTTCAAATCATGCCTGATTTCCGGAATCAGACTTTCATCCTGTTCTTCTTCTGCCATTTCCAAAAGAAGTTGAATCTCTTCGTACCGGGTTGTCAGTTCCTTCGCTTCTTGCAGAGTATCTTTCAGGCTTTTTAATTCCTTCATGATCTTCTGAGAATTTTCAGGATCTTCCCAGAAATCGGGATCTTCCATCTTTCTTTCCAATTCTTCTGTTCTTTGAGCCTTTCCCGGCAGGTCAAAGTGAATCCCTTACTTCCCTGAGAGGCTCCTCGAACAACAGCAGTTCCTGCTGAAGCTGTTCGATTTCTACCATGTTCCCACCTCTTTCATTTTATATCTTTTCCACAAAATTATTTTTTTCGTCCGCAGCACTGTTTGTATTTCAAGCCGCTTCCGCACGGACATGGATCATTTGGATATACTTTCTTTTCTGTGCGGACTTTCGGTACGTGTGCAGATGTATCATCTTTATTTGTACCCGTTACTTTTGCAACCTGTTCTCTTTCTACCTTCTGTTCGATCTTCACATGATACAAAATACGGACAGTGTCTGCTTCAATTGCCTTTGTCATGTCACCGAACATTTCATATCCAAGCATTTTATATTCCACGAGTGGATCTTTCTGACCATATGCTTGAAGTCCGATTCCCTGACGGAGCTGATCCATATCATCAATATGATCCATCCATTTTGCATCAATGGCACGGAGAAGAACTACTCGTTCTATTTCTCTTAAATGTTCCGGTTCCGGGAATTCTGCTTCTTTTTCTTCATACGCTTTCACCGCACGCTCTTTGAGCATATGTTTTAATTCTTTCTGCTCCATATTTTTTACTTCTTCTGTGGTAATTGCAGGCAACATCGGAATCGTTTCATGAAGTTCTACATCCAGTCCTCCTAAATCCCATTCGTCATATTCCTGTTCTGTTGAAGTATGTCTGTCCACCATATCTTCCACACATTCTGTGATCATATGATAAATAGAATCTCTCATACTTTCTCCATCCAGAACTTTTCTTCTCTCTTCATAAATAATTTCTCTTTGTTCATTCATAACCTGGTCATATTCCAATAAGTTTTTACGAATACCATAGTTATTGAACTCAATCTTTTTCTGTGCTTTTTCAATGGCTCCGGAAAGCATCTTGTGTTGGATCTGTTCTCCGTCTTCTACTCCCAGAGCATTAAAGACACTCATCAGCTTTTCTGATCCGAACAGTCGCATCAGATCATCTTCCAAAGAAATATAGAAACGGGATTCTCCCGGATCTCCCTGACGTCCGGAACGTCCTCTTAGCTGATTGTCGATACGTCTTGACTCATGTCTTTCCGTACCGATGATCTTCAGTCCTCCCGCTTCTCTTGCAGCGTCATCAAGCTTGATATCCGTACCACGACCGGCCATGTTTGTAGCGATGGTTACCGCTCCGTGCTGCCCTGCCTGTGCTACAATCTCCGCTTCCAGTTCATGGAACTTGGCATTCAAAACATTGTGTTTGATTCCTCGTTTTCTCAACATGCTGCTTAACAATTCTGAAGTTTCAATCGTAATCGTACCGACCAGTACCGGCTGTCCGTTTGCATGTGCCCGTTCGATCTCATCACATACGGCATGGAATTTTTCTTTTTTGGTCTTATATACGGCGTCATCCAGATCTTTTCTAAGAACCGGTTTATTCGTCGGAATCTCGACAACATCCATTCCGTAAATATCGCGGAATTCTTTTTCTTCTGTAAGGGCAGTACCTGTCATACCGGATTTCTTTTCATATTTATTAAAGAAATTCTGGAAGGTAACTGTTGCAAGTGTTTTACTTTCTCTGTTGACTTTTACATGCTCTTTTGCTTCGATTGCCTGATGAAGTCCGTCTGAATAACGGCGTCCCGGCATAATACGGCCTGTAAACTCATCTACAATCAGAACTTCGTTGTCCTTCACTACATAATCTTTATCTCTGAACATCAGGTTATGAGCACGCAGAGCAAGGATGATGTTATGCTGTATTTCCAGATTTTCCGGATCGGCAAGGTTATCAATGTGGAAAAATTTTTCTACCTTCTTTACACCGTCTTCTGTCAAGTTGATTGCTTTTTCCTTTTCATTAACAATGAAGTCACCTGTTTCTTCGATTTCTTCTCCCATGATGGCATTCATCTTTGAGAATTCCCCACTCGCTTCTCCACGTTCCATCTGTCTTGCAAGGATGTCACAGGCTTCATATAATCTTGTAGACTTGCTGCTCTGACCGGAAATAATAAGCGGTGTTCTTGCTTCATCAATCAGTACGGAGTCCACTTCATCGATAATGGCATATTTCAATCCTCTTTGAACAAGCTGCTCTTTGTAAATGACCATGTTATCTCTCAAATAATCAAATCCAAGTTCGTTATTTGTCACATATGTGATATCACATGCATATGCTTCTCTTCTCTGGTCATTATCCATATCATTTAAAACAACTCCGACTTTCAGTCCAAGAAATTCATGTACTTTCCCCATCCACTCAGCATCACGCTTTGCAAGATAGTCGTTTACCGTAACAATATGAACTCCTTCTCCCGTCAATGCATTCAGATAGGCAGGCAATGTGGAAACAAGAGTTTTTCCTTCTCCTGTTTTCATTTCTGCAATACGTCCCTGGTGGAGAATGATACCTCCGATAAGCTGTACTCTGTAATGCTTCATACCGATTGCTCTGTATGCCGCTTCACGTACTGTGGCAAACGCCTCCGGAAGAAGATCGTCCAGTTTTTCTCCATTGGCATATCTTTCTTTGTACTCTCTTGTTTTATCTCTTAACTCTTCATCGGATAATTTCTGCATCTCCGGCTCTAATGCTTCGATATGATCTACAATCGGATAGATCCTTTTTAATTCGTTTTGGCTGTGTGTACCAAATATTTTCTGTAAAAATCCCATATTTTTACTACTCCTTATCGTATAAAAAAATCACTTTGTCTTTCATTTTAACACCATCACACAGGTTGTTCAACCAATTTATCTTTCACTTTGTCACTTTACTACGTCAATTTATTCTTAACCTTACCACAAAACAGATTATTTCGTCAATTAAAAAATAAGAGAGCCTGGGCTCTCTTATTGGTTTCCGTTTACATCATGGTTTTCATCTGTTCCATCCAACGCATCTTCCACATCTTCTGTCATATCTTCTGCACCATCTTCGATGTTGTCCACTCCATTTTCGATGTCTTCCTCTATTGAGTTTCCTGTATTACTTCCTCCTGTAGCGTCATTGACATCATTTTTTCCTGAACATGCGGTCATGCTTCCAAGCATTCCCATACAAAGCAATACCATGACTGTCTTTTTCCATGACTTCATAATTTTTATCCTCCTGCAAACTAATTTCGCATTACTCATTATTTACAGGAAAAAATTTTTTATACATTATCAAAGTTGAATCACATCGCTCATATCATATAAACCTGCTGGTTTTCTTGCCAAAAACTTTGCAGCCTCCAACGCACCTTTTCCAAATACTGCTTTAGAATAGGCAGTATGACTGAATCGGATCACTTCATCCTCTCCGGCAAACATCACCTCATGTTCACCTACAATGGTTCCTCCACGTACTGCCGAAATTCCGATTTCATGTTTATCTCGTACTTTACGCTCCCGGCTTCTGTCATATTTATATGTATATGCGTCGTCTAATGCTTCGTTTATGGAATCTGCAAGGGCAAGAGCCGTTCCGCTTGGTGCATCTACCTTTTTGTTATGATGTTTTTCTATAATCTCCATGTCATATCCTGCCGGTGCAAGTACTTTTGCCGCATCTTTTAAAAGTTTCAGAAGCAAATTAATCCCAAGGGACATATTGGCTGATCTTAATACAGCTGTTTTTTTTGCAGTTTTCTTAACAAGCTCTAGTTGTTTTTCGGAAAGTCCTGTTGTACAGAGGATAACCGGAAGCTTTCTTTGGGCACAGCTTTGTAAAAGAGCGTCTACCGCCTGTGCATTAGAAAAATCTATCACAACATCTGCCGGTATATCACATTTTTCCATATTTTCAAAAACAGGATATGGATTTTCTTTTCCGTCAAATCTGTCAATCCCTGCAACAATATCGATTTCTTCATCTTCTGCTGCCAGCTTTGAAATAACCTGTCCCATTTTTCCGTTACAACCATGTATTATCAATCTGATCATTTGTATTTTCTCCTTTTCAATCACAAAAGGGGTGCCATCTGCCGGCTCCCCTTTTATTTTTATATAAGTTTTAATCCGAATTTCTTCATTTCTTCTATCAGTTCCTTTTTATGTTCCTCTTCCATCGGTGTTAAAGGCATCTTTAATCCTCCTACTTCTCTTCCCATCAGATTCAATGCCGTCTTCACCGGAATCGGATTGACTTCACAAAATAATTTATTGATCAGCGGAAGAGCCTGAAGCTGCATCCTGCAACTTTCTTTTACATCGCCTTCAAAAAACTTCTGGCAAATATTATGTGTATATTCCGGTGCAATATTCGCCAGAACGGAAATCACTCCCTTTCCGCCGAGAGAAAGGAGCGGTACGATCTGATCATCATTTCCGGAATAAAGATCCAACTTTCCATCCGTCATCTGCATGATCTTTGCCACCTGGGAAATATTGCCGGAAGCTTCCTTAATGGCCACGATATTTTCCACTTTGGAAAGTTCCATCACTGTTTCAGGTGTAATGTTCACTCCTGTACGGCTTGCTACACTGTAAAGAATAATCGGTACTTTCACCTCTTTTGCTACTGCCTTATAATGAGCCACAAGTCCCTTCTGCGTCGCCTTATTATAATACGGAGTTACGAGCAAGAGTCCATCTGCCCCATATTCTGCAGCTTCTTTTGACATTTCGATTGTTGTAAACGTAGCATTGGATCCTGTTCCCGCAATGACCGGAATCCTGTTTTTTACACGCTCAATCGTAAATTTAATGCACTCCATATGCTCTTCTTCCGTAAGTGTGGAAGACTCTCCTGTTGTGCCGCAGATGATAATCGCATCTGTCTTATTGGCAATATGGTACTCAATCAATTCATCCAGTTTCTCATAATTTATCGCTCCGTTTGGTAAAAACGGTGTCACTATTGCAACCCCTGAACCTGTAAAAATAGACATATGATTACCTCCAGACTCTTCTGCTTTTTCACTCTTTACAACATTAAATCGTTACAAAGAGTGTATCATCATTCACGACATGTGTCAAACATTTATTCTTATACTTCCTGACATTCCAGTTTACTTACAGATACTTCATATGCAACTCGTTTTTCCGTTTCTGTTTCGGATAATTTTTTTATATATTCTCTGCTCTGCACTCTTCCTAAAATATGTACATGTTCTCCCACCTCAAACGTGGATGCAAATCTTGCATTTCTTCCCCAGCAGATACACGGGATATAATCCGACTTTCCATATGGGCGGTTTACGGCAAGTAAAAGATCCGCAATTTCTCTTCCAAGCGGTGTTTTTCTGTATACCGGTTCTTTACAGATATAACCGTCCAGAAAAATACTGTTTGTTTTTACTCCGTCCATTTCTTCATCATCCTCTACAAACGATACTTCCCTTGCAAATACAGAAAGCACAAGTCTGTTTTTCTGTTCTTCATGCCGATTATAGGAACGAAACTGTCCCTGGACAATGATATACTCACCTACATAGTCCTGTGTGACATCAATCAGGCGTTCCGAAATCATAACGGGAATCCTGTCTTCGGAATTGCTCAGCCGTTTTACAAGCACTTCCATTGTGTAAAATCCCTCTCCAAATACTTCGTGGCTGAATTCAAATGTAGTAGCCACCTGTCCCATAATCGTTACTTGGTTGTTTTCAATAATCTTATCTGACATGAAATGTAATTCTCCCTTCCTCTTTCACGTAGTTTTTTATCTTTACTACTTTATGCCCCGTTTAAATATGATATTCCCGTTTTTTATGTTTTTCTATGATTTTCGCTCGACATAATACGATAATCTCCTCAGAAACGCTTGTAAATTTTTTAAATTATGATAGACTATATAAGTTACTACATTTATATAAGTAGAAAGAAGGATTAACGATTATGAAAATGAAACGTGAAGATATACGTAATATTGCCATTATCGCTCACGTAGACCACGGGAAAACCACTCTGGTTGATGAGCTTTTGAAGCAAAGCGGCGTATTCCGTGCAAATCAGGAAGTAGAAGAACGTGTCATGGATTCCAATGATATCGAGCGCGAAAGAGGTATCACCATCTTATCCAAAAATACCGCCGTTCATTACAAAAATACAAAAATCAATATCATTGATACCCCGGGACATGCTGACTTTGGTGGCGAAGTAGAACGTGTACTGAAAATGGTAAACGGTGTTGTCCTTGTTGTAGATGCTTTTGAAGGACCGATGCCACAGACAAAATTTGTTCTTAAAAAAGCTCTGGAACTGAAACTTCCGGTTATTGTCTGCATTAACAAGATCGACCGTCCGGAAGCCCGTCCTAATGAAGTGATCGATGAAACTTTGGAACTTTTTATGGATCTTGATGCCAGTGATGAACAGCTTGACTGTCCGTTTGTTTATGCATCTGCAAAAGGCGGTTATGCCATCCTTGAGCTTGACGACACACCGCAGAATATGATTCCTTTATTTGAAACAATCCTGGAATATATTCCTGCACCTGAAGGCGATCCCGAAGCTTCCACTCAGGTACTGATCAGTACGATTGATTATAATGAATATGTAGGACGTATCGGTGTTGGTAAAGTAGATAACGGAACAATTTCCGTAAATCAGGATATGGTCGTTGTAAACCATCATGATCCGGATAAACAAAAAAGAGTCAAGATCAGTAAACTTTATGAATTCGATGGCTTAAATAAAGTAGAAGTAAAAGAGGCAAGCATCGGCTCTATCGTCGCAATTTCCGGAATTTCTGATATTGCCATCGGAGATACGATTTGCTCTCCGGATTCTCCAAATCCGATTCCGTTCCAGAAAATTTCCGAACCTACCATCTCCATGCAGTTTAAGGTAAATGACAGTCCGTTTGCCGGACAGGAGGGTAAATTCGTAACTTCCCGTCATCTCCGTGACCGTCTTTTCCGTGAACTGAATACAGACGTAAGTCTTCGTGTAGAAGATACAGATGATATGGACAGTTTTAAAGTTTCCGGACGTGGTGAGCTTCACTTATCCGTTCTTGTTGAAAATATGCGCCGTGAAGGTTATGAATTTGCAGTCAGCAAAGCAGAAGTCCTTTATCACCATGATGAAAACGGCAAGCTTTTGGAACCAATGGAACTGGTGTATATTGATGTTCCGGATGAATTTACAGGAACGGTTATCGACAAATTAAGTCAGAGAAAAGGTGAACTTCGCAATATGGGAATGTCAAACGGGGCTTATACCCGTCTTGAATTTTCCATTCCGTCCAGAGGTCTGATCGGATACAGAGGAGATTTCCTTACCGATACAAAAGGAAACGGTATTATGAATACCGCATTCGATGGTTACGCTCCATATAAGGGAGATATCCAGTATCGTAAAAACGGTTCTTTAATTTCTTTTGAAACAGGAGAAGCTCTCACATATGGTCTTTTCAGTGCCCAGGAAAGAGGTACTTTGTTCATTGAACCAGGTGAACGTGTATATTCCGGTATGGTCGTTGGACAAAATGCAAAAACAGACGATATCGAACTGAATGTCTGTAAAGCAAAACACCTTACCAACACCCGTGCTTCCGGTTCCGATGATGCATTAAAGCTCTCTCCTCCGCGTATTTTAAGTCTTGAAGAGGCTCTGGACTTTATTGATACAGACGAACTTCTTGAGGTTACTCCAAAAAGTCTGCGTATTCGTAAAAAAATACTGGATGCAAGACTTCGTAAGCGTGAAAATAACAAAAAATAGTATAATCGGTTCCATTTTGGCTTAATTTATAAATAGAGGTGTTATTTATGAATTTTTTGTGGTTTTTAGAGGGCATCCGTACTCCAATAGGTAACGAATTTTTTCAGTTCGTTACCTATTTGGGACAGGAACTCTTTCTTCTTGGGATTATTTGTATTTTTTACTGGTGTATCAACAAAAAGTTTGCTTATCAACTGGGACTTACGTATTTTTCGGCCGGTCTTTGTATCCAGACATTAAAGATCACGTTTCGTATACCACGTCCATGGATTCTGGATTCACAATTTCATGCTGTAGAAAGTGCTGTCCCGGGAGCCACAGGATACTCTTTTCCAAGTGGCCATACTCAGGGAGGAACCTGTCTGTTTGCCCCGCTTGCCCTGCGGACAAAACGTACGGTACTAAAATTCCTCTGTGTTTTCGCTTTTTTGCTGATTGGATTTTCCCGTATGTATCTTGGCGTCCATACTCCGAAGGATGTCCTAGTTTCTATGGCAATCTCTCTTCTGTTTTCCTTGATTTTCTGGAAATACACAGACAAACTTCTGGATAATAAGCGAAACACGCTTCTTCTTTCCGTCTGCCTTGGTATTGTTTCTCTTCTTGTATTTTTGTACGCTTTCATCCAGATGAATTATGGAGGACTTCCGGTAAAATATGCTTCTGACTGCTGCAAAGCTGCAGGAGCCGGCTTTGGATTTGCCATCGGATTTTATATAGAGCGGACATACATTGATTTTTCCGAAAAAACTTCACGCTTGTCGGGACAGTTCCTTAAAGTTTTGATCGGACTTGCAGGTGCAGGATTATTAAAATTTCTGCTTTCTTTTTTGTCCGATTCTTCTATTATATTAAAATCCATAGAATACTGCATTCTTGTATTATGGATTCTTGTTGTTTATCCGATGATTTTCTCCCGTTTTCAACGCAAGAATCATTAATTTTCCTTTTATTTTATTTACTTCATATTTTTGACAGTAAATTATCCTTTTTTTATTCTTTTTTTAGTTTTTTTCATTGCATGTCCAGCTGCTTCGTAGTATAATAAAGCTATAAAATTTAAGTCTGTTACACAGATTTATCTTCTGTCTTTCATCTATGTGTTTTACATTTACCAAGGCAGAAAATACATGAAAAAGGAGTTGGGCTTATGAAATTCATAATCAGAGGAAAAAATATTGATGTGACACCTGCATTAAAGGATACCATCGAACATAAACTTGGAAAACTGGAAAGGTATTTTACTCCTGAAACTGAAATTCATGTTACATTAAGTGTAGAAAAAGAACAGCAGAAAATCGAAGTAACTATTCCATTAAAAGGAAATATCATCCGTTCTGAAGAATCCAGCAGTGATATGTATGTATCTATTGATTTAGTAGAAGAAATCATTGAACGCCAGCTTAGAAAATATAAGAATAAACTAGTCGAAAGACATCAGGCAGGTATTGATTTCAGTAAGGCTTTCGTAGAAGACAAAGAGCATGAAAGTGTTGAGGACTCTTCCATTCAGATCATCCGTACAAAACGCTTTGGTATTAAACCAATGTTCCCGGAAGATGCATGTGTGCAAATGGAACTTCTGGGACATAATTTCTTTGTATTTACCAATGCAGAAACAGACGAAGTAAATGTTGTTTATAAACGTAAAAATCATACTTACGGTTTAATCGAACCTGAATTTCAATAAATCATGACCACCGGCTAAGCCGGTGGTTTGCTCTGCCCCTATAAGGGGCTT
>CALFLL010000015.1 GCA_937880845.1 uncultured Drancourtella sp.
GGCAAAAGTCAGTAAAATCAAGTGTTTTCAGTTTGCTCAGCAGACACTATTTAAATTGCTTTATTTTCCAATAGGCTCTTGCTTATTCCTTATTTTCTAATCAACAAAGATTTTCCTGTCATTTCTTTTGGCTGTTTCATTCCCATCAGTTCAATAAGTGTCGGAGCAATGTCTGCCAGACATCCTCCTTCTCTTAATCCATAAATCGGATCTGCATTAACAAGGATAAACGGAACCTGATTTGTCGTATGAGCTGTAAACGGTGCCCCTGTTTCTTCATCAATCAGCTGCTCTGCATTTCCGTGATCTGCACAGATAAACATCTGTCCATTTACTGCTTTTAATGCTTCCACTGCTTTTCCAACACATTCATCTACTGCTTCAATCGCTTTCACAGCTGCATCTTCTACTCCCGTATGGCCAACCATATCCGGATTTGCAAAATTGATAATGATAACATCATATTTATCGGATTTAATCGCATCAACCAACTTATCACATACTTCATAAGCACTCATTTCCGGTTTCAGGTCGTAAGTAGCTACTTTCGGTGATTTCACAAGAATACGGTCTTCTCCCTTATTCGGTTCTTCCACACCGCCGTTAAAGAAGAATGTAACATGGGCATATTTTTCTGTTTCAGCAATTCTTGCCTGTGTCATATTATTGGAAGCGAGAAATTCGCCAAGTGTATTTGTGATCTCTGTTTTACGGAAGGCAATAAGTTTATTTGGAATCGTTACGTCATACTCTGTAAAGCATACATAAGTTGTCTTGATTCTTTCTCCTCTGTCAAATCCGTCAAACGCATCATCACAGAATACTCTCGTGATTTCTCTTGCACGGTCAGGGCGGAAGTTAAAAAAGATTACGGAATCCTGATCCTTTATTGTTGCAACCGGTTTTCCATCTTTTACGACAACTGCCGGAAGTACAAATTCATCTGTTTTTCCGTCATCATATGATGCCTGAATCGCTTCTACTCCACTTTCGGCTGTTTTTCCCTCCCCTTTTACAAGGGCATTATATGCCAGTTCTACACGTTCCCATCTATTATCTCTGTCCATTGCATAATAGCGTCCCATTACGGAAGCAACTTCACCGACACCGATTTCTTCCATCTTGTCGCAAAGAGCCTGTACATAATCTTTTCCGGAAGCCGGAGGTGTATCGCGTCCGTCAAGGAAACAGTGAACGTATACTTTTGAGATTCCCTGACGTTTTGCCAATTCAAGCAATCCGTAAATATGTTCGTTATGGCTATGTACCCCTCCGTCTGATACCAGACCGAATAAATGAAGTGCACTGTCATGTTTCTTTACATTTGCACAAGCTTCCAGAAGTGCTTCATTCTCAAAGAACTCCCCATCTTCGATCGCTTTTGTAATCTTGGTAAGATCCTGGTATACAATTCGTCCCGCTCCCATATTCAAATGTCCTACTTCAGAATTTCCCATCTGTCCTTCCGGAAGTCCGACTGCCATACCACTTGCATTTCCTTTTACAAACGGATATTCTGCCATTAATTTATCCATAACCGGAGTCGCTGCTTCTGCAACGGCATTTCCTTTTGTTTTATCATTTAATCCGTAACCGTCTAAAATCATTAACACTGTTGGTTTTTTGCTCATATTTTTTTCTCCTTTATCATAGTTCTCTTTTTTGGTATTTTACATGATTTTTTTGCGTCTTTCAAGCAATGTAAAAATTTTCGAGAAAAACCGTTACATTTATATCAATATAATTCTTTTACCGTTTCACGTTCAACCAATCTAACCGGTATTTTAACTTCCACCTTTTTCATTTCTTTTTCCTCTATGGTCTGAAATAAAAGTTGTACTGCCGCTCTCCCCTTTTCCCTGACTCCCTGGTGGATTGTTGTCAGACGCGGATACGCCATTTTGGACATACTGATATCGTCAAATCCGATAATGGACACATCCTTGGGTATCCAGATTCCGTGGTGACGAAAATAGTCCATTGCTTCCAGAGCATAATAATCACTGAAAAATACAACTGCCGTATAATCGAAAATATGTGCTGCCAAAGACTGAAGCATTTGAAGCTGCTTTTCGGCATCCGAACTTCCATAGTATACATGTTCCATTCCAAATGGAAGATATGCTTCTTTTATTGCCCTTTTAAAACCCTCCAGCCTTTTGGATGCAACTTCTGTCAATTCCCGATTATTGGTACAACAACTGTCTGTCACATAAGCAATTCTTCGATGTCCTTTTCTGATCAGATATTTAGCTGCCAGATATCCACCTTCTTCATCTTCTGTTCCTACATTTCTGAATTGTTCCTCCTGTCTAAAATAGCAATCCGTAAACACAGCCGGCATCCTGATATCCTCTCCAAGCCTGCGGCATGTTTCTGTTGAGATCCCAATAGTCAGAATTCCGTCAACATTCCACGTTCGTATCAAATCCTTGATTTCTTTTTCAGAAGACGCCGAATATAACATAAGATAGTATCCCTGGCTTTTCACTTCTTTTTCAATCTCTCCGATCATTTCTGTGGCAAGAGGGGTATAAAACTCTTCTCCATTCTCATTTTTCATGATACTGGAAATCACGCCAATAATTTTGGACTGATTCTGCACAAGCATCCGTGCCCCCATATTCGGAACATACTGCATCTCATCCATAATGCGTTCAATTTTTTCTTTTGTTTTGGGAGAAACCTTTTTTGTCTTTCCATGTATGACATTCGACACCGTCATCGCACTTACATTCGCAGCTTTGGCAATATCTTTAATCGTAACCATTCCTTCTGTCCCTTCTTTTTTCTCCTATCTCAATTTTTTCTACCAAGTATTGTACTATTTTTGCTTATACTTTGTAAATATTTCCGTTCAAAATAACAAGGAGAAAAAATCGGAAAATCCCTCCGGCTGTTGCCGAAGGGATCTGTATGATTATTTCCAATTTACAATTTTCCCAAAATCCGCTTTTAAAGAAGCTCCTCCTACAAGACCTCCGTCAATATCCGGCTGTACGAATAAATCCGGTGCTGTTGCAGGATTTACAGAACCACCGTACTGGATGCGGATTGCTTCTGCAGTCGCTTCGTCATAAATTTCAGCGATACATGCACGAATACCCGCACATACTTCCTGTGCCTGTTCGGTTGTAGCTGTCTTTCCTGTTCCGATTGCCCAAATCGGTTCGTATGCGATCACTGCGTTCTTTGCTTGATCTGCTGTCACATTTAGAAAGGCAATCTTAATTTGCTGACGGATAAAATCCATTGTCACACCTTGCTCTCTCTGTGTCAGCGTTTCACCACAGCAGACAATTGGTGTGATACCATGTTCAAAAGCTTTTAATACTTTTTTATTGACTGTTTCATCTGTTTCAGCAAAATATTCTCTTCTTTCAGAATGTCCGATAATAACATACTTCACTCCGACATCTGTAAGCATAGACGGAGCGATTTCTCCTGTATATGCTCCTTTTTCTTCATAGTACATATTTTCTGCACCGATTTCAATATTACTTCCCTTTGCAGCTTCCATAGCCGGGATAATATCAATCGCCGGCACACAAAATACAACATCTGCTTCTTCTGTTACTACCAAAGGTTTTAATTCATTGATCAACGCTACTGCCTGGCTTGGTGTCATATTCATTTTCCAGTTGCCGGCAATAATTTTCTTTCTTGCCATATTTATTTCCTCTTTTCTCTACGATTTTACTTATCGTTAGCTGCTGCTACACCCGGTAATTCTTTTCCCTCCAGGAATTCCAAGGATGCACCGCCTCCTGTAGAAATATGTGTCATTTTATCACCGTATCCCAACTGATTTACTGCAGCTGCAGAGTCTCCTCCTCCGATGATAGTTACAGCGTCTGTATCTGCCAGAGCTTTTGCCACAGCTTCTGTTCCATGTGCAAAATTGGACATTTCAAAACATCCCATCGGTCCGTTCCATACGACTGTTTTCGCATCTTTTACTGCCTCTGCAAAAAGTTCTTCTGTCTTCGGTCCAATGTCCATTCCTTCCCAGCCATCCGGGATTTCACCTGCACATACAACCTGAATATTAGCATCATTAGAGAACTTATCCCCAACGCGGTTGTCAACCGGAAGAAGAAGTTTCACACCTTTTTCTTCTGCTTTTTTCAACATATTCAGTGCATATTCCATATAATCATCTTCACAAAGAGAAGTACCGATCTTTCCACCTTTGGCTTTGCTGAATGTATAAGACATACCCCCTCCGATGATCAAAGTATCTACTTTATCAAGAAGTCTTTCAATCACGGAAATCTTGCTGGAAACTTTTGCTCCTCCAAGAATCGCAACAAATGGTCTTTCCGGATGTTCTACTGCATTTCCGAGGAAATCAATTTCTTTCTGCATCAGATAACCTACTACTGCTGTGTCAACATATTTTGTAACACCTACGTTAGAGCAGTGTGCCCTGTGAGCCGTTCCGAATGCATCGTTTACAAAAATATCACATAAGGAAGCAAGTTCCTGGCTAAAATTATCTTCATTCTTTGTTTCTTCTGCACGGTAACGTGTATTTTCCAGTAAGATTACATCTCCGTCATTCATAGCTTCTACTGCAGCTTTTGCATTAGTTCCTACCACTTCCGGATCTGCTGCAAATTTTACTTCCTGTCCTAACAGTTCAGAAAGTCTTGCCGCAACCGGTGCCAGAGATAATTCCGGTTTTGGTTCTCCCTTCGGTTTTCCAAGATGAGAACAAAGAATTACTTTTCCTCCGTCTGCAATTAACTTTTTAATTGTCGGAAGAGCTGCCACAAGACGGTTTTCATCTGTGATTTTTCCGTCAATAAGCGGTACATTGAAATCACATCTTACAAGCACTCTTTTTCCTTTTACATTGATGTCATCTACTGATTTTTTATTAAGCATATTCATGCCTCCTTTTATTATAGCAAAAGGATCCGGTCCACCAGAGACCGGACCCTTTTTGAGTCTTATGATACAGGCAGATAACTGCCATTCTTTGCGGAATATTTCTTATAACTATAATAATGTTCCGAAATGTTTGATTGTTCTTACCATCTGGCTTGTGTAAGAGTTTTCATTGTCATACCAGGAAACAACCTGTACTTCTGTTGTTCCGTTGTCCAGAGGTAATACCATTGTCTGTGTAGCATCGAATAAAGAACCGTATGTCATTCCTACGATATCGCTAGATACGATTTCATCTTCATTGTATCCGAAAGATTCGTTGGATGCTGCTTTCATAGCTTCATTGATCTGTTCTTTTGTAACATTTCCTTCAACAACAGCTGTTAAGATTGTTGTAGAACCTGTTGGTGTTGGAACACGCTGAGCTGATCCGATTAATTTACCATTTAATTCAGGAATTACTAATCCAATGGCTTTTGCTGCTCCTGTAGAGTTTGGTACGATGTTGCAAGCTGCTGCACGAGATCTTCTTAAATCACCTTTTCTCTGTGGTCCGTCAAGTGTCATCTGATCTCCTGTGTAAGCATGGATTGTACACATGATACCGGATTTGATCGGTGCAAGGTCGTTTAATGCTTTTGCCATAGGAGCTAAGCAGTTTGTTGTACAGGATGCTGCTGAAATGATGTTGTCTTCTTTTGTTAACTGATCGTGGTTTACATTGTACACGATTGTAGGAAGATCGTTTCCTGCCGGTGCGGAAATAACAACTTTCTTAGCACCTGCTTTGATATGAGCAGAAGCTTTTTCTTTGGATGTATAGAATCCTGTACATTCAAGAACAACGTCTACTCCGATTTCTCCCCAAGGAAGTTCTTCAGCGTTTGCTTTTGCATAGATTTTGATTTCTTTTCCGTCAACAGTGATGGAATCTTCACCTGCTGTTACTTTATCTGCTAATGCGTATTTTCCCTGTGTTGAATCATATTTTAATAAATGAGCAAGCATTTTCGGAGAAGTTAAATCGTTGATTGCCACAACTTCATATCCTTCTGCTCCGAACATTTGTCTGAATGCAAGACGTCCGATACGTCCAAAACCATTAATCGCTACTTTTACTGCCATGATTAATTCCTCCTAAAGTTTATTTAGATTGCCGCTGCCATATGCAGTGTAGTTGAAATCACCTTGTTAAAGATTCATCAACCATAATTGATTGTACTAAAAAAGAAACAAAAATTCAAGTGCCTTTTCTATTTTTATCTAAGTTTACACCCTTTTCGGAATTCTCACACAAAAGTTATGGATTTTCAAATTTATTCTGTGCATTTCCATGGGCTTTATTTATAAAGTAATGATTCCTCCACCTAATACATAGCCATTCTCATACAGTACAACGGCTTGTCCCGGCGTAACTGCCCGTTGAGGATTTTCAAATGTACATAAGATTTCATCTTCTCCGGTTTTCTTTACGGTACACCAGTCTCCTTTATGGTTGTACCTGATCTTGGCAAAGACTCTTTTTCCTTCCAGCTCGGAAAAATCTTTGATACCCATGGCATTTAATTTGGATGCCCATACTGTAGATGAAAAAAGTTCCTCATGTTCTCCAAGAACGACCTCGTTTGTATCAGGCCGGATCTCCAACACAAAGACCGGATGTCCCAGGGCTATGCCCAGTCCTTTTCTCTGTCCCACCGTATAATGTACAATCCCTTTGTGACGCCCCAACACCTTGCCGTTTTTGTCCACGAAATTTCCTTCTGTTATGTTCTTTTGCGTACGTTTACGAATAAACGAAACATAATCTTTGTCCGGAATAAAACAGATATCTTGGCTGTCGTTCTTCTGTGCCACAGATATGCCGGCTTTTTCTGCAAGTTCCCTCACTTTTTCTTTTTCATATTTTCCTATGGGCATCATTGTATGTGCCAACTGCTCCTGTGTCAGATTAAACAATGCATAGGTCTGATCTTTTCTTGCGGCATCTGCATCTGCCACCGCATACCTTCCGTTTTGGAGTCTGCGGATATTTGCATAATGACCTGTGGCAACATAGTCAGCCCCCATTTCTTTTGCCCATCTAAGAAGTGCTTCCCACTTCACAAATCGATTGCATACAACACACGGATTTGGTGTTTTTCCTTCTAAATATTCCCGGCAAAAGTAATCCATTACGTACATCCGGAATTCTTTTCGGAAGTCTACCGTATAATGAGGAATACCGATTTCATCCGCGACCTTTTTTGCATCTACGGACGGATCTTGCCCACACTGTTCTTTATCACATGTAATCATAGTTACCCCAATGACATCATATCCTTCTTCTTTCAGAAGATAGGCTGCTGCCGAAGAGTCCACTCCTCCGGACATTCCGATAACTATCTTTCTTTTATCCATTTTGTATCCCTCAACTTTTTAATATTCCTCTTCTTCCTCTTCTTCTCCTTCATGGATGTCTGATTTCGGCTTTTCCAGTCCTTCAATCTGAATACCGTTTTTTTGTGCATAATCCCACAAAGCTGCATGAATCGCTTCTTCGGCAAGAAGAGAACAGTGTACTTTTACCGGAGGAAGTCCGTCAAGGGCTTCCATAACCGCTTTGTTTGTGATCTGCATTGCTTCCTGAATAGTTTTCCCTTTTACAAGTTCTGTTGCCATACTGCTTGTTGCCACAGCAGCTCCGCATCCGAATGTTTTAAATTTAACATCGCGGATAACCTGATTTTCATCGATATCAAGATACATTCTCATGATATCTCCGCATTTGGCATTCCCTACTGTTCCGATGCCACTTGCTTCTTCTATTTCTCCCATATTTCGTGGATGCTGAAAATGATCCATTACTTTTTCTGAATACATAATGTCCCTCCTGGATTATTTATTTTTTTGCTGTTTTTTCACAAAATCTTCGTAAAGCGGTGACATGGATCTGAGATGTTCGATGATCTTTTTCAAATTGTCTACCACATAGTCAATATCTTCTTTTGTGATTTCTTCATTTACTGTAAGTCTCAAGGAACCATGAGCGATCTCATGAGGAAGTCCGATTGCAAGAAGTACATGCGACGGATCCAAAGATCCCGATGTACATGCAGAACCACTTGATGCACAGATTCCAAGCATATCAAGACTTAACAACATAGACTCCCCTTCGATAAACCGAAAACTGAAGTTTGCATTATTTGGCAGTCTATTTTCCGGATGTCCGTTTAATCTGGAATACGGAATCTCTTTGAGTACTCGTTCAATCAAATAATCTCTTATTTCTTTTTCTGTTTGCGTCCGTTTTTCCATTGTACATACTGCTCGTTCTACCGCTTTTCCAAGGCCTACGATACCGGGTACATTTTCTGTTCCTGCTCTTCTTTTTCTTTCCTGAGCGCCTCCATGTATAAAATTTCGAATCTTTAGCCCTGTACGGATATATAAAAATCCGATTCCTTTTGGTCCGTTCAGCTTATGTCCGCTTGCACTTAACATATCAATATGACATTCATCTACATCGATCGGTATCTGCCCGAATGCCTGTACTGCATCTGTATGAAACAAAATGCCCTGCTCTTTTGCAATCTTTCCTATTTCCTTAATCGGTTCAATGGTCCCGATTTCATTATTGGCAAACATAACAGAGATCAGGATCGTATCCGGTCGGATTGCTCTTTTTAGTTCCTCCGGATCTACGACTCCGTATTCATCTACATCCAGGTAAGTCACTTCAAATCCATGTTTTTCAAGGTATTCTCCTGTATGGAGAATTGCATGATGTTCGATTTTTGTAGTAATGATATGCTTTCCTTTAGAAGCATAGGCATCTGCCGTAGCTTTTAATGCCCAGTTGTCACTTTCTGTTCCGCCTGCCGTAAAATAAATCTCATTTGCTTTTGCTCCAAGGGCTTTCGCAATGATTTCTCTTTGTCTTGATACGGCTTCTTTATTTTCTGCAGCGAAACTATACACGCTGGAAGGATTTCCATAATGTTCTGTAAAATACGGAAGCATCGCTTCTACTACTTCCGGTGCAGTCTTTGTTGTAGCTGCATTATCCAGATAAATCAGTTTGTTCATTGTCTTTTCCTCTCTCTTTCTAGCTTCGTGAACCGTTGCACTTTGCTTCTGACGCTGTGCATCCTTGATGGTCTGCTTTTTTCGCTTTGCTTTCTTCTACAAGCTGGCTCAAATATATATTATCGACAGTCTCCTGAATACTCTCATTGATCCGCTGCCAGACATATTTTGTCGTACAGATTTCCTCTGCCTGGCATGTTTCTTTTTCGTGAAAGGCAGCACAGGATACCGCTTCCAGATCCCCTTCTAACGCTCTTAAGATATCTCCGACGGATATCTTTGACATCTCCCCTTTCACCACATATCCTCCTCCGGCACCTCTGATACTTTCTACAAGACCGGCTTTTTTCAATTTGGCCACCAACTGCTCCAAATACCTTTCCGAAAGGCCCTGGCGCTGTGAAATGCTTCCAATAGACACAGGTGCCTTTTCGGAGTATTCCGCAAGATCCACCATCGCACGAAGTCCGTACCGTCCTTTTGTTGATAATTTCACACTGTCACCTCTTTTATTTCCTACTTGTTTACTAGGGTTTCTTTTTGTAGAATACCATCACTCTTTTGTTCTGTCAACCTCTATCTTGGAATATCTATAGTATAAAAACAAATACAGGTATCCTATGCACATTTCATCTCAAAAGTTAATTTTTATCCGCGGTGCATTGATTCTTACCGCAGTCAGCTTTTGCACCCGTATTATTGGTTTCTTTTATCGCATTTTTTTAAGCCGGACATTCGGAGCGGAAGGTGTTGGCCTTTATCATCTGATTTTCCCTGTATATGCACTTTGCATTTCTTTGTCCTGTGCCGGCATTGAAACCGCTCTTTCCCGTATTGTTGCCAGATATATTGCTTTGAAGAATCCTCTCCAAGCAAAAGCTGCTTTAAAAACAGCCATCTTTTGTTCTATTCTTATTTCTTTATTCTGTACGGTTGCTTTGCAGTTTTTATCCCCTCAGATTGCCGTGCACTTTCTGAATGAAGACCGGTGCGTCATTCTCTTGAAGGTCATGTCTTATGCCCTTCCTTTCGCATCCGTTCATGCCTGTATCTGCGGATACTGTCTTGGCTTAAAACAGACCCATATTCCCGGTATTTCTCAGCTTTTAGAACAAGGGGTACGGGTTTTAGGGACATGGTTTTTATACCTTTATGTGTCTCATAATTCCAAAACAACCGGCATACTGGTAGCTGTCTGCGGCCTTGTTCTCGGAGAAATAGCTGCCTGCTTTTATAGTATTTTCTCCACCCGTAAACTCCTTTATGTCGTTCCGTCTTCCAAAATCTCTTCTTTTTCTTTATACAAAAACTGTTTTTCGGAACTTCTTGCACATGCTGCCCCTCTTACCGCAAACCGAATCACTTTAAATATCCTTCAAAGCATCGAAGTCGTTTCCATTCCGAAAGTCCTTGTTGTTTTCGGTCTTTCACAAAAATCTGCCCTTAGTCACTACGGTATTTTAAACGGTATTGCCATGCCATGCATTTTCTTTCCCTGTGCCATCACCAATGCAGTTTCCATGATGATGCTTCCTACGGTAGCGGAAATCCAGGCAGCCCGTCAAGATCAAAAACTGGAACATTTTATTCAAAAAATCAGCGGCTGCTGTATTTTTTTAGGCTGCATCTGTACGATTGGTTTTCTGATTTTTGCAGATTTTTTGGGAAATACGGTTTTTCAAAGTCCTGATGCCTGCCGGTATATCCGCACCCTGGCATTTATGTGTCCGTTTCTCTACACCAATTCTACTTACATCAGTGTTTTAAACGGACTTGGCAAAACAACATCCACCTTTTGCATTAATATCATAGGCCTGTCCATTCGCATTGCCGGGGTATTTTTCCTTATTCCGCACTATGGAATGTTCGGTTATTTGATTGGTCTTCTTTCAAGCCAAATCCTGATTTTTTTCCTATGTATCCGAAAACTTCATAAAACGCTATAAGTCAAGATTTCCTTTATTAAAAAACCCCTCCATACAGAACGACAGATATACCTGTCATTCTGTATGGAGGGTCTTTTATATGGTTTTTAAAAAAAGCTGCATTAAAATAGGATTCACATACGCTTCTGTCACTAATCCTGCTGTCAGAAAAAAAATCACAAAAATCGTTTTAGCCGGATTCCATCTTGCTTTTGGATAGGTAAAAAAATACCACAGCACAATCAAATACGCCAATGCATAAAAAACAAATTGAGGAATCATTCCCACAAGCCAGAATATAACCCCCGCCATTCCCATATTTAAAATAGCCCCACAGGCAATCATGCCTCCCGAAAAACCAAACCATGCCAACGAAACACTCACAAGAACTTTGCGGATCTTTGTCTGTCCAAGCAGCACGATCAAAATCAGCGGAACGCTCCGAACACCTGCAAGATAGACGGCATATTCTTTCGCCGGAACGTCCGCCTGTGCATACTGATTTAAAAAATATGGATTAAATATCCCGGATGTAGTCACATAATCTCTTGCAAACAGGTTTGCAAACAAAATTCCTCCTATAAATCCTGCCATAAATGCTGTCGCAAGCCATTGTTTTTCTTTTTCTATCGTCACGAACCTGTCCTCCTGTCATAAAAGATAATTCATTATATGACAGTCCTAAAGGATTATTCATGCTCCCTTTTATTTGTTCCTATATTTAGCATCATATGCCAAAAGAGAAGCGATTGTCTTGCTGTCCTCAATCTCCCCTTTATAAATCTTTTCTTTCAATTCTTCAATCGTATATGTTTCCACTTCCACATATTCATCTTCATCCAAATTCTGTTTTGATGGAATGAGATCTCTTGCAACAAATACTTCAATCTTTTCATTACAAAAAGCAACCGTCGTTCTGATATTAATCAGCCATTCCAGATTCTCGGAGCGAAATCCTGTTTCTTCTTCCAGTTCCCTTCCTGCACATTTAATTCCCGGTTCTCCCTCAAAATCAAGGCTTCCCGCCGGTATTTCAAGTGTATCTCTTTCCAAGGCATTTCTGTATTGTCTGACCATGATGATCCTTCCGTCGTCCGTAACAGGCACAACCGCTGCCGCACCTTTATGGCGGATAAAATCCCATTCCGCAGTGTTTCCGTTTGAAAACTCCATATAGTCCGTATATACTTCCAAAATTTTCCCTTTATATTTCAATTCTCTTCCTACTCTTCTTATATTTTCCACATTAAATTCCTCCTTGTACTAAAAAAGGAACCTCTGATTTGTCTCCCGACCAACCAAAGGTTCCTATCATTTTTTATCGACTCAAATATCTATTTTGCATAATCCGTTACTCTGGATTCACGGATTACGTTTACTTTAATCTGACCCGGATATTCCAGTTCAAACTCAATCTGTTTTGAAATATCTCTTGCCAGTAATACCATATCATCGTCTGATACCTGTTCTGGAACTACCATAACTCGAATCTCTCTACCTGCTTGAATAGCAAAAGATTTATCCACGCCCTTAAACTGGTTCGTAATATCTTCCAACTGCTTTAATCTGTTTGTATATGTTTCTAATGTTTCCCTTCTTGCACCCGGTCGAGCTGCCGAAATGGTATCAGCTGCCTGTACGATGCATGCAATCAAGGATTGCGGCTCTACATCGCCGTGATGTGATTCTACTGCATTGATAACAACAGCAGATTCTTTGTATTTTCTGCACAGGTCTACACCTATCTGGATATGTGATCCCTCTACATCATGATCGATGGATTTACCGATATCATGCAGAAGCCCCGCACGTTTTGCAATACGTACATCCAATCCAATCTCACCTGCCAGAAGTCCTGAAAGCTGTGCTACTTCGATAGAATGTTTCAACGCATTTTGTCCATAGCTTGTACGGAATTTCATGCGTCCCAACAAACGGATCAATTCCGGATGAATACCGTGAACGCCAACCTCAAGTGCTGCCGCTTCTCCTTCTTCACGGATCATTGATTCCACATCTTTCTGTGCCTTTTCAACCATCTCTTCAATCCTTGCAGGATGAATGCGGCCGTCCACGATCAGTCTTTCCAACGCGATTCTTGCCACTTCACGTCTGATTGGATCAAACCCTGAAAGTACAACAGCTTCCGGTGTATCATCAATGATCAATTCCACACCGGTCAGTGTTTCCAATGTACGGATATTTCTTCCTTCACGTCCGATAATACGCCCTTTCATTTCATCACTCGGGAGCTGTACAACCGAAATCGTAGTTTCGGCTACATGATCTGCCGCACATCTTTGGATTGCATTCACAACGTACTCTTTCGCTTTCTTTCCAGCCTCTTCTTTTGCCTGGTTTTCCAGTTCTTTGATCATTTTGGCTGTGTCATGTTTCACATCATCTTCAACAGTTTTTAACAGATATTCTTTTGCCTGTTCGGAGGTAAGTCCTGAGATTCTTTCAAGTTCCTGTACTCTTTGCTTATTCAGCTCTTCTGCTTTCGCTTCGCGCTGCTTGATCTGTTCTTCTTTTGCCGCAAAATTTGCTTCACGCTGTTCTATGGCTTCTGAACGTTTATCAAGTGCTTCCTCTTTGGAAAGGACACGCTTCTCATAACGCTGTAACTCTGCTCTTCTTTCCTTTGTTTCTTTTTCGAGCTCATTCTTTGTTTTGATAGATTCTTCCTTTACTTCCAAGAGTGCTTCTTTTTTCTTTGTTTCAGCTGTCTTCAATGCGTCATCTATGATTTCTCTTGCTTTGCTTTCCGCATTCCCGATCTTGGATTCTGCATTCTTCTTCAGGTTTGCGACTGTGGCAAAGTAGGTAGCTGCCGCTGACACGATAAGCGTGATGATTACCGCAATAATAATATAAACAACTTGCACAGGAGCACCTCCTTATTTAATTTTCATTGTACAAATACAACACTTAAATTTTATACTGTTTTCACAAATATGTCAAGCACGGAGTCCTTTCTTTCGTCCAAATTATCAGCATCTTTCCTTATTCAAACCATTCCTGTATTTCCATTGCTTTTCTTATATCACCATATCCGAATCCTTTACGGGCCAGATACGAACAGATTTTATTTTTCTCCTGGGTAGTTGCTTCCGAAAAACGGTATTTCTTTTTTTCTAAAATTTTCCTGATTGCTTCCTGTGTGTCTTCTTCTTCATAGCGGTCTTCCAGTATGGAATCTACCAATTCCATATCTACTTTTTTTCTGTACAATTCCGCATAAATCTCTTTTCTGCTTTTTCTCCCTTTCTTGGAAAGAACAAAGTTTTCCACATATCTTTTATCATCCAAATATCCGAAGGATTCTACATAAGAAATCGCCTTATCGGTGATCTCTTCCGGAAATTCGGCTCTGATCAGTCTTTCTCGCAGTTCGTTCTTTGTACGATCCGCATCCTGCAAAAGCTTCATGGCTTTTTGTTTCGCCCGCTTTAAAACAGCTTCTTCAAGGATACGGTCTACGGTACTTTTTTCTATTTCCATTTCATCTTTCAACTTATAACGAGACAGTTCGCTTTTATATAACACAAAAGCGAACTGTTCATCTAAATAGATGCGAAACTTTATCTTCGTAATCGGCTCTATCCTGATCTTTTTCATACTAATCTTCCCGATTCTCTGTTTTTACGGGAACTCCGGAGTTTCCGTCATGAGATCCATCGTTCTGTTCACCATTTAGTCCATAGTGACTGCGAACTTTCTGTTCCAGTTCTTCCATAATCTCCGGATGTTCGGACAGGTAGTTCTTTGCGTTTTCACGTCCCTGTCCAATCTTATTTCCTTCGTAGGCATACCATGCCCCGCTTTTATTTACGAGATCGATGCTTGTAGCAAGATCTAGGATATCTCCTTCTTTGGAAATTCCTTTTCCAAACATGATATCAAACTCTGCCTCTTTAAACGGAGGAGCAATCTTGTTTTTCACAACTTTGACACGGACATGGTTTCCTACCATTTCTCCGCCCTGCTTCAATGTTTCCGTTCTTCTGACATCAAGCCGGATGGATGCATAGAATTTTAATGCCCGTCCTCCTGTCGTTGTTTCGGGATTTCCGAACATAACCCCGACTTTTTCACGAAGCTGATTAATGAAAATAACGACACAGTTGGACTTGCTGATGACCGGTGTAAGTTTACGAAGTGCCTGAGACATAAGTCTTGCCTGAAGCCCCACATGGCTGTCTCCCATATCCCCTTCAATTTCCTGTTTTGGAACAAGTGCTGCCACAGAGTCTACGACAACAATATCCATAGCTCCGGAACGTACCATCGTTTCCGTAATCTCAAGTGCCTGATCCCCGCTATCCGGCTGTGAAATATAAAGCTCATTGATATCAACACCGATATTCTTTGCATACACCGGATCCAACGCATGCTCGGCATCAATAAATCCAGCGATACCACCTCTTTTTTGTACTTCTGCGATCATATGAAGAGCCACGGTTGTCTTACCGCTGGATTCCGGTCCGTAAATCTCTACGATACGGCCTTTCGGAACTCCTCCAAGTCCCAATGCCAGATCAAGGCTTAAAGAACCGGTCGGAACGGTTTCTACTGCAACCTGTGCTTTTGGATCGCCCAGTTTCATCACAGTTCCTTTTCCGAAATCTTTCTCTAATTTGGAAATGGCAGCTTCCAGTGCTTTCTTTTTATCTTCATTATTTGTCATAATTTACTCTCCTTTTCAAGCGAACAAGTGTTTGTATTCACTTATTTAATACTATATGATTCTTTCATGATTGTCAAGTCAGTTTTCGGGAAATCAGGCAGATTCGCCTCAAGATCAGATATATTACAGAATCTTTTATGTGCCGGGCAACCTTCACCCGGCAGATAAAAGATGTTTCTTTATAAAATTATTTCATTTTTTCAACGCGTTTCTCCACTGCTGCAGAAAAATTCAGCACTTTTCTGGAATAAGTTGTTTCCATATATTTGGAAGTCAGCATAAAGTCTGCAGTTGCCAAATTATTTGCTACCGGAATGTCATATACGACCGCAATACGCAGTAGAGCTTTTACATCCGGATCATGTGGCTGTGCTTCCAAAGGATCCCATAAAAAGACCATAAAATCAATTCCGCCTTCTACAATCTTCGCCCCAATCTGCTGATCTCCGCCTAATGGCCCGCTGTTATATGCACGTACCGGAAGTCCTGTTCTTTCGGCAATCAACCTGGCTGTCGTTCCGGTTCCGCATAAAAAGTGATTTTTTAAAATATCTTTATTTTTCTCACACCAATCGACCATTTCTTTTTTCTTTCCGTCATGGGCAACAAGAGCGATATGCTTTTGTTTTCCAATTTCAAAGTCTACATAATTTCTGCTCATTTCTTCTCCTTTCTCCGGCTAAAGAAGTCTGAATACCTCTTCTGCCGTATCTGCCAGATTTGCATATGCTTTTTCTTCTTTCATGGCTTCTTTTTTTGTCGTAATATCTCTGACAATCGGGAAAAACGCATCCACTCCGTACTCATGGCACTGTTTTGTTTCATCTGTCACTGTCCCTGTAAAAGCAATTACCTTGGCTTTATATTTCTGTGCCAGATGAGCGATACCGATTGGTGCTTTTCCCATAATGGACTGTGCATCCAAGCAACCTTCTCCCGTTATGATATAATCACAATGTTCCATGGACTCTTCAATCTTTGTTTCCCGGATAATGAATTCCGTTCCGTATTCCCGTTTGGCATGCAAAAAACTAAAAAAGGCAAATCCGAGTCCTCCTCCTGCTCCGGAACCCGGAATATTCTCGCACTCTGTTCCGATAAAATCACCGACTGTCTGTGCGAAATGCATCATACCGGCATCAAACTGATGTTTCATATGTTCCGTTTCGATTCCCTTTTGAGGTCCGTAAATATACGTAGCTCCGTTTCTTCCACACAATGTATTTTCCACATCACATGCTATCGTAAAACTACATTCTGCAAGTTCCGGAAGTACCTCCTCACTGTCAATGTAATCCACTTTCCCAAGAGCTTGTCCGCCTTGTCCCACAGGGTTTCCGAGAAAATTGTAAAATCGGTATCCCAATGCCTGAAGCATACCAATCCCTCCGTCATTGGTAGCACTTCCTCCTACTCCGACGATAAAATTCCTGCACCCTCTTTTGATCGCATCACAAATCATTTCTCCCACACCATAGGTAGTAGCCGTCATCGGGTTTCTGTCTTCTTCCCTGACAAGAGAATATCCTGCTGCCATGGCAATTTCCATATATGCAGTCTTTTTATCTGCATTATATCCATAATAGACCTTTACCTGATTTCCAAGCGGCCCTGTCACTTTCAGTCCGATCCGCTCCGCTTCCAGTGCCTGTATCAATGCATCCGTTGTTCCCTCTCCTCCGTCTGCCAAAAGTTTTATCTCAATCTGTGCATCTGGCTGTACCCGTCTGATTCCTTCTGATACAGCTTCACCTGCTTTTGCAGAAGAAAGGCTTCCTTTAAATGAGTTCATTGCAACAAGTACTTTCATCTTCTCTTCCTCTTCAACTTTTCAAATGAATTTCTTTTATTATACAATATCTTTTCAAAAAGTCCTAGTAAAATTTCCATTAAACTTTCCCTCGTTATAATGACAAAAGACGATGTATCCACCGTCTTTTGTCATAACATATGTTTTAATATTTTTTTGCAACTTCGCCACGTTTTTTGTAAATGCTGTGTGCCGGGACAAAACCTCGTACCATGGAAAGAGGATAAATATTGGTTTCTTTTCCTACAACAGTTCCCGGATTTAATACACTCCCGCATCCTACTTCCACATTGTCGCCGATCATAGCTCCGAATTTTTTCAGTCCCGTTTCTATCTTCCCTTCAGGAGTACTGACCGTTGCAAGGGTTTTGTCTGATTTTACGTTAGATGTGATGGCTCCTGCACCCATATGGGATTTGTAGCCAAGTACGGAATCTCCTACATAGTTATAATGTGGAACCTGAACTTTATTGAACAGGATCACATTTTTTAATTCAGTAGAATTTCCTACAACCGCTCCTTCTCCTACAATAGCATTACCACGGATAAAGGCACAGTGACGGATTTCCGCATCTTTCCCCACAATGACCGGTCCGTTGATAAATGCGGTTGGTGCCACTTTTGCACTCTTCGCAATCCAGATATTTTCTCCTTGTTTTTCATACTCTTCTTCAGAAAGTGTATTTCCAAGTTTTACGATAAACTCACCGATTTTCGGCAACACTTCCCACGGATAAGTTGCCCCGTCAAAAATTTCTGCTGCAATTGTTTCATCTAAATTGTAAAGTTCTTTTACTGTTAATTCTTTCATCTTGATCCTCCCTGTTTCCTATTATCGTCTTATCAAAAATCCTTATTTTATTACTTTCATGTTTATGCCTGCTCCAATTCTTCAAAACAGTCAAATTTTTTGATGATTCCTTTCCCTTCGATAATCCAATTCACAAAATCATTTTCAATCTTTTTTGTATTCCTGTTCAATGTCCCTAAATCCTTTGCATCAAAAGACTGAAGAACTCTATATTCTTTTGCACCAAAACAGTCATGTGCATAATCCAGATCTTCCTGAAGACATACCGCAGAAAGATATGCTAAAACAACATCTTCTTTTTTACAACACACGTAGATTTTATTAAATGTGGAACACAATTCTTCATATAATGTAGCTGAAGCTGAAAAATCAGCCTGAACACTACTGTTTTTAGGTTCATTTATTTTTTCAGGTTCTTCTTCGGGAATTTTGGTATTAATATAATCACATACATTTTGAATCATCATTTCGCAATGAAACAAAATTTCTTCAATTGTTTTTCCATAAATCACATTTAAATATTCTTCACAGATTTCCCTAGGAGCAAGGTACTTCAAATCAGAAAACTGTCGTTTCAATCCGTAATGATAATATGTATGATTATAAAACGCCACCGCATCTGCCAAAATCATAATGATCAATCCAGCATTTTTACGAACCAATGTTAAATTCTCACTATGCAAGATACATCTGTATAAATCATACGCCTTTTTGATCTTTTCTTCCGCAATCTTATATGTCATTTGTTTGTCTTTCAAATTTTCTTTTAATTTAAACTGTAAATTCTGGAATTTTTGAAGATCCTTTTCAGAATTATAGTATATAATCTTTGCATCTGCGACAAGAGGCAGTAGACTTTCTTTCAAATCTACAATATTTTCAATTCGTTCCCACGACATCGGAAAGATATCATATCCAATATCACCTAAAATAAAAGTCTTAGCAAATTGATATCCCCTTTCTGTTTTGGGGATAAAGTAACAGTCAACATCTGATTTTGGATTCGCTGTTCCATTTACAAATGATCCATACAAGGCCACTATTCCAATATCATCCACATATTCTGTTTCAGCTTTTTTTCTTATCCAATCTACCAGTTTCTCATTTACAGTCTTTTTCATGTTTTCTCCTCACCTGAAACTCACAACAGCACTTTTTTAATACAAACTGTTTATTTCTTTTCCCGATAGTAACCTGCCACCTTATCGTAGCAGACTTTCAACTGATACTGATTATTCAGCCCCAATACTCCGTTTGTCCTTGATATAATAAAGTTCTTTAATTTATCCATATATTCTTCAGAAGTGATTTCTCCTTCGGCTACATAAGTCAGGCCTTTCTCCCAACTTGCAGTCAGCTCCGGATTCAAAAGAGAACGAATCGAAGAGTTCACTGCATCATAAATAACTTCTCCCATCAACGTAGGTGTAATTACCTGTGTTTTTTTATTCAATGAAAGATATTTGATATGAATCAATTTTTTCAATATTTCTGCTCTTGTAGCACTTGTTCCGATCCCGCTTCCCTTGATCTGGGCACGCAATTCTTCGTCCTCGATAAGCTGTCCCGCATTTTCCATTGCCAAGATCATGGAACCGGAATTATATCGTTTTGGCGGAGAAGTTTCCCCTTCTTTGATCTTAAAGTCCTGTATCGGAAGATTGGTCCCTTTTCGGATTTTCTGGATAAATGCAAATAATTTTTGATCCGGCGTTGTTTCATTATCCGAATCCACGTCTTCTTTTTTATTTCCCGGGATTCCTGTTACAATATAAAATCCTTCTTCAGCCAAAACTTTGAAGTTTGCACAAAATGTTTCTCCCTTTACATTCAGGACAACTGCCGCCTTCTGATACACCGCAGGCGGATAAAAAATACTCAAAAACCTTCTGACAATCAGATCATACACCTGTCTGGAAACAGATGAAACGGACGAAAGCGCCCCAAGCCCCTGTCCCGTCGGTATGATAGCATAATGATCCGTGATCTGCTTGTCATTTACATATCTTGTCTTTTCCAACCCTTTATGCGTCTTATTCTGTGCAATATACGGAAGCAATGACGATGTCGGTTCGTATTTCGAAAGTCCATTCAGGTTTTTATGGATTTCCTTTGCAACTGCTGTGGAAAGAACCCTGGCATCCGTTCTCGGATAGGTTACCAATTTCTTTTCATACAATTCCTGCGCAATCCGGAGAGTTTCATCCGGGCTGATCTTAAACCGTTTGGAGCACTCGTTTTGAAGTTCCGCCAGATTAAACAAAAGTGGAGGGTTCTTCTTTTCTTTTTTTCGTTCCACCGACAGCACTGTTCCCATCATATCACTGTTTTTTAAATAACAGATCAGTTCCTCTGCCGTTCCTTTTTCTTTAAATCCGTTTTCTTTATAAAGCTTCGGAGACAGATAATATCTGGAACCTTGTACCGCTTTCCATTCTGCATCAAAAAGCTCTTCCTCAGCTTCTACCTGAGCCAACACTCTGTAAAAAGGAGTTTTCACAAACTCGCGGATTTCCCGCTCCCTTCGTACTACCATTCCAAGAACGCAGGTCATCACTCTCCCCACAGACAACACTACATATTTTTTCTTTAAAAGTGCTGCAATGCTGTTGCCGTATTTCAATGTAAGAAGCCTGGAAAAATTGATTCCCATTAGATAATCTTCTTTTGCCCGGAGATACGCAGATTCCGACAAATTGTCATAAGCGGAAAGATCTTTGGCTTCCCGAATCCCTCGTATGATTTCCTCTTCTGTCTGAGAATCGATCCATACTCTTTTTCTTTTCTTATCTTTTACCCCTGCCATCTGTTCTACAAGACGATAGATATATTCCCCTTCTCTTCCTGAGTCGGTACATACATAGATGGTTTCCACATCGCTTCTTGTCAAAAGTCTGCTTACGATGTCAAACTGCTTCTTTACATTACCGATGACTTCATAACGGAACTTCTCCGGGATAAACGGAAGAGTACTAAGACTCCATTTTTTATATTTGATATCGTACACTTCCGGATAACTCATTGTCACAAGATGCCCCACACACCATGTAACAACGCTTTCCTCCGATTCAAGCCATCCATTCTGTCGTTTCATATTCTGTTTTAAAGCTTTTGCAAATTCCTGTGCCACACTTGGCTTTTCTGCTATGTACAGCGATTTCCCCATAAACGCTTTTTACTCCTTATCTACGCAGGATATTCAAAATTCTTTCCTTGAGAGAAGTTTTTTCTGTTTTCTTTCCCAAAGTATTTGCACACAGTGCTTCTTCCATGAATGTTTCCTGTGCATCTATTTTTCTGTCCGATTGTTTTACTTTCACATATGTGCCATCACTTGTCAAACGTCTTGCTTTCACGTTATCTCTCAACATAACACTCAACATATGTATCAGCCGTTTCTGTATTACAGGATCATAGACCGGACAGGCTACTTCCACCCTCTTTTCCGTATTCCTGGTCATCATATCTGCTGAGCCGATATAAAGTTTCTGTTTGTTTCCTTTCCCAAACAGGAAAATCCTTGGATGTTCCAGAAATCTTCCTACAATGCTTGTAACCCTTACATGTTCGGTATATCCTTTTACTTCCGGAAGTATACAGCAAATCCCTCTTACAATCAAGTCCACTCTGACACCGGCACAACTTGCTTCTGCAATTTTTTGAATAAAATCAACATCCGTAACAGAATTCATCTTCATCACAATTCTTCCGTCTTTTCCTTTCTTGATTTCTTCATCTATCAATTCCAGAATGGTTTTCTTTAAACTGACCGGCGAAACAAGAAGCTGCCTGTATTCTCCCTTTAAATTTCCAATAGACATATTCCTGAAAAACACCGCCGCATCCTGACCGATCTCCTGATGTGCCGTCATAAGACATACATCCGTATACATGGCTGCAGTTTTTTCATTGTAGTTTCCTGTTCCGACCTGTGTGATATACCGATATCCATTTCTGGATTTATATGTGATCTGACAGATTTTGGAATGTACTTTGTATCCTTCAAATCCGTACAACACACGACATCCTGCTTCTTCTAATCGTTCTGACCATTCGATATTATTTTGTTCATCAAACCGAGCCCGCAGTTCAATCAGCACTGTCACCTCTTTGCCGTTTTCAGCAGCCGCACAGAGATATTCTACGAGTCTTGCTTTTTTTGCAAGGCGATAGATAGTAATCTTTATAGTTACAACATTTGGATCTACACTCGCCTCTTTGATCATTCTTAAAAACGGTTCCATGGATTCATATGGATAAGAAAGCAGGATATCCTTTCTTCGTATCTGTTTCAGAATGCTGACATCCGATTCCACCATGGAAGCCGGCTGAGGCGAAAAAGGTTCATACACCAGCGTCCTTTTCATGCTGCCCGGTATCTTGTCAGCTACAGAAAAGATATAAGACAGCTTCATCGGTATCTTTGTGCGGAAAATCTGTTTGGGAAGAATACGAAATTTCTCACAAAAATATGCTTCCAGTTCCTCATCAAGAGGCTCTGCGGTTTCCAGACGCACCACTGCCATTTTTCTTCGTTTACTTAATGTTTTTTTCATTAAATACCTGAAATCTTCGTTTAGTTCCAACGACTCATCATCCGGCGAAATATCCGCATTTCTTGTTACGCAAATGTAATTTTTTTCAGAAATCTCATATTTGGGAAAAATCAGTCCCATATATTCCAAAATGACTTTTTCCATCCGGATATATCTGATATCATGCCCCGGAAGATAAAGAATATCGGATATATATGGTGGTACCGGAACAATGCCAAGCATTTTTTCATTTTCTTTTTTCAACCTTGCAATTACATAGATTTCTTTGTTTAGCAGATGCGGAAACGGATGGTTTGCATCCACAATCTGTGGTGACAGCACCGAGAGAACCTGCTCTTTAAAATATTTTTTTACATATTTCTTTTCCGGAGTTTCCAGTTCTTTAAATGACAACCCACAGATTCCGTAAGGACTCAGTTTCTTTTTGATCTCTGAATAGGTTTTCTCTCGTTCTTTGTAAAGAGGAGCCACCGTTTCGTAAATCCGCTCCAACTGCTGCTTTGGTGTCATCCCGGATCTTGGATCAATCACCATTTCTTTCATGGAAGACATATCATAAAGGCTGCCTACTCTGATCATGAAAAATTCATCCAGATTACTTGTAAAAATAGCGACAAACTTCAGGCGTTCCATCAGTGGCACATCCGGATCTTGTGCTTCTTCCAATACACGCTGGTTAAACTTTAACCACGACAATTCTCTATTTTGCGTATAATTTAACATTTCAATGTCCATAGCACTTACTCCTTTATTGTAATCCTGACTGCTTTTCTTTTATTTTACACGCTGATACTCTGAAAAGCAATCGGGGATGGATATTCCATACCCATCCCTCCCTTTGTTATTTTGCCTGAATATATTTTTGAGCAGTCAACGTTTCTGCGCAGAGAATTGCTCCCCCTGCCGCACCTCTGACCGTATTATGTGATAAACCTATAAATTTATAGTCGTACAGAACGTCTTCCCTTAATCTTCCTACAGAAATACCCATTCCGTTTTCATAATCCACGTCCAATTTGACTTGTGGACGGTTATCCTCTTCCAAATATTGAATAAACTGCTTTGGTGCACTTGGAAGCTGAAGTTCCTGCGGAACTCCTTTAAAGTTCACGATTTTCTCTATGAGCTGTTCTTTTGTCGGTTTCTTCTTGAAATTGACAAATACAGCCGCTGTATGTCCGTCCAGAACCGGGACACGGATGCACTGTGTCGTGATAATAGGAGAACTTGCTTTTTCAATCTTTCCGTCTACTACTTTTCCCCAAATACGAAGCGGCTCCTGTTCGCTTTTTTCTTCTTCTCCTCCGATATACGGAATGATATTCTGTACCATTTCCGGCCAGTCTTTAAATGTTTTTCCTGCTCCGGAAATTGCTTGATATGTAGTTGCCACCACTTCAGTCGGTTCAAACTCCATCCACGCAGTCAGTACAGGGGCATAGCTTTGAATCGAGCAGTTCGGTTTTACGGCTACAAATCCACGTTTTGTTCCAAGTCGCTTCTTCTGTGCTTCAATGACTTCAAAATGTTCCGGATTTACTTCCGGAATGACCATCGGAACATCCGGCGTCCAGCGATGGGCACTGTTGTTGGAAACAACCGGTGTCTCCGTTTTTGCATACGCATCTTCAATGGCACGGATTTCTTCTTTTGTCATATCTACCGCACTGAACACAAAATCTACCGTAGATGCTACTTCTTCCACATCATTTACATTATGTATGACCAATCCTTTCACACGCTCAGGCATCGGTGTAGAAAGCTTCCAACGGTCTCCTACTGCTTCTTCATATGTCTTTCCTGCCGAACGCGGACTTGCTGCCACAGTCACCACTTCAAACCACGGATGATTTTCAAGCAAAGAGATAAAACGCTGTCCTACCATTCCTGTCGCGCCCAAAATGCCTACTTTTAATTTTTTCTCCATGTCTTTTCCTCCCATTGATTCACTTTCCAGCTCTACTTATAGTAATTTTGGCTTTAGCATGTTAAACTATTAAAATTCAATTTACCAAATTTTCCTTTGTTTGTAAAGCTTTATTTCTGTTTCTTTTTGAAAACACACATCCGCAATAATCCTGTCTGTACATTTCATATTCTTTAGATAGCTCAACGGAACGTTTGTACCCGTTTTTCTTTTTAAAGTCCGAAAACAGATAACAAGTTTCATACTCCTCTTGAAGCTTTTTGCCGATTTCATTTAATTTTTCTGCATTTTTCATAGGACTGATAGACAATGTGGTGGTAAAATAATCAAATTCTTTTTCTCGTGCCAACTCGGCCGTTTTTCTAAGACGCATTTCATAACATCGGAAACATCTCTCCCCTCCTTCTTCCATCCGTTCCATACCTTTCGCCATCTCAAAAAAAGAGGCCGAATCGTACTCACCCTCTAAAAAAGATACCGGATTCCGAAAATTTTTATTCATTTTTTCTATGAGTTTTTTCTGCTCTTTGGAACGTTTTTCATATTCTTCCCGTTCTGTGATGTTAGGATTATAATAAAATACTGTAATTTTAAAATATTGCGACAGATATTCCATCACATAACTGCTACATGGTCCACAACAGCTATGAAGCAAAAGTGTCGGTACGCTTTTTTCCTTTTGTAAACTTTCAATCAGTCTTTCCAATTTTTTTTGATAGTTTTGTTTTTGCTGCATGGTTTTCCTTCCCTTCTGATTCTACAGTCAAAGGCAGCCTGATCAGGCTGCCTTTTCAAACACTATTTTTTCATTTTCCTTCTTAACACAACAACAACCACGCCGGCCGCTACGATTAAAATTATAAACACTGCTGTCACAGGGGCCTGATCGCCCGTTTCCACCTGTTCTTGTTCTGAAGAATCAGAAACAGGTTCTGTCTTTTTGGCATCATTCTTCTGTTCTGACTGCTGATTTTGAGAATTCTGCGGTGCTTCAGGTGTTTCCGGTTTTTCGATTTCTCCCGTTGACTCATCCTGATTGTTTTCTTCTTTTAATTTTAATGTATTCATTGCAGCCTCAAGCTCTTTAGCAGCCTGATCTACTTCTTTTTGTTTTGCATCTTCATTTTTCATGACAGTTTCTGCATAACTTCTCGCAGCTACAAATGTATTCCAACTTTCCTGCGTATACTCTTCCTTGTTTTTGTGATAAGACTGTTCTAACAACATTTGAAGTTTTGTCTTATCCACTTTTTCCGGTTTCACCGGTTCCTTTTTTTCCAGACTGTTTACAGCATTTTGAAGTTTCTCTATTAAGCCTTCCATCTCTGCCATCGTCAAATCCGGATTTTTACTGCTGTTTTCCGCTTCCTCTTTTGCCTTTACAAGAATGTCCCAACTTTCTTTCGTATAATTATCTTGCTGGAGTCCTTCAATCTTTTGCAATACTTTTAAAAACTGTTCTTTTTGTTCTGCCGTTGCACCTTTTATTAGTCCTTCCATGCCAAGCACAAAGTTTTCTTTTATTTCCTGGTACTCTTCTTTCCCAATATCGTCAGACTTCAAAAGTTCTTCTGCCGCTTTTTTACTGTCACTGAAGGTCTTCCAAGAAGTAGCCGTATAATCCGCTTTCTGAAGTTTTTCCGATTCATTCAACAGTTTCTGTAATTCTTCTATTTCTTCTTTGGAAGCTTTTTCTTCCAGTGACATAATGGCATCATTTAAATCTTCGACTGCTTTCTTAAAGTCTTCTGCATCGGATTGAGCATCTTCTGCAATTTTCTTAGCTGACTGGATAACCTGGTTTAAGTGTTCCACACTTTTCTTTGTGTATGGTGTTGTATCCATTTTTTCTGCACGTTGAATCATTTCCCAAAGTTCTTCGGAGCCAGCGTTAGAAATCACTTTCAGATTTTCATATGCTTCCTTTAGCTCTTTAAATGCAGATTCAATCTCTATCTCCGAAGCTTTCTTATCCTGTCCTTTTGCAATAACCTGCTCTGCATATTGCATTTTTTCATCCAACACATCAAGACTTTCTTTTTCATACACACTTCTGTCAATATTTTTTATACTCTCTGCCAGATTCTCCAACTCTTTTGTATCCAACCTTGTCATCAATGCATCATAAGAAATCTTCAACATATTTTCTGCTTCTTCGATTTCTGCCTGGCTACTGTCTGTTGCCTTCAACACTTCTTTTGCCTTTTTCAGTGTATTATCAAATTCTGTCATACTTTCCGGTTTAAACAGTTTACGATCCACACTTTCCGCCTTTTTAATTAATGCTTCCAGTGCCTCCTTATCCGGCTTTGCTTCCGAACTGTCATTGATGATGATTTCTTCACTATCTGCTTTTATATTAGTTTCCTTTTTCTTGTTATTTCCTTCATCAACTGTCACAAAGCTGTCCGAAACGAATTCCACCTTTACCGTGATTTTCTCTGTTTCCTCCGTGTTAATCTTAATATTCCCTAAATCAGTTCCGGCTTTCTTTAAAATTTCCTCTGTTCCTGCCACATAAATATTCATTCTTCCTGTTTCAGGGTGATATCGAAATGTCTGTATTTCACTTGTAACAGAAGGATCAAAAATAAATTCCGGAGAGATGCTATCCTGATTTTCTCCTGCTGTAATCGTGAAGCTCATCTGAAGCGAGGTAACCTGATTTTCTTCTGCCTGTGAATCTGTAATCTGAATACCAATCTGATTTTCATTTCCTTCCATTGTAATCTGACTGCCTCCGCCGGAAGCTTTGCTTCCGACAGACGGAAAAGCTGTCAGGAGAGATGCCGCAAATATGCATGCCATCCCTTTTATGAATTTCTTTTTCATAGTCTTATCCTTTCTTGGTATTTATTGGATCTCTATATCAGAAAGTTGTTCTGGGACATTGACCATAAGTGTATCACTTACTAACCTTTCTCCACTGTTATCAAGAGCATTGTCTACTCTGTAAAGTTCTGCTCTTACTTTCTTTGGTAGTTTGGCAGCCACGTCAGGTTCGATCCAGTAAACCCATGTTCCTTTTGATGTTTCTCCTAATTCTCCGTGCTCCGGAACATCTGCCATAATAATCTGATCCGCAAGAATATTTCCTTCCTCATCCGTTCCTCCTACAATGTTTCCGTTCTCATCATATAAAAGTACCACATTGTATGCCGGATTTCCTTTGTAGGTTCCCATAAATACAATAGAACCTTTTGGAATCTTCTTTCCTGTAGATGCTTCATAAATATAGTCTTCCTTTAATTTTCCGATGGAAGTTTCGCCTGTTTGATCCATAAATTCCACATTATCTCCAGACGGTCCTAAAATATCAATTTCGGAGATAGAAAGTTCCGTTCCTTTCTGTCCTTTTGCAATGATCTTCACATAAGAAACATCATAAGTACATACCCATGGATCCTGATTTTCATTCTGGAAATAAACTGTTTCTGTCTGATCCTCTAACTGGAAAGTTCCTGTTTTGACTGTTTGATAATTCTTTCCATCCTGGCTGATCTGGATTTCGTAATCTTTTATGGCAGTTCCTGTTTCCGGTGCAGTATATTTGACTGCCGTTACCTCCGTAAGCTTATTCATGGAGAGTACGATTTCCGGGTCTTTTTCTTCTGACGTTCCTTTATATACTGTTTTTTTGTCATTGTCGATCATCTTTACGGAAGCGGAAATCTTTTCCGGTTCACACGGATCGTTGATATCTGCTTCGTTTTCCTTATCTTCTTCGGAAATCATATTAGTATTAATGGTCCATTCGGACTTGTCCTGACTTCCGTCGCCATGAATCTTGATAGAATCCGTCTGTTTTACCGCTGAACGGTTCAGGAATTTATCAACAGCTGACACTTCATATGTTACAACTCTGTTACTGAGAGAAGATATCACATCCGTATAATGATTATCCGTAGTAAATCCAACTACCTCTTTTACTGTCTTTCCCTTTTCTGTTGTACATCTTGTGATTTCATATCCAAGCAACACATCGCTATATTTTTCATCTGCCGTCAAAGTTAGTTCTACTCTGTTTGGATCACTTTCCTTTACTTCTGTCTGAACTGTTACAATGTCTGCACCTTTTAATGTACCTGCGGTACCGTGTTCAATCTCATATGCTCGTGCCTCGTCATTTACATAGTAAATCGCTCTTTCTTCTGCTGGGAACTGTTGTACATACTGCTTTGTCGTTTCATCCGGTTCCATTCCCCATCTTTCAAAAAATTCCAAGAGATTCTTCTGTGCAGCCGCACTTGCCAGACGCATGATATTCTGATCTTTATCACTTCCAAGTGTCAGTAGAACTCCATCCGGTGCCGGTGCTTTCTTTACATTTCTCGCATAGGAATCTACTCTTGCAAAGAACAGATTACTGAGCTGTTCTTCATGCGTATCATACATTTTGAAATTATATCCTCTGTCATACGCCAAATGGAGCTGCCAATATAATCCAAGCTGTGTAAACACATTACTATCTCTTCCTATCGTATTGGATGTAACTTTTTTATATACATCCTCGTACTTAAATCTGACCCCTGAATTTGTTTCATCTGCCTGTGCAAGAACGGAGAAGAAATTATTTGTCACTTCTGCAACCGCATACTGACTCTGATTAATATTATGACCGATTTCATGAGCAATTCCCCATCCAAAATACTGTCCACTGACAAGTTTTCCGTTCTCGTCTGTTTTGATTGGTTCCCCTTTTACCAATGAAGGGGTTTCTGTCCACTCGATTCCGATATGGTTTCCTCCCGCATACATAAATGCTCCCGCAAACATTCTCATGTAACGGATGTTCAGATGCTGTGAAGGCATCCTGTCAGAAGCATCCGCTCCATTTTCGTTCGTAAGTCCCTTATTATGATAAAACAATGCCATCATATCATTCATGGACTGCATAGATTTCTCAAGGCGTTCTGCCTTTTCTTCTATGGTACCTTTTCCAAGTCCGGAGAGTACCTGGGTTGCCGGAAGCGTCAACATCATCTGATCTAACATGATATCTGTTGTATTTAAAATACAATTCTTTTCATCATATTCATAAGAAACTGCTTCCTGATTGCTTTCTTTATGTATTTTATCATGTGTTTCCTTTAAGGTACTTACATACTGCTCCAGTCCTTCTACATAGGCCTGGATTTTTTCCTGTTTGTCTTCTCCTGCCTTGTATAAGTTCAATATTGGAAGTTTTACTCCTCCATCTACTCGTACGCCATATTTATCTGCTGAATTGTTACCGGTATACTGAATATAAAGTGCTCCGCCATGTTCGAAATCAAGAGATTGAAGATTCGGAATAACAATTTCATTTTTTCCTATTTTTAGATTTGCCACCACTTTCATAAGATCAGAGCTTTCTGCGTGATTTTGTGTGGCTATCAACTGAAGGTCTGTCGTATCACCTGTTTTTTTATTAGGATGTCCTACATAAATTTCAATCTCTTCTCCTGCGTATGCTGTGATCCCTAAAGGCTGCCATGCATTTAATCCGGTGATTCCAAGATGTCCGTCTTTCTTTGGCGTAATATTCGGATTGACGCTGACTGTTTCAAAAGAATTAGAAAGAAGGATGTCTTTTGCCGTTTTCAATTCTTTCTCCAGCATCTCTTTCTCAGGGTGGTACTCTCCACTGACCGGATCTTTTTTATCTAGTCTTTCCTGAAGTTCTTCAATAGTCTGTTCCGTCACCTCTGGTTTTAAAGTCGTGTGCATATCATCTTCATATAATGCCATGATATCATGTTCAATAGAATTATATTTATAAAATCTCATTTCAGATATGACAACCGGTCGCATATTTCCATAAGGTCTTCCGATTCCAACTTTAATCTTGTCTGTTACAACAGGTTCGGACAATTTAATATAATAGTATTTTCTTCCATTATCTGATTGTTTCTGTTTAATGGATGCACCCACGGATTGCTGCTTTCCTTGTTCATCCCAGTACTTTATATTTACATGGCTGTACCATCCAATACTATCATCTACTTCTGCAAGTGCAATGGTTCCGATTTCATATCGTTCGTCGAAAGTTACCGTCACACCCTTATTGTTTGCCGGATAAGCTCCTCCTTCGTCCCAGTCATCTACCCGTAAATAGGATGTATAATCATTATCCACAACCCCAAGTGCTGATTTTTCATCTTTTCCTTCATCAAGCGGACTATCGACCATATACCCTCTTCCTAACTGTGCTGACTGAATATGGTCAGTAAGTTCTCCTTCTCCCTTTGAAGCATTAATCAATTCATATGCCGGAAGCTTTGCCGCTACAATGTTCGTCGTCTTTGCAGAAGACTCTACCGAGGCCGGTCCTTCACCAAGTTCATTAACTCCTGTAATGTAAACATAGTATTTTACATTGTCTTTCAGGTTCTCAATCTTATACTGATTCTCTTTAATCTGTTCAATCTTTTCGTATTGTTCTGCACCATCTTCTCTATAATAAATATTATAAGAATCTGTATCTTCCATCTTTTTCCAACTCAATTCCAGACTCTTATATTTTCCTGTCACTTTTAAGTTGTCCGGTGCTGCCGGTTTCTTAGACGGCTTTGGAACAGCCGTCACCGGATTACAATAACCGCTTCTCCAGTCTCCGTTTACGGACTGTACTTGTACTTTGTATTCTTTGTTATTTATTAACTTTTCATTTTTAAACGATTTTACGGTAAGACTTGTCTGGGATGTCTTTTGAATTTCCGTCTTCCCATCTGCTTCAATCTTCACTTCATATCCTGTTACATTTTTTGCCTTTTTCCATGATACGGTAAATTCTTTATCTCCTGGTTTTACAGACAATCCTTCTGGAATATCCATATCTGGTTTTGGAATTCTGTTTTCCATATCATTTACAAATTCTACACTTGAAATCTCTGCAATATTTCCGGCGTTACTTGTAGCTGTAATCTTAATCGTTACTTTTTTGACAGCAATCTGTCCATTAAAATTAACTTCAATGGTGCCGTCTTCTCTTAAGACAGCTTGTGGTCCTGCACTTCTTGTCTGCTTTCCTATTTCTTTCTGGATTGGAATCTCCTGTGAAACTTCCTTTCCGTTTTCCACATACCATACAATAATGGTTCCTTCTGTAATCTGATTTTCTGATCCCTGAGGCGTTTTGATCAATGCCCCTTCAAGATCAACCGGATTTTCTCCTTTTCCGAATTCAAAGTTTAATTCCACCGGATTTTCTTCGCTAATCTTATCTTCGCTTACAATCTGTACTGCACTATCTTCTGTTCCGGAAAGCAGATCTTCAAGTTCTCCGTTTTGCACGGTTCCTCCTTCCGCTTCCATACCTATTTCTGATACCGGAACTTTTGTTTCAATAGTTGCCGACACCTGATCAATTTTATTAATGTGGGCCGCAAGATATTGAAGATCGATTAAATCCGTATGTCCGTCTTTATTCAAATCATATTCATATCCATCTTTTTCTTTCTGACCATCCAATACATCAACCAATGCATCTTGATCTTTTTCATCTACAGTACCATCTCCGTTAACATCACCAATCCTGATGACTCCAGGATGCTTTGCTGAATCCGAAAAATCAAAACTTTCTGTTTCATCAGTCAGTACCTGTATATGGTACTCTAAATTTTCTACAAGAATGTCTTGCCTATAAGGAACAAATCCACCTGCTTCTATACTCAATGTATACGTTCCTTCTTTTAGATTCTCAAAGCGTACGCTTTCTCTGTTTAGCGTTTCTCCGTTTCCTGCCTTGAGAACTACCTCTTTTTCGTCGTCTGCTTCACCGTCAAGTTTTACTTTAAATGGCGTATCGGATTTTAAATCCAATGCTGACAATAAAGATAATTCGATTGCTCCGGAATATGTATTTCCTTTTTTCTCTTTCCCTGCTGCCCTAGTTGTCACCGCCGGAAAGATACTTCCCGCCAAAAGACTTACAGCCAAGCCAAATGACAGAACCTTTTTCCCTACCTTGTTCATCTCTTCCTCCTTAATTCTATTTTCAATTTCTTTTTGTATTTATCTTTTAAAATAAAAAAGCGGATAAATTAATCATAACTTATCCGTGCCCGATATACGGGATATCACTATCTCCCGTATCTAAAATGCAACTGGCTGTCATGATCATAATGGATATGATTGAAGACCCTATAGTTTTGCGTCACCACCTTTCAATGGGTTTGCCTAATATTCATTTATATCTATATAATAATCAAAATTTCTGCTTCTTGTCAAGTGTCTTATCATTTATTTTCCATTCTCAGATACTATTGGCAAAAATTCACATCTTTTCAGTTTTTTTCATACATTATGGTATACATTATAAAGGGGGAAAAATATGAACACAGTACTGACTTTAAATCACATCAGCCATTCTTATCATACAGACAAAGGCGAAACTCCTGCTTTAGACGATATTTCCTTTTCCGTAAAGAAGGGGATTTTTCTGGCTATTGTCGGCCCATCCGGTTGTGGCAAATCCACACTTTTATCACTGATCGCCGGACTGATGATTCCGGAATCCGGTGAGATTCTTATTCATGGGAAACCACTTTCTGAAAATAAAGGGAAAATCGGCTATATGCTTCAACGTGATGAATTGTTGGAATGGAGAAGCATTTTTCGGAATGTACTTTTAGGCCCTGAAATATGCGGAACTCTTAATTCAGAAACAAAATCATATGCCAGAAAACTTCTGGAAATATACGGTCTGCAACAGTTTGAACATGCAAAACCTTCTGAACTTTCTGGTGGAATGAGACAAAGAGTAGCACTAATCCGTACATTGGTCCTCAATCCCGAAATTCTTTTACTGGATGAGCCATTTTCTGCCTTGGATTATCAGACCCGTCTGAATGTCAGCGATGATATCGGACAGATCATCCGCAGAGAAGGGAAAACAGCGATTCTCGTTACCCATGATCTATCGGAAGCCATCAGCCTTGCAGATACAATCCTTGTGCTTTCTCCCCGCCCGGCCTCTATTCGGCAGGTTGTCTCTCTTTCCTTCCGTTACCCTGAAGGAATTTCAGATACTCCTTTAAACCGCCGGAATGCTCCTGAATTTAAAACCTATTTTAATTTGATATGGAAGGAGTTAAATGAACATGAAAAAAACTGAATTACATGTATCGTCCGGACAAAACGCCTACCTTCGGATGCAAAAAAGAGAACACTATATCATTCTGTCTGCACGTATCCTCTTATTCATAATTTTTTTGTTTCTTTGGGAATGGACTTCTTCAAAAGGGATTATTGATTCTTTTGTATTTAGCAGCCCTTCCAAAATCCTGAATTGCTTTCTTGAAATGACAAAAGATAAAAGTATCTTTTCTCATATTTCTATTACTTTATATGAAACATTGGTCAGCTTTTTTCTTGTCACAACCATCAGCATCCTTGCTGCCGTTATCCTTTGGTTTTCAAAACGTCTTTCCTCCATACTGGAACCTTATCTGGTTATTTTAAACAGCTTGCCAAAATCTGCCCTTGCTCCTCTTCTGATTGTGTGGCTTGGAGCAAATCACACTACCATTATCGTAGCCGGAATGTCTGTGGCAATTTTCGGAAGTATCATGACACTTTATACCTGTTTTAGCCATGCAGATGAAAACAAAATCAAACTTATTTATACTCTTCACGGAAGTCCCTTTCATGCCTTAACAAAAATCGTTGTTCCCTCTTCGGTTCCGACCATTATCAGTACTATGAAAGTCAACATCGGACTTTGTCTTGTAGGTGTGATCATAGGAGAATTTCTTGCTGCGAAAGAAGGCCTTGGATATCTCATCATCTACTCCAGCCAGGTATTTAAAATGGATTGGCTTCTTATGAGTATCGTTCTTCTTTGCATAATGGCAATGGCTCTTTATGAGGCAATCGCTCTTTTTGAGAAATGGTATCTGAAACACAGAAAAAATCTTTAAAAACGGTATGTTTAATTTATGAATTCACACTACCTAAACATTGACTATCTTTTTACTAACAACTATACTATTCGATAGAAATAATTTAAATCATAGCAATATGGTTTTCAAATGAGGAGGTTAATCATGAAAAACAATCATTACAGCAATGTGCCGGTTTTTGAAAATGGGTTGGCACAACCGGTTTTCCCATTTACAGATGGAAAAACTGGCGACAACTATGATCCAAGTACATCTGACATCGTAAGATACTGTGTGTATGTGGAATCTGATTATGACATGGACGGAGATGGCAAACGCGATTTGATCAAAACTTTCGTACAGGTTCCCAGAAGTGCCGTAGAGGGCCATTACAAAGCCGCATCTTTATTCGAAGCACGTCCATACTGTGCGGGTGTTCAAGACGATGCTTATGATCATATGAAAGAAGTCGCAGAAAAAGAATACCGCAAATTTGATTTTTCCGATCTGAAAAAAGAGGTCGCTCCTCGTGTTCCTACCGGTTCCATCAGCCCGATGGATCTTGCATTAAAGGCTGACCCTTCTGACTGGTATTATAAAGATAAAGGAAACCATGACAACATGGTTTATGAAAATCTTGATAACTTCAACTACTATCTTGTACGTGGCTTCGCCGTAGTCTTAAGTGCCGGATTCGGAGCACTTGGTTCCGATGGTTTCAACTTTGTCGGATCTGATTACGAAAGAGATGCTTTCAAGTTCGTTGTAGAATGGTTACATGGTGATCGGGTTGCTTATGCAGATCGCACCGGTACTATTACTACAAAAGCAGAATGGTCAAACGGGAACGTAGCCATGACAGGAAGATCCTATGCAGGAACCATGCCTTTTGCAGTAGCAACAACAGGTGTGGAAGGATTAAAGACAATCGTTCCTGTTGCAGGGATTTCCGACTGGTACAGTCAGCAAAACATGCAGGGTGCTCAACGTTACTGGCCAAAAGAAATGTTAAACAGTTATCTTGCGTACTTCTGCTCTAGCCGTTACCATGATGAAACATTATCTGAAAAACAGTTAGATGATATTGCTGCATTTCATCATGAATTAAGCCTTCAACAGTTAAAATGTGGTTTCGATTATAATGAAGAATTCTGGGGAAGCGGAAACTATCGCCTACATGCAGACAAAATCAAATGCAGTGCTTTAATCGTACAGGGATTAAACGACGAAAACGTATCAACAAAACAGTTTGATATGATGGTAAAGGCTTTCCAGAAATCCGGACAGACTTTCAAAACACTTCTTCATCAGGGACCACACATCACACCTACAATGCCAAACAAAAATTACGGTATCCTAATTGATGGAAAATTCTATGATGATATCGTAAATGAATGGATTTCTCATTATCTGTACGGTGTAGAAAACGACGCAGAACGGATGCCTGAAGTTCTTGTTCAAACAAACTACGACCAAAGAAAATGGGAAAAAGCAGATTCCTGGGATACAAACCATTCCATGAAGCTTGAAAGCTCAGATACAGGCGTAACAGTGATTGATACCAACTGGGAAGCTGCAGGTGTCAGTGCCGAAAACTTTGATGATGTCATGAGTCTGAAATCCACAAATATGGCTCAGCGTTATGTAACTGCTCCGTTTGAAGAGGAAGTTACAATCCAGGGAACGATCCGACTGGATTTAAGAGCTGCATTAAAAGACGGAGATATCGAAAATGATTTCAACCCTGAAAACAGAAATGATGTAGATACTCTCACAATGAAACTTGGTTCTTCCAAAGTTTCCGGAAGAATGGATGACGTTGAAATTGCGGTTCTTCTCTGTGACGTATGTGATGAAGCGTTCGATAGCATCCAGACAGTAGATCCGGAAAGAAATATCATTCCTGTTGTAACCGTAAAAGAAGGCGGAATCATAAACGGCGGAGATCTTCCGGCATTCAATGAAGCAGAATTCTCTACGGTTCACAAAAATTACCGTGTCATCACACGTGCATTTGCAGATCTTTGTAATCCGGAAGCAGGTTATGAACCGGAAACAGCTGCAAACAGCATCGAACTGAAAAAAGGCGAATACCATAACTACCATGTATATATGTTCGCAACAAGATATACCGTACAACCTGGTCACCGTCTCGCTTTAGTAATCGCTACAGAAGATCCAGTAAACTGTATGATCCACAAAACATACTCTGTCGAAATCGATAACGCTTCTGTATGTGCTGAAGTTCCTGTAACAAAAGAAACAAAGGGCTGTGCATTAAAAGCAGAATAAGGGCTAAATAGAAACAGGTGAGAGGATTGTTCCTATCTCACCTGTTTTTCTACATACTTATTATTTTTGCCATTTCTATCATCTTATCACTGCATTTTTCAAAAAACATTTTATATCCATCGCAAAAATAATTTCGGTAATATTCTGTTCCTATAACCGGATCCCGATGCCGCTGACATCCTCCTCTACACAAAAAATAATATGGGCATTGTCTGCACTTTGGTTCCAAGTTGTAAGAATGTTCTAAAAACCCTGATTCCTTTCGCTTTTCATCAATCTCTGCCAATCTGTCTTCATTGAAATTCCCAAGGTAATAGTTATCAAGCATATAAAAATCACAAGGATAAACTCCTCCATCTGCTTCAACCACATACTGAATACCACAGGTGCCTCTTTGCTCACATGCTTCCGGCGGATATCCGAGCAACATTCCAACATAATTTTCAAATCGCCTGATAAACGGCTGCCTGTTTTTCTTCCAGTCACGATACCAAAGTTCAAATAACCTGGTCTGAAATTTCCCATATTCTTCCGGCGAAATGGCATATTTTGTCTTCATATGCCCCTCTTCCAATGGATCCAGACACTCAATATACTGCTGGTACTTCCATCCTCTTTTTTGGTATTCTTTATAAATTTCATCAATGTGACAGATAGTCTTTTTATTCACGACCGTCAGTATATTATAGTCCACACCATACTGATCCATTCTCTCCGTTGCTTTTACAACCTTTTCATATGTGGCATTTCCCTTTTTATCGTGCCGGTAGGTGTCATGGACTTCTCGTATCCCATCAATGGAAATTCCCACGAGAAAATGTTCTTCCGCAAAAAAACGGCACCATTCATCATTGATTTCCAGTCCATTTGTCTGAATTACATTATTAACCACAATTCTTCTACGATTATATTTTTTTTGAAATTCTACTGCTTTTTTAAAAAATCCAATTCCTCTTAAAGTCGGTTCTCCTCCTTGATATGCGTATGTCACAGAACCTTCTGCATTTATTATTGTTTTACGGATGATATTTTTTAAAGTTTCTTCTGACATCAGTCCATAGGACTGAACTTTTCTCTTTTTCATCTCATCACAATAAAAACAATAGTCACAATGCATATTGCACATACCGGAAGCCGGTTTTATTAGCACACTGATTGGCGGCATAAGTATCACCTTCTCTTTCTTCCCATAACGATTGAAAAATGCCGTCGTCCTTTCCAGACTGACGGCATTTGATCTATACCATTTTAATCAGACAAATATAAGACGGATCTGTGACCGGTGTGATGGCGGAAATCTGATTTCCTTTTCCCGGTTTCGTCGAAGAGTGCCAAAATTTATTCTCGTTGGAACGGTTTCCCCAAAAGAATCCGATATGACAGTCTGCACCCCATTGATTCCAGTTCTTAGGTTCACAGTAAATAATATCGCCCTTCTCTGCCTTTCCTGATTTTAAAAGTTCCGAAACAGAACTATAGGTATAATATTCTACTTTTTTTGTTTTAAAATAACGATACCAGTTTGAGGCATTACAAAATCCTCCTCGCAATCCCATCTGACCGATCGGCGTGAGATTTCCTCCGCATTTTCTTACAACATATGCCACAAAACCGGTACAGTTCATTCCACTGTAACCATCGCCTCTTCTGTCTCCCTTCGGATACATCAGTTCATTTAGATTGGACGGATTTCTTAATGGTTGATATGAAGTTCCAAGATAATAGGAATCTTTCTCGTGAGCACTTAATTCCCTTACTATTTTTTCTCCGTCAAATCCAAGAACAGCAGAAAAACTACGACTTGCCGGTTTCTCTTTCTTTACAAAAGCATGGCTTGTATTTCCCGGAGCCGGCAATATATTTGGCTTTATTAATATCTGAACCGCTTCTAGACGATACGCATATCCTTCACTTCCGGATGGCTCTCCATTCTTTGCCCAGCCAAGCCAGCCAAACTCTTGGACATGTGTACGATAATAAATATTGTAATACTTTGCCATTTCTCCGGTTAAGCGGATTTTCAAGGCTTCCATCCTCAGTGCCTTTCCCTGTGTTCCGGATAGCTCTGTTTCCTTTTTCCAATTTTGCCATCCCTCATTTTGTACATGAGCCTGATATGTAAGTTCCGGTTTTTTCAAAACTTTTACTTCTTTTACTGAAGCTTCCGGCTCTTCTACAATTTCTTCATCTTCTGTCGAAACGTCCGGCTTCTCTACGATTTCTTCATCTTCTGCCGGAGCTTCCGGCTTCTCTACGATTTCTTCATCTTCTGCCGGGGCTTCCGGTTTCTCCACGATTTCTTCATCTTCTGCCGTGACTTCCGTCTTCTCCTCAGTTTCCCCTGTTTCCTGTGTTTCCCCTTCATGAGAAACACTTGACGGTATTTCCACCGATACCTCTGCTTCATTTTCTTCCGCCAAAGCAGAAAGAGGAATTCCCGTTACCGCTAATGTCCCAATCAAAAGAAATGTAATAAATTTTTTCATTTTTTGTTATCCCATCTATTTTTTTATAAATGCTTTTTGGGAACCTTCCGGTGCCTTTGTTCCTTTTTCTACAAGCTGAACCTGAATTCCTTCCATTCGAAGTGCCAGTCCTTCTGTTCCCGCACTCTCTCCATTTTTGGCCCAACCAAGCCAGCCATAATTCTGGGAATGTACTTTGTAATAGACATCATACTTTTTCGCCATCTCTCCGGTAAGCTTGATCTGGATTGCTTCCATTCTTTTCTTTTGACCTGTTGTACCGGACAAAGTTCCGTTTTCCTTCCAACTCTGCCATCCATCATTTTGTACATGTGTACGATACTGGATATTTCCGGTGTATTTCTGGTCTTTCAGTTGTATTTTGATTGCTTCCATTCTCTTGGATTTGCCGGTAACACCACCGATTGCACCGTCTTTTACGGAAGTCATCCATCCGTAATCCTGCATATGTGTTTCATAGTTGACACTTACATCTTTTACTTTTTCTTTGTATGCTCCGGTCGTGCTTCCCGGTGCCGGCTTTCCTTTTTCTACAAGCTGAACTTGGATTCCTTCCATTCTGTAGTCATATCCTACCGTTCCTGCACTTGCTCCGTTTTTCGTCCAACCAAGCCAGCCGAAGTTCTGAACATGGACACGATAATAAAGATCATACTTTTGTGCCATGGTACCCGTCAGATTCATCTGGATGGCTTCCATCCGTTTCTTTTCCCCCGTTGTACCCGCATTGGCTCCATTCTTTTTCCAACTTTGCCATCCTTCGTCTTCTACATAGGCACGATACTGAATATCTCCGTCATATTTTGGATAATTTGACTGTACCTTCAAAGCTTCCATTCTTTTTGATTTTCCGGTAATTCCGGCTATTGCCCCGTTCTTTACGGTATCGCACCAACCATAATCCTGCATATGTGCCTGATAACTTACAGCCATACTTCTGTCCACTTCTTTGTATGCATTATCCATGCTTCCCGGAGCCTTTGCTCCTTTTGGAAGGACAACAATCTGAAGAGCTTCCAGCTGTTTTCCATATCCTACAGTTCCTGATGGAGCACCGTTTTTTGCCCAGCCAAGCCAACCATAATCTGCCACATGAGCACGATAATAAATATCATATTTTGATGCCTGTGTTCCTGTTAATTCAATATTGACAGCCTGCATTGCTTTGTTTTTCCCAGTTGTCCCTGCCGTTTGTCCTGTTGTCACATAATTCTGCCATCCGATATCTGCTACATGAGCACGATATCTAATTCCCAGGTCTCCATATCCGCTTCCTACATTGATCTTCAGTGCTTCCATTGCTTTGGATTGTCCTGTGATTCCCAACTGATATCCGTTTTGTACCGGATCCAGCCACCCTTCAATGCTTACATGAGCACTGCTGGAAATAATATTTCTGTCCGAAACATCTACCGGCGACATATCGTAGGTAGATCCCATCCAGAAATTCAAATCCACAGGAACAAGATTTCCGTTACGGTCATAAATCCCATTTACTGTACCTGTACTTGTACACTGCCACATATCATAGTCTCCTTTATATGTGCAGTTAGAATTATACTGAGCAACCCATCTTGACCAGGATGAATTATTAAATACGGAAGAAGTTAATTTATTTTCCCACCAGTATTTGTTTGCGTAAATTCCGACATCATACCCTGCTGCGGATACTTTGTCACAAAATGTCTTTGCGATCATCCCGATGGTACTGTTACTTACTGCTTCTGTAACTTTATCTTCCAAATCGTAATACACCGGGTAGGTCGGATTGTGTCCCTTTAACAGTCGGAGGACATGATCTGCTTCACTTTTTGCATCCTCCACATCATTCGCATATGAATATAAATATACTCCGTATGGAATCCCAAGACGTTCGCATGCTTCTACGTTTTTTAACCATTCTCTGTCATCCTGTGACGTATAATTTCCTCCATATCCACAACGGATGATGGCATAATCAATACCATCTTTTTTTACCTTCTCCCAGTCAATTCCTACCTGATGATGACTGACATCAATTCCTTTTTTAACAGCCCCTTCAATGACCTGTCCACGGTCATTCATGAATTTACCATTTACTTTTTTCCATGCATACGGATACGCAGCTCTTTCTTTTCCTGACTCTGTCTGATAGATTGGCTGTCCATCCTTATATCTCCAACTATTTTCCTTTAATACTTCCGGTAAAGCTTCTTTGGAAGATTCCTGACTTTTTGTCTGCACCTGCACGGAATCAGTTTCCGCCTGCCCTCTTTCTGCTTCGGACTCCTTCATCTCAGATGCCGGATTTTCCACTGTCTGTTCTGTTTCCTCTACACTATTTTCATTATTCTGTCCTTGACTCTCCTGACTTTCCTCCTTTGATGTCTGCATATCCTGATCTTCCTGTGTCTGTTCGACCGGTTGCTTATCCTCTGTACTTTCTATTACTTCTGCCTCTGCGGCATTTCCTACCATATATGGTTCTGCCGCACATCCTGTGATTAAAGCCAGACTAAGTCCTAAGCCTACTATACGCTTTCCTCTTTTTCGCATTCTTTTCCTCCCTTTCACTCAATTTCCTTAATATCCTCACATACGTTCTATGTTAACACGTGCACTTCTTTCTGTCAAAATTCGTTTTCCTAATTTTCTCCCTTTGATTGCTTTATTTTTCTCATTTTCACAATATAATAAGGAATCAAAGGAATCAATGCTGCAATCCAGGCTGCAGGATCAGACATACATACTCCTGCAAAGCTTGTTCTGCCTGCCACCAACATAACAATCAGCCAACGGGCAACTAATTCAAAAACGCCTCCCATCATCGGAATCAGTCCATATCCCATTCCCTGAAGTGCATTTCGATAAAGGAAAATACTTCCAAGAAACGGATATGCCCAGATTACGGTTTTAAAATAAGTCATGGCTGCTTCTACTACTTCGGTTTCCGATGGATCTACAAAAATGTAAATCGGATATTTCCCGAAGAAATAAATCACCACCATCATAAACACGCTCCATATAAGAATCATGAGCTGGGTATAACGGACTCCTTTTCTTACTCTTTGAAACTGTCCCGCTCCATGATTTTGCCCTACATAGGTCGCAATGGCCGCCCCAAATGAAACAAACACCGATGCTACAATACTCTGGATTTTGCCCGCTGCGGAAAATCCTGCCATATACACGGCTCCGTAAACATTGATTGCTCCTTGAACGATAATCCCACCAATAGCCGTAATGGAAAACTGAAGTGCCATTGGTATTCCAAGTCCAAGAAGTTTTCCTATACTGTACATGGAAATTTTAAAATCTTTTTTGGACAGCCATAAAATTTCAAACTTTTTTCGTATGTAAATATAACAAAGCACTGCAGAAATTCCCTGAGCCACAACGGTAGCCACTGCACATCCTTCCACACCCATTCCAAACACAATGATCAGAACAATGTCAAGTACAATATTGATACCGGCAGAAATCATCAGAAAATATAGCGGTGATTTGCTGTCCCCAAGAGCCCTTAAAAAAGCTGCAAGAGTATTGTATGCCGCTGTCACAAAAAGTCCCGCGTAACTGATTGCCATGTATCCTTTTATAGAAGGCAGTAGATCTTCCGGTGAATTCATTAATCTTAAAATACCTTCATTTCCAATGGAAAGTCCAATGGTCATTACAACTACAAATGCTACATTTAAATAGATGGACATTGCTACATAATGGCGCATAGTATCATACTTTTTGGCTCCGAAACACTGTGCTACCAAAATCCCAAACCCACTGCTTAGTCCATTAAGCCACCCTGTCACAAGAAACATTAATGAACCGGTACTTCCGATAGCTGCAAGTGCATCCACACCGATAAACTGTCCTGCCACAATAGAATCAACAATATTATAAAACTGCTGAAAAATATTTCCCAGACACATAGGAATCATAAACTTCAAAATAAGACTGACAGGACTTCCTTTTGTCATATCATTTGTCATCTTCACTCTCTCCTTTTTCTCTTGAATCAGTATTATATCATAAAAAAAGAATATTCCGAAAGCCTAATTTCTCTTTCAGAATATTCTTTTTCATCTATTGCTCATTGCTCTTTGCAACGAAACGATATCCGACCCCTACCTCTGTCATAATGTATTTCGGATGATTTGTATCTTTCTCGATCTTTTTACGGATGTTTGCCATAAATACACGCAAGGATTGGAATTCTTTTTCCTCGCTATATCCCCAGATCTCATTCTGAAGATATTTGTGCGTCAATACTTTTCCCGCATTTTTCACAAGGAGAAGCAGGATTTTATATTCGATTGGTGTCAGATGTATCTCTTTTCCCTCCACAAATACCTGTCTCATTTCGAAATCAATTTTCAGGTCATCCGCTTCAAATACACTCTTTTCTACCGTATCCGGAATTTCTCTTCGAAAAGCTACACGGATTCTTGCCATCAACTCATTAATAGAAAATGGTTTTGTCACAAAATCGTCTGCTCCCAGATCCAAAGCTTCTACCTTTTCTTCATCCTGCCCTCTCGCAGATATAACAATGATCGGAATTTTGGAAGTCATACGGATCTGCTTGATGATCTCTGTCCCATCAATGTCCGGAAGTCCCAAATCTAACAAGATCATGTCCGGTTTATTTGTAAAAAACAGAGACATTCCCATCAAACCGGTTTCCGCTACATCCACTTTATAATTGTTTGTTTTTAATGAAATACTGAGAAAGTTGATAATACTTTTATCATCTTCAATTACCAGAATGCATCCTTTATTCATCTTCATCTCTCCTTTTTAGCGGAAGCAGAAAATATACTGTTGCTCCCATTGTTTCATTATTCTTGCTGCCGATCATTCCGTCATGCACCTGTATAATCTCGCTTGCAATGCTTAAACCTAATCCAATTCCTCTTCCGGTATCCGCTCCGTTATGATCCGTTGTTACAAAACTTTCAAACATATGCTTTTGGATTTTTTCATCAATTCCAGTACCATCGTCGATAACCGAGAACTTGGCATAACGCTCATTATTTTTCTTCTTCACGCTGACCTGCTCCACAACAATCTTAATATGTCCGTTTTCAGGTGTATGCTTGACTGCATTATCTACAAGATTTACAAGAACCTGTATGATCAGTCGTCCGTCCATCGGTACTGCCAAATAATTATCCGGAGTCGAAAATGTCAATTCACGATTTCCAAGTCTTCTCTGAACACGGATGCTGACTTCCGAAATAATGTCATCAACAATCTCCATATTGTATCGCAGATTCAGCTTTCCTTCCTGAATACGAGTCATATTCAAAAGATTGTCTACAAGCTGTCCAAGCCAAATGGAATCATTCATAATGTCTCGCAACAATGTTTCCATATTCTCTTTTCCAATCTGTTCATGACTTTCAAGAAGAAAACTTGTGCTTCCCGTAATCCCGGCCAGAGGCGTTCTTAAATCATGTGAAATGGAGCGTAAAAGATTGTTTCTTAATTTTTCCCGTTCCGTAATAAATCTTGTTTCCTGTTCGGATTTTTCTGCAAATTCTCTGTCCATGGCAACTGCGATAATAGATACCACCGCTTCCATGACTTTTTTATCTTCGTTGTCCAGAGGCTTTTTATCTGTATTGATGGCGAGTACTCCGTATGTTACTCCTTTACTTACGATTGGTATTAAATAATATCCGAGGTTTCCATAATCTTCGGTTCCTGTTCCGCAAATCTGCGACTGTAGGAAACACCATTCTGATGCTTTTAAAAGGTCATACGGAAGTCCATCCCTTTTCGGCTGATCCATGCTGTTTTTGTATGGAACTCTTACATTGTTTTTCGCATCATTTACAAATAAAATGTACTCTCGTTCTTTGATATTGTTAAGACATTCCAGACCATATGTAGCCACCTGTTTTAACCCAGATACATGAAGGTAACCGCTGCTGATCTGATAAAGAATATCCGTGATCTTCTGAGTCTGTTCCAATGCATCTACTTTTTTCTGCAGCTGTATCGTAAGCGAAGAAACGATCATTGACACAACAAGGAAGATTACAAAGGAAATAATATAGTTTTTATCGTACATACGAAATGTAAAACGCGGCTCCGTAAACAGATAGTTAAAAATCGCCACAGTCACAAACGAAGCAACGATTCCATAACTGTATGTTTTGGTTTCAATGATGATCACGATAATTCCAAAGGTATAGATCATCAGAATATTTTCTGCCCGTATTCCTATCGTATATAGCGAAACCGATAAAACCGTGGCCAAAATCATGACTACACATGTAACGGCCAGCTTATTCGGTTGCTGCTTCATCTTTTCCATTTTCTGACCCCTTTTCTTACTCTTCTATTAATATGTCCTATTAATTTTCCAATCGTTATAAAGACAACAAAAATTTCTAACCTTCCTAAAAACATTCCCAATGTAGATACCCATAAAATGGCAGACGGAGCATCATACCCGATAATGCCTGTCGAAAATCCAACTGTACTTAAGGAAGATGCCATCTCAAACAAAGAATCTTCTAGCGAATACCCATAACAGGTAAAAACAAATGTACCTGCCATCAAAAGGAATAAATATGCCGTAATAAAACTATGTGACTCTCTGTAGAATCGATGGTCAACCTCAATCTCTCTGCCACATCGTGTAATCTTTCTGGCAAAAACGACTCTTTTATTATGCATACTGGCTTTGATATTCCAATATACTTCTTTTATTTGAATCCAGACTCTGTACTGCTTGATTCCCCCTGACATAGAAGCTGCACTTCCGCCTATGATCATCAACAGAATCATGACAAACAACAATGCCGAATTCCAATCTTGAAAACTATCTAAGGTTCTTAATCCTGTTGTCGTCATGGCAGAAACAGACTGAAAAATCCCGATTCTTATTCCCTCCGGAATACTCATGGAAAATCCTTCCGCTAAAAGTGCCGTGATCACCACCGTTGCAAATGGATAGATAAAAAGACTAAAACGAATTTCACAATCAGTATATATATTTTTCCATTTTCCTCTTAGCAAAGAGAGATGAAGAAAAAAATTCACGCTGCCTGCCAACATCAAAACAATCGTCACCACTTCGATTCCCAAATTGTTATAATAGCCGATACTTTCCGGTCTTGTAGAAAATCCACCTGTAGAAACTGCCGCAATAGAATGGTTTAATGCATCAAACCAGTTCATTCCGAAGATTTTATACAAAATCATCCCCGCCGCAATATATCCTGTATAAATCAGTACGACTACTTTGGCTGTCTGCAGAATATGAGCCGGACTTTTATTCGAATGTTCCTGGCTTTCATATAATTTCATTCCTTTTTTGTCTGACATAACCGATGCCACAATAAGTATAAGGCCGGCTGCTCCGACAAAAAGCATTTCACTCCGGAAAAACAAAAACATGTGGGACGTTTCTGTAACATCTACAACCGAAAGTCCTGTGGTGGTATAACCGCTTGTACATTCAAAAACAGCCTGTGTAAAGCTGTATTTACCGGTCAGTATAAAGGGAATACTGCTGCCCAGGATCATAAAAATCCATGTCAGCAACACAAAAAATCCTTTATAACCGTTCTGCCTTTCTTTCTTTTTCCCACCGATATTAAGCGCCAGGCAGTATCCAATCCCCATGCAGGAAACACCCGGAATAATGAAATACCTTGCTTCACTTATTTCTTCCGGAAACGGAAAAAGCGTGATCAATGGGAACAAAAGGATTGCTCCGACCAGCATGCAGACAATCCCGACTGTTCTGATCAAGGCATGACCGCTGATGCTTCCGAACTTTATATTGTCTTCCGGTTTCATTTACCATTCGCCTCCTACTATTTTCTGAAGTACTTCATTTTGTACCTGCTTGGAAGAAATAATCAGAAGCTTATCAAACTGCTGCAATGTTTCGGAGCCATTTGGAATAACCATGCCTTTTTTTCTAATGATACAGCCAATGATTGCATTTTCCGGAAGATCCAGTGTTTTTATCATTTCACCACATACCGGATATTCTTTTTTGATACTGATTTCAGAAACTACGATATCTCCGTCTTCCAGATCAAGAGATTCTTCAAGATAATCCAGAGACGTCGCCTTTTCCAAAATATTTGCCACCATATATGTACCACTGATCACATTGGTAACACCAAGTATGCGGAACAGCCCCACATTTCTTGGATTCTGAACTGTACAGATTGTTTTTTTTATGTGATAAAGTCTGGAAGCCATCTGACAGATTGTAAGATTTTCGGCATCATCCGGTCTCAACGCGATGATCACATCAAAATATTGGATATTGGCTTCATCAAGCACATCAGATTTACTGGCATTTCCTTCTATCACGGATATACCGTATTTATTTGCAAGATAGTTACAATATTCATATCCGTCATTGATGGATACAACATGATGATTTTTCTTTAATAATGCCTCTATCAGAAAATCTGCCTTTGATCTTCCTCCGGCTACTACAATATTCATACCTCTTCCTCCAGATCTATTCCGCTTAACCTTTCAAACTCCCGCATAGACAATCGGAACGGATAAATGACCCTCATCCCATAACCGGACACGACCCGTTCCATCACCGGATCCTCCAGCCTCATATACACATTATGTACATGAAAAATACGACTGGCAATCTGGCATACAAGACTGTTGGTACAGTCACTTCCTGTGGCTGCAATCACAATCTCCGCGTCTTTGATCCCTGCGTCTTCCAATATAGTAATATCTGAGCCATCTGCGGCGATCTCATATCCTCCAAAATTCCCCGGGAGCTTTGAAAAAGCCGCCTTGTCTTTATCAATAACCGTCACCTCATAATCTCTGCTGTTTATAGTTCCGGCAAGGCTTGCACCGAATCTTCCACATCCGACTATAAGCACAGGTTTTGTTTTACTGAATAACATTACAATCACTCTCCTTCATGGAAAATTGTATCATTGACAACCATTTTTTTCTATAAGGAAGATGTGTAGATTGTATAGAAATTTTGGATAATTATTTGTGAATATTGTATGAAAAATTCGCTATTTTTATCATTATCACATTATCATATGCTTCGATTAAAATTCTATTTAGAAAACTCAGATTTCTGTTAAAATCGTGTTAAGACAGAAAAAATAAAAATACCGCAATCCTAAAGAACTGAAAAGTTCTACGTATTGCGGTGTTTTGGTAAGCCGAAAATCGGACTCGAACCGACGACCCCTTCATTACGAGTGAAGTGCTCTACCAACTGAGCTATTTCGGCTTTTAAATTGTGACCTTAAATTCCATACATGGAAGTCACAAATATTATTATATACACTTTTTCAAAATATGCAACTATTTTTTTATTTTTTCTCACGTTTTTCTGCAGCCTGCAAAATCGTATTTCGTTTTTCCAGAACAAGAGCCGTTTCGTTTAAAAGTCCTCTTAAAATTTCATTTTCAAACGGACTGAGTTCTCTGTGTTCTTCCAAAACAATTCCGATTACTCCAAATACATTTTCGTAATTCTTGAGAGGTAGATAAATAGATTTTGCATTATCCAGTGTCATGGTACAGGCTCCGGCACGGTGCCCGTTTTTTAATACCCACAAAGCTACCGACTGTTCATCGACAGTAATATATTCTGCCATTTCCTGTTTTGTCATTCCTTTTCTCGGATAAACTCTCGGTGTCTTTAATCGTTCTCCTTTCCCGTCTTTCAGATAAAAGGTTACAGAAAGCCCGGTTAACTGTTGAATATGTCCGCAAAGTGTATCTGCAATCGCCCCTACACCGAAAGAACGCCTTAATTGTCGACTGTTTTCCAACAACAGTTCTGTTTTATATGCATTTTTTGCTGCCGCCTTTGCTTCTCGTTTATACTTTAGTGTAACAGAAGAAATGGCAACCGACAACACAACCATTCCCAGAAATGTAAAAGAATATGTCGGATCATAGGTTTCAAAAGAACGTACCGGTTCGATAAAATAATAATTGAACAAAACAACACTTGCAAAAGCATCAAAAATACTGCAGATTCTTGTATTTGTGTAAATAGCTACAACAATCCCTCCGATCATATAGGAGGTGATGATATTGGATTCCGGAAGGTCAAAATGTGCCATAAGTAATCCTGCCAATGTAGCAAGAACCAAAGCCAAAACGGTAACTCCCATATCTTTCCAACTAAGATGCGTTTTCTTAAATCTACGACGATAAGGTTCCGTAGAATTTCTCACATCCGGTATCACATAAATATCGATATCCGGAACATACTGTGTCAAATTCTCTACAAGAGTTCCTTTATTTAATCCCATAAACAACTTATGGTTGGTTCGTCCCATAACAATTTTTGTGACATTACTGATCCTTGCATACTCTCCGATCTTCATCGGAATATTTTCTCCGGAAACCGTTGCAATCTTTGCCCCAAGAGTCCTTGCAAGATTTGTATTTCTTTCCAGATTTTTTCTCTCTTCTTGTGTCAGGTCTTTTCGTTCTACTTTCTCTACATAAAGAGCAGTAAAACGGGAGTGAAAAGCATTTGCCAGTCTTGCTGCAGTACGAATAACTTTCGCATTGTTCGGTGACGGTGAAATACAAGTCAGGATGTGTTCCCCGTTGTAATGTCCCGGAATTTCTTCCCCTTCTATTTCTGTCCTGTAATTTACTCTGTCAGCCATTCGGCGAAGTGCGATTTCACGCAGGGCAGTAAGCTTATCTCTTGTAAAAAAGTTTTCCATTGCCCTTCCTGCCTGCATCTCCCGGTAGATTTTTCCTTCTTTTAATCTTTGCAGCAAATCATCCGGTTCAATATCTACCAGTTTTACCTGATCGGCATCATCAAATATCCGGTCCGGTACCCTCTCTTTTTGGGAAATTCCCGTAATACTTGCCACAAGGTCATTTAAACTTTCAAGGTGCTGCACATTTACACAGGTCCATACATTGATTCCTGCTTCCAAGAGTTCTTCCACGTCCTGATATCTTTTAAGATGCCTTGAGCCGGCAGCATTACTATGCGCCAGCTCATCCACAAGAATGATTTTAGGATGACGCTTTAAAGCCTCATCCAAATCAAATTCCCGTAATTGAATTCCTTTGTAGTCTATCATTTTCGATGGAAGTGCCGGCAGTCCCTCCACAAGAGCCTGTGTATCCGGGCGCACATGCGGTTCCACATATCCAACCAGGATATCCGTCCCCTGCTTTAACTCTGCATGGGCTGCCTCGAGCATTGCATATGTCTTTCCTACTCCTGCTGAATAACCGAAGAAAATCTTCAGTTTTCCGCGGGAGGATTCAGCCCTTGCCTCTTCATTTTTAATCTTATTCAGCAGTTTCTGTGGATCCGGTCTTTCATCTGTCATAACTTAGTCCTCCAGAATTCCAAGTTTTTCAGCAATATCAATATTGCATCCGAGTACGTTTACTGTTTCTTCTCCGAAAACTCCAAGTACCTTTCCTGTTGTATTATCTTTTACAATATCTTTTAATTCTTTTTCAGAAAGTCCGCTTGCTTCGGAAATCGCCGGAATCTGGATTTCTGCTGAAGCAGGAGAAATATGTGGATCAAGACCGGAACCGGAAGCTGTCAGTAAATCTCCCGGAATTTCTTTATCTGCTACTTCCGGATTTGCTTCTTTAAATTTTTCCAAATCTTCTTCTACACGTTTCTTTAAATCCGGATTGGAGTTTCCATAGTTGGCACTTCCTGAAGATACTCCGGCATATTTGTTTTCGTCTGTTTTTTCTTCTCCGGCATAGTATCCGTCTTCCGTGTATGTGTTGTAGTGATACTGTGACGGACGGCCTTTAAAGAAACGTTCGTCAGTGAACTGCTGTCCTACATATTCCGCACCTACTTCTTTTCCGTTTACCGTTACCATACTTCCGTTTGCCTGATGTTTGAAAAACAACTGTCCCAGTCCAGTCAGAACAAATGGATAAATAAGACCACATATGATAATCATAACGATTGTTACCATAAATGCTTTCTTAAACATATTTCCAAAAGTTTTCATTTCAATCCTCCTGTTTTATTTATCGCCCTTTGATTCTATAATCCGATCAACGACAGAATCGGTGCGATAATAAGGTCGATAATCTTAATACCGATGAACGGAACAATGATACCGCCAAGTCCATAGATTCCCATGTTTTTCAGAAGCATCTTTTCGGAACGCATCGGTTTGTATTTAACACCTTTCATAGCGATCGGAATCAGGCAAGGGATAATGATCGCATTGAAGATCAATGCTGAAAGGATCGCACTGTACGGTGTAGCAAGATGCATGATGTCCAGAATTTCCATCTGTGGAATCACCATTGTAAACATCGCCGGAATAATTGCAAAGTATTTTGCAACATCGTTTGCGATACTAAATGTTGTAAGAGATCCTCTTGTAATAAGAAGCTGTTTTCCGATTTCAACAACTTCCAGAATCTTTGTCGGGTCAGAATCAAGATCTACCATGTTCGCAGCTTCTTTTGCAGCTGATGTACCGGAGTTCATTGCCAGACCTACATCTGCCTGTGCAAGTGCTGGTGCATCGTTTGTTCCGTCACCTGTCATGGCTACAAGTTTTCCTTCTGCCTGTTCTTTTTTGATTGCTTCAATTTTATCTTCCGGTTTACACTCTGCGATAAATCCGTCAACGCCTGCTTCTTTTGCAATTGTTTCGGCTGTCAGAGCATTGTCACCTGTACACATGATCGTTTTGATACCGATTTCTCTTAATCTTGCAAAACGTTCAACAAGTCCCGGTTTTACTGTATCTTTTAAGTAGATAACACCATAAATCTTACTGTTTACACAAACTACAAGTGGTGTTCCTCCTAATTTTGAAATTCCGTCTACGATTTCTCTTAAATCTCCAGGGATTTCTCCGCCCTGTTCTTTTGCAAAATTCATAACAGCTTCTGCTGCACCTTTTCTGATTTTGTCTCCGTTTGGAAGATTTACTCCACTCATTTTTGTCTGAGCCGTAAATTCAACGAATTCCATCTGTCCTGCAGCATCTTCTGTGATTTTTGTTCCAAGTTTGTTTCCGAGTTCTACGATAGATTTTCCTTCCGGTGTGCTATCACTTAATGATGTCATGACCGCATAATCAACCAAATCTTCTTTAGAAACTCCTGCAACCGGCATAAAGTCTGCTGCAAGACGGTTTCCGAATGTAATTGTACCTGTTTTGTCAAGAATCATTGTATCAACATCACCGCAAGCTTCTACTGCTTTACCGGACATTGCAATGACATTAAATCTTGTAACACGGTCCATACCTGCGATTCCGATCGCAGAAAGTAATGCTCCGATTGTTGTCGGGATCAGACATACAAGTAATGCGATCAAAGTGGATACCGGAATCTGTGCTCCTGAATAGGAAGCAAACGGATACAAAGTTCCGACTACCATGATAAAGATAACTGTTAAAGCTACAAGTAATGTATTTAATGCAATTTCATTTGGTGTTTTTTGTCTGGATGCACCTTCAACCAGTGAAATCATTTTATCCAGGAAAGATTGTCCCGGTTCAGATGTGATCTGGATTTTCAACCAGTCACTGACTACTGTTGTTCCACCTGTTACGGAAGAGAAGTCTCCACCTGCTTCTCTTGTTACCGGAGCAGATTCTCCGGTAATGGCAGATTCATCTACGGAAGCAACACCTTCGATTACTTCACCGTCATTTGGGATCAGTTCTCCCATTTTTACAAGCACAATGTCACCTTTTTTCAATTCCGGTGCTGAAACCATCACTTCTGTTCCATCTGCTTTTAACAGACGTGCTTTTGTATCTTTTTTTGTCTTTTTCAAAGATTCTGCCTGAGCTTTTCCTCGTCCTTCTGCAACTGACTCAGCAAAGTTTGCAAATAACACTGTTATAAAAAGGATAACTGTTACAATAATATCATAAATCCGTAAATCTGCACTGTCACCTAAAAGTGTAGGGAAAAAGCTCAATATCAGTGTAATAATACAACCAACATAAACTACAAACATGACTGGATTTTTGATCATGAATCTAGGATCCAGTTTCTTAAAAGAACCAATAATGGAGCTTTTAAGAATATCACGTGTAACAAATTTTGTCTTATTATGCTTTGCCATCTCTATTTACTCCTTTTCTCTCAATCCTACATCCATATAGACAGATGTTCTGCGATTGGTCCTAATGCCAATGCCGGCAAGAAGGTAAGTGCGGCAAAAATGTAAACAAAGAATACAACAAGAATTGCAAAAAATGCATTGTTTGTCTTCAATGTACCAACTGTTTCATTTACCGTTTTCTTCTTTAATAAGGAACCTGCAATCGCAAGCTGTGCAATAATTGCAATATATCTTCCAAAGAACATAGCAAGTCCTGCCGTCACATTCCAGAATACAGAGTTATCTGCAAGTCCTTCAAATCCGGAACCATTGTTTGCTGCGGAAGAAGCATATTCATATAATACCTGTGACAATCCATGGAAATCCGGGTTGGTGATTCCTGCCAGACCTCCTGAAGTTGAAACCGCAAGAGCAGAAAATCCTAAGATCAAAAGTGGATGTACAATCAGTACGATTGCTACCAGTTTCATTTCTGTACCTTCGATTTTCTTACCAAGATATTCCGGCGTACGTCCGATCATCAGACCACAGAGGAATACCGCCAGGATGACGTACATGATAATGTTCATCAAACCTACACCTTTTCCACCGAATACACAGTTCAACATCATATGAAGAAGCGGAACCATTCCACCAAGTGGTGTCAGTGTATCATGCATATTGTTAACCGTACCTGTTGTAAATGATGTTGTTGTTGTTGTAAACAGTGCCGATTGTGCAATTCCAAATCGCACTTCTTTTCCTTCCATACTTCCCATATCCTGGCTGATTCCGACATCTCCAAGGATTGGGTTTCCCGCTGATTCTGCTGTATAGCAAATTGTAAGTCCTACAAGGAACAAAACAGCCATTGCTGCAAAAACAACTGCTCCCTGTCTTCCGATGATACCTTTTGATCCGGCTTTGATCTTTGCCTGATCTTTCTTCGCATCTCTCATCATAAGACCAAAAGTAATGACACAAGCACCCGGAAGAACCATCATAGAGAGAAGTTCTGCAATATTAGATATGATCGTTGGGTTTTCAAGTGGTGTACTTGAGTTCGCTCCCAGGAAACCTCCTCCGTTTGTACCGAGGTGTTTGATGGATTCCAGTGCCGCGATCGGTCCCATTGCGATATCCTGAAGCGTTCCTTCGATTGTATGTATCGTCTTATTTGCATCAAATGTCTGAGGTACTCCCTGCCAAATAAGAATCAAACCTACAATGATTGATAACGGAAGAAGAATTCTTGTAATGCAACGAACTAAATCTGCATAAAAGTTTCCAAGATCTTTTCTTTTTCCTGCAAGTCCACGACAGAATGCCATGCAAGCTGCATATCCACTTGCTGCAGATGTAAACATCATGAAAATGATGACTGTCATCTGGCTTAAATAAGACAATCCAGATTCTCCTGAATAGTGCTGCAGGTTTGTATTAGTCATAAAGCTGATGATCGTATTAAAGGAAAGGGAGCCTTCCATTCCTCCGATTCCGTTTGGATTCAGGAAAAGCAATCCCTGAATTCTAAGGATAAGGTATCCTACAAAAACCATTACCGCATTTGTCAAAAGAAGGCTGAGTCCATATTTTTTCCAATTCATTCCTTCATCTGCTTTAATACGGCAGATTTTATAAATTCCATGATCCAATTTATTGAAAACCGGATCCGCAAATGTTTTTTGATAAGTCGTAATATGATACATATAGCGTCCAAGCGGGATAATAAGTATCAAAAATAAAATTAATGTCAATGCTATTTGAAGCATATCGTAATCCCTCCATTCGTGTTGTTTCTCAACGTTTATTTTTTATCCGCTTTATTAACCTGCTTCTCGCACCAGTCTGCGAAAACCTTTATCAGACCAAAGCATATGAGCAGTGTTGCTATCATACACAGATCCATCATCTTCCATTCCCTCCCATTCGCTTGATGATTCCATATTCTAACACCAAAAGTCTAAAAATAGTGTTAAATAGAAAGTGAGTTGTATAAATATTATGTTAATGAAATTTTTCTTTGTTTATTCCGTACAAAAAAGTGCTCAAATCAAAAAAGATTTGAGCACTTTTACTTGTTTTTTTCTTCTGTTTTGCCGGAGTTTATTTACCAGCCATCTGTTTTTCCTGTTCTTCAATCATTTTCTTGACCATATAACCACCAACAGATCCGTTCTGTCTGGAAGTGAGATCTCCGTTGTATCCGTCTGTTAACGGAACTCCAAGTTCACTTGCTACCTCATATTTAAATTTGTCTAAAGCACCTTTTGCTTCTGGTACGGCTGCTTTATTAGATGAACGATTTGTCATGATAATATCCTCCTTTATCGTTTTGTGTTTTTTCTTTGTAACTATTTGTTACACTCATAGTATATGGATATTCTCACGATTTACTCTGGTAAATACTGGATATTTTTTTACTTCTTCCATCTTTGCCGCCTCCGCTGCCTTTTGCAGGATCGATGCATCCTGAAAGACATCTCCGAGTTTAAATTCCAGCAGGCCACTTTGCCGAATCCCGAACAAATCCCCCGGCCCTCTTAATTTCAGATCCTCATTTGCAATATAAAATCCGTCATTAGAATGGTTCAAGATTTCCAGCCGTTTTTTTGTTTCTTTTGCTTTTGATGCCGTCATAAAAATGCAATAAGACTGATATCTTCCACGTCCTACTCTTCCACGAAGCTGATGAAGCTGAGCAAGTCCGAACCGTTCCGCATTTTCTACCATCATGACAGTTGCATTTGGCACATTAATACCCACCTCTATAACCGTTGTAGAAACAAGGATTTGTATCCGTCCTTTGGCAAATCGCTCCATGATGTCATCTTTTTCTGCCTGTTTCATTTTCCCGTGAAGATAGGAAACCGTAATGTCTTCTCCCATTTCTTCCGAAAGCATCGTAGCATAGTCAATCACATTTTCCGCTTCCATTGCCTCGCTTTCTTCTACCATCGGACAGATCACATAACACTGTCGTCCTTCTTTTACCTGTTGTTTCATAAAACGATATGCCGTCTTTCTGTATCCTGTGTCAACCACACAATTTTTAATGGGAAGTCTGTTTTTCGGAAGCTCATCAATGACGGACAAATCCATATCGCCATATAAAATAATCGCAAGTGTCCTTGGAATCGGCGTGGCACTCATAACAAGAATATGGGGCGTATTTCCTTTATTTGCCAGAGCCTCTCTCTGTCTGACACCAAAGCGATGCTGTTCATCTGTAATGACCAGTCCCAGATTATGATAAATAACTTTTTCTTGAATCAATGCATGGGTACCGACAATAATATCCGCTTCCCCACGTTCGATTCTTTTGTATGCCTCTCTTCTTTCCTTTGCCTTCATAGAACCGGTCAAAAGTTCCGCCTGAAACGGCATTTTATAAGTTTCAAGTATTTTCTTTATTTCCTGATAATGCTGTTTTGCAAGAACTTCTGTCGGTGCCATCATCGCTCCTTGATATCCATTGTAAACAATGAGAAGAAGTGCAAGAACGGCTACAATGGTCTTTCCTGAGCCCACATCTCCCTGCACCAGTCTGGACATGGTATACGTGCCTTTCATATTTTCCTTGATCTCACCCCATACCCTTTTCTGAGCCTTTGTCAATTCATAAGGAAGCTTTTGAAGAAACTGATCCACTTCCCGGCGTTCTGTCACAGGACAGGTATTAATACTGTTTTCTTTCTCTTCTTTCATCTGCTGAAGAGCCAAAATAAAAGACAAAAATTCTTCAAATACCAAACGTTCTCTGGCTGTCATAAGCATTTGTTTATCTTTCGGAAAATGAATTCCTTCCATAGCATAGTTATATTCACAAAGATAGTATTTTTTTCTTATGCTTTCCGGTAATGATTCCTTTTGAAGATCCAGATGATTCAATGCTTCTTTTACCGCTTTCATGATTGTCTGATTCGTAAGTCCCGCTGTCAGAGAATATAACGGCTGCAAAGTATCTTTCTTTTCTTCATATTTTTCTGCAGGATTGAACAGCTCCGGATGTTCCATAATCAGAATTCCTTTTTTTTCTGTAATCCTGCCTCTTACAATGATCTCCATACCGTTTCTTAAAACATTTTTCAAAAACGGCATGCGAAACCATACCACTTTCAATATTCCTGTAAGATCCTTTACATATATCGTGGTAATCTGAAGTTTTCTGTTTGGTGAGACCTGTACATTTCCAAATATAATTCCTCTCACAGCTGCAACACTTCCGTCGGCAACCTCTCCTATGGGAATCGGTTCTTCATATTGATCGTATCCTCTCGGATAATAGCGAATCAGATCTCCTACCGTGAAAATCCCTGTTTTTTGAAGCAACGCTTCCGTTTTCTCTCCTATTCCTTTAATTCCCCTGACCGGTGAATATTCATTCATGTCTGTTTCCTTTCTGTTTTCTTCTTTAAATAAAAGAAGAGGATACTAAAACGTATCCTCTCATTTTTACTCCACAGCCATAACATAATAGTAAATCGGCTGTCCGCCAAAGTGTGCATCAATATCCATATCCGGATATGTTGCTTCAATCTCTTCAACAAACCGATCTGCTTCTTCCTGCGGAATATCTTCTCCATAATAAATACTGATTAGCTCGGAATCTTCTGTCACAAGCTCTTTGATCAAATCTTTTGCCGTATCGCTGATGGATGTACCGACTGAAAGAATACCGGCATCTCCGATTCCCATGATATCTCCTTCATGGATTTCTTTGTTGTCAATCTTTGTATCTCTTACTGCGTAAGTAACCTGCCCTGTCTTTACTGTCCGGATTACTTCCAGCATCGTTTCTTCATTTGTATCTGCATCTGCTTCCGGAAGATAATTAATCACTGCCGTAATTCCCTGAGGCACGGTCTTGGTTGGGATTACGATGATCTTTTTGTCTTTTGTCAGGCTTTTTGCCTGATTTGCTGCAAGTACGATATTTTTATTATTCGGAAGGATAAAAATCGTATCCGCATTAACATGATCAATCGCCGTCAACATATCATCCGTACTTGGATTCATCGTCTGACCACCCTCGATAATATAGTCAACTCCCAGTTCTCTGAAGATTTCATTAAGCCCCTCTCCAATGGATACTGCAACAAAGCCGACCGGTTTTCGAGGTTCTTTCTTTTTCTGCTCTTCTGCCTTTTTCTGTGCATTCTGAATTACTCTTTCATGATGTTCTTCGCGCATATTGTCAATCTTCATACGGGTCAGCTGTCCATAAGTCAATGCCTTCTGGATAGCAAGTCCCGGATCATTGGTATGAACATGCACCTTTACAACTTCGTCATCTGCTACACATACGATAGAATCTCCGATGGATTCCAGATATCCTTTAAACAATTCCTCATCCTTTTCTGTAAATTCCTTTTCGGCAAGAATGATAAACTCTGTACAATACCCGAATTTGATATCCGTTTCCTGTACCGGTGCCGGTGATGTCTTAACAGATACTTTGGCCGGCTCAATAGATGAATAATCAATTTCTTTTCCAAGGAATGCGTCATATGCACCTTTTAATACTTCCAGAAGTCCCTGTCCACCGGAATCCACAACTCCCGCTTCCTTTAATACCGGAAGCATGTCCGGTGTACGGTTCAGCACTTCCTGTGCATGTTCCAAAATCTTCGGAAAAATCTTTTCAAGATCATCTGATTCAAATGCAAGTTCCTCAGCTCTTTCGGCAATCGCTCTTGCAACTGTAAGGATCGTTCCTTCTTTCGGCTTCATAACGGCCTTGTAAGCCGTTTCCTTTGCTCTGATGCAGGCTGCCGCTATCTTGGATGCATCGATTTCGGTTTCATCTTGGATAGACTTTGTAAATCCTCTTAAAAGCTGAGAAAGAATAACGCCTGAATTTCCTCTTGCTCCTCTTAAAGAACCACCGGAAATAGCTTTTGCCAATTCTTTCATTCCCGGATTTTCCAGTGCTCGTACTTCTTTTGCCGCTGCCATAATCGTCATAGACATATTTGTACCTGTATCTCCATCCGGAACCGGAAAGACATTCAATTCATTAATGTACTCTTTCTTTGCCTCAATATTCTGTGCGCCTGCCAGAAACATCTTCGCAAGCATCTGTGCATTTATCGTTTTTATAGCCACCTTTAAGTTCCTCCCTGTATTAATCGATCACGCGAACGCCTTCTATATAGATATTGATCTTATCTACCGGCATACCCGCAAATTCTTCGACTTTATATTTCACATTACTGATCAAATTATCCGTAACCGCTGAAATGCTGACCCCATATGATACGATCACATGAAAATCAAGGCGGATTCTATTGTCATCTGTAATTTCAACATGGATTCCATGAGTAAGACTGTCTTTCTTCAGCAATCTTACAAGACCGTCTTTCATATTAACTGCTGCCATCCCAACAATGCCAAAACATCCTACTGCTACGGAACCTGCATATTTTGCAATGACTTCCGGGGAAACTGTAACAATTCCAAAATCTGTACTCATGCTTCCTTTCATATCAGATACCTCCACTTCCTATATAAACTTGCTTTACCTTCGCTCATGTATTCTGTCTTATTATACCTTGTTTCCTGAGATTTTACAACTCATTCCGTCCAGGTTCTCCGTAAAACATCAAAAAAATATTTCAAATCCTGAAAGAAGTACTTGCATTTCCTAATCATATCTGATAATATGAATAGTGTTGTGAGTTCCTATGATAAACAGGAACGAGTAAGAGCGTTAGGAGGTGCAGTCATGGCTAAATGTGCTATTTGCGAAAAGGGTGCTCATTTCGGAAACAATGTAAGTCACTCTCATAGAAAAACACCAAAAATGTGGAAATCTAATGTAAAATCTGTTCGTGTTAAAACAGAAGGCGGAGCAAAGAGAATGTATGTATGTACTTCTTGCTTAAAATCCGGCAAAGTAGAAAGAGCATAAGTTATTTTTACATGTGAGAAGAAAATAGAAAGCGGTGCAGGTTCTTTAACGGATCTGTACCGTTTTTTCTATTCCTCTCCTGCTTTTTTAACAACAAAAGGAAAAATATCCTAAAACCAGAAAACATCCTGCAATAACGATTCCCCAAAAAAGATTCGGCAGGAACATCATAAGAATCATCCCTGTTGCTATCATAAAACATGCAAATCCAAAAATTCTTTTCATACGCTTTCCTGCCGATCACTTCTTTATTCTATTTATATGTTTCGAACACCTGATTATACTCTTTATTTTTCTTCTTTTTTTCCTTCATCCAGAATGTCATTTACCTCTTCTTCCGTCACCGGTTCTTCTTCTTTTGTACGGAATCTGTCTACCAAATCCGGTACCATATCAAGGATTTTTGTAATGGTATCCTGATTTTTGATATTTACAAGTCTAGTCATACCGTTTTGGATCACAAGGACGGCACAAGGTGTCATCTTACCTCCCAGTCCCCCTGCTCCTTTTTCACTCTTTTCCGCTGCAAAAGAACCGGCACCAACCGTAAAAGATACATCCACAAGAGGAAGAATAATCGTATCCTTGATATGGATTGCTTCTCCTACTACCGTTTTTGAAGAAATCACATTGTCCATTCCGTGAAATAACGCTTCCATTGTTGATTTGAAATTATTGTCTGCCATTTATTTTTCCTCCTTTTTTCTTCCTCTTCGCATCTTCAATATTTCTTTGGCTGTCATGCGGATGTTTTTGTCCGCCAAAATTCTGATCCCGGCAAAAACCAAATGGTTTAGCCGGATATGTCCTTTCAGGTAAAGATTTCCTTTTAAAACAGCCTGTTCAAAATCAGGAATGATCTGAAGCCACTGTCCAAAAAACGGATAGATCATAGCCAGATAAGCCAGTACCTTTCCGGTATAATATGGATCTTCAAATCCGAATATGACACAACCTTCTGCTTTTCTCGGCATCCATTTGCGAAGCAGGACAAAAATCACCTTTTTTACTTTGAAAAATGCTTTTTTATGAATTTCATTTTGAATAAATTCCTTACCTTTTTCATATATTTGCCCGATTTTGTCTTTTGTGCTTGATAATGACTTTATTTTATCACAGAATTTTTCAAAAATATAGTGCATTCTTTCTGTAAGGCTTCTCTTTTTCCGGACATTTTTTTTAAGATTTTTGTTTTTTTCTTCCTGTATTTTTTGTTTTCTTGAAACATTCTGTTTTTGTTTATCCTGTATAATGTTCTCCGACTTTTCGGATTTCTCCACCTTTTTTGATTGTTTTTCCCTTTCCGGTTCTTCCGTTTTTTCCGGTTCTTTCGGAATTGTTATTTCAATCAAATCATTTCCTGTTTCTTCGAATTCTGCCTCATCGCAAAACCTTTTCCACGCAATGTGTGCTTCCCACTCAAAAGCCTTACCCGAAAACTGCATCCTGACGCCTACCAGATTAAAAAAATAGCCGAGCTTCGCAAATCCTGTTATTCCATTGAGATCAGAAAGATCTCCTTTGATTTTTCCTTCATACCTGACAGGGACGAACAAAAGAGTCAGGATTCCCAAAATCAGGATTCCCAATAAAACAAGAAGCAATATTCCTATTATTTTTAAAATCCATAATAAAATATGTAATACAATCATATTATTTTCCCTGCTGCTCTAAAATATACTGACGGATATTGGCATCTCCTGTCAGTTCCACTGTTTCTTCTGCAATCTTGCGGACAAGTTCCAAAGCCTCAAGATATCCTCCTGCAATTCCTACAACAAAGACATCTTTTTCTCTATACCAGTTTTGGAGAAGCATCCCACTATGATAAATCTCCAACTGATTCTTTTCATTTTCCGGAAGAGCCAACAGATAAATCCGAAACTGAAACTTCTTTTTTTCCAGTCGTTCTATTATTTCCTGTTCCCGTTCTTTTATTCCGTCACTTACATACAAATTTTTAAAATACCGCATTTTGCTCCTCTATCTACTTGTAATAAGCCTGAAAAACATCCTTTGCCACTTCTGTTGCCACGTCGCCTGTATTATCTGAATTCTCGATCACAACTGCAAGTGCAAGATCCGGTGCTTCTACATTGGAAAATCCGATAAACCAGGAATGTGTTTTTTGCTTATCCACACTATATTCGCTTGTTCCTGTTTTTCCTGCAACCGTAAACTTCTGTCCTTTTAATGTTTTGGCTGTACCGTAATCCACAACGCCTTTCATATATTCTGTTAACTGTGCCGCTTCTTCGGCAGTCATTAATTCTTTATAATTTTCCGGCACGTATTTTTCCACTGTTTTTCCATCTGCACTTGTCACCGAATCTACCAGATACGGCTTCATAAGTATACCGTTATTGGCAATAGCTGATGTAATCAGAGCCATATGATATGGACTCACCTGTAGTTTTCCCTGTCCAAATGCAGTCATGGCAGTAGCTGCATCTCCGTCATCTTCCTTCAAATTAAACTTACTCTTATTATAAAGAATCGGACATGGAAGCTTGGAATCAAACAACAAGTCTTCTGCCGTTTGTTTAAATCCCTTATAATCCAGACTTAATCCGATATTCGAAAAAGAAGTATTGCAGGAATATGCAAGCGAATCTGCCAAATCTACTTTTCCATGCACCTCTCCGTCATAACAGTGGATTTCGTTTTTCCCAGCCTTTATCTCTCCCCGGCATCTATAAGAATAATTCTTATAATCCGGATTTTGTCTCATATAGGCGAGGCTTGTCACAACTTTAAATGTAGATCCCGGAGCATACTGTCCCTGTGTTGCCCGATTTACAAGAATTCCTTCTGTATTCTGGTTTAATTCTTCCCAGTCCTCCAGAATCGTATTGGGATCATATGCCGGTTTGGATACCATGGAAAGAATCTTTCCTGTGTCCGGTTCCATCACAACAATCGCACCTTTATTTCGTCCAAGAGCGTCATAAGCCGCTTGCTGAAGATTCGTATCCAACGTAGTACGAATCGTATTTCCCTGATCTTTTTTCCCTGTAAATTCATTGATTACTTTGTTTTTAAAGGAAATATCAGAAGTCTGCAGTTTGAAATTCTCGGAAGACTCAAGTCCTGATTTTCCTTTATCTGCATAACCTACTACATGAGCATACAATCGTTCATAAGGGTACTGTCTCTTCTGCTTTCCTTCTTCTGTTGCAACGGAATGTGCAAGTACGTTTCCGTCTTTGTCCAAAATATCTCCCCGTAATACATTATTTTCATATAAACTCATACGTGGGTTTCTTGCATCATTAATGATTTCCTTGCCTTTCACCACATCGTAGTAAGCAAAATATCCGATCAGGATTACAAACAGACAAACAAAAAAATAGGTTACACGGACATATTGTTTATTTATACTCTTCTTCTTTTTTGCCCGTCTTTTTTCTTCCTGCTGTTGTTTTTTCTTTTCTGCTCTTCCCGGCTTTTTCGGAGCCGGTCTTCGCTCTCCATAAACGCTACGGCCGCCTGTTCTCAGGTTTTCTTCTTCCATTTCCCTGCGCAGTTCTCTTCGGAGTCCTTGTTCCATTTGATCCAGGTCGTCCTGTCTGCGCCCGTCTTCTCTTTGCCCGTAATTGTCTTTCTTTTTGTCGTTCAATGTCATCTTCCTCATCTTCTCTTAAAATATACAACCCCTGAATGATCGCAAACATAATCATTGCACTAAGAAGCGAACTTCCTCCATAACTTACAAATGGAATGGTTACTCCTGTAGAAGGAATAAACTTGCTCACTCCTCCAATCGCCAAAAATACCTGGAAAATATAGCACGTTCCAAGCCCCAGTGCCACAAGCTTATAAAAACTGTCCCGCAACTGCATGGCGATGTTTAAAAACATAATATAACAGCTGACACAAATTAAAATGATACAGATTGCAAAAATCCCGCCAAGTTCTTCTGAAATGGCAGAAAAGATAAAGTCTGTCGTAACAACCGGAATCTTATCCGGCATTCCCTGACAAAGACCAAGTCCAAACCATCCCCCTGTTCCGATTGCAAATAAAGACTGTGCAACTTGGAAACCGACTCCGTTATAATCCGCAAACGGATCTTTCCATGCAGTTACCCTGTTTCTTACATGTGCAAAAAGAAAATATCCTGCCACGGATGCAAGAGCTCCTGCTCCCATTCCCGCTGCAATATAAAGCGGCTTTCTTGTTGCCACATAAAGCATAACAAGATAAACAACAAAAATGATCAAGGCCGCTCCAAGGTCTTTGGATGCAACAAGAATCAAAACATGGAGAGCCGCCACCGCCGTCGTGATCACCACATTTTTAAAGCTTGTACATTTATAAAAGCTGGCTGCCACAAAAAATACAAACACAATCTTAACAAGTTCCGAAGGCTGAATGGTGATTCCCGCAACCGTAAATCCCAGCATGGCTCCATACGCCTTTTGTCCTGCAATAATGACTGCTACAAGGGCTACGACACCTACTACCGCATAAAACATCCTCAGTCTGGAAAGGAATTTAACCTTTCTTATGATAACCGGTACAAGAAGAGAACATACTGCAGAACCTGCAACAATCATAACCTGCTTAACTGCATTATCATAATCCAGACGAGTCAACATGATAAACCCGACAGAAAGAAGCATGCACATATTATTGACAACAAGCCTTGAAACTTTCGGATACAGCACATTATAAAATAATATGATCGCTCCCAAAATCGCCACCTGTATGACGTAAAATCCTAAAAGTTTTACTTCCTTCATGCTTAAAAACATGGTAAGAAATGCAAGAAAATGAATCAAAAAAATCCAGATGCTCTGCCTTCTTAAAATCCACATCTTTGTATATGCATCGTGATAGCCAAATACGGAAAAACATTCAAATGTATAAATGGCCATCATGATCAGTATCAGATATTTCGATATTTCCATTATAATGTTAAACAATTTTCCACCTACTTTATACCCCTTTTTAAATGTCCCCTTGTAAATTCCGGAAACAATGCCTGGACATCCCCGGATGCTTTTCCCCGCTTAAATACATCCCTGTATAATTCCAGTACACGTTTCGTTTCTTCACCGGACTCAATTGTAAAATACAGCCTGAACTTTCTGACTCCTGTCTGTCTCATTTCTTTTTTCTGATCAAGCAAAACAAGAGGTGCCGTATTATAAATAATATTATAACATGTATCACAGTAATTTTTAACATAAAAAATTTTCTGATAGCGATCTTTCATCTCTGTGATCCGACACTTTCCGTCACAGTTTCCCATGGTCTTTCGGATACACCCTGCACTGATCATCATAGGAACATAGCCATATACAACCATCTCTTCTTCTTTGCAATCCATATCTCGGAGTTCCTGCCCTGTCAGTTCCAAAGAAACCGTAGTTTCTGTTACCCCCGCTTTTTTCAAAAACTTCTCTGCCTCTTTGTTCATGACATACAGATGATGGTCTGCCTGTATCGGTTTCTGCCAGTTGTGTCTTTTCAAATACTCCAAAGATTCCAGATTCCGAACCAATATACCATCCCATGGAAGAGCAAAGAGCGTTTCGGCCGCCTGATCGTACCGTTTTTTCGTCTGCTCTCTGAAAATATGCGGCATGGCAAGGTACAACTGTGGACATTTTTCTCCTTTTGATCGGAAAATGTCGGAAAATTCCAACTTTCCCCCATCCAGATGTCCATCAATATAAATCCGGTCGATTCCTCCGCATTTCATCGCTGCCTGTAGCTGTTCCCGAGTTTCAACCAAAACAGATAATGTTATGTTTTCCTCAGCACCATCTGTTCTTTCCGATTTCTGTTCTGTAACATCTGCCAAAGCCTTTCTCCGGTAAGATTTCAGAATCTGTTCCTTCAGATCTTCTGTCCCCTGTCTGCGCAGTTCGTTAATGACCTGCATCGGTATAAACAGATCTTCTTCCATATCTAACTCCGTTTCTTTTACTCGGAACGGTGTATTTCCGGTTTTTTGTATCTGCTTTTCTATCCTTATCCTGTCTGTTGGCTGCTTTTGTGCCGCTTCTGCTTTTTCTCCTTTTACAGTAACTTGATGTACCCCGTCATCAAAGGTAAAGGTAATCGGTACTTCCTTTTTTAATATTCCTTTTACGGAAATTTCTCTTTTTAGTTCTGCATGTTTCAGATAATCTGCAATTTCGGAAATAAGTGTTTCATTTCTCGTTCTAAAAATCACGGTATGGGGCTTCACCCGGGTTCCTTTTGCCAACAAGACGGAAAACTGCCCGCCTTTTTGTACATCCTGTCCGAGGGTGATATTTTCCTTTTCTGAAATTTCCAGGACATCTCCTTTCTTCAAAGGAATCAATGCTTTTAAAAGTGCGCTTCTCCCTTTCTGCTTTTCTAAACAGGCTGCTTCGATTCCTGCATGATTCGGTCTGTCAAGGGAAAGCATCTCTCTTCCATTATGCATGTGATAATATCCACTACAGCTTCCACCACGGTTATACAAATCCATCAAGCGACGTTTGTCTTCTTCTCTGACTTTGTACGCTTTTTCTCCCCTTTTTAAATATAAATCCGTATACTTCCGGTACATTTCTGTCACTGCCGCAACATATTCCGGTTTCTTCATACGTCCTTCTATTTTAAAGGAATCAATCCCCGCTTCTACAAGCTGCGGAATATCATCCAGCGTCATAATATCCTTCAAACTCAAAACGCAAGATGCTCTTCTCTGTCCTTCCACCTGGTATTTCAAGCGGCACGGTTGTGCACATTGTCCCCTGTTTCCGCTTCTCCCTCCAAGCATACTGCTGAACAGACACTGACCGGAATAAGAGTAACAAAGAGCTCCGTGGACAAAACATTCAATCTCCAGTCCGCTTGCTTCTTTCATTTTTCGTATCTCATTCAACGACAGTTCTCTGGCCGGCACAATCCTCTCGACCCCATATTTCTTTAAAAACTCCGCTCCAAGTTCTCCCGTCACTGTCATCTGCGTGCTGGCGTGCACTGCAAGATCTGGAAATTCTTTTCTTACAAAAGAAAGAACTCCAAGGTCCTGTACGATCACCGCATCCAGTCCTTCTTCGTAAAAAGGAAGCAAATAATCATATAATTGTCTTTCCAGTTCTTTCTCCTTCAAAAGAGTATTGACCGTCATATACAGTTTTTTCCCAAAAAGATGGGCCTCGTCAATGGCCTCAAGCATTTCTTCCGTGCCGAAGTTATCTGCAAATGCTCTTGCGCCAAAAAGATTTCCTCCTGCATAAACTGCATCCGCACCCGACTTTATGGCTGCCTGAAAACTCTCATAACTGCCGGCCGGCGCAAGGATCTCTATTTTCCGGTGTTTCATTTTATCACTCATATATCAACCTGCTTTCTGCTGAAAAAAGGCTGTCATACAGACAGCCCTAATTCTTGCGATGGTTTTTCATTTCTGTTTCCAACTGCACGATTCGCATCTGCAGTTCCTGATTCTCTTCTTTTAGCTTGTCCATTGCTCTCTCTGCATTTTCCAATTTAATCTGGGCAGAAATCAGTTCATGTTTCAGATCATACATCTCTTTATCTTTTGTTTCCATATCATATGTAAGAGACGTTCCCTGTTTCTTCGCTTTAAAGTAGTCATCCGCAATGTTCAGCGCCAGAAGGATACTCCTTGTATCGGCACTTTGTTTTTTGTAATTTTCACTCTCCGCGCATTCCGCTATCTTATGGTTCAAATAAGTAGAAACCTTCTGAAGATATTCTTCACTTTCAAATCCGCTCAGAGTAAATACCTTTCCGCCAATTAGGACCTCCGTATAATTTTTTGATGCTGACATAAATGCTGCCTCCTTCTTCCAATTAGAAGTCTCTTATGCTTATTATAAACTATCCGAACAGAAAAACCAACTGTTTTTCATATATCTTGCTTACTATATGGAATTCCAAGATGTTCATAGGCTCTCTGTGTGGCAATTCTTCCTTTTGGAGTCCTTTGAAGGAATCCATTTTTCAAAAGAAACGGTTCATATACATCCTCCAGAGTCCTTGGATCTTCTCCGATTGCCGCTGCCAGTGTATCCAGTCCAACCGGTGATCCCCCAAACTTTTCAATAATGGTCATCAGAATATTCCGGTCTGCATAATCCAGTCCAAACCGGTCTACTTCCAAAAGATCAAGGGCATACACAGCCACTTCTTTTGTAATGACTCCATTATATTTTACCTGTGCAAAATCACGTACTCTTTTTAAAAGACGGTTGGCCAGACGCGGAGTTCCACGGGAACGCCCCGCAATCTCACCCGCTCCTTTTTCGTCAATCTCTACTCCAAGTACCATAGCCGATCTAAGTACGATCTCTGTCAATTCTTCATCCGTATAGAATTCCAGTCTGTGGACAACTCCAAAACGATCCCTCAAAGGCGCTGTCAGCATTCCGGCTCTTGTAGTAGCTCCTACCAGTGTAAATTTCGGAAGTTCCAGACGAATGGAACGAGCTCCTGCTCCTTTTCCGATCACGATATCAATGGCAAAATCCTCCATGGCGGGATATAACACTTCTTCTACCTGACGGTTCAATCTGTGAATCTCATCTACAAACAATACATCCCCTTCTTGGAGATTGTTCAAGATCGCCGCCATCTCTCCCGGCTTTTCGATTGCCGGTCCGGAGGTAACTTTCATATTCACCCCCATCTCATTTGCAATGATTCCGGCAAGGGTTGTCTTTCCAAGTCCCGGAGGTCCATAAAAAAGCACATGATCCAGCGGCTCCTTCCTTGCTTTCGCAGCCTCAATATAAATCTTCAGTGTTTCCTTCGCCTTCGTCTGGCCAATATAATCTTCCAGATGCTGCGGTCGGAGATGACTTTCTATCTTTTTGTCCTCTTCCAGACTTTCTGTTGTAATAATCCTCTTTTTCACTTTGCTCCTCCTGCTTCGGAAATGTCATTAAAACAATGCAATCTGTCTAAGTGCCTGTTTCAGCACTTCTTCTACCGAACTTTCCTCAGTAATTTCTACTTTTCTCACCGCCCGGAATGCCTCTGTACTTCCATACCCAAGAGCCGTCAATGCCTCTGCCGCTTCTGTCTGTATCCTGTTCATGTCGTCGGAACTTTTCTTTGACAGCTCATTTTCCGTACTTTCTTCCAACAAATCCTGAATATCCAGCTTATCCTTTAATTCCAGAATCAGCTTTTCCGCTGTTTTCTTTCCAATTCCCGGTGCCTTTGATATGGCTTTTACATCATTGGACATCACGGCAAAACGAAGATCATTCGGAGTCATCTGTGACAAGATATTCAATCCGCCTTTGGGGCCGATACCATTTACCCCGATTACAAGACGGAATACAGAACGCTCATCTCTTGTCAAAAAACCAAACAACTGCATGGCGTCTTCCTTCACATTCAGATAGGTATAAACCTTCACTTCCTGTCCAATCCCGGGTAGCCTGCTCATGGCCTGTCCTGGCATAAAGATTCCGTATCCTACGCCTCCTACATCAATAATAATCTTGTCTTCCTCTATATCAGCAAGCTCTCCTCTTATATATGAAATCATTTCTTTTCTCCTTTATATCTTACTCAAACCGTATTCCGTGAAGCCTCTTTATCATTTCACCGGACACAAGCCCGATGACAAGTCCGGTTACAAGCCCGGAAATCAACAAGATCGGAAGATATGTAAATACTCCGTAAGTTTCTACCGTAAACATAGCCATCACAAGCTGTCCGATATTGTGAAAAATCCCCCCCGCAATACTGACGCCGATAATACTAAATGACTGGACACGTTTCAGTCCCCACATGACAGTCAGGCTCAAAAGTCCGCCTGCCAGACTGTACAAGATACTCATAAGATTTCCAAAGAGAAACCCTGCCAGAACCACTCTTACAACAGCTAGCATATAGACTTCCCGTACAGGCATCTTATATAAAGCAACTACAATCACCAGATTGGCTAGGCCAAGTTTCACTCCCGGTATTCCGATGTGAAAAGGGATACATGTTTCGATATAACTGAATATCAATGCCAGTGCCGTAAATACACCAAACGACGCAAGCCTTGCTCCTTTTCTTTGCAATCTTAGTTCCCTCTTTCTCTAGTTTACTACCGTATCTACATCCGATTCTTTCCCGCCCCCGACAGAAACAACCACTTTATTCGGAAGACAAATGATTTGTTCTCCGTTTTTGGAAATCTCCTTATGTCTGACACAAATCTGATCCGGACAGTCTGCTTCTTTCATCTTTACTTTCCCGTCCCGAATCTCCACAACATTGGTACCGCTATTGACTTTCACCGTTCTATCTTCGGACAGAGAATAGTTTGCTTTCTCATCTCCGTTCACATAAATATGAACCTCACCTGCATCTTTGCTTAAACCTAAAGAATACAGGAAAAATCCTGCGCATGCCGCACTTAAAATCAATATAATGAGAATCCAATCTCCTTTTTTCATACGTTGCACTCCTTCTTTCGGTTTATTTTAGCACATCCCATTTTATTGTTCAACCATATGTTCGATTCCGACAAAAAAGCTCCTGTATCAATTCGGCATTTGAAATAAATGCCAATCCATACAGGAGTTTTTCTTTCTATATTTCTTGTCTGTTAATATCCATAGTAGTAACCGAGTCCTGAAAGTCCGCTGATTCCTACCACCAAAACCAAAAAGATCAACATGATGACAAAGGCAATACCCTCTACAATCAATGCGGCACGGCAAAAATTTCTTCTGTGAAGATTTCCTGTCTTACTGAATGCCCAATAAAAATACAGGATGATTCCTCCGCAGCACGGAATCCACATAGCGAGTAAAGTTAAAATCCAGTCCCCCATTGTCAGAGGTGTGGTATCCATTCCATCTTCCGCCGGGCGATGACGTGGATCTATTCCGGTATTATATACATAATTATTTTCATAATTCTTTTTCTCATACTTTTCTTGGCTTTGCTCTGTATTCTGTCCGTATTCATAAGAAATATCTTCCTTTTTTATCTTCTCTTCCGGATTCTGCACTGCCACAGGTATCTCTGCCGTCTTTTTTTCTTCTGACGAACTTTGTACCTTTTCCTGATCTGTTGTTTCGTTCATGTTTTTGTTTTCTTCCATTGACAGGCTCCCCTTTCGTTTTATTACTGTCTATTTTATCATGCTTTCTTTCACTCCACAACCAAAAACACCAAGGTTTGTTTCTTAAAATGTTCTTAAGACTCTAGCAATCCGATTTAAGAGATTGCCCGTATAATAGCTCATAGGCGGCTCTCCCGGAAAATAACGGATCATCCTGTAAATATAAAAGACCAACATTCCAATAAAAAGAAGGATCAGCCACTTTTTCAGGCAACCATTCTTTTTATGAAGAAAGTATCTTCGGATACAAAATACTGCTGCCAGTAAAAAAACAGCATAAATAAACGGATTCCAATACCATGCTTCCAGAAATTCCCCTTTTAGCAAAGAAAAACCTGCTCTTGAAAGTCCGCATCCCGGACACGGAAATCCTGTAAAGACTACAAGAGGACAGGAAGAGTTTAAAAAATATCTCGCAAACAGAAAATATCCTGCCAACACAACAATCACGATTCTAAGATTCCAAAGATCTTTTTTTATCATCCGGATACTCTCCCTTATCCATTTCTTCCACTTCTGTTCCTGCATTCCTGCTCCTTTTCTATAAGATAAAAACCGGGACTGATCACTCAGATCCCGGTTTTCCCTGCTACATAATAATTTTTTTCGGACACTTCTCTGCACATTTACCACAATTTGTACATTTCTGCGGATCAATATGAGCAACATTGTTTACGACTGTGACTGCATCAAATTCACAGACTCTTTCACACATCTTACATCCGATACATCCTACAGAACATACGCTCATGACATCTTTTCCTTTGTCAAGAGAACTGCACTGTACAAAATGTTTCTGTTCATACGGAACCAGTTCGATAAGATGTCTTGGGCAGATGGCAACACATTTTCCACATGCCTTACAGGCATCTTTATCCACTACGGCGATTCCGTCTTTAATATGAATGGCATCAAACGGACAGGCCGCAACACAGCTTCCTTCCCCAAGGCATCCGAATGTACAGCCTTTTGGTCCTCCATTCTGCATCATATTGACCATGATACAGTCATGAGTTCCTGTGTATTTGTAATTTTCTTTTGCTTTTTCGCATGTTCCTGCACATTTGACGAAAGCAGTCATTTTTACGCTTTCTCCTGCTTCCTGTCCCATGATCTTTCCGACTTTTTCAGCTACCGGAGCTCCTCCTACCGGACATGCATTCACCGGAGCTTCTCCTTTTACAATGGCTGCAGCCAAACCGGAACATCCTGCATATCCGCATCCGCCACAGTTATTTCCCGGTAAAACACCGGTAATCGCTTCTTCTCTTTCATCGACCTCTACCGCGAATTTCTTTCCGGAGATTCCCAAGAAGATACCGATGAATAAACCTACACCACCGACGATCAGAGCGGCAACAAGTATACCTGTCATATTCTATTTCCTCCCTTAAATCAAACCTGAGAATCCGAAAAATGCCATTGACATCAAAGCAGCTGTCAAAAGTACAATCGGTGTACCCTTAAATGATTCTGGCACATCATTATGCTCAATCTTCTCACGGATTCCCGCCATGATCACGATCGCAATCGTAAATCCAACTGCAGTTGCAAATCCGTTTACGACACTGCTTAAAATATTGTATTCTTTCTGAACGTTTGTCAGTGCTACACCAAGTACCGCACAGTTTGTTGTAATCAAAGGCAGATACACACCAAGTGCCTGGTATAACGGCGGCATTGCTTTTTTCAGGAACATTTCTACAAACTGAACAAGTGCCGCGATTACAAGAATAAATACAATGGTCTGCAGATATGCCACATCCAGCGGCAAGAGAATAAATTTATAAATCAAACTTGTCACAAAGGAAGCAATCGTAATAACGAAAACAACCGCTCCTCCCATACCGCCTGCCGTTTCAATTTTCTTTGATACACCAAGAAACGGACAGATTCCAAGAAACTGGCTTAATACAACGTTATTCACCAGTGCAGAACCAACTGCGATAATAAATAATTCTTTCATCCGTTTCCCCTCCTATTCCTTATCCTGTTCTGTCGGGAATACGGAAGAACTGCATCCGCTACAGGAAGCACAGCCGCCCTCTGCACAGCCGCATTGTGGTTTCTCCACTTTCTTTCCCTTCTTTTCCAGGTTATTCATAATCTTATTTCTCAATGCAACGATCATTGCCAGTACAATAAATGCACCCGGAGCAAGGATAAAGATCGTAATCGGTTCATAAGACCCCGGCATCACTCTGATTCCGAAAACTTCCCCTGCTCCAAGAAGTTCTCTTACGATACCGATACATGTAAGACCAAATGTAAATCCAAGTCCCATACCAAGTCCGTCAAACAATGACGGGATAACCGGATTTTTGGAAGCATAGCTTTCCGCACGTCCGAGAATGATACAGTTTACTACGATCAACGGAATATAAAGTCCCAAAGAAGCATAAAGGCTTGGAACAAATCCCTGCAAAAGGAACTGTACGATCGTAACGAAGGAAGCTACAACAACGATGAAAGCCGGAATACGTACAGAATCCGGAATAATCTTGCGAAGCATGGAAATCAAGACATTGGACAATACCAGAACGACCGTTGTGGAAAGTCCCATTCCGATACCATTGATAGCAGAAGTTGTTACCGCAAGTGTCGGACACATTCCCAGCATCATAACGAATGTCGGGTTTTCTTTGATGATACCATTATATAAACGTTCCCCACATCTATTCATTTGCACTGCCTCCTAACACATTCTGATAATATCCTAAAGCAGCATTCACTGCTCCTGTAACAGCTCTTGTTGTAATGGTAGCTCCACTTAAAGCATCTACCTTTTCGCCTTCCCCGCCATCTTTTGACACATAAAATTTCTCTGTCTTTTTATCCGCAAACTGATTCAAGAAAGAATCTTCTGTTGCATTCATACCAAGACCTGCTGTTTCGCTGATCTCAAGAATGGCGATTCCGCTTACCGTACCGTCTTCCCGGATTCCCACAGAAACTTTGATGTTTCCGCCATAACCGTTTTTATCGGTTGCCGTCACAACGTATCCGATGTCTTCTCCGCCTTTTACGGCTTTTGCGGCTTCGTTGATAAAAGCTCCGTCCACACCGGCTTCTTTCACTGCAGCTGCGGCTTCCTTCTCTTCTATTTTCAGAGTATCAAAAGAATCCGCATCCTCAAATACCTGTTTATATGCTTCCTGTTTTGCCTGTTCATTTGCTTTTGCAATCGGTGCTTTTGTAATCTCGTAAACACCACCAAGAGCAATTCCGGAAACAAGTGTGATGATTGTTAAAATAATTGTATTTTTGATAATCTTATTCATTATTTTTCTCCTCCTTTACCAAATGGTTTCGGAAGAGTAACCTTTTCGATCAACGGAACCAAAAGGTTACTGATGATGATCGCATAAGATACTCCTTCTGCAGAGCCTCCGAAGATACGGAATAATCCTGTCAGCACTCCAAGAACAATACCATATACAATCTGTCCGCGTTTTGTAATCGGGCTTGTTACATAATCAGTCGCCATAAACCATGCTCCAAGCATGATACCACCGCCGCACAAATGTGCTGTGATGAACGGCCAGTCAAGTCCATGACCACCAAAAATCGTGATAAATATCACAAATGTCAGAAGATACGTTCCTGGAATACGAAGATCGATGATCCCTTTCAGAAGAAGGATAATGGCTCCGATCATAATAGCAAGTACGGACGTTTCTCCGATGGTACCCGGAATCTGTCCAAGAAACATTTTCATCGTATCTACATTTTCAATGGAACCGTCTGCACGCATGATGGCAAGCGGTGTGGCACCTGTTACTCCATCGTATGTAAAAGATGTCATTCTTCCTGTAAAAGAAATCATCAGGAAACATCTTGCTGCCAGAGCCGGATTCATAAAATTCTGTCCCAGTCCTCCGAAAAGCTGTTTTACTACAAGGATTGCAAAGACTCCTCCGAGAACTCCCATCCACCAAGGAACGGAAGCTGGAAGGTTCAAAGCAAGCAACAGCCCTGTGACTGCTGCACTCAAATCCCCAATGGTCACTTTTTTGTGCATCAATTTTTCATAAATATATTCTGTCAACACCGCAGATGCCACTGTTACAACAACCAGAATCCACGCATTCTGATCTCTGAAGTTCCAGATACCGAATGCCGTAGCAGGTAAAAGTGCTATGATGACCCACATCATGATACTGTTTGTGGAATCTTTGGCACGAATGTGCGGTGATGCTGAAATATTAAATTCGTTCACGTTATCCACCTCTTACTTTCTACTTCTTTTTCCTATTGGCAAGCACTGTCTTTCTCATGGAACCGATTGCCTGTTTTAACTGACGTCTTGCCGGACATACATAACTGCAGGAACCACATTCCACACATTCTACACCGTATTCCTTTTCAAATGCCTTTTCATCATGACGTTCTGCATAATCTGCAAGTCTTGACGGAATCAAACGGCTTGGACATGCATCAATACAGCGTCCGCAGTTGATACAGGCTCCCGGTTCATACATTGTGACCTCATCTTTTGTAAGACAAAGAACAGAAGAAGAAGTCTTTGTCACAGGCACATCCAGTGTAAACATGGCAAATCCCATCATCGGCCCGCCGGAAATAATCTTTTGCGGTTCCGTTTTAAATCCTCCTGCTGCATCGACCAGCTCTTGCTGACAGATTCCAAACGGCACTTTAAAGTTACCAGGTTCGGCAACAGCATCTCCGGTAACGGTCACGACACGTTCAATAGAAGGTCTTCCTTTTACAACTGCCTGATAAATGTTAATGATCGTTTCCACATTATCTACCACACAGCCGGCATCTGCAGGAAGCATAGAAGAATTGATGGCTCTTTTTGTTACCGCATAAATCAGCTGGCGTTCACCACCCTGCGGATACTTTGTCATCAGACGTGCCACTTCCATACGCGGTTCACCACTTGTCAGTTCTTCTAACTTTGCAATGCAGTCCGGTTTATTGTCTTCTACTGCAAATACTCCCTTTGCATTGTCAAACAACTTCAAAATTACACGCATTCCTTCTACAAGCTGTTCCGGATTCTCAAGCATCCTTCTGTAATCTGCAGTAATATATGGTTCACATTCTGCACAGTTTGCAATGACATAGTCAATCTTGTCCGGTTCTTTCGGAGAAAGTTTTACTCTTGTTGGAAAACCCGCTCCTCCCATACCAACAACTCCTGCATCTGCGATCAAATTTAAAATTTCTTCTTTTGAAAGTTCCTCAAGAGGTTTTGTATTCAGTTTTTCTGCTTCTTTGTATTCTCCGTCATTTTCAATGACAATCGCATTCACCTTTCCTCCTGTCGGTGTAAAGTGCGGTGCAATCGCTTTTACTGTTCCGGAAACAGATGCATAAACCGGAGCTGATACAAATCCACCCGCTTCTGCAATTTTCTGTCCTCTTAACACCTGATCTCCCACCTTTACGATCGGAGATGCCGGTGCCCCAATGTGCTGTGAAAGAGGATATACCAAATCCCCTTTTGGCAGGACTTCGACAATCGCTTTGTCCTTTGCCAGACTTTTCCTGTCATTTGGATGGATTCCACCCTTGAAAGTTAAAAGTCCCATCTTTTTTCTTCCTCCTCGTTCATTTTTTAACAGCTTCCTGAGCATGAAAAAATAGAGACTGCTCAGTCTCTATTTTTTATGTGTTTACTATAAATCTAATACTAACCGGGCCGAATTATTCTTCTTCAGAAGTTTCTGCCGGTTCCTGAACGGTTTCTTCTGCCGGTTCCAATGCTTTCATACTTAAGCTGATTTTCTTTTCTTCTTCATTTAAATCAACGATCTTAGCCGTAATTTCCTGTCCGACTTTCAAAACATCTGACGGTTTTTCAACATGTGCTCTGGAAATCTGAGATACATGAAGAAGAGCATCTACTCCCGGTACCAATTCCACAAATGCGCCAAAATCTGTCATTCTTGCAACTTTACCTGTCACTACTTTGCCGACAGCATAATCTTCTGCCGCATGTGCCCATGGATTTGTTTCAGCGAATTTTAAAGATAACGCAATCTTTGTATCGTTGATGTCTTTGATAAGAACTTTAATCTGTTCTCCTACCTGGAACATTTTCTTCGGATTTTCAACACGTCCCCAAGACATTTCGGAAATGTGAAGAAGTCCGTCTACTCCGCCAAGATCAATGAATGCACCAAAATCCGTTACATTCTTTACTGTTCCTTCTACTGTATCTCCAACATGGAGTTTTTCAAATAATTCTTTCTGTCTTTCTGCTTTTTCAGCTACAAGAAGCTGTCTTCTGTCACCGATGATACGGTTTCTTCTCGGATTGAATTCGCTGATCACAAATTCGATTTCCTGTCCCTGATATTTGCTCAGGTCCTTTTCATATGTGTCAGATACAAGGCTTGCCGGGATAAATACTCTTGCTTCATCTACAACAACACTTAAACCACCGCCGAGAATCTGTGCAACCGGGGCTTTCAGTACTTCTTTATTTTCGAAAGCTTCTCTTAATCTTTCATTCCCTTTTTCTGCCGCAAGTCTCTTATATGTCAGTAAAACCTGCCCTTCTCCATCGTTCACTTTTAAAACCTTCGCTGTCATGGAATCTCCAACAGATACAAGTGTAGTTAAGTCAACATTCGGTTCATTTGTGTATTCGCTTCTGGAAATCACTCCGTCAGCCTTATATCCGATGTTCAGAATGATTTCATCCGGTTTTACATCGATTACAGTACCATCTACAACCTCTCCATTGTGTATTGTTTTAAAAGATTCTTCTAACATTTGTTCAAAAGTTAAATCTGACATTATTTTGAACCTCCTCAATTATATTATTGGGCGTGGATGCCCCTGCTGTAATACCTACTGCTTCCACGGACTTTAACTTTAATTGATTCATATCCAAATCGTCAAGAGTCTGTATGTAGTACGTATTTTTACATGCTTTTTTACATATTTCAAATAACTTTTGAGTATTGGAACTATGTTTGTCTCCAATGACAATCATTGCATCCGCCTCTTCTGCAATGCCGGCCGCCTCTTTTTGTCGCTCCTTGGTAGCATTACAGATTGTATTTAAAACACTTATATCATACCTCGTTTTTAAAAGAATTTCAACTAAATATTTGAATTTATTGTAATTAAATGTCGTCTGGGAAACAATACAGATTTTTTGTTCTGTTTGAGCATTTAATCCATCATCACCAAGAGAAAATGCCCTTGCTTCTTCCTCACTTTCAATGACGCTTACGCGATTGCCTGCCCATCCTTTAATCCCCTGAACCTCCGGATGTTCTTTGTTGCCGATGATAATGATATACTTACCCGCTTCACTTTCTTTTTTTACGATATTATGGATTTTTTTCACAAAAGGACATGTCGTATCAATATATTCCAGATTTTTTCTTTTTAGGATGTCATAGATTTTTTCTGCAACTCCATGAGATCTGATAATAACCGTCCCATTTTCTAGTGCTTCCAGATCTTCTTCTGTGTGTAGCACTTTGACTCCCTTTTTCTCCAGATCTTTCACCACCTCTTCATTGTGGATGATCGGCCCGAATGTATAAATTTCCGGAATATCGGTTTCTCCCTGTTTCATTCTTTCACAGCGTTTTTGAGCCTGTTTATATACTGTATCTACAGCCCTCTTTACTCCAAAACAGAACCCTGCCGTTTTAGCAAGCCTTACTTCCATCTTTTTCCCTCCTTCTTCTTATATTTCGTAATCTTATAGAATAATATTCCCAACAAAACTCCTGCCAGTACTCCCCCGGAATCAATCATCACATCCGTTGCCATGCCGGCTCTTCCCGGAACAAAAATCTGATGGATTTCATCTGTTGCCGCATATGCCGTACCAAGTATCCACGCATCAAAAACGGTTCGTTTTCTTTCCCTGTCTGTCCGGTATTTTAACGTCTGAAAAAGCAAAAATCCAAGTATGGCGTATTCCGTGGCATGGGCTGTTTTTCGCACAGGATGCTCAATTCTTTCGGCAAACGCTTTTTGTTCTTCTTTATCCCATGTTTCAAACTTCGGAATAAAAATCCTCCCGACCAGTTCTCCGACAAACAGACTGTCTTGGGATGACTCATCTGATGGTTTAGATGAAAAAGAAAAAATCACCACCATCCAGATTGCAACAAGCACAAGCCATCTGTTTCGCACTTTGTTCATCTGTTTTCCCTTCCTTAATGATTCTGAATGTATTATAACGACACCGACTATAAAAAGTCAATATGCAGGTATTTCTCCCTCTTGGCTTGTTTTCTGTTTTTCCGGATGATATACTGTCATTTGTAAATATTCATGGATTTACACAATTTTTCTATTATTATAAAGATAAAGGAGTTGTCTGAATGCACCACAAACGTTATTTTATCAGATTGTGCGTCATACTCTTATTTCTTTTGTCCGGTATTCTTTTATTAGGCTGTTCCTCTAAGGCACAGTCTTCTTCACAAAAGCAGTCTGCAAAAAAAGAAAGCGTAAAAGTAAAATCATCCGGCACAAAAGGAAAAAGGAATCATACGTCCAAGGTTCTTTCCCCGGAAGCACCCGGCATCGTTGTTCTTGGCAGTTCGCCCCTGACGATTGATATTTCCAATAAAGATCAAGGATATGTGACGGCACTCTATACCGGTACCGCTGCAAAGGCGAATATCCAGATTACAGGGCCTGACAACATCACTTATAAATATTTTATTTATACGCCAAACGAATCGGTCACGCTCCCTCTTACTGGCGGAAATGGCTCCTATACCATCGCTGCCTATGAAAATATCGTAGATAACAAGTATGCCTCTTTATATAAGGAAACCATCGATGTTTCCCTTGAAAGTGAATTTCTCCCATACCTGTATCCAAATCAGTATGTAGATTTTAATGCTGAAACAAAAGCAGTAGCCACTGCATCTGAAATCGTCAAAGATATGCCGACCGATTTGGAAGCGGTTTCTGCCATTTATCATTATATTATCAAAAATATTGTATATGATGACGAAAAAGCAAAAAATGTAAAGTCCGGCTATCTTCCAAATGTAGATGAAACACTGGAATCAAAAAAAGGGATTTGTTTTGACTATGCAGCACTGACTGCTGCCATGCTTCGTTCTCAGAATATCCCTACCCGCCTGGAAATCGGATACTCCGGAAAAATCTACCACTCATGGATCAGTGTCTATATTAAGGACATCGGATGGATAGACCGTCTAATCGAATTTACCGGAGATGGCTGGACCAGGATGGATCCAACTTTTGCGTCCAGTAACAATAACAATAAAAAGATTCTTAAATATATTGGCGATGGTTCTAACTATACATTGCAGTATCTTCATTAAAAGAAAGAGAGGCGTCCTATGAAACATTTAACAAATACAGAATTAACTACTTTTTGCAGTCAGTTTGCCATGATCCTTCGTTCCGGTATTTCATCACTGGAGGGCCTGTCCATCATGGCAGATGACACTCCTGAAGGAGAAGGAAAGAAACTGTTAACAGATATGCTTCACGAGATGGAACAGACAGGAAGTCTTCATCAAACACTCGTATCTTCCGGCGTATTTCCGGATTATCTTTGTCATATGGTCGAGATTGGCGAACAATCCGGCCGTCTTGATGATGTGATGGAGTCTCTTGGGCAACATTATAAAAGAGAAGAAGAGATTTCCCAAAGCATCAAAAGCGCTGTTGCTTACCCTCTTGTAATGCTTGGGATGATGCTCGTTGTCGTCTTTATTCTGATCATCAAAGTCCTTCCTGTGTTCAACAAAGTTTTTGAACAGCTTGGAACCGGCCTTACCGGTGTTTCAGGTGCCATTTTAAATCTTGGGAATTCCCTTGGACATTATTCCATTGTTTTTCTTCTTCTTGCGGTTGTGATTTCTGCTCTTGTGATTTATTTTGTTTTTTCTTCACAGGGTCGAAAGCACCTCACAAAATTTTCTCGAAACTTTTTCCTTACCAGAAAGTTGAATGAAAAGATTGCCTGTTCCCGTTTTGCAAGTGGTATGTACCTTTCCTTATGTAGCGGGCTTGATACCGATCAGAGTCTAGAGATGGTTGCCCGCCTTGTGGAGCATCCTGTTCTTCAGGAAAAAATTAAAAATATGCAAGAGCTGATGATACAGGGAATGAGTTTTGCAGATGCCCTGACCAAGACAAATCTGTTTTCCGGCATCTACTCCCGTATGATCTCCATCGGATTTAAAGCCGGAGCTATGGATGAAGTGATGAAGCAGATTTCTGAGCAATATGATGCTGAAATCACCACCCAGATTTCCACACTGATTTCCCGACTGGAGCCTACCCTTGTAGCTATTCTTTCCATTATCGTCGGAATGATCCTTCTTTCCGTCATGTTGCCTCTTATGGGAATCATGTCAAATATCGGATAGTGTAAGGGAGGTATGATATTATGAATAGATTTCAAAAAAGAACCAACCGCTCGGGCAATGTGAAGCTTCTGATTTCCGTGTTGATCTTCTGTTTTGTTTTATTTCTCTTTTTCAGCGTCCTCTCTTCCGTTACAAAGACTGCTTCAAAAAAAGAGTTGGAAAGCCTGAAACAGGCCGTCATTCAAAGTTCTGTTCAATGTTATGCTCTGGAAGGATTTTATCCGGAAAGCCTCGATTATCTGGAAGACCATTACGGGATTACCTACGATAAAGACAAATACGTTGTTTCGTATGAGGTGACAGCTTCCAACCTGATGCCAAGCGTGATGGTGATTCCGTTAAAAGAGGAGGATGCTTATGAAACAAAATAAATATCATACCGGACATATCATTGATCTTTTCTTTACATTGGCCTTGTTTGTTCTGTTTGCTGCTTCTGCATTTATCGTTGTCATCATAGGAGCTGATGTATATAAAGAAACAACTGCAAATATGGAAGAAAACTATTCTACAAGAACTGCCATTTCCTATGTAACAGAAAAAGTCAGACAACATGATATGTCCGGGCATACTACCCTCACATCTGACGGTGATGACACCATGCTTGTTTTTTCCGACATAACAGGCAACGAAAAATATCTGACTTATATTTATCCCTATGATGGTTATCTTTGTGAACTTGTCATTGAAGAAGGGACTCCTTTTTCTAAATCTCAGGGAGAACGTATTCTTAAAGTAGACGGATTTTCCATTGCGGATGCCGGAAACGGATTTATCAAAATTACATCTAAAGACTCCGGAGGTTCTCCGGTTTCCTGTCTGCTTCATCTTCGAAGCGGGCAGTCATAATGACAATATTACGGAAAGGAGAGTTCCATGAATAAACGTAACAGCAAGTCCAGCTTATTTCTAATTGAATTGATCATTACTATTTTATTTTTTTCTCTTGGAAGTGCTGTCTGTGTGGAAGCATTTGTTAAAGCTCACCTGATCAGTAAACATGCAAAAGATGTAAGCTTTGCTTCCTCCCAGGCCTCCAGCGCTGCGTCTGTAATGAAATATACCGATGGTTCCTTTTCTGATTTTCTGAACTATTATCCGGATGCTGCTCAGAAAGATACAGAATTTCTTGTTTACTATGACAAAAAACGGCAGCCATCCGCCAAAAAGAATTCTGAATATACCATGTATGTCAGTCCAACAATAAAAGATTCTATGAAATATATCGAAATACGGGTGGATGATTCTAAAAAAAAGGAACTTTATTCCTTAAATATCCATTTTCCGATTTCAGGAAAGGAGGCCGCTGATGAATCATAGACAAAAGAATTTTATCAGCACGGGAACCGCTTCAATCTTATTAATTTTTGTACTTCTTTGCCTGCTTACCTTTTCTGTTCTTTCCATTGTCAGTGCAAAGGCAAACGAAAAGGTCAGTTTAAAAAATGCAGAGCGAACTACCGCATATTATAAAGCGGAAAATAGGGCAAATGATGTCCTGTATAAAATTTCGGACTGCCTGTCATCAACAGCGAAAACAACCGATGAAACCCGTTTTTTTCAAATCGTCAGGCAACAATTAAACGGTTCTGACGGAATTACTTTTCCGGATGTTGATACATTAACGTATCATGTTCCCGTCACCGATTCCCAGGATCTTTTTGTTTCCCTTTCCCTTTCTTACCAGCCACTTGAAAACGGAACACACTACCAAATTGATGCATGGAACGTAGAATCTACTCATGAGTGGGAAAACGACACTTCCATCCCGGTACTCGGAAGCGATTCCATGCCAGATTTATCCACGGAGGAATAAAAAATGAACGCACTTGAATTTTTAACCGAAACTACTAAAAACGGCGCTTCTGATCTATTTATCATCGCCGGACGACCACTGTCTTATAAAAAGAACGGAAAACTTTATCTTTTAAACGAAGAACGCCTCATGCCGGACGAATGTGAACACATGATAAAAGAAATTTACGAACTTGCCTCACAAAGAGACATTTCCCATTTTCTTTCCAAAGGTGATGACGATTTTTCTTTTGCAGTCCAGGGACTTTCCCGTTATCGTGTCAGCACATACAAACAACGCGGTTCTTTTTCCGCCGTAATCCGTGTGATCACATTTGAACTGCCAAATCCACAGGAACTTGGAATCCCGGAAGAAATCATGAATCTCGCAAACTATAAAAAAGGTTTGATACTCGTGACAGGACCTGCCGGAAGCGGAAAATCCACCACCCTCGCCTGCATCATCGACGCCATTAACAGCACTCAGGAGAAACATATCATTACCCTGGAAGATCCTCTGGAATTTCTTCACCGGCATAAAAAGAGCATTGTCAGCCAGCGAGAAATCAGCTCTGATACAGAAAGCTACCTCACAGCCCTCCGTTCTTCCCTCAGACAAAGCCCAGATGTTATCTTGCTGGGAGAAATGCGTGACCTGGAAACCATCTCCGTAGCCATGACTGCTGCCGAAACCGGACACCTTGTACTGTCCACTCTCCACACTCTCGGCGCCGCAAATACCATTGACCGTGTGATTGACGTATTTCCGCCAAACCAGCAAAGGCAAATATCCGTACAGCTTTCCACAGTTCTCCAGGCTGTCGTGTCGCAGCAACTTGTACCTGCCAAAAACGGAACCCAAGTACCTGCTTTCGAACTAATGACAACTACCCCAGCCATTCGAAACATGATCCGGGAAAACAAACTTCATCAGATTGACGGACTCATCTACTCTTCTGCCGGTAAAGACATGTTTTCCATGGATAGCAGTCTTCTAAAACTCTACAAAAGTGGAACCATTTCTGACACAGAAGCAATCAACCACGCTTCAAATCCGGAAATGCTCAAACGAAAACTCATCTAAAACCAATTATGGGGACGTGTTCTTCTGCATCAGAACCTGTCCCCTTTGTAAATTTTCAGATAATTCTATTTTTCGTTGAATTTGCGCGGTTTTTAAGCTTTTTATCAAATTGGGGACGTGTACCTTTGCAAAGGTACACGTCCCCAATAATTATAGCAGTTCTTTTATTGTTTTTTTCAAGAATTCGAAATCGATTGGTTTTGAAATGTGGGCATTCATTCCTGCTTTTTTGGTGAGTGCGATGTCTTCGGAGAATGCGTTGGCGGTTGCTGCGATGATTGGGATTGTGGCAGCGTCTTTTCTTTTTAGTTTTCGGATGTGACTTGTGGCTTCGCAGCCATCCATAACCGGCATACGCATATCCATAATGATCAGTGCATATTCTCCTTCTTTACTTTGTTCGAAACAGTCCAAAGCTTCCTTACCATTCCATGCCTGAGTCACTTCAAATCCGCACATTTTTAGGAATTCTGTCGCGATTTCCATATTGATCTCATTATCTTCCGCCAGAATGACTTTCTTACCTTCTATGCATAATTCATTTTCATCTACTTGTTTTTCTTTTTCATTCTCTTTCGGAATGTCTTCACTTATTTCAAATGGAAGTACAATTTCAAATGTAGAACCTTTTCCAAGTTCACTGGAAACTTCTATAGTCCCGTCCATTCGAATCACCAAATCATGTACAATCGGCATGCCAAGTCCCGTTCCACTTACATTATGAGCTCCAAATTTTGTTTCTCTTTCGAATGGAATAAATAGTTTTTCCAAAAACTCTTTGCTCATTCCCGTTCCATTGTCTTTTACAATAATTTGGTATTTCCCGTATTTACTGTTTTTATCTTTCGTTTCCCTTAAACTAAGTTTAATCTCTCCGTCTTCTTTGGTAAATTTAAATGCATTGGATAATAGATTATTAAAAATCTGCTGTAATCGCTGCCAATCGCTGATTACCCATTCATCTTCAATATCAATGTCCACCAGAAATTGTTTTTTTGTTCCTTCCGTCTGCATTTTGAATACGGAAGTCAATTCTTCTACATTTTGTTTGAGATTAAATTTTTCTGTCTGAATTTCCAGTTTTCCCTGTTCCATTTTAGAAATTTCCAAAATTTCATTTATCAGGTTTAAAAGCTGATTTCCTAAATTTAAAATTTTCTCAAATGTACTTTTATTTTTTTCCGGATCATCAATATTTTTAAGTGCAAGTTTTGATAATCCAATAATTCCATTTAAAGGCGTCCGCATATCATGTGACATATTTGAGAAAAATGTATTCTTAGAACGTGCCATCTTATCCACAGAATCGAGGGAACTCTGCAGTAATTCTAATTTTGCCATTTCTTGTTTCTTATACTCATCAATGTCTTTAAATCCTAAAACAACACAATCTGCTTTTAGAGATTCATCATATATAATCTGCACCTGCATCCATCGGTATTCATTATTAAATGTTCTTTTAAATTCACCGCCAAAATTGTGCACTCTATTCTTTACGAGTTGTTTCATATTTTCTAATGAAAAACTTTCAACAAATTCGTTACGCGTATTTTCATCTACTAATTTTTTTATTTCGTCTAGTAAATCATCATATTTACCGGTATGCGGAAGTTTTTTCCTTATCCTATCTGAGCTCTTCAACATCATATATTCATTTTTTCCCAATTCTATCATATAAAGAGCATAATAGGAATTTCCTAAAACTCCTACGATATCATTATATAATTTTGCTTTCTTATTCGATTTGTATTCCACAATCAAAGAAATCGCAAGAATAAATAACAAAATAACAAGCATATAGAAAAAGATTTCTTTCGACGTTTGTGTCGGCCTTAGCAGTTCTTCATATGTAATAGTAACAACGGAATACCAACCATTATCCAGTTCGTAGTAATAAACCCCTCTCTTCTTTCCATCAACTCCTACGGTAGATGAATCATAATCATCATGAATTCCTTGTTTGATTTCCTCAAACACTTTATCATAACTTTTCTGGATCTTTTCTTCCGAAATATCTTTATCAACATACCAATCCAAGAGTACTCCCTTTGAATCTGAAAGATAGTAAAAACTACTGTTCGGCATATCAAATGCCTCTTCTTGTTCAAAATGATTTGCATAAATATCCATTGCAATTACGTTATTGGTCCCTTGTACTCTCTTTGCCATTGTAACCGTCTTTTCCTGAAGTCGTGCATCCATATATACGTCGGTATAGTAAATCTCATCTCCGCTTTTCATAGCTCCCTGATACCACTCTGTTTTCGTGGCATCATAATTTATATCACCTTCCCATGGAGTTGCGGCCACAATTTTTCCATCAATAACACCATACAGTTCCACGTTATGAACTTTCATAGTGTTATCAATAAAATCCAAATAACTCTTCATGAACTTAGATATATTTCCTACATTTTTCCCCGGACGTAATGCACTCTCTATATAGTTGACAACATATTCATACGTTTCAATATAACCTTTTTCTCTTGTCGCATATCTCTTTGCTACTTCTCCTCCCATAATCTGTCCGCTGTATAAAAGTGCATCGTTCATTTTAAAAATACTGATTGGAAAAACAATTAGCACAGTCAGCAAACATAAAATAAAATACCAATAAATTTTCTTTTTCTTTTTTTTCATCCTTTGCTCCTCTAAGCTAATTTCTGAACTACCAACGGAAGAATACTCAAAATTTCCGGATTAAAGCATCCGCATTCTCCATTTTGAATCATCTCCAACGCCTTTTCTTTTGAAAATGCCGGTTTATATATCCGTTTATTTGTCAACGCATCAAATACATCCGCAATTGCAACAACTTGTGACCAGATACTGATCTCATTTTCTTTCAAACCATCCGGATATCCTTTTCCATCCCATCTTTCATGATGATTTCTACAAATATCATATGCGTAAATATAAAGAGGATTTTCATGATATTTTGGAATCTGCTCCAAAACTTCACAACCTTTCAAAGTATGAGTCTTCATGATTTCAAACTCTTCCTTTGTTAATTTTCCAGGTTTATTCAGAATACTATCTGCAATAGCAATTTTCCCAACATCGTGCATAATTGCAGCAACAGCAATTCTGTCAATTTCTTCATCTGAAAAATCATATTTATCCGCAAATCTCTTTCTTAATTCCAAAAGAAAAATCTCCGTTAGTTTCCGTATCCTTTTGACATGCTCACCGGATTCTCCGCTTCTGAATTCAATAGCTGTCGACAATGTTTCAATAATAGCATTGTTTAATTCATAAATCTCCTGTTCCTGTTCTTCCAATTGCATGCTCTGTATGTTTACCACGTTACTAAGTCTTCTTCTCGCCAGGAATAACTCCATTACACTTTCTACTCTCTTTTTTACAAAATATGGAACAATCGGCTTTTCGATGATATCCATTACTCCAAGATTATATCCTCTTTCCATATTTTGAGAAGAACCGTCAGCAGTGATCAGAAACACCGGTATTTTACCGGTCAATCCTTGTCCATGTAAAATTTCCAGCAATTCAAATCCATCCATAACCGGCATCTGTATGTCCAGTAGGATAGCCGCAATGTTATTTTCCGTACTTTGAATGATATCCAGTGCTTCTTTTCCGTTTTCGGCTTCCAAAATTGCTTTTTCACCCCGAAATGTTTCATGGAGAATCAAACGGTTAATTTCGTTGTCATCCACGATTAAAATAGCTGAATGTTCCAACAAAGTATCTGGCTGTATTTTTTCCATTTTATGTTACCTCTTTCCTTCTTTATCCCGGTCTTTACAGCACTTCTCGGATTGCCTCCATGATCCTGTCATAGTCCTTGCTGCATTTAAAGAACAATTCTTCTATTTGTTCCGAATGTCCTTCTCTTACAGCCTGTACGATTTCTGCACTGGAATCCTGAAGTACATCCAGGCCAAGATTTCCTGCTACTCCTTTCAGCGTATGTGCTGCATGTTCCACCGTCTGCATATCCTGCTGTTCTACCGCCTCTTTCAGTTGCATAAAAGACTGATCTTCCAAAAACTTTTTAAGAAGTCTTACATATAATGCTTCCATGCCCCCAAATCTTGTCAGTGCCGCTTCCAAATTGCATCCCGTCTTTTCGCTCAATTCTTTTATATCCATAATTTTTCTCCTTTATTCACTTTTATTTCTATCATATCATTTTCCATCGTTTCATGCCAGTAAATATATCATTTCCCCTAAACCAAAAAGGATACCTGCTTTATGAACCTTTCTTTTTTCTCACAAAACGGTATCCTTTTTATACTATTTCATATATTTCCGAACAATCTCCTGCATAGTTTCAAACTGTTCTTCCATTTCTTTCACTAACTTAAACTGTGTTCTTGCACGAACAAGATTGTGTTCCGGATATTCTGTCTTAAAGTAAGTATCACCTTGAAGATAATCTGTCAGGAAACGGATACCGCACTCTAATGTCATCAGTCTTGCTCCCCATGGAAGGCTCCTGATTTCCTCCTCCGTCAGAACATCCTTTGTTTCTTCCAGATATCCCTTGACATATAATTCATAAAGATGAATGTCAAAATGCATCAGATCCAGATTTTTCTCATCTTCTGCTGCCGTAGCGGCACCAAAACGGATAGAATCTCCAAAATCATTAGCTGCAAGCCCCGGCATAATGGTATCCAGATCAATAATGCAAAGTCCTTTTCCGGTCTTGGCATCAAATAAAATATTGTTTAACTTAGTATCATTATGTGTCACACGAAGCGGCAATGTGCCATCTTCCTGTTTACTTACAAGTACACCGCAGTCCTTCTCTCTTTCCAAAACAAAATCAATCTCCGGCCTGCATGTAGCTGCACGGTTTTTTAAATCACGCTTTAATGCAACCTGAAATGCTCCAAATCTCTTTACTGTATGGTGAAAATCCGGAATCGTTTCTTTTAATTTTTCAGCCGGATAATTTTTCAACTGCTTCAAAAAATGTCCAAAACTGCTTCCTGACTGGTAAAACTGAACCGGATCTTCTACGGACTGATAACATTCCGAATTTTCAATAAAGTTTGAACATCTCCATGGTTCACCGTCATTATCTTCAAAATAGGTACAACCGTTTTTCGTTTTGATATAAAACAAAGTTTCCCGATCAGGGTCTCCGCCTTCTTCACGGATCACACCTCTTAAATATTCAGTAACTCCAAATATATTTTCCATCACCCCAGCCGGATCTTTGAATACATTACTGTTTACCTTCTGTAATATGTAGGAGCGCTCATCCCCATTTTCTCCCGGCATATATAATGCGTAGGTTGCATTGATATGTCCCTCGCCATATGTTTTCACATAACTGCACTTCGGTCCAAATCCAAACGCATAAATCGCATCTTCTAAGTTTTGATCATCCACTCCGTCGATCTTTCTTCTGGTAGAAAAGATAACCTGTCCTTCTCCAACTTTCATACGCTGTTCAATGGTACAGTTTGCCTTTACTACACTTCCTAATCCGATATGTGCCCCACATTTTACATAAGAATCATGATCCACTACTGCTCCACTGTTGATCAGTACTCCATGTTCCACAACTACATTTGTATTTACAACGGCTCTTTGCATAACAAAACTTCCGCTTCCAATCTTTGCACTTGGGCTTACGGTTGCAGACGGATGAATAATGGCCGGTACCTGATATCCCGCTTCCATCAGTTTCTCTGTCCAGTAAAGACGTGTCGTATTATCACCAAGCGCTGCTACCGCTTCGTCATACTCTGAAACAAATTCCTGATAATCGCAGCACTTTCCTACTACATTGTCATCCTTTGCCGCATCATCCAAAAATACTGTTTCTTCATATCCAAGCATATGTGCCGTTTCCTGGATCATATGTCCGAATCCTCCGGCACCTAAAATCAATAAACGTTTCATTTCCCTTTTCGTTGTCCCTTTCTAAACTTTCTGTTTCTCTTCAAGCATTTGCACAATCAGCTGTCTTTTTTATTATATCAGATTTGTTCCAAAATGTCTTTCTTTTATGACAATTTCTTCCGAAATTCTTCCACAGATATCCCATACTTCCTTTGTATGTGACTGTTTGTCCTATAGAGAAGGAATACTTATTTTCGTTCTCTCCTTTAATAACAATCGTTATTATAATTGAGGTTCTATTTTCCCTTTTTGATTTAAAGTTGTTCCACTAATGAAAATTTTACGCTTTTGAACAAGTGGCATTGGGGGAGTATTGACCGATGTATGCCATTTATCCCAAACCAATCCGGTTGCTCCTTCTGCTTTTACCTGGATATTTTTAGCATTTGCTGGTAGCTGTATAATTGTTCGAAAACCTGCTGTCTTATTTTGTCCATTGCCTTCCCATGACTTATGATTCAATTTTTCATTTCCTAGTTCATCGAATCCATCGATCAGATCCCATGAAACATAAAAACGTGCTACATATGCACCGTTATGTTCTAACTCTATTGCCCCAGAAGAAAAACTTTTTGATTCACTTGTAACATATTCCGTTTTTCCATACACATTACCTATGCTCTGTTCTAAATTACTATTTCATAAAAAACCGGAGTCCATATCAGAACACTCAGCCTGATATAAACTCCGGTCACTTTCGTCTCTTAGGACATTTTGTACTCAAAGTTCTATATTCCATTATCTGTCACTCCTAGATAACGCTTTCCACGTGCCACCTGGTTTAAATCAATCTCTACAACCTTATGACACTGACTGCATTTAATCATGATAATTCCCTGTGTCGCAGAAACATCATCAAAAAGCCTCTTGTTTCTACAGCCTGGTGTTGGACAATGAACATGAATCCCTTTCATCATTACTATCTCCTTTTTCTAAAAATTTCTAATCGCGATTTATTCGAACATATGTTCTTTACGACTTTTAATGTATCAGAACATGTGTTCTTTGTCAAGTAAAATAAAAAAATTAAATCAATTCGAAATGCTTTGAATCCACTTTACACTATATTGCTGTTCTGCAGAATGCTTTCTAAACTATAAATCGAGTGTAACACTTGAGCACCTAATACATTAAAACTTATACTATGTATATACTATTAATGAGGAAACAAGGAGGAAAAAATGTTTATTTTAATAATCATTATCATCATATTTTTTCTATATTCTTGATAAGGTTGTATTCGTAATCCGAAAAGATTTGGAAAAAGATTTTAAAGAAGTGATCGGAAACAGAATCGAAAAACAGATCCATGTAGAATATGCTTTCCAGGAATTGGACGATATTCCGCAAAAATATCAGGAAAAATTTCCGGGACGTACCAAACCATGGGGAACCGGACAGGCTATTTTAAGCTGCAAAGGAAAAGTAAAAGAACCATTTCTTGTAATCAATGCAGATGATTATTACGAAAAAGAAGCTTAAGGTGATTAAAAAACTTGTAGAACAAATCATTCTTATATTTCTCGTCTTGAGAAATCGAATTTCGATAATATGCCTGACTGTATCCTGTAATTCCTGGCCGAACACTTAAACGTTTCTTCTCATCTTTTGTCATTTCGGAATATTTTTTACTCGGTAAATTGGGTCTCGGTCCTATAAAACTCATATCACCTCCTGATGTAAAGGTAGAAACAACTTTTTTTCAAAGAAAATTTTTCATCACAGAGCCATGCAATTACCCTCAAAAAATCGCACAAAAAAAGAACCTCCGATTTCTCAGAAGTCCTTATTTTACGCCATTTCTTTAAAATTCATCTGCTGCCTGCACTGTTGCCAGCTTCATATCAAACTCGACTAGTACAGCGAATAATAAATAATTGCTATATTAAACCGATGCCGCTTCCTCTT
>CALFLL010000016.1 GCA_937880845.1 uncultured Drancourtella sp.
AAGCCCCTTATAGGGGCAGAGCAAACCACCGGCTTAGCCGGTGGTCATGATTTATATTATGAGTATTTGGAGGGATAAAGATGGAAGAACTAAAGTTAAATATTTCGGAGAAAAATATAATAGAATTCTCTGAATTCCTTTATAAAAGAGAAAATTCAGAAGCCACAATTAGAAAATATACGGCAGATGTAACAAGATTTTTGGCTTATCTGGAAAAAGACAAAACTATAAGTAAAAATAAACTATTAGATTATAAAAAATATCTGGTTTCCAAGTATGCGGTCCGTAGTGTAAATTCCGTTCTTGCGGCAATCAACTGTTTTTTGTCTTTTTTAAATGCAGATTGTTTAAAACTCAGAAAAATAAAAATGCAACAAGAACTTTTTTTACCTGAAGAAAAAGAATTGACCAAAAAAGAATTTCAACGGCTTGTCCGGGAAGCACGAAGAAGTAAAAAAGAGTGGTTGGCACTGGTGATGGAAACCATAGCAGCTACCGGTATCCGTATCAGTGAATTGAAATTTTTTACGGTAGAACATGTGAAAAACGGAAAGATTGAGATTTATAACAAGGGAAAATACAGGAAAATTTTTATTCCTAAGGTGGTGCAAAAACAGTTACTTCATTTTGCAAAAGAACAAAGAATCAAAAAGGGAATCATATTTGTTTCCGGAACAGGAAAACCAAAAGACAGAAGTGTGATATGGAAAGAAATGAAACGATTAAAAGAAAAAACAGGCATTGCGGGAGAAAAAATTTTTCCTCACAATCTGCGGCATTTATTTGCGAGAATTTATTATCAGTGTACTAAGGATATTACAGGACTTGCGGATCTTTTGGGACATAGTAGCTTAAATGTAACACGGATTTATACTGCAAACACAGGAGAAACCTATCGAAAACAGTTAAATCAGATGCAAATGTTAGAAGAATGAAAACATAATTGGAATTATGTTGTTTTATTTTGAACTATACCTGGCAGGGATAAATGGAGAATGACTAAGTATGCAATTAAGTATAACAACGGATTATGCACTGAGAATATTATTATGTTTAAGAAAAAAAGAAAATAGAAAAACAGCATATGAAATTGCGGAAGATATGGCAATTCCGGAACGTTATGTTTTAAAAGTATTAAATAAATTAAAACAGAAAGATATCATTGTTTCTTTTTCCGGGAATCGAGGCGGTTATGAATTAGTAAAAGAACTTTCAGAGATTTCATTGTTGAATATTCTGGAAACAACGGAAAATACGATCAACATTAACCGATGCCTGGAAGAAGATGAATACTGTAGCAGGAATGCGGTTTTAGAATGTCCGGTAAGAAAGTTTTATTGTAATTTACAACGAGAATTTTTAGGAAAGGCAAGAGATATTTCTGTTCAGGATATGATTGATTATTCAGACTAATCAAAAAATAGAACCGGAATCAAGGAAGACACGGCAGGAGGATAAAAGAGGATGAGATGGATTAAGCGAAAAAAGTGGCATAGAATCCTGGCATGGATATTATGTGCAGGGATTTTGTCACAAAGCATTCCTGTATATGCGATAGAGAGTGAAAAACCCTCTAAGACAGTATCTGATTTAGACGAGAGAATTTTGGACGAAAACATTGATTCTGTTATGGAAAACATTAACGCTGAAGCAGAAGAAACGATAAGTTCTGAGGAACAGAAAAATAAATCGAAAGAAGAGAAGAAAGAGAATCAAGAAATTAGGCAAGATGTACAGAGAGAAGAAAAACCTCAGAAGGAAGATGCAATCCGAGAAAATGCCGAAATAAAAACGGATGGCTGTAATGTGTATCAGAACGGAATCATTAAAATTTATCATTTAAAGCAATTAAGGGCCATCGGTTCAGGGCAGCCGGTTAAGACAACAGATGATAAAGAAAATACTTTTGGAACCGGTCATGAAATTACAGAAAACGGAACGGTTATTACTTACAGCAAAAATGCACAATATCAGTTGATGAATGATATTGAACTTGATACTCAAAATCTTTGGTCATTGCCTGAAGGATTTACCGGAAAGTTTATTTCAGAACCGGTGAATGAGTCGGCAAGACTTTATGATCAAGAACATGACAGTATTTATATTTATCACAATTATCAGTTGTTGACGATAGCATCTGAGAAATCAGAAGAAGAACCGGTTATGTCCAAGGATATGGTGGCTGCGGAGTTTGGAATAGGGCAGTTATTATATAAAAATGGACAGCCTGCAGATAATAGTATGGAGGCTGCACAGGATTACCTTACATACAGTAAAGAACATCGATATGTGCTGAGTAAGAATTTTACGGAGCAGATGCCGGAACTGAAAGCAGAGAAGATTAAAGAAGAAGCAACGGCGCAGGTAGATGAGGGGCAGCTTGGAGGACGTGATTATCTTGGTCAGGTTTATGCCAAAGTTGAAGGAGAGAGTAAGCCATATATACTTATTGGAAATGAATGGCAGCTTAGAGCAATTGGACAAGATGCAGATCCTAAAAAAAATGGCAACCAATATATTCAAGTAACTCCAATGCTGTATGTGAAATCTAAAGTAGACCTGCCTTGGCCGTGGGATGACAAAATAACATATACCCCGTATTACCCAGGTGATGCTGACTTCAATTTAAAAGAAGGGGCAGCTTTTGGGGAAAATGGGATTGAACAAAAAGAATTCATCTATTTTTCTGATGAAAATACAAATAAAACAGATGGTTTAATGAATATCGAATATGATAAAGAAGGATTAGTTGGAGAACTGCTTGGACCGCTGGGAGAACTGCTTGGTGATATTTTGCATGCATTATTAGGGCCTTTGTTTGATATACCAATATTGGGAGACATTTTATCAGGTCTTATCGGTGAGCGGACAGATGATATTGTTATCGTGGATAAGGAATTTAATGAAACCAATGCTCAAAGCTATCTTTCTTTATCGCAAGCAAGTGATGAATTAAAATCATTAAAATATTCTCCGGATGCCAATTACATTATCTTCCGGGACATCGACTTATCTTCCGGTTCGTTTTCCAATGGAGAAGATGAGGATTGGAAACCAATTCATCTTTCCGGAAAGATAGAAGGAAGAAAAAATATGGTTGAGGGCAATGTGCCAACCATCAGTAACATCCATGTGAATCAGGAGGGAAAACTAGATTTTCAAAAAGACAGCGGAATCGGATTTTTCGGAACGATTTCCAATGAACTGAAAAAGAGTGGGGATGCAGGTTTTGAGTCCGCAGGGAAAGCGGGAGTAAAAAATCTCCATTTAGATCAGGTTACAGTCAATAATTCATCCACGGAAGTAGATAATAATCCGGATTCTCTGGTAGAAGGTCTGCTGGATTTGTTGGGTGGATTGTTAGGTGGAATTTTAGACCTGATAAGCGGAATTCTGGAAGGTGTGGTTCCGGTAATCGGAGATTTAAAACTGGGAGATGTCATTAAAGATTTATTGGCATTGAAACAAACCAGTCCGGATATGTTTGCGACCGGAAGTTTTGCGGGACGTATTGTAGGAGATGTTTCTGTTGAAAACTGTACAGTAACAAATGCCTCTGTAACGAATGCAAAGGGAATGACCGGAGGATTTGTGGGATATACATCAGGGGAAGCAACTTATTTCCTTGGAGGTGTGACAGGGGGAATCGTAGAGTTACTGTCAACCTTGTTGAATATTATTCCGGCAGTAGGTTTGGGCGATCTGATTACTGTCTTATTGAAAAATGATGTTCCTCTTGGAAATTTATTCCTAAATGGTTATTATAAGCCAGTAATTCAAAACAGCAGTGTTTCTCTGGCAACAGGGACAATCGGAATAACAGGCACAGAAGAAAATCCTATTCACTATAATGGAGGATTTGTAGGTAGCCAGACAGGAACAGACATGAGTAACTGTTCGGTAATCGGCTTGAATAATGTAGTGGCAGATATCGGAGCTGGAGGATTTGCTGGAATCGAAAAAGATGCGCAGGTTCAGGGATTGCTAAGTGATGTGGGAGCGGAAATCAAAACATTCGATATTCGTTCCACACAAACCAATTGTCGTGTAGAGGGAAGCGATCTTTCAGTTACAGCGACAGACAGTTATGCCGGAGGATTTAACGGTGTAATGGCAAACAGCAGCAATACCGGCTCAAATGTCACGGGAGTGAAACTGATTAAAGCCAATAAATATGCCGGCGGTTTTTCTGGAAGAGCTACGTTGGGCTATGGAATGGCTGTGGGTTCGCAAGATGAACAAAATCATACTTTGCTGCAATCGGTATCAAAATTATTAGCGGAGTTACTTGCTTCGGAAAAGGAAGAAGAATTAGGTGTGCTTCTTTCCTTAAGCGGTGCACAGCCTTCGGAGATAAAAGGAAGTTCTGTCAGTGGAACAAACTTTTGCGTTCAGGCAACTACAGATTATGCAGGAGGCTTGATCGGACAGGGAGATGGTGTACAGATTATATCTTCCGAATCTACTGAAAATACGATACAGGGGTTGACCTCTGTAAAAGCAAAGAATTATGCAGGAGGAATTTCAGGGGCAGTTACCACAGCGGATGCAATTGGTGTCTTAAACAATACACTGGGAATTGGAAGTTATCTACCGTTTAGTGTGTCAAATATACATCTAAGTGGCGATAATCTTCAAATTGAAGCATCGAATAAATATGCGTCCGGTGGAGCTGGTCTAATGCTTGGAGGAACAGCGTTTCAGATTGAGATTACAGGTCTTCAGTCTGTGACTGCCGGAAATTATGCCGGAGGTTTTGCCGGAAGGGCAGGAACAGGCAGCCTCGCAAAAGAAGGCGGTCTGGATTTACTGGGCTTAGGACTGATCAAAGTTAACAACTTATTAAGTCTGGTTGACGGTGTTGCAACCAAAATTTCGAAGGTATCTGTGAGCGGAACGGAGAATGGTGCAGTCATCAAAGCCAGTGGACAGGTTGAGATAACGGAAGGCGAATCCATTCTTGCAGGAGGATTTATTTCCGAAGCAGAAGGTGTGGAAATCACAGATTCCAGTGTGATAAATCTTAAGCAGGTTTATGCTCAAGATGGAAAAGATAAAGAAAGTTATGCTGGAGGATTTGTAGGAAGAAGCCACACAGGCGGTCTGGCAGGTCTGGCACAGGAAGACGAAGATGGGGCACTGAAACTTCCCGGAATTGTAGATGTCAGCGGGCTGTTGGATTTAGTTCCATATTTAACACCCAAATATATAAACACTACCGTCGCTTTTTGTTTAGCGAACGAAGTCCCGCAGGTTAAGGCTGATTATGCCGGAGGCTTTTTCGGGGAAATGCAAAGCGGACAGGTAGATAACAGTGAATTGCAGGAGAAATATGCAGTGTACGGACTGGAACAGATAGAAGGAAAATCTTATGCCGGTGGGTTCGCGGGAAAAGCAGATGCCGGTGCTCTGGCATCTTCTGACGGTTTAAAACTGTTGGATGGAGTTTTAAGTATCAATATCGGAGATTTGCTGAATGTTCTTGATGTATATATTCCAGTAATTATATCTGCCGGAGTAAAATCCTCTGAGTCAGGATTTACAGTTGAGGCAACCAATCATGACAGCAGTGCAGGAGGATACATAGGAGCAGGAAGTGGTGTCAGGATCAAGAACTGTAATGTCACTTCTTTAAAACATACGAAAGTAAGTCCGCCGGGTGACGGTTTAGAATCACTTCATGGAGATTCTTATTTTAATGACCAATCAGATTATGCGGTAAAAGCGGGAAAATATGCCGGAGGCTATATCGGCTGTGCAGATATTGACTCTGCCGCAGCAGTTGGCGGAGGATTGAAACTGCTTGGAGATTTATTGAGTCTGGACAATTTGTTAAGTGCCGTGGACATGGTTGCGACAATTATAGAAAATTCAAATGTTACCGGTGCAGTCGGAGGATTTTCCGTATTAGCCAATGGGAAGGATTCCTCAGGGCATATCATAGGAAAAGCCGGGGGATTTGCCGGAGAAAATTCCGGTTCCCGGATAACAAACTGTAATGTGGAAAATTTTGAATACATTGTCGGTCAGGAGATGGCCGGAGGCTTTGTCGGACAGATGGAACCCGGTAACGTAGCAGCAGTTTTGGAAAATGCAGATATTTTAAACGGGCTGATAGATCCCAATGGAAGTCTGGCAAGTTTAGTGAATGCATTTATTCCTATTATTGAAGATAGCCAGACAAAAGCAATTCCGTGCGGAGGTGTTGTAAGAGCACAAGGAGTTACGGATTCATCTTATAGTCGTGGAATGGCCGGAGGCTTTGCCGGTTATAATCATGGCGGAAGAATCAGAGGAACAAATACAGAGTGTGCGGTTGTCCGGTTACGTTCCGTGTATGGCGGAGAATTTGCCGGAGGATTTACGGGATTGATGGAAAATGCAGACTTAGCAGGCACCGGAAATATCAGTCTGTTATTTGGAGTGCTCGAATTGGGAAATGTGTTAAGTCTTTTACAGGCTGTATATCCAACGGAAAAGAATACTGCAGTTTACGGACCATTGAGAAATATGGATATGGACACTTGGAATAAGTGGGCGGAAGCTGTCGGAAGTGAAGGCGTTTATGGACCGCAATTCCCTACAACACCGGTTGAATCTCAGGAGGAATTAGATGAGCTGATCAAGAATTATGCTTATGGATACAATGTAAAGTCCGGACGGACCGAAACAGGCAGTCTTGCAATGCAGGCAGGTGTTTCCGGCGGCTATGTAGGACGTATGCAAGGCGGTGAAATTACAGAAGCTCATGCATGGGATGCCAAGAATGTAACGGCGTATAGAAGCACCGGCGGCTTTGCCGGAGAAATGCTGACCGGCGGCGTGGCAGAGGTAGGCGGAGTGAATTTGCTTGGTCTTGATATTACCGGGTCTATCAATGCAGTACAGACGTTTGTACCGGTAATCAAAAATTCCGATATTACGGGGTATCAGTCAGGGTTGTCGGTGAAGTCAACCGGAATTCCTCAGAGGGCAGGATCTGATAAAGTAGAAAAAGTCGGTTATGCCGGAGGATTTGTCGGGCATATGACAGGTGGGCAGATCTGGGGAAATCAGGAGGTAAAGAAAGTCACCGGAAGAGCTGCAACGGATGCAAAACCAGATCCAAACAATGACAGATGCTTTGTGGCAAATCTGCGAAGGGTTGACGGTACCAATGCAGTCGGCGGGTTTGCAGGACTGATTGATCCGGGAAGTGCGGTAGCATTGGACACTGCAAGCAGCGAAGGACTTCTGGGAGGATTGCTGCAAGGACTGATTGGAAGTCCCGGAGATTTACTTTCTGTATTAAACGCAACATTATCTACCGTATATGCCGCAGATGTAAAAGCCTGGGACTCCTATGGAATTACGATCAACGGAGCATATACGGATGGAAGCGAAAACACAAAATATGCCAAAGCAGCGGGAGGCTTTGCCGGTGAACTGAAAGGAGCAATTATCGGAAACACAGAGGATGTTCAAATGGGAGCTCATGTGGAAAACCTGCGAAGCGTAACCGGAGGGGAACATGCCGGAGGTTTCTTTGGTCTTGCAGATGTATCTGCCGTCGCGGAAATAAGCGGGGATGGATCGACCAGTATTTTAGAAGACTTGTTGAAACTCGGTTCTGCGGATGTGCTGGATGCGTTCCGGACTTATATCTATCACTCCAGCGTATCCGGAACAGAAAAATCCGGTGCAGAAGTTCGGGCAAGAGATGGAAAAGAAACCGAATATGTCAATGATCCGGTTTATACCGGAAATGCCGGAGGCTTTGGAGGAACGTTATTAAATGGTTCGGTAAAAGAATCTGAAGTAAAGAATCTAAGAGAAGTAAACGGACTGAATTATGCCGGAGGGTTTATCGGACATCTTGGAAAAAGCGGTATCGTTGATTTGGATGAGCTTGGTGTCTTTGGAGAACTCCTTGGTGTAGGAGCCGGTGTGCTGGATACTTTTGGTTCTCATGTGGAAAACTCCAAGGTTACAGGAGTGAACGGGGGATTTACCGTAACCAGTAAAAATACAGTCAATCAGAAACAGAAGTCAGAAATTGCTGGAGGTTTTGCCGGCTTTGCGGATCTGGCAAAATTAGACAATAATACAGTCACAAATTTGAAACAGGTGGCAAGTGAGGAAATTGCAGGAGACTTTGCCGGAAGAACAAGCTTTGCGTATCTGGCAGAAATCAAGGCGGATTCCTGGCTGGTAAATCAACTGATAACATTGCTGGACAAAATTTTGCAGGCATTATGGCTGGAAGATTTACAGGAAGGAAATGTGATCCGTATCAATCTGGGATTGATTACCGTAGATGCATTATATGACGGTGATCTGATCCATTTGAATCTGCTTGGACTGGACATCAGTATTGCTTTGGCAAAAGATAAGCAATTAGCTACGATTTATATCGGTGACAGTAAGATTGAAATCAACTGTGGAAATGATGGAAGCATCGCTGATAGTAATGAGGATTTGAACAATGAAATCAATATTTCGCTGATCAAAGCAAACCGTACAAGGATTCGGGAATGTACGGTTACCGGGATACCGGAAGGATACGATGTGTATGGCGGAGGAGCCGGAAATGATAAAAACGGTTCCGGCAAACTTGGAATTGCCGGAGGATTCGTAGGGTTAAATAACGAAGGACTGCTGCAAAAGAACCAGATGACATTTGCTGATGTAGTACGCGGAAGTAAGGACTTGACGGGACCTTTTACAGGAAAGACGAACTTGGATTCTAAATGGGATTTCAACACAGTATTTGGAATCGAAGGAGAAGGAAACCGGTATCGGGTTTATCGGGAATCGGATGCAGCTTATGACAAGTTGGTTGGAAGAGGCAACCAAGAACTGCAAAGTGAGTTCCAGTCTAATGAGGAATGGAATATCTATACCATAACCCATATGACAGAAAACAAAGTGGAACAGTTTGCTGACTTAAAAGATGCCAAACTAAGCAACGGAACGGTTCAAAAAGAGGCCAATATCTACATGGAAGACGGTGCAATGGCAGTCTTGATGAATAATACGCCAACAGAAGTTACACCGCCGGATGGAAGTGAAGTAGAACCACCGGATATCCAAGACCCGTGTAAGGATACAGTAGAACTCAAGGTTAAGAAAATCTGGAAGGATGACAGCGAAAAGGAACGTCCGGAACAGATTACTCTGCATATTACAAGAAGCTATAAAGATACAGACGGGAAAGAAAGAATGGATGAAAGCTTCGGTCAGGAAGTGGTTTTAAATCGTTCCGACTATCAGTCAGAGAATGTCTGGGAAAAAATACTGTCAGGACCGGAATATACAGCTTATAAAGAAATCGACGGTCAGAAATATTACTACACATACTATGTATCGGAAGATACATTGGATGGATATACAACCAAAATAGAATATCAAGGTGATTATCATTACAGTATGACGATTACCAATGAGAAACGGTGGTTCGATAAGTTACTTCCCGAAACCGGAGGAACAGGAACCACATTGATTTACACGATAGGGATTTTGCTTCTTCTTTCTGTGGCAGTAATGGAATACAGGAAGAGAAAAAGAGAGAAGATGCGGAATATCTATAAATAATAAAAAAGTTACAAAAAGGAGAGAAAATTATGAAAACAATGAAACGAATGATGGCTGTTTTACTGGCAGCAATCATGACAATGGCAATGACATTGACTGCATTTGCAGCTTCCAATGTGACTGTCAATGTAACAAACGCAAAAGACGGAACCACAGTGTATGCATTCAAATTGATGAATGCAGAAAGCAAAGGAAATGATGTATACGATTACACGCTGGATAATAGTGCAACAGCAATTAACAATGCATTAAAAGCAGCATTAAGTCTTGGAGAATCATTTGATGCAGAAGATGTATACAATGCAATCAGCAACAAAAAAGATGAAATGAATGACTTTGCAAATAGCTTTGTTACTAGTGTAGGTGGCGTAGATAATGCGACAGCAACTGCAACCACGACAAGTGGAACTGCTACTTTTGAAACTTTAGAAGATGGTTATTATCTGTTCTATGTACCGAATGTAAACTCTGCAGTACAAACAGTTGTTGGAGATGAAGCTGTGACAATCACAATGAAGAGTGAGCTTCCGGATGTGGATAAGGATTCTGATGTAACAGATGAAGGTAATGACGCCGGTGCGGTAATCGGACAGGTTGTAAACTTTACCGTAAAAACAAAAGTTCCGAATATTACCGGATTTGAAGCAGACTCTTATGTATTTAAATTAGTGGATACCCTGTCAGACGGACTGGATTTTGTAAAAAATGATAGCAACAATGTTGATGTAACAGTACAGATTACAGGTAAAGAAACCCAGGATACAGCAACAGGTACTCTGAGTGGGGATAATAACCGTACAATGACAGTAGATCTTGCACAGATTGTAAAAGACAATCAGGCATATGCAGGCAAGGATATGGTGATTACATACCAGGCAAAAGTAAACAGCAATGCAGTGATCGATAATCACAACAGTGCTGAAATTGAGTACAGTAATAATCCGGGAACAGACGAAACAGGAAAAACAGAGCCGGATGTTGAGTATGTACCGACATATGATCTGAAAGTAAATAAAACAGCATCTGACTCAAATACATATCTGGCAGGAGCAGTCTTCACATTAAGAAAAGATACTGAAGAAGGTACAGCAATCAAAGTGGACGGTTCAAACGGAGTCTATACCTATAGAGAAGATCAGTCAACAGGAGAAACAAACATGACAACTGTTGCAACTGATTTAGGCGGCGGATATAACCTTCAGTTAAAAGGTCTGGAAGCAGGAACCTACTATCTGGTGGAAGAAAGTGCTCCGGAAGGATACAATAAGCTTGATCCGGTTAAGATTGTGATCGCAGGTACAGCCGGAGAAGAAGGTGTTTCTGCTGGTGATTATACAATCACCGTTGGAGATCCGGGAGATGTAGAAGAAGATCAGATCGTAGATCTTGAAAACAGAAAAGGTTCCTTACTTCCGGGAACAGGCGGAATGGGTACCGTTCTCTTTACTGCAATTGGTGTTGTTCTGATTGCCGGTGTGGCAGTAAGCTTTGCAATGAGCAGAAAGAAAAAAGCAAACTAATTTTGAATTAGGACTTTATCATTGACAGGGGGCAGGAAAACTGCCCCTGTCAAAATAATAATAGCAGGGAGAGCGTAATGAAAAGAAAAAGAAAAAACAGAAAAATTGCAGATATCATTCGGCTTGTTATTCTTTTGGTTGCCCTCTCCGTACTATTATATCCAACCATCAGTAATTATTTATATGAAAAAAACAGTTCCAGGATTGTATCCGATTATGATGATGCGATGGAGCAGATATCAGAAGAGGAAAGACAGGCGATGCTTGCAAAAGCACGGGAATATAATGAGAAACTGGCAGAAAACCCGGCAATTATGAGCGATCCTTTTTCAGGAACGGCAGAAGAAGACCCGGAATATCAGTCGTTGCTGGATATGAATGGAGCGGGAGTTATGGGATATATCCGTATTCCTGAAATAGATGTAGAACTTCCTGTTTATCATGGAACTTCCGAAGAGGTACTGCAAAGAGGGGTAGGACATATATCAACTTCTTCTCTTCCGATTGGCGGAGCAACAACTCATGCTATATTAACAGGACATCGGGGACTTCCTTCAAAAAAGTTATTTACTGATTTGGATCAGATAGAGCCGGGAAATATTTTCTATCTTAAAATCTTAAATGAAACTCTGGCCTATCAGGTAGATCAGATTTTAACAGTTCTTCCGGAGGAAACGGAATCACTGAAAATTGTAAAAGGACAGGACTATGTAACGTTGGTCACCTGTACACCTTACGGAATAAATACCCATCGTCTTTTGATCCGCGGACATAGGATTCCTTATGAAGAAGCGATCCGGAAAGAACCGGACATGGTAGAACATGGCATAAAGATACCATTTGAGATTAAGGTGCTGCTGATTGGGTTTGGAGTTCTGCTTTTTGTGTGGATTGTATTTATGATAGTGAGAAAAATGAAAAAGAAAAAGGAAGCTGAAAAACGATGAAGAAAAGAAGTAAGATAAAACAAATCCTGGTGTTTTTGCTGGCTCTGAGTATCATTCTGGGAAATGTTACAGTTTTTGCGGCAGAGCGTACAGGGATTATAGAAATTTATTTCCATGGGAGAAAAGCACAGGAGAATCAATTTGAAGCCCTTGCAAATGCAGAGTTTACTTTATATAAAGTCGGAGTTATGCAGAATGGAAAATGGAAATTGGAAGGGGAGTTTGCCGATTCGGATATTTCCCTCGATCATATTGCTGATACCCAAAAGAGAGAAACCGCAGAACAGCTTTATTACTATGCAAGAATGAACCGGATCAAAGGGGAAAAAGAAACAACCGATGAAACAGGAAGTATAAGATTTGATCATGTAAAAGATGGATTATATTTGGTTGTCCAGGAAAAAGATCTTGCAGAATCGGAAGGAGTATGGAGATCTGTGCCGTTTCTGGTCAGTATGCCATTGAATGAAGACTATTTTGTTCATGCCGAACCTAAAAGCGAATGGATTCCAAATGAGGAGCGTATTATTATTGGCTTAAGGGACCTGACAATCTATACAGGTGGAAATGAAAAGACAGGAAAAACGGATGGCTTCCCGACGCCAAGATATACAGGTATTCCGGAAAATGTTACTTATGAAGTTAATGGACAACCATGGGATACTTCAAAAGGAGAATATCCTTTTGAAGTTGTATATACATATGGCGAGGAAGAAGAGGATTTAAGTCTTTCTGATACATGGGAACAAGTTGTGGACGATACCGAGTCAGGACTTGATATTGCCCATGTAGTACCAAAACAAATGGGAAGTATTGTTACTGCAATCGATGAAACAGGGAAAGAAACAAAAGTAGAATTTGGTAAGGGTGTTTTGACAGTGCGAGATGTGTTGGATAAAACATCCAATGAACAGCTTGGAGTGATTGTATCTGAGGCAGAAGAAATCGACAGTGTGGAAAAAGTGAAACTGACGGAAAAACAGAAAGAAGAACTGGACGATGGTCTTGCTGTTGTTAATGTACCGGAAGGCTCGAAAATTTCGGTAAACGGGGACGATTCATTGGGAATTATCAATATTGGCCAGACAGCACTCTTATTCGATGATATTTTGTATTACAATATCACGAATGAAGATACCGGAAATCTTGTTTTAGAGGATCGTGTGGCAAAGGCTATACAAGATGCAGGAAAATCCATGAAGAATAGAAAGTATCAGTCAAAATATCTGGATCTTGTACAAGATCAGGATGGTAACTTATGGGTTTCTTCCAGTAAAGGAAGTGTAGTTACCTGGCCGTATCCGGAAGGAACAGATGAAACTACGGATTTTGATCTGTACCATTTTAGAGGACTTCACAGAGAATATGGCATTAAAGGAAATGCGGAAGAAGAGGAAGCGGTTTATACGGCACCGCAAGAAAAAGTAGAAATTGAAAAAACAGAAGATGGAATCCGGTTCTTTATTCCGGAAAGTGGATTCAGTCCGTTTGTATTAACGTGGACAGACGGAGTCCATAAAAATACAAAGCCATCAAAACCGGGAAATAAAAACCCAATAGGGAATATAGTTGAATCTGTTAAAACCGGAGACCATGCTGCGATTGGATTTATATTTTTGGTAGTTTTGGTCAGCGGAAGTGTTGTAGTTCTTTTAATCAGAAACAGAAAGAAAAATAAAAAGTTTTTTTAGAAATAAGGCGGTTATGTAAAACATAGCCGCTTTTAATTTTACAGACTTTAAAAATAAAAAAAGTTCCGTTCATTGAGAACGAAACTCTTTTATCCGATGCGGAGAAAGGGACTTGAACCCTCATGAGGAAAACCCTCACTAGAACCTGAATCTAGCGCGTCTGCCATTCCGCCATCTCCGCTTGACAAATGATATGATATCATAACTTGAAACAGATTGCAAACATTTTTTTTAAAATCAAGACAAATTTTCAATGTTTCTTACAGGTTCTCAAAAGATATCGACGCCAGAAAAGATGGAAGATAGCCGCACCAAGAATAATGGCGGCAATATAGCAGAAAATCCGTACATTGTTTCCGAATTGTCTGGTAATGTCGGCAATGATCACCTGTGACATCTCGTAGTAAGGACTGATGTAAAACATATTGATGGGTGCCTTTTTCCCTATTATAAGGTTTAAAAAAGTAGCAATGATACAGAAGAAAGAAAACAGCATACCGGACTGCAAAAATCCATTCCATGTATAGTCTGCCATTTTTGAAATTCCGCACAGAATCCCGGCAATAATGATCAGGATATGCCAGAGCCAGGAGTGAACCGTCAGAGAAGCAAGGGGATAGTACATACCACTTGTGTCTAAAAATACGCAGATCCCGCCAAGAAGAGAATAATCCATCAAAAAGGTAAAGAAGACAGACTTGATATGGGAACGCCTGAATACCGGAAAGAAAACAAGCAGATACATGGGAATGGAGCAAAGTTGGAAGGGGAAATACCACCAGTCATAATATCCGCCATTTATCCGAAAAGTCAGAGTATATTGTTTCCATAGTTCACTCACACACATAAAAATCCCGATAAAAAACAGACAATATTCTATAAATTTGGAACGATCGGAACATGCCATGTTTATACACCTCCGGCAGAGTTGACCTGATAATAAGAGATAGTGTTTGTTGTTTTAATAAAATTATACTGTATCCATTATACTACAAAGATAACAATATCGGTTAAATTTACACAAGTTCTTCTTGACAGAAAACTTTCATTGTAATATAGTTTGAATATCAAAGTATTTTAAGTTCAAACTAAAAGAATCTGGAGAAAACATATGATAGGAAGGATATGTGGGACGGGATCTTATATCCCGCCTAAAATTTTGAGCAATGATGACCTGGCCGGTATGGTTGATACAAACGATGAATGGATTCGGGAACGGACAGGAGTAAAAAGAAGACATGTTGCAAAAGAAGAAACGACTTCTTTTATGGCGGCAGAGGCAGCAAAAAGAGCCATGGAAAACGGGAATGTCGTTCCGGAAGAAATTGATCTGATCTTGGTGGCTTCCGCGACACCGGATACGATTTTCCCAAGTCTTGCATGTCTTGTACAAAAAGAAATCGGTGCAGTCAATGCAGCAGGATTTGATATGCAGGCAGCCTGTACGGGATTTGTCTTTGGGTATCAGACAGCTCAGGCATATATTGCGGCCGGCATTTACAAGACCGTACTTGTTATCGGAAGCGAAACTCTTTCTTCCATGGTGGACTGGACAGACAGAGGGACTTGTATTTTGTTTGGTGACGGAGCGGGAGCCGTAATTTTGAAAGCAGAAGAAGGGACAGCATATCCCCAGGCAGCTCATTCCGACGGAATGAAAGGGGAAGCCCTGACTTGTAAAGGACGGTTTACCTATGAATTCCTTCGGTTTTTGTCCAACCCGGAAAAGACAGATGCATTAAAGGATACTTATATCGGCATGGATGGAAGAGCAGTCTTTCAGTTTGCGGTAAGAAGTGTCCCTGCGGTCATTGGGGAAGTACTTGAAAAAGCCAAACTTCCGGTAGAAGCAATCGACTGGTTTGTACTGCATCAGGCGAACAAAAGAATCGTAGAGGCAGTTGCCAAGAGATTAAAAACAAATATTGAAAAATTCCCGATGAACCTTCAAGAATACGGAAATACTTCTTCGGCAAGCGTTCCGATCCTCTTGGATGAGATGAATCAAAAAGGGATGCTCAAAAGAGGACAGAAGATTATTTTGGCCGGATTTGGTGCGGGCCTGTCATATGGGGCATCCATTTTAGAGTGGTAAATTCCGGTACAGCCGGATTACATATATTATTTATAAAAATGAAACAAGATAAAAGGAGATCATTATGTTAGAAAAAGTAAAAGAAATCGTAGCAGAAAATCTTGGAGCAGATATCAACACATTAACAGAAGAAACATCTTTCAAAGATGACCTTGGAGCAGATTCCTTAGATTTATTTGAAATGGTTATGGCACTGGAAGAAGAATACGGTACAGAAATCCCGACAGAAGATTTGGAAAAACTGACAACAATCGGTGAAGTTGTAGAATACTTAAATAAATAAGCAGGTTTCATTTATCCGGCCGAATCTCTATTCGACCGGATAAAAAAGATTGCTGTGAAGAGAAAGGGATATGGAAATGAAGACAGAAATTACAGAAATCTTGGGAATTGAATATCCGATCATTCAGGGAGGTATGGCATGGGTGGCAGAACACAAGCTTGCTGCAGCCGTATCAAATGCCGGAGGACTGGGACTGATCGGTGCGGCCAGCGCACCTGCTGACTGGGTAAGAGATCAGGTAAGAAAGGCAAAAGAACTGACAGATAAACCGTTTGGCGTAAATATCATGCTCATGAGTCCATATGCAGATGAGGTGGCAAAAGTCATCGTGGAAGAAGGCGTAAAAGTCGTAACGACGGGAGCCGGAAGTCCTGAAAAGTATATGAAGATGTGGAAAGAAGCCGGAGTAAAAGTTATTCCGGTAGTGGCAAGCGTGGCTCTTGCAAAGAGAATGGAACGTTGCGGAGCGGATGCTCTTGTTGCAGAAGGATGTGAAGCAGGCGGACATATCGGTGAGAGTACGACCATGGTACTTGTACCGCAGGTCGTTGATGCCGTAAATATCCCTGTCATCGCAGCAGGAGGGATTGCAGACGGCAGAGGAATGGCGGCAGCGTTTATGCTTGGTGCAAGAGGAATGCAGCTTGGAACGGGATTTGTCGTAACAGAGGAATCTCAGGTGCATGAAAATTATAAAAATGCAGTCATCAAAGCAAAAGATATTGATTCCCGTGTAACAGGACGTTCTACGGGACATCCGGTACGCGTGCTAAGAAATCAAATGGCAAAAGAATACATAAAGAAAGAACAAGAAGGAGCTTCCTTTGAAGAACTCGAACTGTTGACACTTGGCGGACTTAGAAAAGCAGTTGTAGAAGGCGATACGGTAAACGGAAGCATCATGGCAGGCCAAAGTGCAGCGATGTTTAAGGAAATCCTGACATGTAAAGAATTTATTGAAAAACTGGTAAACGAAACAGATACATTGATCAAAGGAGCTGGATTTTATGAGTAAGATTGCATTCATCTATCCGGGGCAGGGTGCTCAAAAAGCCGGTATGGGAAAAGATTTTTATGAAAACAGTGCAAGTGCAAAAGCAGTTTTTGAAAAGGCATCCGAGATACTCGGACTTGATATGAAAGCTCTTTGCTTTGAAGAAAACGATAAACTGGATCTGACAGAATATACACAGGCAGCTCTTGTGACTACATGTCTTGCAATGACAAAAGTGGTAGAAGAAAAAGGAATCAGACCGGATGTTACGGCAGGGCTAAGTCTTGGAGAATACTGTGCCATTGCAGTAGCAGGCGGTATGAACGAAGAAGATGCAATCAAAACAGTGAGAAAAAGAGGAATCCTCATGCAGAATACGGTTCCGGCAGGAGAAGGAGCAATGGCAGCCGTTCTCGGAATGGAAGCGGAAGCGATCGAAGCCGTGATCTGCGATATCGAAAACGTGACGGTGGCAAACTATAACTGTCCGGGACAGATTGTCATTACAGGGGCAGCAAAAGGAATAGAAAAAGCTTCTGAAAAATTAAAAGAAGCAGGAGCTAAAAGAGTGGTGTCTTTAAATGTAAGCGGACCGTTTCACTCCCCGCTTTTGAAAGAAGCAGGAGAAGCACTTCAGAAAGAATTAAAACAGGTAGAGATCCATCCGCTTCAGATCCCGTATGTTACAAATGTGACGGCAGAATATGTACAGGATGAAACAACAATCAAAGATCTTCTTGCCGCACAGGTATCTTCTTCCGTGAGATGGGAACAGAGCATCCGCAGGATGATTGAAGAAGGAGTTGATACCTTTGTTGAAATCGGACCGGGAAAAACACTGGCAGGATTTATGAGAAAAATTGACCGCAATGTAAAAATGTACAATGTGGGCATATGGGAAGATGTGGAAAAGATAGCAGAAGAATTGCAGTAGGCAGTTCTGACAGAAAACCGATATACACATATAAGGAGTATAAAATATGACAGAACAGAAAGTAGCAGTGGTAACAGGAGCATCAAGAGGTATTGGAAAAGCGATTGCGACGGAACTTGCAAGAAGAGGTGCCATGGTGATCGTGAATTATAATGGCTCCAAAGAAAGAGCAGAAGAAGTGAAAGCACAGATTGAAGCAGAAGGAAATAAAGCAGAGATCATGCAGTGCAATGTTGCTGATTTTGACGCATGTGAGGAAATGTTCCGGAATATTATCAGTACCTATGGGCGTGTAGATATCCTTGTAAATAATGCAGGGATTACAAAAGACGGCTTGCTTATGAAGATGTCCGAAAAGGACTTTGATGATGTCATCAATACCAATCTGAAAGGTGCATTTAACTGTATCCGTTTTGTTTCAAGACAGATGTTGAAACAAAAAGGCGGACGTATCATCAATCTTTCCTCTGTCGTAGGGGTGTACGGAAATGCGGGACAGGCAAACTATGCGGCTTCCAAGGCAGGGATCATCGGACTTACAAAGGCATGTGCAAAAGAACTTGCCTCCCGCCACATTACCGTAAATGCGATCGCACCGGGATTTATTGAAACAGAAATGACAGAAGTATTACCGGATAAGGTAAAAGAAACAGCGAAAGCGCAGATTCCGTTCGGAACATTTGGCCAGCCGGAAGACATTGCAAAAACGGCAGCGTTTCTGGCATCTGAAGATGCCGGATATATTACAGGGCAAGTGATCTGTGTAGATGGCGGAATGTAAATAAGCGTAGAAGGAGATTTGTATGAAAAGAAGAGTAGTTGTAACAGGATTAGGAGCCGTTACTCCAATCGGTAACAATGTGCCGGAATTCTGGGAAGGAATCAAAGCAGGAAAAGTCGGAATAGGAGAAATCACAAAATTTGATACTTCTGATTATAAAGTAAAAATCGCAGCCGAAGTAAAAGGATTTGAAGCAAAAGACCATATGGATTTCAAAGCGGCAAAAAGAATGGAGCCATTTTCACAGTATGCAGTTGCGGCAGCTTTGGAAGCATGTGAAGATGCAAAACTTGATATGGAAAAAGAAGATCCGTTCCGTGTAGGCGTGATCGTAGGCTCCGGAATTGGAAGCCTTCAGACGGTAGAAAGAGAATATACAAAAATCGTAGAAAAAGGACCTTCCAGGGTACATCCTCTTATGGTACCTCTTATGATCTCGAATATGGCTGCAGGAAACATTTCCATTCAGCTTGGGGCAAGAGGAAAATGCACAAATGTTGTGACGGCGTGTGCATCCGGGACACATTCCATCGGAGATGCTTTCAGAGCGATTCAGTATGGAGATGCAGATGTGATGTTTGCAGGAGGTACAGAAAGTGCCATCTGTCCTACGGGAGTGGCAGGGTTTACGGCACTGACGGCATTGTCAACATCTGAGGACCCGTTAAGAGCCTCCATTCCGTTTGACAAAGACAGAAATGGCTTTGTACTTGGAGAAGGAGCAGGCGTTGTTGTTCTGGAAGAGCTGGAACATGCAAAAGCAAGAGGTGCAAAAATCTATGCAGAAGTAGTGGGATATGGTGCAACAGGTGATGCATACCATATTACATCTCCGATTGAAGACGGAAGCGGTGCGGCGCGAGCCATGACAGATGCAATGAAGGAAGCGGGAGTAAAACCGGAAGAAGTGACATATATCAATGCACACGGGACAAGTACACATCACAATGATCTGTTTGAAACAAAAGCAATCAAAGCGGCATTTGGAGATGCGGCAAAAGAGGTTGTAATAAATTCTACAAAATCCATGATCGGACATCTTCTGGGAGCAGCAGGCGGTGTAGAATTTGTCACTTGTGTAAAATCCGTGGAAGAAGGATTTATCCATCAGACCATGGGAACAAAGGAAGCAGACGAAGAGTGTGATCTGAATTATGCCATCGGAGCACCGGTAGAAAAAGAAGTACGTTATGCCATGAGTAATTCTCTTGGATTTGGCGGACACAATGCAACACTGTTGATCAAAGCTTTTGAAGAATAAAGAGAGGACTTTCTATGGAACTGGAACAGCTTTTAAAACTGATTCAGACGGTTTCGGATTCTAAACTGACAGAATTTAAATATGAAACAGAAGCAGTCTGCATCAAGATGGGAAAAGAAAAAGAGGTAAAAGTGATTGCGGCAGATGGGGCGGTTCAGGCAGCACCTGCAAAAGCAACAACAATGACAGCCCAAACAACACAGGAAACAGAAGAAGCAGCACCGGAAGGAAATCTGGTAAAATCTCCGCTTGTGGGAACCTTCTATGCCGCTTCCGCAGAAGGGGCAGAGCCATATGTGAAGGTAGGAGACAAGGTTAAAAAAGGACAGGTTCTTGCAATCGTAGAAGCAATGAAGCTGATGAATGAGATTGAAAGCGAATTTGACGGAACCGTGGAAGAAGTACTGGTTGAAAATGCACAGAGCGTAGAATACGGACAGCCGTTATTCCGCATCAAATAAGGAGCAGGAAAGTATGAAACATTTAGGAATCAAAGAAATCGAACAGATCATTCCGCATAGACATCCGTTTCTTCTTGTTGACTATATCGAAGATTATGAACCGGGAGAATTTGCGGTCGGATACAAATGTGTGACATTCAGAGAAGACTTTTTTAAAGGTCATTTTCCGCAGGAACCGGTCATGCCGGGGGTACTTACGGTAGAGGCACTGGCACAGGTGGGTGCGGTAGCTATTTTAAGCAAAGAAGAAAACAAAGGTAAAATTGCTTACTTTGGCGGAATCAATAAATGTAAATTTAAAGGAAAGATTGTTCCGGGAGACAAAGTAAAACTGGAAACACGCCTGGTAAAATCAAAAGGACCTGTCGGAATAGGAGAAGCGGTTGCAAGCGTAGACGGAAAAGTTGTTGTAAGTGCGGAACTGACATTTATGGTAGGTTAAAAAGAAACAAAAACGAGGTCGGAGGCAGATATGATTAAAAAGGTATTGATTGCAAACAGAGGGGAAATCGCAGTGCGGATCATTCGTGCATGCCGTGAAATGGGAATTGAAACGGTAGCAGTTTATTCGGAAGCAGATCAGGAAGCACTTCATACACAGCTTGCTGATGAAGCCATATGTATCGGACCCGCACCATCATCAGAAAGTTATCTGAGCATGGACCGGATCATCAGTGCAACAATGATCACAGGGGCGGATGCAATCCATCCGGGATTTGGATTTTTGTCCGAAAACAGCCGGTTTGCCGAGCTGTGTGAAAAATGTAATATTACATTTATCGGGCCGAAAGCAGAAGTGATTGAAAAGCTTGGGAACAAATCGGAAGCAAGAAATACGATGATATCTGCCGGAGTACCGGTTATTCCGGGAACAAAGGAACCGGTTTACGAAGCCGAGAGAGGTGCTTTGGAAGCAGAAAAGATTGGATACCCTGTGATTGTAAAAGCAGCTCTTGGCGGCGGCGGTAAGGGAATGAGGGTTGCCAAGACTCCGGAAGAATTTGAGTCTGCATTCCTCACGGCACAAAAGGAAGCACAGGCAGCTTTTGGTGACGATACCATGTATATCGAACATTTCGTAGAACGTCCGCGGCACATTGAATTTCAGATTCTTGCAGACAAATACGGAAATGTCATACATCTTGGAGAACGGGATTGTTCCGTTCAAAGAAATCATCAGAAACTGATTGAAGAATCTCCGTCACCGGCTTTAGATGAACAACTCAGAAAAAAAATGGGTGAGGCTGCCGTAAAGGCGGCAAAAGCAGCCGGATATGAAAATGCGGGAACCATTGAATTTTTGCTTGAGAAGAACGGAAATTTCTATTTCATGGAAATGAATACCCGTATCCAGGTAGAACATCCTGTCACTGAATGGGTAACAGGGATTGACCTGATCAAGGAACAGATACGGATCGCATCCGGAGAACATTTAAAATATACACAGGATGATGTGAAGTTGACGGGACATGCTATCGAATGTCGTATCAACGCAGAAAATCCGGAAAAAAACTTCAGACCTTCACCGGGAACTATAAAGGATATTTATCTTCCGGGAGGAAAGGGAGTGCGTATCGATTCTGCTATTTACAGCGGATATACCGTACCGCCGTACTATGATTCCATGTTGGCAAAACTTATCGTTCATGCAAAAACAAGGGAAGAAGCGATCATGAAAATGAAAAGTGCTCTGGGTGAGGTAATTATTGAAGGAATTGATACGAATGTGGATTATCAGTATGAGTTGATCGGACACCCGGATTATCAGAGCGGAAATATAGATATTGAATTCATCGAACGCTTGTAGGAGTGAAAAGACATGAAATTAAAAAATATGTTTAAAAAACCAAGCAGGAAAAATTACATAGTGATCAATTCTGAAAATCAAGGGAAACCGGAAGTGCCGGAAGGGCTTTTGAAGAAATGTAACGCATGTAAGTCTGCCATTGTGACGGAAGATGTAAAAAAGAATTATTATATTTGCCCGAAATGCCATAATTATTTCCGTGTCCATGCAGGAAGACGAATTGAGATGATTGTGGATGAAGGGACGTTTGAGGAATGGGATAAAGACTTGATATCCGGGAATCCGTTAAGTTTTCCGGGGTATGAGGAGAAAATCAAGGCACTTCAGGAAAAGACAGGGCTTCAGGAAGCCGTTGTGACAGGAAAAGGGAATATCAACGGAATCGAAACTGTGATCGGAATCTGTGACGGACGCTTTATGATGGCAAGTATGGGAAAGGCAGTAGGAGAAAAGATTACCCGTGCAGTAGAAAGGGCAACCGAAGAAAAACTTCCGGTGATTCTCTTTGCCTGTTCCGGCGGGGCAAGAATGCAGGAAGGGATTGTTTCTCTGATGCAGATGGCAAAAACATCTGCGGCATTGAAGCGTCACAGTGACGCAGGACTGTTATACATCTCCGTTCTGACAAATCCGACGACGGGAGGTGTGACGGCAAGTTTTGCAATGCTTGGCGATATCATTCTGGCAGAGCCAAAGGCTCTCATCGGCTTTGCGGGACCTCGTGTTATCGAGCAGACTATCGGGCAGAAGCTTCCGGAAGGCTTCCAGAAATCAGAGTTTCTTCTGGAACATGGCTTTATCGACCGTATCGTAGAACGGGAAGAAATGAAAGATGTGCTGTTTTCTATTTTGGATATGCACAGGAACAAAGGGCGTACAGAAGAGTTAAGACAGCAGCTTTGTGATCTTGCAGAAGAACCGGGAAGACAGACATACAAAGGGCTGACTTCATGGGAAAGAGTTCAGATTTCCAGGAAAAAAGAACGTCCTGTGGGAAGTGAATATATCCGGGAGCTGTTTACCGACTTCATGGAGTTCCACGGGGACAGGTATTTTAAGGATGACAGAGCCATTATCGGCGGGATAGCAAAATTCCATGGAATGCCGGTGACGGTTATTGCACAGGAAAAAGGAACAACAACAAAAGAAAATATTGAGCATAATTTCGGGATGCCGTCTCCGGATGGATATCGAAAAGCTCTCCGTTTGATGAAACAGGCGGAAAAATTTCATCGCCCGGTCATCTGTTTTGTAGATACACCGGGAGCATTCTGCGGGTTGGAGGCAGAAGAACGGGGACAAGGCGAGGCAATCGCAAGAAATCTGTATGAAATGTCTGCTTTAAAAACACCGATCCTATCCATTGTGATTGGGGAAGGCGGCAGCGGAGGAGCCCTTGCCATGGCAACGGCAGATGAAGTGTGGATGTTGGAAAATTCCATTTATTCCATTTTATCTCCGGAAGGGTTTGCGTCTATTTTGTGGAAAGACAGCAAAAAGGCTCAGGAAGCGGCAGGAGTCATGAAACTTACGGCAAACCATTTAAAAAGCATGGAAATCATAGAAAAGGTAATTCCGGAGCCGGAGCATTTCACGTCATCAAATCTCCATGAAGTGACAGACATTATGGATCAATATCTTGCAAAATTTTTATGTGATTACATGGCGATGAATACAGACGCGCTCACGGAGAAGCGATATCAGAGATTTCGCAGAATGTAGGAAAGGAATATAGATTGGGTAAGAATTGGCCGCCAATTAAATTAGGCGATAAAGAAATAAAAATCCCTCTGATCCAGGGGGGAATGGGAGTGGGAATCAGTCTTGGAGGACTGGCCGGAGCAGTTGCAAAAGAAGGAGCGGCAGGAATCATTTCCAATGCACAGATCGGATTTAAAGAAGATGACTTTGAACAAAATCCCTTTGAAGCAAATCTCCGGGCAATGGAAAAAGAATATAAAAAGGCACGAAGCGAAGCACCGGATGGTGTGATCGGATTTAATATCATGGTAGCACTTAAGCATTACGAAGAGTATGTAAGATGTGCGGTAAAAATCGGATGTGACCTGATTATTTCAGGAGCGGGGCTTCCGACAGACCTTCCGAAATTTGTGGAAGGATCTGATGTAAAGATTGCACCGATCGTTTCTACGGACAAGTCAGCAAAGGTTATTTTAAAATATTGGGACAGAAAATATAAAAGAACGGCAGATATGGTCGTGATCGAAGGACCAAAAGCAGGAGGACATCTGGGCTTTACAAAAGAGCAGCTTATAGGGTATGATGAAGATACATATAAAAAAGAAGTCTCGGAAATACTCAAAACTGTAAAATCCTACGGTGAGAAATATCAGACGGAAATCCCGGTGATCCTTGCAGGAGGAATCGATACAAAGGAAAAAGTAAAAGAGGCCATGGAACTTGGAGTAAACGGAGTTCAGGTGGCGAGCCGTTTTGTAACGACAGAAGAATGTGACGCGGATATCCGCTATAAAGAGGCGTATCTAAAGGCAGAAAAAGAAGATATTCAAATTGTGACAAGTCCGGTAGGGATGCCGGGCAGGGCAATCCTGAATCCGTTTATGAAAGAAGTCATGAGCGGAAAGAAGTTTACGCCGAAGAAATGTCTAGGATGTCTTCATAAATGTAATCCGGCGGAAATCCCGTATTGCATTACGGAGCGTCTGGTAGCGGCAGCAAAGGGAGATGTGGATCAGGCACTCCTGTTTTGCGGGGCAGATACATACGAACAGAACAAAATCACAACGGTAAAACAGGTGATAGAAACACTGATGGATAAGTAGACAGAAGAAAGGTACTCAGGGGAAGAATGGAAAAGGAGTAGAAGCGTGGATACGTATAAGCTGATCAATGAGATACTGGTTCATTTGTCCAACGAAATTTGGGAGCTGGAAGAAAAAGCCATTATCACGGAAGAATTTAAAGATATTACAAACAATGACATGCATATTATAGAAGCGGTTGGACTTGGAAAAGGAAACAATATGTCTGCCATTGCAAAAAAATTAAAGATAACGGTTGGTTCCCTGACGACGTCCATGAACAGTCTTGTGAATAAAAGATACGTGATGAGGGAGAGAAGTGAAGAAGACCGAAGAGTGGTAAATATCCGTCTTACAAAAAAAGGGGAAAAGGCATATTACCACCATGAAAATTTCCATAAGAAAATGACAGAAGCGGTTGTAGCCTCTCTCAGGGAAGAAGAAATTCCGGTATTGATGAAAACCCTGGACAGCCTGTCGAAATTTTTCAAATCATATAGGGATGAGTAGAGTGTAAAGGAGCGGTTGCCTTTTAGAGGGCAGCGGCTTCTTTTAGTTTGCTGCTTCATTAACATTTTATGTACATTCGTGTATTTTTATGTCAACTTTTAAAATATATTCGTGTAAATTAATGCAAATTATGAGTGTGAATTCGTTAATTTTTACATGAATATGTACTATATTATGATTAGTATCCTTAAGGAGGTGCTTATATGTATAGAAAGATTACACAGTATTTAGAAGTGTGGAAAGAGAGTGCTCACCGCAAACCTTTGATTTTGCAGGGAGCAAGGCAGGTCGGAAAAACTTACTCTGTTTTGGAATTTGGACGCACCCACTATGAGAATGTTGCATACTTCAATTTTGAAACAAACCCCAGACTGAATGAAACCTTTGAGGAAAACATCAGCCCTGAGTATCTGATACCGATTTTATCCCACATTGCGAGGCAGACGGTGTCAGGGAAAAAACGCTGATTGTATTCGATGAGGTGCAGCTTTGTGAAAGAGCTTTGACAAGTTTGAAATATTTTTGTGAGGATGCACCCGATTATCACATCATTGTGGCAGGCAGCTTACTCGGCGTTGCCGTAAGCAGAGCAAAGAGCTTAAAGGTTTATATGGACACGTATAAACCTGCTTATGACATTAAACTCTCTGCGAAAAACTTTGGCTTTGAGGATGGTAAAAAGACGGTTCCTCTCTACGTTGCATTTTGTATCTAACTAAAGACGAAATGAATTTTGGCTGTCTTTTTTAGTTTATTCACTATGGGCAAGCCCTAACAGTATTACCAAATAAGTGCATATGAAATGAAAAAATGGTAAAAAATTCAGATTTTATAAGAAATAAAATATAATTTTTCTTGAATTTTATTATAATTGACAATACAACAAAACAGATATAAGATATTTATATAATAAATATGAGAAAATGATGAGAAAAATTTAGGAGAGTTGAAATGTAGTTTAGCATACCTTTGTGTTAGTTTGGCACTTTACATAAATACGATGACGATAGGTGGCAATGCGTCACTATTTGGGTCAGAAAGAACATTACCGCATACAATATTGATGTTGGTTATAGCAATGATATCTTTAATTGTAATATTCGTTAGTACAAAAATGAAAAAGAAATAGTAAAGTTTAAGATGTAGAAAACAACTGCTCGCCTGTGGTGCTATAGAATAATTAAGTGGATGTTTAGTCTTTTTGTTTGAAATTGGAGAAACTTACAGAATTAAAAAAGAATATCATTTCAGACTGGAGGGAAAAGCATATGAAAAGGAAACCGCGTATTATTTTGGCGCTTATACTGCTTTGCGGCAGTATCATACTTATCCACCTGCCCTGGTTTACCATAAACGGGACGGATTACACCATGCACCAGGCCTATACTCTGGTCCGGGAGAGTAGTAGAATAACCGTGACAAACAATGATCCGATCCACCTGCCGGATAATAGTGTAGGATTCATCATAACTGTGGATTATTTTATTATGATCATCTATCAGGTTATTTTGGTTTTGCATGTTCTTGCCTGTATTTTCAGGAAAACACAGAAACTGGATTTTATTGCATTTTTTGTACTGATTGCTTATTTTGCATCAGATCTTTCAGGCTTTCAAGCCATTGTAGATAATATGAAGGCGTTTTTCTTACCGGAATGTTTACTTCTCCTTTGTGGCGTGGAATGTCTTTCGGTAAGGCTGATCAATGCATGGAAGAGAGAGAAGAACGATTGGGAGGAATATAAAAAGAAAGACGAAGAAGCCAGAAAAGAAGAAAAAAGAAGACTGGATTTTCCGGGAAATTATACACGCCTGTTTTACCATATCATATGGAAAAACTTTAAGTACAGCCGCACAGAATTTGGTCTGTATATTCTTTCCGGAACGATTGCGAATACATTTATTTTTTCCGGTCTTGGGATTTATGAGCTGCTAAAAGGGTTTCACAGACAGGAATATTTCTTATTTGACCATGGCCTTGGAACGATCATGTGGAACGCCATGCTTCCGATGGGGATCTGTATACTTGTACTTATGGCCTTTGTCATGATTTATTATTTGAAAAAAAGAACAAAGTATTACAGCATTTTTGTAACGCTTGGTATCCGTAAACGGGCATTGTATCTCATGATCGGGTGTGAATTTCTTTGCGGCTTTTTGTGTTCGTATCTGTTGGGCATTCTTCTTGGGAACGGACTGATCCTGATATTTAAAAAAATAGTTTCACTTAGACTGGGAATGGAAAGTGTATTTTCGGAAATCGGTTTTTCGACGATTTTAAAAGGAACAGTAGTGATTGCCGTTGTTTATCTGGCGGTACTTCTTTTAACAAGATCAATCTTATCTGACTTTAATCTGATTCAGGCATCTACAAGAAATGTACAGAAAGAAAAAATCCCGCGAAGGAGGATTCCTTTTTTACTTATCGGGATTGCGGTGATCGTATTAAGCGTTCTTCGCTACAGTAAACTTTTTAATTATGAAAGTATTTATCTTCTGCTGGCATTATTTGCCGGAATTTATCTGTGCATCCGATTCGGAGGGGCACAATATCTTCTGGCACAGAAAAAACGACCGTCCTATCTTAAAAACCTGATGACGCGAAACCAATGCTATCACAAATCAAAGACTACGGCATGGTATTTGCTGGTGGTAACTGTTTTTCATGTTTGTGCAGTCGGTTACTTTGGGATTCAGGCAATATCCGTAACCGTTGCACAGGAACTGGAAACATTGTTCCCGTATGATTTTGTCTGTATTGCAGGGGAACAGGATAACAGCTTTTTTGAACAGTTAAAAAAGAAATATGATGCAGAATTACTGGAATTTCCGATGGTGCGTGTTTCCAATGCCGATAAAACGGAGAATGTGGAAAGCCCAGAGCAACTGATCCCGCAGGGACAGCAGATTGGTGTTTCGGAAACAACGTATCATGAACTGAAAAAACTGGCAGAGCCGGAATATAAGAAAAAACCACTGGGATTGGATAAAAACGGAGAAAAGATATATGTTGTACATCAGCAGGACCGTTCCGTAAAAGCACAGCCTTTGGACTGGGCACTGGGGAAAAAAGAACCGTTTATACACATCGGGCTTCCATGTGAAGGATACAATAAGCATGGGCCGGGAAAGGAATTCCCACGGCGCACGGTTGTCGGAGAAGAGATTGGAAGTCTGATCGGATGTTTCAGGCAGGGAAAACTGGAGAACCTTGTCGTGTTTTCCGATGAATATTTCAAAAAGGCACAGGAACTGTGGAAAGTTACGGATAGCAAAACAGGAGAATTTATTGAAGATCCTTCCATGCGGATCGAAGGGGTATCCATCATGCAGGGACCGACAAAGCTTGTGCTTTTGAATGCAGGAGAAAAGGATATCCATTCGATTGAGAAAGAGATGAAGGTACTGGAAAAGAATCATGAAAAGGAAACCGGATATGACAGTAATATCAAAAGCTATTATTCCAAAGCATCGATGGTCGTGGACCTGCAAACAGAATATTTTATGAAGTTGGTTATCAACCTGTTTGTTATCCTGATCATGCTGGTTTCTTCCATCATTTGGATGTACATTAAAATACAATCAGAAATAAAAGAAAAACAATCAAGGGCACAGTTTTTGAAATGCATGGGCATGAGAAGAAATGAGCGAATCCGCCTGTTAAAGAAAGAAGTGTATTTGTTCTATTGGCTGCCGGGGCTGATCACGGTATTTGCTGTCATCTGTTTGTCAGTAGCAACATTCCATGCAAGAATGTATCCGCAGGAAATCATAGGAAGATTCTTGAAAAACGCGGCATGGCTTTGGGGAGGATATTTCATCCTGCAAATGATCGCCGGATTTGTACTGGGACGGTTTGTGATTCGAAAGGTGGAGGGAAAAGATGAATAAGCGGGAAATGATAAAAGTAGAAAATATTGCAGCAGGATTTTATTTTTGAAAGACGGGCTTCTTTTAGGACAATTAGAAAAAGGGAGAGATGATAAAGGATTTTATCAGGAAATCGTCAATAAAATGGCAGAGCTGTAAGAGAAGAAAACATTGGCAGATCAGATGAAATAATATAATGGAAGAAAAATAAGTTGCAGTTAAAAAGAGTTTTGGCGGCAAAACGACCGGTTCGCAGATTTATTCAACACGGTCATTTTTCAGGGAAAAGAAGTGATACGGCCAGAAAATCTGTCTGAGATGGACACGGATGTTTCCGGTACGATCGAAATGAAAGATTATAAGGAAACCCTGACAAGAACCAGAGATATCGTAAAGAAGACGGCATATGGTGTGGAGTTTGTTATTCTGGGAGTGGAAAATCAGGAAGAAGTCCATTATGCCATGCCCCTTCGGACTATGATCTACGATTCCCTGGGATATCTGAAAGAATACAGGGAGATCACCCGAAGCCGCAAAAAGGACAGGAACCTGGAAACAAAAGCAGAATTTTTAAGCAAAATGAAAAAGGAAGACCGGCTGCACCCGGAGATGGATGCCGTTTTTTCGGATTACAAAATGAACCTGTTGGAAGTACGGGACTCTGGAAAATACCTTTTTAACAACAACGATGTAGAAGTTGTTTTCGATATTACCAGAAAGACTTTTGCCGGGAACATCGATGATATCCGGCAAAAGTATGAACACGAGAAACTGAGTCCGGAAATGCTTTCGGTAATAGGGAAAATGACGGGGTCCAGAGAGATCATGGAAATGGGAAAAAATAAGGAGGTCGACAGTATGTGTACTGCATTAGAGAAATTAAAACAGCAAGGACGTGAGGAAGGAAAATTAACGATTATCAAAAATCTTTTAAATAGTGGAATGTCCACAGAAGAGATTCAGAAGGTTGCCAAAGTGACGGAAGAAGAAATCAAGCAGGCAAAAGATGAATTTTAATAAATTGGAATAAGTAAAAGGCGGTTGGTTTTTACAAAATCGACTGCCTGTTTTATAATATAATCATGGGATTTGGCTATATGTATCAGTATGATTACACAACCTAAAAAGAGGAGGATAAAAAGATGGACTATAAAGGTTTTACGGACGATGGACAATGGTATAAAGGAAATCTTCATTGCCATACGACGAATTCCGATGGACGTATGACACCGGAAGAGGCAGCAGCTTTTTATAAAGAAAATGGGTATGATTTTTTGGCGATCAGTGATCATGATCTGTACTCGGATTATCGAGAAGAATTAAACAGTGAGGATTTTATTATTTTGCCGGCAGTCGAGGCGGAAGCGGTGCTTTATAAAGAAAAAGGCCGTCCGGGGAGAAAATGCCTTCACCATATCCACGGGATACTGGGGACAAAAGAAATGCAGGAACATGCACCGAAAGGAACATTTAAGCATCTGGAAGCATATCCTTCCAGAAGGTTTTATGAGTCATGGGACGGACTAAAAGCAGGACAGGAATTACAGAAAGATCTGGAAGACCATGGGTGTATCACAATTTATAATCATCCGGTCTGGTCAAGAGTACGAGAACAGGAATTTATCGATATCCAGGGACTGACGGCAGTGGAAATCTATAATTATGGGACAGTAAATGAAAGTGCCACCGGATACGATACGATCCATTGGGATGTGATGCTGCAAAACGGGAAGAAAATTTTTGCAACGGCAGCCGATGACAATCACAATGACGGGACGGTAGAAGACAGTTTTGGCGGCTATATTGTTGTAAAAGCACCGAAACTGGAACATGAAAAAATCGTACAGGCGATTATTGATGGAAATTATTATTCCAGTTCCGGGCCGGAGATTTATGACTGGGGAATCCGGGATGATGTCGCATATGTAGAATGCAGCCGGGTAAGCCGGGTGAATTTTATCGCCGGAAATGATGTCAATGCGGGAAGAACCGTAATGTTTGATTCCGAACAGCCTGTTATGAAAGCACAATTCAGACTGAACGGAACCGAAACATATATCAGAGTAGAATGTATAGACCGATATGGTAAGACTGCATGGACAAATCCAATCTTTTTGGAAGAAGTATAAGGAGAAAATATGGACACGATTTTATTGGAACATATCAAAGAAGGAAAAGAAGTCATCTGGATCAACCCGAAAAAGATCCCTTATGAAGACGCAAAAAAGAATATGCCGTTAAATGAGGAAGATGTTGAAGACGCAAAAGAACGTCTGAACAGATTTGCACCTCTTATCATGAAATATTTTCCGGAAACGAAAAAAAGAGGGGGACTCATTGAATCTCCTTTGACAGAAATTTCTTCCATGAAAGAGCGAATGGAAAAGAAATACGGGATCAGCCTGAAAGGACGATTGTTGTTGAAAGAAGACAACAGGCTTGCCATTGCAGGTTCCGTAAAGGCAAGAGGCGGAATCTATGAAGTGTTAAAACATACAGAAGACCTGGCAGTAAGCCATGGGCTTCTGAAAGAAGGGGAAGGATATGAAGTTCTTGGAGAACCGGAAAACAAGAAATTTTTCCACGATTATACAATCCAGGTAGGTTCCACCGGAAATCTTGGACTGAGTATCGGCATCATCAGTGCGGTGTTAGGATATCGGGTGATCGTACATATGTCCTCAGATGCAAAACAGTGGAAGAAAGATCTTTTACGAAGTTATGGCGTAGAAGTCATGGAATATGAGTCGGATTACAGTGAGGCTGTAAAACAGGGAAGAAAGCTTTCCGACGAGAATCCAAATAGCTATTTTGTGGATGATGAAAACTCTCAAAATCTGTTTCTTGGATATGCAACAGCCGGGGAAAGAGTGTGGAATCAGCTTCAGGAAATGAAGATTGTTGTGGATAAAAACCACCCGCTTTTTGTATATATACCATGCGGGGTAGGCGGAGCACCGGGAGGCATTACATTCGGTCTAAAGCAGGTATTCGGAGATAATGTTCACTGTTTCTTTGCAGAGCCGGTACAGGCACCGTGTATGCTTCTTGGAATGGCAACAGGGCTTCACAGTCAGATATCGGTAGAAGAGGTGGGACTGACCGGGAAAACACAGGCAGATGGCCTGGCGGTAGGAAGACCGTCCGGCTTTGTGGGAAAACTGATGGATTCTCTTTTAAGCGGCGAAGTTACGATCCAAGACAAAAAATTATATCGATATATGAATGACTTGTTGGAAACAGAACAGATTTTTCTGGAACCAAGTGCATGTGCCGCATTTCAGGCACCGGTTGCTTTGTATGAAATATTGCAGTGGAATCAATATCTGGAAGAACATCATCTGAAGGACTGCATGGAAAATGCGGTACATATCGTATGGGCGACAGGAGGAAGCCTGGTACCGGAAGAAGTACGGGAAGAATATATAAACAGTATCTAGAAATAAGGAAAAATCCGCTTGTTCGAGAAAAATCAGAACAGGCGGATTTTTTATGATAAAACAATTTCTATGTTAAAAGCTTCATACATGCGATCAGAATCGATGCGATTGCGACAATACGTTTGAGCAGATTCTGGTTGATTTTTACGGCATTTTTACTTCCGAAGATAACTCCGATGGCATGGACGATTAAAATAACCGGAAGAAGCAACAACAATTTACTGTCGGCAGCACTGTGATACAAGTAGCCCGCCACAGAAGGAATAGCGATAAAAATAGAGTCAAAAAGCGAAATGCCTACTGCCATATGAACAGGGAAACCGATCACGGTCAGAAGCGGCATGACAAGGATCGGACCGCCGGCCCCGGAAGCGGCACAGATTGCCCCGGTTATAAGTCCAAGTAGCAGATAAAGTATAGGATTCCCTTTCTTTTCTCTTGTCGTTGTCTGCGGATTTTTGCGAAGCAAAATGGAAATACCGGACAATAAAACCACCATATATAAAATGATTTTTACAATGTCTTCCGGAATCAGCAGATTTACCTGTACACCTAAAAGAGCACCTGCAAAGCTTCCGGCTGAAAGGATTCCAGCTGTTTTAAGATCGAGATTTCCGGCTTTGTAGTAATTGAAAGAGCCGAATATACCAGATATCAAAAATGCGGCAAAACTTAATGCGAGGGATTGAACGGCAGGCATTCCAAGGAAACCGGTATAAAACATAGGAAGTAAAAATCCGGCAATCCCGGTCAGTCCTACACATGCACCTACCAGAAGATTTACAATCAGTATTAGTATGAGCTGCATGTTTTCTCCTGCCTTTCCATAAATTCTTTTGCTGCATTTAAGATAGAAGCTTCATCCAGGGTCAATACGTTTCTGTCTTTCATTAAAACTGTTCCGTTTACTACAGTGTCACAGACATCGGAAGCGGTCACACACTCTAAAAGGGTATTGACTATATTTTGAGTTGGATACAGATGTGGCTGCATCAATCGGATTGTGATGAAATCAGCTGCTTTTCCTGCCTCGATCGTTCCGGCATTTTCGCCCATCAGGTGATAGCCGTCCTTTGTTGCCATTTTTAAGATGGCTTTGGCAGGCATGATGGCTGCATCGTGAATGGCCGTACCTTTTCCAACATTCATGACGGAGCGGAAGATTTTCATTTCGTTCCAAAGACTTAGTCCACCGTGGGCAGCCCCGTCACTTCCCAGGCCGACACAAATTTTTCTCTGAAGCAAAGCCGGGGTATCCGGAATCCCTTTTCCGCAGTTGCTGAACGGACAGTGACACACCTTTACCTTGTAGTTTTTAAGAAGATCTTTTTCGTTTTCTGAAAGGAACAGGCTGTGGGCACTGATAAATTCTTCTCCCAAAACACCGAGTTTTTCCAAATATTCCACAGGGCGCATCTGCTTTTTTTCCAGAAAGGATAAAACTTCGTTTGCATATTCATTCATGTGAGCCTGCAGACGGGTACCTCTTTTTCTGGCTCTTTCGGAAGCTTCCAAAATCAGATTTTCCGAGCAGGAAAGCAAAGAACGCAGGGAATATGCCACTTTTAAATTCCCTTTTTCGTGATAATGTTTAAATAAAGAATCCGTTTCTTCCAATGTTTCTTTTGTTGTCCGGCGGATAGATTCCGGAAGGGTTTTATCATTCATGGTAGAAACGGAAAGCAATCCTCGAAGGCCGGATTGAACATATACATCTGCGGCGGTTTCCATAAAATAACTTCCGGCGTCTACAAATGCAGTCGTACCTGATTTTATCATTTCCAGAGCTGCAAGCTGTGCGCTTAGTTTCATTTTTTCCGGTGTAAGGGTGCTTTCAAAAGGAAGCATGATCCTTGTCCAGATCATAGGAAGAGCGTCCAGTATTTTCCCTTTCAGAAGCTGCTGCCCGGTATGCATATGGCTGTCACAAAGTCCCGGCATCAGAAGCTTTCCGGCCCCTTCCAGAACTTGCTGTGAGTTTGTTTCTGTTCTTTGATCCGGTGTAGAGGGACTGATGGAAACAATCATCCCATCGCGTACTTTTACAGTCTGATGTTCCAAAACGGTAAAATCCGGATTCAGTACGGATACATCATAAACAGTCAAATCGTTCATTCCCATAGGACCTCCTTAAATCGTGCCTGTTATCATCATTGTGATCTGGGCAACCAATGCGGAAAAAATAAAGGTTCCGGTCATGACAAACACACCGATCAAGATCATTTTCCAACCTTGCTTTGCAAATGCTTTCAACTGATCTCCGATAGAAATTCCGGCATAGGCACCTACCATGGTAAGAGGAGCCGTAAAGTTGATTTTTCCGGCTGCTTCGATGACATACTCCCTGACAGGACAAAGAGGAGATGCTACAAGTAATCCGATGATGGAAACATATGCTACAATAGGAAGTTTTAACGGGATCAGGCGGCTGACAAATACTGCAGCAACAGAAATCCCAAGCAAGATCAAGATTCCCGGAAGAGAACTTAAAAAGTCCACATCAAAGCCGATAAAGTTGGCAAGTGCGATTCCGAGTCCTGATAAAATAAATAAAAAAATCCATTCGATGTATCTCATTATTTTTCTCCTTTTTCTTTTCTTCGTTCTGCAAATCGTCCAAGTTTTGGTTCCAGTTTTCTGTATAACAGGTTACATAGTGGGATACCGATAAAAATTGCCATATAAATTCCGTCAATTCCCGAAATCGTTTCACTGGCGCTTGCAAGTGCGGAAATCTGATCTGCCATGGACGGATAAATTTCAGCAAGAGATGCGGTAGCGCTGGCCATCATGATACCGGCTCCGACTCCGGATGCCATCCCAAGGGCATAAGGATGAAAAATGTTCAGTGCGGCGATAACAGAAACCATAAACCCAAAGTAAATCGTTCCGACCATTCCCCCGACTACATAGATGGAAAGACTTCCACGGGCTTCCGGTGAATCAGGACCATACATATCTGTGATCAGCGCCAGATTTGTTTCACGGTTAATGGAATGTGTTGCTCCGATAGCTTCTCGTTTCAGTCCTAAAAGAAGTGCAAGAGGCATGGCAAGGAAAATCGTTCCAAGATTTCCAAACTCCTGTAAAAGCAGGGCAGGACCTGCCGATAATACGGTTTCAATACTTGCTCCCGCATTGATTCCCAATTTGGCAATGAAAGGACAAATTGCTACGATCACCAATTTGGATGCGGCTTTTACTTCCTTTGATTTTACGATTTTTGTAACTTGCGGACCGGATAAGATTCCAAGGATCAGTGAATAAAAAATCGGAAAAAGAATAAATTTCCCCGGTCCCAAAGGAATTTGGATCTGTCCGATAGAATCTGCGATCAAAATAAAAAACAGAGCCAGGAGATAGATTTTATATTCGGTCTTGATACGGCTCTTTAATGATGGATATACATAGTTCCCCATAGTTCCTCCTTCGTTCCTTAAACGCTTTTGTAATTTCCTGTCTATTTTATCCAATGGGTTTTTTGAAAAAAAGGACAAATGGGCTATTTTGAAAAATTTTTATATTTTTCGTTTTCATTTGCCCGAAATGTCGGATTAAGGTATGATAAATATAAGGGAAATTGCGTTTGAGGAGGTTTTCTCATGAAATTAGAGGATTTATTAGAAGAAGTGCCGGAACTGGAAGATTATATCCGCTATATGCCCAAAGAGCTTTACCACCGTTATACCATTCGGGTATATCCGTCCGGAACAATCATTCATCAAAAGGATTTTGCCCTGAAGTCCTTTGGAATCATAGCCAAAGGGGAACATAGGGTGATCAATGAATTTGAAAACGGAAATGTGTATATGATCGAAAAAAATGAACCGATTGATTTCGTGGGGGAGGTTACGATTCTTGCAGGTATGGAAAAAACATCCGTGACCATCGAAACACTGACGGAAACGACTGTTATTTATTTCTCGCGAAAGGATTTTGAAGAGTGGATTGAAAAAGACATTCATTTTCTGCGGCTTGTTTCTCAAAAAGTGGCGTATAAATTATATCGGTCCTCCTATAACAGAGGTGCCCGTCTTTTTTATCCGCCGCAGTTTATCCTGCTTGATTATATTTTAAAACAGGCAGATGCCATGAATATCCGGAAGAGAGAACATATCATAATCCGTAAAACAAGGCAGGAATTATATGAGGAATGTGGAATCACAGTAAAAACCATCAACCGTACCGTCAAAAAACTGCAGGAAGATGAAGTGATTTCCGTGGAAAAAGGGAAAATCTCCATGTCTTTGGAACAATACCACCGGGCGAGGAAGATGATCCATCATTATGTGCGTGGAAACTAAAAAATGAATAAAAATGCCTCCATTGGACATGCTAAGAAAAAGCACAACGGAGGCATTTTTCATGGAATCAATTTGGAGAAAGACGTGCGAAATCGAAAAAAGACCTTCTTTGCGGGAAGATATCAAGACAGAAGCTGCCATTATCGGAGGTGGAATGGCGGGAATTTTGGCGGCGTATCAGTTGCAAAAAGCAGGAATCTCTGTGGTGGTCCTGGAAGCAGGGGAGATTGCAGGAGGACAGACACAGAACACAACGGCCAAGATCACATCTCAGCATGGTATGATATGCCATACATTTTTAAAGCAAAAAGGGGAAGAAACGGCAAGAAAATATATGCAGGCGAATCAGGAGGCCATCCGGGAATACGAAAAGATCATAGAAGAAGAAAACATAACGTGTGATTTTGAACAGACAGATTCTTATGTATATTCCGGAGAAGAAGAAAAATTACAAGAAGAGGTTAAAGCGGCAAAGGTACTTGGAATAAATGCAGATTTTGTAAAGGATATCGAAATCCCTCTTTCCTGTGCCGGAGGGATCCGATTTCCGAAGCAGGCTCAGTTTCATCCACTGAAATTTATCAAAGGAATTTCCGCAAAACTGAAGATTTATGAGAACACCATGGTGAAGGAAGTAAAAGATCATCAGCTTATAACGGAAGAGGGAAATGTAAAAGCAGAGAAGATCATTTTTGCGTCCCATTATCCGTTTATCAATTTTCCGGGCATGTATTTTACAAGAATGCATCAGGAGAGGTCTTATGTCCTTGCACTGGAACATGCAGGCCGGTTAAAGGGAATGTACATTGGAGACGAACCTTATTCCTATTCTTTTCGGCAGTACGGGGACTATGTCCTTTTGGGAGGACGGGGACACCGGACGGGGGAAAATAAAGGAGGAAGATTTGACAACTTAAGGATTGCGGCAGAATTGTTTTTTCCGGAAAGCAGGGAAGTGACATGTTGGTCTGCACAGGACTGTATGACATCCGATCAAATTCCGTTTATCGGAACATATGCATCTTCCAGACCGGACTGGCTTGTGAGCACCGGATTTCAGAAATGGGGAATGACATCTTCCATGGTATCTGCCATGCTTCTGAAAGATCAGATATGCGGGATACAAAATCCATATTCAGAGGTCTTTTCGTCTTTGCGGTTTTCTGCGGAGGAAATACCGCAGATTATGAAGGAAGGGAAAAAGGCGGTAAAAGGGTTGGCAAAAAGGATGCTTCAGATACCGGAAGGTACCGCAAAGATGCTGCATACCGGACAGGGAAAGATAATGGAGATCAAAGGTGAAAAGACAGGAGTTTATAAATCGGAAGAGGATGAGATTTTTATGGTGGATGTCAAATGCCCTCACATGGGATGTCAGTTGGAATGGAATCAGGATGAAAGGACATGGGACTGTCCCTGTCATGGTTCCAGATTTGATTATCAGGGAAGGCTAAAAGAAGGACCGGCACAGGAGGGAATATAGAGTATGAAACAATATTTTTATGGATGGTATATGCGGTGTCAGTCAGAAGAAGGAACCGTGGCGGTGATTCCGTCCGTACATTTATCGGAAGAAAAACAGACCTGTTCTATTCAGGTCATTACAGAACAGGGCGTGTGGAAAAAAGAATATCCGGTCGATGAATTTTATATCGACCGAAAGAAAATGGCCATGAAGATAGGAAAGAACATATTTTCAAAGAAAGGCATGAGACTGCATCTTCATGAAAAGGACTGGGAGATTAAAGGGAATCTCCGGTTTGGAGAATTTAAAAGATTAAAATATCCCATTATGGGGCCTTTTCATTTTTTGAAGGGTATGGAATGTAAGCATGATATTTACAGTATGAAACATCTGGTCAACGGCCGGATAAGGATCAATGGGAAAGAACTGGCTTTTCAAAACGGAAAGGGCTACATGGAAGGGGACAGAGGGAATTCTTTTCCTGAGAAATATACATGGACTCAACATTTTTTTGATGAGAACTCCATAGTTCTGGCAGTGGCATCCGTGCCGATTGGAAAAATCCGATTTACAGGAATCATCGCAGCTTTATTGTGGGAAGGAAAAGAACATCGGTTTGCAACTTATCTCGGCGCCCGTGTAAAAAGAGAAGAAAACGAAATCTGTATCAAACAGGGGAAATATCGGTTAAGAGTAAAGATTTTGGAGATGCCGCAATATTTCCTGGATGCACCACAAAACGGACAAATGACAAGAAAGGCAGGAGAAACCGTTGCGGGAGCTGTATGGTACAGTTTGAGTTATAAAGGAAAAGAGCTGTTTGAGGTTATGACGGAGCAAGCCGCATTTGAAACCGAAGTGGAAAGTAACAAAACAGAAAAAGCATCATATGTTGATAAAAAAAGGAATCAGAAACATGGCTTTTTCATCTTTTCGGAAAATAATCGGAACCATTCAAAACATCAGAAGAGGAAGCGACTGTTGCAGTCAGATTGTAGAAGTAAGAACCAATAATGAAATCGTAAATTTTGTTGTTTCGCCGGATACGACGATCATCGACAGCATAAGACTAAGACAGGGAATGAGGATTGCGGCTTTTTATGACAGCAACCTTGCGGTACCGGCCGTGTTCCCGCCTCAATATCAGGCTGAAATGATCACATCTCTTCGCTCAAATCAGGATGTGGCATTAAACTATTTTGATGAAACTCTTACTGCGGCAGACAATTCTCTCAAGTTAAATATTTCGCCGGTGACAAATATCGAAACATTAAATGGCCAGCGTTTTTTGTGCAATCCCGGCAATCAAGATCTTCTTGTTTATTATACGACAACCACATTTAGTATTCCGCCGCAGACTTCTCCTCAAAGAATCGTGGTAATCTGTCCGGAACGTTAAAAAAACAATCGTCATGCAAGGAAAGGTTTTCCTGTATGACGATTGCTTTTTATATAGATTTATTTTTATCATCGGGTTGCTTTTGATTTGCAGTTCCATTTTCCTCCTGAACAATTTCAAGAAAATCATGATCGGCTTTTTTTCTGCGAGGGATAAAACGTCTGGCAATCCGTCCTTTCCCCCTGCTTTTTACATAAAAAAATCCTATGATGGAAAAAACGACAGCACCGATAAAATTGACAAAAAGATCGAACATGGTGTCCATAAGGCCAATATCAAGATAGCCGTTCAAGCCAAGAGACTTACCATTTACGACAACTTCTTTGATGTTTTGAATCCGAACCGGAATGTTTTTTCCGTCCGGATTTAAAGCAACGGAATTGATCATATGGATGATCGTATCTTTTTGCATGTCAAATCCGAAAAAATAGTCCATTCCGAATTCAAAGAATTCCCAGATGACACCAATCGTCATGGAAAAGCAGAATGCAACGATTGCCAAAAACAAAGGTGAAAGATGGAAAGTTGGCTTATCTCTTCGGTTTAAAAGATCTACCATGGAAAATCCGATGGCTGCCGCAAGAAATCCGTTCAAAGTATGAAGAAGGGTATCCCAGAACGGAAAGAGCAGATAAAATTCATTGATCTCGCCCAGTATTTCCGCTGAGAAAATAAAAAATAAAATGATGATCTCCAGTGTTGTAGGGAGTTCCACGCGAAAGGTAACCTGGATCATGCTTGGTACGATCATAAGCAGCAAAGTGAGGATACAAAGGAAGACATTTTCATAATTCCGATTTAAAAGCTGCAGTACCAACACGGCAATGACCAAAAGGCGAAGTACCGCATATACGATAAAGGAACTCTTATGTTCCCGGATTTCCATTTTAATGGCTTTTCCGAGATTATGGATGTAATTATTTTTCATTCGTAGTTCTCCTGTGTGTTTATAAATGGCTACTCTGCATGGCTTTTATAGACTTTGCTACTGGAGAATCCGTGACCTTTTACTTCGTTTACGCGGTCAATCACCATGAAAGCATCCGGGTCGATCTGTGTTACGGCCTGGGTAAGACGTGCAAGCTCACGGTTGGAGATTACAGTCAGGATCACCGGCTGATCTGCATGAAGATATCCGGTTTCTCCTTTTAAAAGAGTGGAACCGCGATCCATCCGTCCGACGATGAGCTGATTGATCTCTTTGTATTTTTTGCTGATGATCTTTACCTGTGTTTGTACCTGTCCCATCAGAAGAACTTTATCCAGGACAATGGTATAAGTCAGGACAAGCAAAATGCCATAGATAATCTGTTCTTTATCGGAGAAGATCATCTGAAGGATCAGAATCGTAAAATCAAAGACATAAAGCATGACAGAAACAGGCAGTCCGAATTTCTTATTTAAAACAAGAGGCGGGATATCCATTCCTCCGGTAGAAGCCCCGGCACGGATTACCATTCCGATGGCAAATCCGATCATGAGTCCTCCGCAGATGGTAGCAAGCATTTTGTCATTGGTAACATCGGCAAGCTGCGGAATCTTCTGAAAGACGCCCAGAATGATCGGATAAAAGAAACTGCTGATCAAAGTGGTAAGGGCGAACATCTTTCCGAGGACAATAGCTCCCAATATGAACATCAATGCATTGAAAATAAATACAAAGGTGGAAATCGGTATATTAAAATAATGATCAAAAGCGATTCCAAGTCCTGTCGTTCCTCCGGTGATCAGATTGTTCGGAAGAATAAAGACAGAAACGCCAAGTGCGTAGATTGTATTACCGATTAAAATGGTGATGATATTTAAGATTCTTTTAGAAACAGTTTTTGACATAAAAATCCTCTCTCTCCTTAAAAATTCAAATCCAGTATACTCTAACGGAAGAAACCGGGCAAGAGAATTTATGGAAAACGGCAAATCTTATCAGTATAGTGAAACTGTGCTATACTAAAGAAAAAACAACAGGAAGGAGCAGGAAAATGGAAGAAGAAATCAGAAGACTTCAGGACATGATTGATCAAAGCAAAAACATCGTGTTTTTTGGCGGGGCGGGCGTATCGACGGAAAGCAATATCCCGGATTTCAGGAGTGAGGACGGATTATATCATTTGAAATATAAATATCCCCCGGAAACCATCATCAGTCATTCCTTTTTTTTGAAAAATCCGCAGGAGTTTTACCGGTTCTATAAGGAGCGGATGATGTGCCTGGATGCAAAGCCCAATCCCGCACATGAAAAGCTGGCAGAGTTGGAGAAGGCGGGAAAGCTTGCGGCGGTCGTGACACAGAATATTGACGGTCTGCATCAGAAGGCAGGCAGCAGGAAAGTCTATGAACTGCACGGCAGTATCCACAGGAATTATTGCATGAAGTGTGGGGAATTTTATGATGCCCAATATGTCAAAAATAGTGAAGGTATCCCAAGATGCTCCTGCGGCGGGATGATCAAGCCGGATGTTGTCCTTTATGAGGAAGGTTTGGATGCGAAAATAATACAGACTTCCATAAAGGCAATATCGGAAGCGGATATGCTTATCATCGGTGGAACCTCTCTTGTTGTGTATCCGGCAGCAGGATTTATTGATTATTTTCGCGGGAAATATCTGGTTGTCATCAACAAGGCAGAAACCGCCAAAACTGTCCATGCAGATCTTGTGATCAGGGAACCTATTGGGGAAGTACTGGGAGAAATCAAGGTTTTATAGCCGTATGTCTTGCAATTTGGACCGAAGTTCAGTACAATAATAAATTGTTACAGAAAATCAGAAAATAAGTGATCATAGAAAAGATAGAAGAGAAAAAGGAGAAACTATATGTGCGGATTTGCAGGATACGCAGGATTGAAAGAATATGATGAGTCCGTAATCAAAAAGATGACGGATAAGATTCGCCACAGAGGACCGGATTCCCAGGATGCTTTTATAGAAGGCGGAGTAGGACTTGGTTTTGTAAGACTTAGTATTATCGACCTGGAAGGCGGCTCCCAGCCGATGTTTAACGAAGACAAAAATCTCGTGCTGATCTTTAACGGAGAATTATATAATTTTCAGGGTATCAAAGAAGAATTGGTTCGCTGCGGACATACATTTGCTACCCATACCGATTCTGAAATCCTTCTTCACGGATACGAAGAATGGGGAAAAGAAGGACTGTTAAAGAAGCTCCGCGGGATGTTTGCGTTTGTGATTTTTGACAGAGAGAAAAAGACACTGTTCGGGGCACGAGATCATTTCGGAATCAAGCCGTTTTATTATTATCATAAAGGCGACACTTTATTATTCGGATCAGAAATCAAATCATTCCTTCCGCATCCGGATTTTGAGAAAGAATTATTTGAAGAAAAACTGCCGGATTTCATGACGTTCGGATGTATTCCGGGAGCAGAAACATTTTTCAGAAATGTATACAAGCTTCTTCCGGGACATTATTTCACATATGAAAACGGAAAGATGGATATAAAGACCTACTGGGAACCGTCATTTGATATCGACGAAAATCAGACCATCGAAAGTGTTGCAGATAAGCTTGACGGAGTATTGGATGATTCTGTTAACAAACACATCATTGCGGATGTGCCTGTCTGCTCTTTCCTTTCAAGCGGTGTGGATTCCAGTTATGTTGCCTACGAATTGAAAGACAAGGTTGATCTGACAACCTTTACCATTGATTTTGAGGAACAGAAATACAGCGAAGCTCCTCACGCCAAAGAACTGGCAGATGAGTTGGGTGTAAAAAACATCGGACGCAAAGTTTCCGCGGAAGAATATTTCCACGACGCAGAAAAGGTACAATATTTTATGGATGAGCCTCTGGCAAACCCAAGTGCAAACCTTCTGTACTATATTTCCAACCGCTGTGCACAGGACTTCAAAGTTGCATTATCCGGTGAAGGTGCAGATGAAATGTTCGGTGGATACAACATTTACCACGAAAACATTTCCCTCGGAAATTACCAGAAACTTCCGAAAGGCTTGAGAAAAGCCATTGCGGCAGTTGTATCACCGCTTCCGAAATTCAAAGGAAAAGGATTCCTGATCCGTGGAAGCAAGGATGTGGAAGAAAGATATATCGGAAACAGCAATGTTTTCAAATACAACGAAAGAGATTCTTTCTTAAAGAAAAAATATCCAAGCAGAAATCCGCTTGATATCGCGAAAGAATTTTATGATAAAGTACCGAATCTGGATGATGTATCCAAGATGCAGTATCTGGATTTTAATATGTGGCTGCGCCAGGAAATTCTCCTGAAAGCGGATAAGATGTCCATGGCGAACTCTCTGGAACTTCGTGTACCGTTTATGGATATCGAAGTATTCAAGACAGCCCGTACCATTCCGGCAAAATGCAAAGTAAACGATGCAAATACAAAACTTGCATTCCGTGCCCTTGCAGACCGCAAATTCAGCAAGAAGAGCGCAGAACGTAAGAAACTGATGTTCCCAAGCCCGCTTCCGAACTGGATGAGAGAAGATCAGTATTACAACATGATCAAAAAAGAATTCGAAAGCAGCACAGCAGCACAGTTCTTTAACCAGGATAAGATCTTACAGTTACTGGAAGAACACAAAGAAGGAAAAGTGACACATTCCATTCAGATCTGGGTTGTGTATACCTTCCTCATGTGGTACAAAGCATACTTTACCAATAACGGAGATTTTGAAAAGATCGAAGCAGACTGTGCACGCTAGTTAGATAAAAGTAAAATGCCCCCATTATCGGAGTTTGTCCGGTGATGGGGGATTTTACTAATGCGGAGCCGTGATCCCAAGCCCGATATTTGGGCTGATCAGAGAACAGCCTGCATCCAGGAAAAATAAAACCACAAGGATGCCGCATAAGATATAACGGAATTTTCTTGGTATCCGAAGGAATACTCTGTCCAAAAGCGGAGAGATTATGTATAAAGAAGAAAGTCCGGCAATCCCAAATAATAAAAGTCCTTCCAGACATACATATCCTTTGATATTGATCAGGGAATTGCTGTAATCCCACCAACGCATATGATATACTTTCCAGAGAATACTTCCCGTAAGAAATTCCATTGTTCCGGCCATCAGCATGGTGAGAAAGAATACCTTATAAGGTTTCCCGGAAAAACGGTGAAAGAAAATCAAAACAAACACTCCGCCGAATCCATAGATCGGAAGCCATGGACCAAACAGGACACCCCGGTTTACAAGGGCGTGATCCATATAAAGGTGAAGAAGGACTTCCCACAGCCATCCGAAGAAAGAAAATGTAAAAAATAAAAGGATACAGGAAGAAAGTGTATATCTGTGTGCACCCTGTTCCAGAATGGATATTTTATTTATAGGTAAATGTTTTTCTAAAATCATGTCTTTTTGTGTCATAAATAACGCCCCTCTCATTCTTGTTCTTACCTTTATTGTAGTAAAGAAAAACAAAGATGAGCAAAAGCGAGTCTTAGGATATTCTAAAGATTTTGACGGGAAGATTAAGAAATTATGAAGAAAGAAAAGGAAAGAAGAACTTCTATGCAGATTTTGTGAAATCTCTTTTTTGAATGGGGGAAATGTGCTATATTATAAAAGCAAAGAGTGTATCTGGGAGGATAACGGAAATGAATTTTTTAAGTATTTTTGATGTAATAGGACCGAATATGATCGGACCATCCAGTTCCCATACTGCAGGAGCATGTTCCATGGCTTTACTTGCCCGGAAGATGTGTCCGGAACCAATCAAAAAAGTGGTATTTACACTGTACGGATCTTTTTCCAAAACATATCACGGACATGGAACGGACCGTGCTCTTCTTGGAGGAATTTTAGGATTTAACACAGACGATCCGAGAATCCGTGATGCTTTTGAATGGGCAGAGAAAATGGGCGTTGAGTATGAATATGTGATCGATGAGAAGACCGTGACAGATCACCCGAATACCGCAGATATGGACATTACGGGAGTCAACGGACACCGCCTCTCTGTCAGAGGAGAATCCATCGGAGGAGGAAAGATCAAGATTGTCCGTATCAATGGCATTGATGTGGAATTTACAGGCGAATACAGTACGCTGATCGTCAGACAGATTGACAAACCTGGTGTGGTTGCACATATTACACAGTGTCTGAGCCAGGATGAAGTAAATATCGCATTTATGCGTCTGTTCCGTGAGGATAAGGGAGCAACGGCGTTCACAATCGTAGAATCAGACGAGAAGATTCCGGAGAAGATTCTGGAACAGATTCAGACCAATAAAAATGTACAGGATTTGATGCTTGTACAGATGTAGGAGGAACAGGAAATGGATTTTATTTCAGGACAGACATTACTGGATGTATGTGAAAAAGAAAAGATGCCGATCTCCGAAGTAATGAAACAGCGCGAGATCACCTGCGGAAATATGCCGGCTGAAGAAATAGAGAAAAATCTTCAAAGAGTGCTTCAGATCATGAAAGACGGAGTGGAAGCTCCTATAAAGAATCCGAAGAAGTCCATCGGAGGACTTATCGGAGGAGAAGCCAAAATGGTGGCAGACCATGAGGGAAAAGAAGACTCAGTATGTGGCACCGTGTTATCAAGAGCCATCGCATATAGTATGGCGGTTCTGGAGGTCAATGCTTCCATGGGACTTATTGTAGCAGCTCCGACGGCAGGATCATCAGGAGTTCTTCCGGGGGTGCTTCTTGCCATGAGAGATACAAAAAACCTCAGTGATGAAGTACTATATAAAGGATTATTAAATGCAAGTGCCATCGGTTACATCCTGATGAGAAATGCATCTGTATCCGGAGCAGAAGCAGGATGTCAGGCGGAGGTAGGAGCTGCTTCTGCCATGGCAGCCAGTGCGGTAGTGGAAATGATGGGAGGAACCCCACAGATGTGTCTTCATGCGGCGGCTACTGCCATTGCCAATCTTCTTGGTATGGTATGTGACCCAATCGCAGGGCTTGTAGAAGCACCATGCCAGAGCAGAAATGCCATTGGTGTGGCAAATGCCATTACCTGTGCGGAACTTGCACTTAGCGGAGTTAAAAATGTGATTCCGTTTGATGAGATGGCAGAGGCAATGTATAGAGTAGGAAAGAGCCTTCCGTTTGAATTAAGAGAAACAGCGATGGGCGGCTGTGCAGGCACACCGACAGGATGCAGACTTGGCTGTGAGATATGTGGAAAATAACAACGAACGGAGGAGAAAAACTCCTCCGTTTTCGTATTTGCAGAAAGGAAATGACAACTATGAACAGACAAACAAAACCATTGAAACCGTATCATGGCATTCTTGTTTTGATACTTGCAGCAATTTGTGTGTTTTTTATCGGACCGTTTTTGGGAACATACATGGGCTTATATGGAACTCTTGTGAGTGAACTTCTGCTTCTTGGTATTGCAGTTGGTTGCACTTATTTATTTAAAGGAAATCTTAGATATGTATTTCCTATCCGTAAACCTACAGCTTGCGGATTATTTGGAACATTTCTCTTTTGGATGGGAGTTATAGGGATTACGATGGTATTTACCATGCTTTTGGCTTACTTTTTCCCGGCACAGATTATGGGAACAAGTTCTGAGTTGTCCTATGCTTTTATGAGTACACCGGCGTTGATCTCTGTTTTGATCGTATCTATTGCCCCGGCTTTTTGTGAAGAAGCGGTTTTTAGAGGCGTTGTATTTAACAGCTTCTGGCCGATCGGAAACAAATGGGTTGTGATCGTGCTGACAGGATGTATTTTCGGAGCTTTCCACGGAAGCATCTGGAGATTCCTTCCGACAGCCATTCTGGGAATGGCGCTTGCGTATATTCTGGCAGAAACCGGGAATATGGTATATTGTGCGGTTTTTCATGCGGTGAACAATTTGCTTCCTCTTTTGATGATGTTCGGAATGCAGATTTTGATGCAGATTCTTTCTGCAGTTTCCGGAGGGTATGCGGATGCGGCTATTTACGGGTCGATGACTGCGGCATCCATGAATATTCCGTTTGCTTCCGTTGGGATTTACATTGTAGGAAGCGGTATCTCTCTGTTTCTTCTTTATATCGGTAATTTTCTTCTTCACAAGGGAAAACCGGGATATGAAGGAAAACTGTTTGAAGGAAAGCGAAAAAAACATTTGTACATTTTATTGATCGTAGCGGCAGCTTTATTTATTATTGGCTGTATTAGTATTGCAGGCTCCGTATTTATGCAGGGAGTTGGAAGAATGATGTATCAAAGATAAGAGGTAAAGGACATGGGATTAAAACAGAATTTTGTATTAAGCCGTATTCAGAATCAGGGAAAATTTCTTGGGAAACTAATTCTTGGAAAAGATGAAATCAATTATCAGCTTCCGATGTATGAGGAAATGGATAATGAAATCGACAAACTTTACAGAAGAATCCTTGCACTGTCGGAACAAGGAGATGTAAATGAAGCGGAAAATGAACTTCTGGAGGAATTGGAAGATGGTGATTTCCGCATGTTTGAGATGGCTCTTTCTTTCTATTTGCATCTGGCAGAACTGGGAGCAGATTTTCTTGAAGAACATAATTATTCCATGGAAGAAGTAGCAGAAGGGATGGAATCCCTGGCGGAAGATTTCGGAGTAAAAGGGTTGGAAATCAATGCGGGAACACGATAATGAAAAGAAGCTGAAAATCGTAAGTTTTACAAAAAAAGGACATGAACTAAACCGATTCGTGATGGGAGAATTACAAAAGCAAGGAATCGTCTGTATGGGATACAGAAAAGGAGAAGCTCCCGGAGGGCAGGAACTGCTTGAAATTTCGGACATGAAAGAATGGATTTCGGCCGGATGGGGAAAGGAAAACTTTCTCTTTATCGGAGCAGCAGGGATTGCGGTAAGAAGTATTGCACCTTTTATCAGGGATAAGTTTACGGATTCTGCTGTCCTTGTTATGGATGATCAGGGAAACTTTGTAATTCCGTTGCTTTCCGGTCATGTGGGAGGAGCGGTTGCCTTTGCAAAACGGATTGGAGAAGTAACAAAAGCAATGCCGGTCCTCACAACGGCAACAGATCTTGCCGGAAAATTTGCGGTGGATGTATTCGCAAGAGAAAATGAAATGGAAATATCAGATCGGAAACTTGCCAAGGAAATATCGGCACATCTTTTAAATGGAGAAAAAGTCGGATTTTACTGTGAATTTCCGATAGAAGGAGAGGTACCGCCGGAACTTGTGGTCTGCGGGAAAATAGAAGAACTGGGGGCATATACCTTTGGAGTGGCTGTTTTGAAACATCTGCCGTTGCAGGAGAATCCGTCTGTCCTGCACTTGTTCCCACGGATACTGAGTGTGGGGATCGGATGCAGAAAAGGCGTGGGAAAGGAACATTTAAAACAAGGACTTCTTGACCTGTTGGAGGAGCACGGGTACAGACCATGTCAGATTGCAGAGTTTGCCAGCATCCACAGGAAGGCAGAGGAAGAAGGCATCCTCGCTCTGGCCCGGGAATATCATGTTCCGTTTCGGACTTTTTCGGCAGAGGAGCTGAATATGGTGGAAGCAGTCAGCACATCGTCGGAGTTTGTAAACAGAACCGTTGGTACAGACAATGTCTGTGAGAGGGCGGCGATTTTATCCGGTATGCCGGGAAGCGTAGTGCAGACCAAGAGAAAGTTAAAAGATATGACTTTTTCTTTTGTGGAAAGAAGATATGTCATAACAGTTTCGTGTGGAAAGGAGAGCGGTATATGAAACATATCCTGATTTTTGCAGGAACAACGGAAGGAAGAACCCTGATGGAAAAAATGAAGCATTTTCCTGTGGAACTTTTTGTCAGTGTGGCAACGGAGTACGGAAAAGAATGTCTGATGCAAACGACAGATATAATGAAAGATAAAACAGGATATCATGGAAAAGTACAGGCAGGAAACATTCATGTTATTGCAGGACGTATGACAAAAGAGGAAATGGCAGAGTATATCAAAGAGCAGGAGATTGATGCGGTAATCGATGCCACCCATCCTTTTGCAACAGAAGTCACGAAAAATATAAAAGAGGCATGTGAAGAAAGAAAAACGCCGTATTACAGAGTGCTTCGCCGTCAAGATGATCCGGAAAGAACGGATGATGCCGGGAACGATGTAGTTTATGTTTCTTCTGTATCAGAAGGTGCAGCATGGCTGAAACAAACAGAGGGGAATATCCTGATCACAACAGGAAGCAAGGAACTTTTTAAATATAAAGAAATTCCGGATTACAGGGAACGCTGTTTTGCACGGGTGCTTTCCACAAAAGAAGCAGTAGAAGAAAGTGTCCGGACAGGATTTGAGGGAAGTCACCTGATCGCAATGCAGGGCCCTTATTCTTTTGAGATGAATGTTGCACTTCTTCGACATGTAAATGCTTCTTATATGATCACCAAGGAATCAGGTTCTGTAGGAGGATTTGAAGAAAAAGCAAGGGCTGCCATGGAGCTGGGAGTGACATTGGTGGTGGTGGAACGTCCGAAAGAAAGAGGATATACTCTGGAAGAAATTGTAGAAAGGATGAAAGAATGCTCATTACAGTGACAGGAGGAAGCGGAAGCGGAAAGTCTGAGATGGCAGAAGCCATCGCACAGGCCATGGTGGAAGGAGAAAAACTCTATATAGCCACCATGTGCGTCTATGATGAAGAAAGCAGAAAACGGATTAGAAAGCATCGAAAACAGCGGGAAGGAAAGCAGTTTCGGACATTGGAATGTCCGGTACATCTGGAGCAGGCCTTTTTCAGGGAAAAAGAAGATTTGATCCTGCTAGAATGTATTTCCAATCTTACAGCCAATGAAATGTACGATGAAAGAGAAACGAAGTTTTCCAATCCGCAAAAGACGGCAGAGCATATCATAAAAGGAATCCGTCATTTGAAAGAACAGACAAAACATCTTATTATTGTAACAAACGAAATGTTTTCGGAAGGAACCGACAGAAAAGAAATGAGGGATTATCTGGATGCAGCCGGAAGGGTCAACAGGCAGCTGATGGAAGAATCGGACATTTTTATCGAATCGGTATACGGACTTCCCGTTTTCTGGAAGGAAAGTCCCAATCTTACAATGGAGAAAGGATCATGGAAATGGAAGAAAGAGGACTGATACATGTTTATTGCGGAGACGGAAAGGGAAAGACGAGTGCGGCAACAGGACTGATGGTCAGAGCGGCAGGAAGAGGAAAAAGGATTCTTTTTGTACGGTTTTTAAAAAACGAAGATTCCGGAGAACTTGTTATCTTAGATCAGATTCCCCAGATCCGTCGTTTGAAAATTCCAAAAACATTCGGATTTTTCTGGACGTTAAATGAGGAAGAAAAAGAAGAACTGAAACGCATCTGTTATGGAATCTGGGAACAGATCGAACAGGAAGCAAGACGATACGATATTCTTGTCATGGATGAACTGGCATCGGCTTTTCGCTATGGACTGGTTCCTCAGGATAAGGTACTGCGGTTTTTAAAAAGCAAACCATCTTCTCTGGAAGTTGTCATGACGGGAAGAGAGCCGGATGAGAGAATCCTGCAATATGCAGATTATATATCAGAAATTCAGTCTGTTAGACACCCTTTTGAAAAAGGGATTCCTGCAAGAGAAGGTATTGAGTATTAGAAGGGAGAAACAATGAAGCTGCTTCATCTATCAGATTTACACCTTGGGAAAAGAGTGAATGACTATTCTATGCTGGAAGACCAGAGCGATATTTTGAATCAGATTTTAGAGATTACTGACCGGGAAAACATTCAGGGAGTCATGATCGCAGGAGATATTTATGACAAGCCGGTTCCGCCGGCGGAAGCGGTAAAGCTTCTTGACCGTTTCTTAAAACATCTCGCAAGCCGGAATCTTCCGGTTTTTTTCATAAGCGGGAATCATGATTCTTATGACCGGCTTGCCTTTGGAGCGGAGCTGTTCAAAAAAAGCGGGGTTTATATGCCGGAAGGGATCTGTACAAAAATCAGATGGCAGGATGAATACGGTCCACTTGTTTTCTGGCTGATGCCGTTTTTGAAACCTGTTCATGTAAAAGCTGTCTATCCGGATCGGGAAATCGTTACTTATACAGATGCAGTTCGGACGGTTCTGGAAGAAGAAAAACCGGATCCGTCTGAACGGAACATTCTGATCTGTCATCAGTTTGTGGCAGGAGCTGCCCGGTGTGAGTCAGAAGAAGTGTCCATCGGAGGACTGGATCAGGTGGATGCTTCGGTATTTGCCGCATTTGACTATGTGGCACTTGGTCATCTGCACCGCCCTCAGTACATACAAAAAGAAACAATCCGGTATTGCGGGACGCCGCTGAAATATTCTTTTTCAGAAGTCAATGACAGAAAATCTGTTACCGTAGTAGACGTGAAGGAAAAAGGAACCGTGCAGATTGGAACGGTTCCCCTGATACCTTTAAGGGATTTAAAAGAAATCAAAGGAACCTATCTAGAACTGACAAGCCGTCCGTTTTATGAAACATTAAACCGGGAGGACTATTATCACATTACATTGACTGATGAAGAGGATGTGATGGATGCGGTCAATAAACTGAGGATGATCTATCCGAATATGATGAAAATGGATTATGATAACCAAAGAGTGCGGACGCAGGCGAAGTATGATGAAATTGAGGAAATAAAAAACCGCAGGCCGGATGAAATCGTGAATGAATTTTATGAAAAACAAAACGGCCGTCCTCTTTCTGTGGAACAAAAAGAACTGGTGAAAAAGATTATGGAAGAAATATGGGAGGATGTGTAATGAGACCGGAAAAACTGATTTTGTCAGCCTTTGGACCTTATGCCTCCAGGCAGGAAATTCCGTTTTCTCTTCTTGGGAAACAGGGAATTTATGTGATCACGGGAGACACCGGAGCCGGAAAAACGACGATTTTTGATGCCATTATCTTTGCACTTTACGGAGAACCAAGCGGAGATTACAGAAAGGCGGACATGCTTCAAAGTAAGTATGCCAAGGAAGGACAGGAAACCTATGTGGAACTGACGTTTTCTGTCGGAAAGGAGCAGTATACGATCCGTAGAAATCCGGAATATGAAAGACCAAAGAAGCGGGGCGAAGGGTTAATTACCCAGAAAGCAGATGCACTGCTGACATTGCCGGACGGAAGATTGGTTACGGGTTTCAGAAACGTAACGGAAAAATGTGAAGAGATACTTGGATTAAAAAAAGAACAGTTCACTCAGATCGCTATGTTGGCACAGGGACAGTTCCAGAAACTGTTGTTTGCCGCCACAGAAGAAAAAAGCAGGATCTTCCGGATGCTCTTTCATACTACCCCTTATCAGCAGTTTCAGATAAGGATAAAAGAAGAAGCGGCAAAAGTGAGAAAAGAATATGAACAGATTTCCCATAGCCTGATACAGTATGCAGAGGGAATCATATGTCCGGATGAATGGGAAGAACTGAAAGAGCGGTGGAATAAGAGCTGCCAAAATCCGGATGCAAAAGAATGGATCGGCGTTATTGAAGCCATTGATCAAAAAATAGACGAAACGATTCAAGGAGCACAGTCAAGGATTGCAGAATACGAAAAACAGGCAGAAGAATGTAATCGGGTTCTTTCTGAAGTGGAACAGGAAATCCGTGCAAAACAGGGAGTGAACAGACAAAAAGAACGGTTAAAAGAGTTGGAAGAAAAAAAGACAGTCCAAAAAGAAGCACTTTTCAAAGCAGAAAAAGAAGGAGCCAAAGTAGAAAGCCTGAAAGAACGAATCATAAAAGAAAAAATACAGCTTCAAAAATATGAAGAAGCAGAAAAGATTAAATATGAAAAAGAACAGGCAGCAAGTAAAAGGGAACAGTTGGAAAGGATTCTCTTAGGTAAGAAGCAGGCACAGGAAGAGGAGAAAAAACGGCTTCGAAATTGCCGAGAAGAACTGGAACAGATTCCGTCCATGGAAGAGGCATGGCAGGAACTTGCACAGAAGGGGCAGCAGACGGAAGAACGTTATCAGGCACTTTTGCGTTTCCGGGACATTTGCCGGGATTATCAGGAATTGACCGCTTTGTTAAAACAGGAACAGGAAATGTACCGAAAGATCCGGGAGGAAAGTGTGAAAATGCAGGAGCAATATAAGGCTTTGGAGCGGGCATTTCTTGACGGACAGGCGGGAATCCTGGCAGAAAATTTAAAAGAAGGAGTGCCTTGCCCTGTCTGCGGTTCTATCACACATCCTGCAAAAGCAAGGAAAAGAGAGGATATACCGGATGAAAGGGAACTGAAAGAGCAAAAAGAGGCATTGAACGGTATTCAGGAAAAAGAAAAAATCCAAAGCCAGAAGGCGGGAGAAGTAAACGGGAAAGTACGCATTCTGACAGAAAACCTGAAATCCCAGGCAGAGTTCCTGTGGCCGAAGCGGACCCTTTCGGGACTTCAGGAGGCATACCAGTGCATGAAAGAAGAAGGAAGGGTACTGGAGGGAAAAAGAAACCTTCTGGAAGTACAAAGAAAGGAACTGCACGAGAAAAAAGAACGAAAGGAAGCACTGGAAAAAACAAGAAAAAAACTGGAGTCACTTACAGAAGAACAGGAACAACAGATTACAAGACTGGAAACAGAAACGGCGGCCGTAAGGACACGGGCAGAAAATCTGGACGGGCAGTACAAAGAGATGCTGTCCTACCTTACCTATCCATCCTACCGGGAAGCGTTGAAAGTACTCAGGGAAATGGAAGAGGAAAAAGAGAAAAAGGAAAGAATGCTAGAATCTGCAAGGACAGAGTACCAAAGTACGGAAAACGAGATCGCTTCTTGCAGGTCTGCCCTTCTCGTGTGGGAGGAACAGCAAAAAGAAGACGGGAAAAGCGAAACAGAACTGGTTCTTAAAAAAGACGGTCTGGAATCTCAAAAGCAGCAGATATTAAAAGAAAAACAGGCGTTTCTCTCTGTGCGGGAACAGCTTCTTCCGGTATTTGTAAATAACAGGAATGCTGCAAATAAGATGAAAGCACTGTATGAAAAGCAAAAGAAAACAGAAGAAAGGTATCAAATGACAGGTTCTCTTTCCGACACGGTAAACGGAACTTTATCCGGAAAAGAAAAGATCATGCTAGAAACCTATATTCAGATGTCCTATTTTGACCGAATCATTGTCCGTGCCAACAGAAGGCTGCTTCTTATGACAGAAGGACAATATGAGTTGGTCAGAAGAGGGTCGTTAGGAAACAAAAGAAGCCAAAGCGGTCTGGAACTGGATGTACTGGATCATTACAACGGGACAAAACGCAGCATACAGACACTGTCAGGTGGAGAATCCTTCCAGGCATCCCTTGCTCTTGCACTTGGTCTGTCAGATGAGATCCAGGCCATGTCAGGCGGAATCAGAATGGAAGCCATGTTCGTAGATGAAGGATTTGGTACATTAGATGAAGAAGCGTTGGAAAAAGCAATCCGTGCTCTTTCTTCCATAAGTGAAGGAAACAAGCTGGTAGGGATTATTTCCCATGTGGCAGAGCTGAAAGAACGGATTGATAAAAAAATTATAGTAACAAAAGAAAAAGCCGGGGAAAGCAGGGCGGAAGTAGTCATCGGATAACAGGTGACATTGACAGTCATTCTTTCGGATGCTATCATAACTCTCATAGAAAAAAATTGATTTCGAAAGTACCCGTAAAGGGAGTAAAAGGGAAGCCGGTGGGAATCCGGCACAATACCCGTTGCTGTATTAGGGGAGTTTTGTTTAAAAAAATACCACTGTACCAGATGGTATGGGAAGGGAAAACAAAGTGAAGATCCTTAAGTCAGAATACCTGCTTTCGGAAAGAACGGAAAGGTTACGGGATTATGACAAGTACGGAGAAGATAGGAAAAAAACAGACAGGATATGCAAAACGGCAGGGAAAGGACTGCCTGTTTTTGCATATCTTTTTCTGTAAATATCCGTATTTCGCGACAGTTCCCCTTTCAGAAAAGGAGAAATTATGAAAAAAGCAATCTTAACGGTGAGTTTTGGGACGAGCCATCTGGATACATTGGACAAAACAATCGGAGCCATAGAAAAAGAACTGAAAAAGGAATTTCCGGACAGAAGATTCTATCGGGCATTTACAAGCGGGATGATCATCCGAAAACTGAGAGAAGCCATGCAGATGGAAATCAAGAATGTATCCCAATCCATGGAACAGATGAAACAGGACGGGATAGAAGATGTATTGATACAGCCTACCCATATGATCAATGGGTTTGAATATGAAAAAATGATGGAGCAGATCAGACTATATGAAAAAGAATTTCCGGTTCTGACGGTAGGAAAACCTCTTTTATCTTCAACGGAAGACTATGAGGAAGCGGCAGAGATCATTGCAGAAGATGCCAAAATGAAAGAAGACGAAACACTGGTGCTTATGGGGCACGGAACGGAGCATCATACCAATGCAGCCTACCCGGCACTTGATTATACGTTCTGGTCCAGAGGTTATCAAAATGTAGTGGTAGGAACCGTGGAAGGATTTCCGGAAATCGGAACAGTCATACAAAGACTGGAAGAACGAAACGCCGGGAAACTGGTTTTGATGCCATGTATGATCGTGGCAGGAGATCATGCAAAAAATGATATGGCAGGAGAAGAAGAGGATTCCTGGAAGTCTGTTCTGGAGAAGAAAGGATATCAGGTACGGATACGTCTGCGGGGACTGGGAGAGATACCGGGCATACAAAAAATGTTTGTAAGACATGCAAAAGAAGCGCAGGAAAAATAGATGGAAGACAGGATTGTAAGAAAAGGACAGGCACAACTGAAGAGAGGATATACTACGGGAACCTGTGCGGCGGCAGCGGCAAAAGCCGCGGCGAAGATGTTGTTTACAGGTGAAGAAATCCGGGAGGTAAAGATACGGGTTCCGGAAGGGACAGAATTTCTTTTGGAAACAGAAGAAATCACATGGGGAAAACAGGAAGTTTCCTGCGGAGTCCGCAAGGACGCAGGAGATGATCCGGATATTACACACGGAATATTGATTTTTGCAAATGTCTGTATTCGGGAAAAGAAGGAAACCGGGGAGGTTGCTGTTCTTCTGGAGGGAGGAAAAGGAGTCGGCCGGATTACAAGAAAAGGGCTGGAGCAGCCGGTGGGAGAGGCAGCCATCAACCGTGTTCCAAGAAAGATGATTACAGACGGAGTGAAAGAAATGGCAGAAGCAGCCGGATTTTTTGGAGTCCTTTCGGTAGAGATTTTTATTCCTGAAGGAGAACGGCTGGCCATGCAGACCTTTAATCCAAGGCTTGGTATTAAAGGAGGTCTTTCGGTTCTTGGTACAACAGGAATTGTAGAACCGATGAGTGAAAAAGCACTTACCGATACCATTTACCTGGAGATGAAAGTAAGAAAAAACAGAGGAATCGATACCTTGTGTATCGTGCCGGGAAATTACGGAAGAGAATTTTTGAAAGAACATTTGGGCTTTGATCCGGATGAGGCAGTACGATGCAGCAATTATATCGGAGAAACACTGGATATGGCGGTTATACTTGGTATCCGCCGTCTGCTGTTGGTAGGGCATATCGGAAAATTTGTAAAAATCGCTGCCGGGGTGATGAATACCCATTCCCAAGTGGCAGATACAAGGGCAGAAGTCTTTGCGGCAAACCTTGCCCAGGAGGCAGCAGGATATCTTGGAACAGACCCAAAACGGGCAGAAAAACTGTTGGCTGTCATTCCGGATATCATGAAAGGAAACACAACGGATGATATGCTGGAAACCTTGAAAGAGGCAGGAATTCTAAAAGAAGTCATGGATCGGATCATGAAGAAGATTCGGTGGCATCTTCAGGAAAGAGGAAAAGGAAACATAGAAATCGAAGTGATCACATTTTCCAAAGAATGGGGAATTCTTGGAAAAACAGATCAGGCAGAACAAGTTTTAAACAGGATGAAAAAAGGAAAGAAAGAATTATGACAGGAATGTTGTATGGAATAGGAGTAGGGCCGGGAGAAAGTGCCCTCATGACAATAAAAGCAGTAAGGATGATAGAAAAGTGTGATATGATCGCAGTACCTGTATCGGATGCTTCCTTAAAAGAACCGGTACGGGATGATGCGGGGAAAAGGAGTTACGGGAAGTATCTGGAGAACTGTACAGCTTACAAAATTGCCCTTCCGGAAGCACCGGACATGGAAGAAAAACCAATCCTCTACCTTCCGATGCCCATGATGAAAGACAAAGAAATCTTAAAGGTTATTCATGATGCAGGGGCAAAAAAAATCATGGATTATCTGGATGAAGGAAAGACGATTGGATTTTTGACTTTGGGAGATCCTTCTGTTTATTCTACCTATTTATATATTCACAAACGGGTGGTAAGAAGGGGATACAAGGCAGAAATCATTCCGGGGATTCCGTCCTTTTGCGCGGCAGCTGCAAGATTGAATATAGGAATCGCAGAAAACAGGGAAGAGATCCACATTCTTCCGGCATCTTATGAGATTGAAGAAGGACTAAAGCTTTCCGGAACCAAAATTTTAATGAAAACAGGGAAAAAGATGCCTTATGTAAAAGAAACGGTAAAACAGCATGGCGATCGTTTTTTCATGGTAGAAAACTGCGGGATGGAAAATGAAAAAATATATGAAGATATAGAAGAAGTCCCGGATCGGTCAAGTTACTATTCATTGATTATGATAAAGGAGGAGTCCTGATGGTACATTTTGTAGGAGCAGGTCCGGGAGCCTGTGATCTGATCACGGTAAGAGGGGAGAAGCTTTTAAGAGAAGCCGATGTGATCATTTATGCCGGATCGCTTGTGAATCCGGAATTACTAAAAGTAAAAAAAGAATCCTGTAAGGTTTACGACAGTGCCTACATGACACTGGAAGAAGTGATGAAAGTCATACAGGAAGCGGAAAGGGAAGAAAAGATGATAGTTCGGCTTCACACGGGAGATCCAAGTCTTTATGGAGCCATTAAAGAGCAGATGGATGAACTGGATAAAAGGAACATCGTTTATGATATCTGCCCGGGAGTCAGTTCTTTTTCCGGGGCGGCAGCGGCATTAAAGATGGAGTATACCCTTCCGGAAGTTTCACAGTCTGTGATCATTACAAGAATGGAAGGAAGGACAAAAGTGCCGGAAAGAGAATCCATTCGCAGTTTTGCTGCACATCGGGCGACAATGGTGCTTTTCTTAAGTACGGGACTTCTGGAAAAATTATCGGAAGAACTGATAAAAGGCGGATATCCGGAAGATACACCGGCGGCTATTGTCTATAAGGCAAGCTGGCCGGAGGAGGAAGTGCATCATTGTACGATCCGGACCTTGTATGAAACAGCAAAGAAACACCAGATCACAAAGACGGCATTGATCGTAGTGGGAGAAGTACTTCAGGCAGGAGAGAGAAAAGAGTACGAACGGTCCAGACTCTATGCACCGGAATTTACAACAGAGTTCAGACAAGGGACCAAAAAGGAAGGAGAGTAGAGATGGAACAGAAAAAACAGGTTTATGTAGTAGGGATCGGTCCGGGAGCCTATGAAGAAATGACGATCCGTGCTACAAAAGTGTTGGAAGCATGTGACACCATCATCGGATATACGGTGTATGTGGATCTTGTCAGAGAACATTTTCCGGAAAAACGCTTTCTTACCACACCGATGACTCAGGAAGTAAGGCGGTGTGAAATGGCTTTTGAAGAGGCGGACAAGGGACAGGTAACGGCAATGATCTGCAGCGGGGATGCCGGGGTTTACGGGATGGCAGGACTGATGTACGAAATCCAAAAAGAAAAGGGATGGGAAGAGATTAAAATAACGGTTGTTCCGGGGATCACAGCAGCGTCTGCCGGAGCGGCACGTCTGGGTGCACCTCTTATCCATGATTTTGCGGTTATCAGTTTGAGCGATCTTCTCACCCCATGGGAAAAGATTGAAGAACGGCTTCGGATGGCGGCAAAAGGAGATTTTGCCATTTGCCTTTATAATCCGTCCAGCAGAAAAAGAAAAGATTATCTAAAACGTGCCTGCCGGATTCTTCTGGAATATAAACGGGAAGATACCATCTGCGGGTATGTCCGTCAGATTGCAAGAGAAGGGGAGAAAAAACAGATTCTTACCCTGGGAGAGCTGAAAGATACAACAACAGATATGTTTACAACGGTGTTTATCGGAAACAGTCAGACAAAACGGATAGAAGATGTGATGGTAACACCGAGAGGATATCGTTATGAAAAGAATCATTAATCTCATTGGAATCGGAACAGGAGCCGAAACAGAACTTACAGTGACAGCCATGGAAAAGATCAAAGACAGCGATATTTTGATCGGAGCCAAAAGAATGTTGGAAAGTACAAAGCCGTACCATAAAAGGACGGTCTGTACCTATAGCTCTTATAAGGAAGAAGAAATCATGGCATTTTTGAAAGAAGAACAGGAAGGAGTCACCTCCATTCTTTACTCCGGAGATACGGGATTTTACAGCGGGGCAGAGAAAATGGCTCACAGACTGGAGAGGGAAGGAATGGATGTGGTGATCTATCCTGGAATTTCGTCTATTGCTTCTTTTGCGGCAAAATGCAACACAACATGGCAAAATGCCGCACTTGTAAGTCTGCATGGAACAACGCAAAATGCCATTTATGAGATCAACACCCATGCATCCACGTTCCTTTTACTGGGAGGGGAAAAAGGAGCCCGGGAATTGCTGGATAAGCTGAATCTGTATGGCATGGGGAACCTGGAAGCCGTATCCGGAAAAAATCTTTCTTATGATACAGAAGAAATCCACAGAGGAAAGGTAAAAGAGTTTACCGGGGAAATGCTAGACGGTCTTTCGGTATTTTTGGTAAAAAATCCGGAGTATGACAAACGGGTTTCTCTTCATCTGAAAGACGAAGACTTCGTCAGAGGAGAGATCCCTATGACAAAACGTGCTGTCAGGGCCAATATTCTTGCCGGACTGGAGCTATCATCCGATTCTGTTCTTTATGATGTGGGAGCAGGTACGGGAAGTGTGTCTGTAGAAGCGGCATTGCAAAGCGGTAATATTCGGGTATTTGCCATCGAAAAAAATCCAAAAGCCATTCATCTGATGGAAGAAAACAAAAAGAAATTCCGGGCAGACAATATAGAGATTATAGAGGGAACGGCACCCAAAATTCTGGAAGAACTTCCGATTCCGACGCATGTATTTATCGGAGGAAGCAGCGGAAATCTAAAAGAAATCGTAGAAGTCTGTCTGAAAAAAAATCCCGATGTGCGTATCGTACTGACTGCGGTTTCCATGGAAACCATCAAAGAAATGACGGATCTTTTAAATGAGCCACGGTGGGAAGAGGCAGAAGTCATGCAGATTTCTGCATCACAGGGAAAGAAACTAGGTGCCTATCATATGATGATGGCACAAAATCCGGTATTTCTTGCAACACTTCAAAAAAGAAGGGGATAGAAAAATGGAAGAAGAAAAAAGAAGCAGTCTGTTAATTGCAGGAACGGCAAGCGGGAGCGGAAAGACAAGTGTCATGTGCGGGCTTCTTCGGGCATTCCAAAAAAGAGGAAAGCATCCGGCGGCCTGTAAATGCGGACCGGACTATATCGATCCCATGTTTCACGAAAACGTACTTGGGATTCCTTCCCAGAATCTGGATTTGTTTTTTTGTAACCGGGAACAGTTAAAAAGGTTATACGCAAGACACAGCATGGGAAGGGATCTGACCATCATAGAAGGGGTTATGGGCTACTATGACGGAATGTCCATGGAGCAGACAAAAGGAAGCAGTTTTGAAATTGCCCAAACGCTGGGGATACCGGTTGTACTGGTCATCCCGTGCAGAGGGATGGGACATTCTGTACTTGCACTTCTAAAAGGGTATCTGGAATATAAAAAGGATTCCGGTATCCGGGCTGTGATCTTTAACGGGATTTCCGGTCCTGCTTATGAAAAACTAAAACCTGTCGTAGAAGACTGGCTCAAAATACACCACCCTTCTGTGAAAGTGGCAGGATATCTTCCGCAAATCAAAGATGCGACTTTAAAAAGCCGGCATTTGGGACTTGTTCTTCCGGGAGAATTGGAAGAACTGGAAAAAAGGATCAATCTGCTTGCAGACGAGGTGGAAAAATGTATTGACTTGGATTTGTTGGAACAGATTGCAAAAGAGGCAGGAACGGCGGAGAAAGAAAAAGAAGAATCCATAACTAAGAAGAAAGCCAGAGTCGCGGTGGCAAAGGACGAAGCCTTTTGCTTCTATTATAAAGAGAATCTGGAACTTCTGGAAAGAAACGGATGTGAACTGATTTCATTTTCTCCATTACACGACAAAAGTTTTCCGTCGGATATCGACGGACTGATTTTGGCGGGAGGATATCCGGAACTTTATGCAAAAGAATTATCCGAAAACCGAATGATGAAAGAAGAGATCCTGGAAAGACTGCAGAAAGGCCTCCCATGTTTGGCTGAATGTGGCGGATTTTTGTATCTGAAAGAAGAACTGGAAGGAGAAGATGAAACCTTTTATCCCATGGTGGGTTTTTTGGAAGGAAAAGCATATAAAACGGGAAAACTGGGACGGTTTGGCTATATTACTTTACAGTCTAAAGAAGATACCATGTGGTTAAAAAAAGGGGAAACCATAAGAGGACATGAATTCCATTACTGGGACTGTACGAACAACGGCGACAAATGTATTGCCATGAAACCAGATGGAAAACGAAAATGGGAGTGTATGCAGGAAAAAGGGCATACGTTTGCCGGATTTCCACATATCAGCTATGTATCCAATCCGGAAGTTGTAAAGAGATTTGTCGGCCTTTGCATGGAAGGGAGAAGAAAATGACAATAGATAACATAAAAAAGAAAATCACTGTTTTGGATTCACAAGCCATGGAAACGGCTGCCGGACGTTGGAACAGCCTGGCAAAACCCCTTCATGGTATGGGAAAACTGGAAGAACTGGTTATAAAAGGAGCCGGAATCTGCAAGAATCCGAATGTCAGATACGATAAAAAAGGGATTGTTGTCCTTTGTGGGGATAACGGAATCGTGGAAGAAGGAATTTCACAGACCGGGTCGGAAGTGACGGCGGTGGTTACGGAAAATTTTTTAAAGGGAAAAACCAGTGTGTGCAAAATGGCGGAAATTGCAAAAGCCAAAGTGCTTCCTTATGACATTGGGGTGAACACCGATATACCGGGGCTTACAAAAAAGAAGTATAAAATCGCACATGGGACAAAAAATTTCCTGAAAGAACCTGCCATGACGAGAGAGCAGGCGGAACAGGCAATCTTGACGGGAGTCGGAATCGTAGAAGAATTGAAAGAACAACATTTTGACATTCTTGCAACGGGAGAAATGGGGATTGGCAATACAACAACCAGCAGCGCCGTTGCCTGTGCCCTGACAGGATATCCGGTGGAAACTATGACAGGAAGGGGAGCAGGCCTGTCCGATGAGGGGCTGAAACGGAAAATCCGGGTAATCAGACAGGGACTTCAAATGTATAACCTGGATTCAAATGACCCGGTAGATATCCTATCAAAAGTAGGAGGCCTTGATATTGCAGGACTTACGGGAGTGTTTCTTGGCTGTGCGGCATACAAGATTCCGGCGGTTATGGACGGATTTATTTCCTCTGTGGCGGCGCTTGTGGCAGTCCGGATCGAACCAAAGACAGCCGCGTATCTGTTTGCATCCCACCGGTCCAAAGAACCGGCACATGGGTTGATCTTAAAAGAACTGGGAACGGAAGCACTGCTTCAGTGCGACATGGCATTAGGAGAAGGAACCGGGGCCTGTACATTGTTTCCTCTTCTTGATATGGCATTACAGGTATATCATAAGATGAGCTCGTTTCAGGAGATACAGGTAGAGCAGTATGAGGAGTATATAAAATGAAATGGTTACGTTCGATAGGGATTGCATTTTCCATGTATTCTAAAATTCCAATGCCCAATATCATATGGTCCAAGGAATCCATGCGGTATGCATTTTGTTTTTTTCCTCTTGTAGGAGTCGTGATCGGCGGACTAACATGGGGAATCGGCGGATGGCTTTTTCAAAACATACAGGCAGGAAAGATACCGGTACTTTTTTCGGCTGTCTGTCTGACCCTTCTGCCTCTTCTCATCACCGGCGGGATACATATGGACGGATTTATGGATACATCCGATGCAAGACATTCTTATTGTGAAAGAGAGAAAAAACTGGAAATCTTAAAAGATCCGAATACCGGAGCTTTTGCGGTCATCTGCATGGGGATGTATCTTCTCTGGAGTGTGGCAGTATGGTCCGTCGCTTCCAAAGAAGTGCTGCCGGGATATGCTGCCGGATGCATTGTTTCCAGAACTCTTAGTGCATTATCGGTGACCATATGTAAAGGGGCAAAAAAAGACGGACTTGCGGCCACGTTCAGAGATTCGGCAAAAAGGAAAGCGGTCTGTATTTCCACGGCAGTTTATCTGATTGGAACGGCTTTAATGTTGGCAGCTTTAGGTGAGATTTTAGTGCTGGTTACGGTATTTGTGGCTTCATCCGGTATTTTTTTCTGGTATCTCCGTATGGCGAAAAAAGAATTTGGCGGGATTACAGGAGATCTGGCGGGATGTTTTCTTCAGGTCTGTGAACTGGGAATCCTTACGGCGTTGACGGCGGTGACATGGATTTTATAGGAGAGAGGAAACAAAGATGCAAATTGCATTGATACGGCATTTTGCCACAAAAGGAAATCTGGAAAAACGATATATCGGGAGAAGCGATGAAGAGATTTTGCCGGTGAAAGAAACAGGAGATTATCCGGAAGCGGAGCTTGTTTTTGCAAGCCCGTTGAAAAGATGCCGGGAAACAGCAGAAATGTTATATCCGAAAACCCGGCAGATTATAGTGGAGGATTTTCGGGAATGTGATTTTGGAAGATTTGAAGGAAAGAATTACAAAGAACTTTCCGAAGACCCGGAATATCAAAGATGGATTGATTCCGGTGGGAAACTTCCCTTTCCAGAAGGAGAATCGATGGAAAGATTTATAGAAAGAAGTATCTCCGCTTTTGAAAAGGTAGTCGAGATGCTACAGGAAAAGAAAGCAAAGAAAGCAGCTATGGTAGTACATGGTGGAACCATTATGGCTGTCTTATCCACTTATGGAATCCCGAAAAAAGGGTATTTTGACCGGCAATGTAAAAACGGATGTGGATATCTCATAACGATTTCCGAAGAAGAGTGGAAAAAAGGGAAAAAAGAATGTAAGGTGGAAAAAGAAATATGATGATACTGGCAGCATGTGCAGCAGGATTTGTTTTGGATCTGATGTTCGGAGATCCGGTATGGCTTTATCATCCGGTAAGGCTGATAGGAAAACTGATTGGTTTATTGGAAAAAGTATTATACAAAGAAGGTGCGGAAAACAAAAGCCTGTTTGCACGGGGAATCTTTTTATGGATACTGACGGTTGGGATTTCTGCGGGAATACCGGTGTTTGTATTATGGTCAGTGGGGAAAATCAGTCCGGTTCTGTTATTTTTGTTGGAAACATTTTGGTGTTATCAGATTCTGGCTACCCGTTCTTTGAAAACAGAAAGCATGAAAGTATATGATGCTTTGAAAACCGGGACGATTGAAGATGCAAGGTATGCGGTTTCCATGATCGTAGGACGGGATACGAAGGCATTGACAGAAGAAGGGGTGACAAAGGCAGCAGTAGAAACCGTTGCGGAAAATACATCCGACGGGATCATTGCACCATTATTTTATTTGATGATCGGGGGAGCAGGGCTTGGCTTTTTTTATAAAGCAGTTAATACCATGGATTCCATGATCGGATATAAAAATGACCGATACCTTTATTTCGGAAGGGCAGCGGCAAAGATGGATGATGTGTTGAACTGGATTCCGGCAAGACTTTCTGCTTTTCTTATGATCGGTGCGACGGGGATATTGTCGCTGACGGACCAAAGCCATTTTCATATGAAACAGGCATGGAAGATTTACAGAAGAGACCGACACAATCACAAAAGTCCAAACGCGGCTCAGACAGAAGCCGTGTGTGCGGGAGCTTTATCGGTACAGCTTGCCGGAAATGCGTATTATTTTGGAAAATTGTATGAAAAACCATATATCGGAGACCCGATCAGAAAGATAGAAATACAGGATATTGTGCGAGTAAACAGATTGTTATATGTATCTGCATGGATGGGACTTCTGATATTTTCATTTATAAGAGTTTTGTTTATAGGATAAGAAAGGGGGAAGCTAAGGTGCAGGAGCACGGAGGAGATATTTATAGCAATGAAGGGATGCTTGATTTTTCTGCAAATATCAATCCACTTGGACCTGGGGAAAAGGTGATGGATGCACTTCGGGAGAGCCTGAAAGAAGTGACGGCATATCCAGATCCAAGATGCAGAAAACTAAAAGAAAAGGCTGCCAAAAAGGAACGTGTCAAAACGGAACATATTATTTGCGGAAACGGTGCGGCAGACTTGATCTATACGATTGTACTTGCAGAAAAACCTAAGAAAGCCCTTTTATATACACCGGCTTTTTCAGAGTATGAACAGGCACTTCGGACGGTAGGATGTAACATTCGGTTTTATGAAAGGAAAAAAGAGGAAGGATTTCGTCTTGAGAGAAACTACTTGAAGGAACTGACCGAAGATCTTGACATGGTATTTTTATGTTCCCCAGATAATCCTACGGGTATCTGTGTGGAGGAAGATCTTCTGGAAGAAATCATGAAGAAATGTGAGAAGAATCACATCCGGCTTGTGTTGGACGAATGCTTTTTGGATTTTACCGAAGATGCTCCATGGATTCATCATGAATATTACACAAAACAGTACAGGATGTTGTTTCTTTTAAGAGCATTTACAAAAATGTTTTCTGTTCCGGGCATCCGCATTGGGTATGGTGTCACATCCGATGAAGAACTTTTGGATAAAATGGAAAATGCAAGACAGCCATGGTCTGTTTCTGTTTTGGCTCAGGCGGCGGGAGTGGCGGCGCTTGAGGATACATTGCTTGTACAGGTAACAAGACAGTTTATTACGGAAGAAAGAAATTATCTGATGACAGAATTCCAAAAACTGGGAATCTGCTACTTCCCTGCGAAAGCAAATTATATGATGTTTTATAGCGAAATTGATTTTTATAAAGAACTAAAAGAAAGAGGGATTCTGATCCGTGACTGTCAAAATTACAGAGGACTTGGAAAAGGTTATTATCGGATCGCCATCAAAGGAAGAGAAGACAATGAACGGCTGATCACGGAAGTACGGGAGATCATAAAGGCACACAAAGGAGAAGAAACATGGCAAAACCGATCATGATACAAGGGACAATGTCAAATGCAGGGAAAAGTATTGTTGTGGGAGGATTGTGCCGGGTATTTAAACAGGACGGATACCGGGCAGTTCCTTTTAAATCCCAGAACATGGCACTAAATTCTTTTATTACAAAAGACGGATTGGAAATGGGACGGGCTCAGGTGATGCAGGCGGAAGCGGCGGGGATCGAGCCTTGCGTGGAAATGAATCCGGTGCTGTTAAAACCTACAAGCGACATGGGATCTCAGGTAATCGTAAATGGAAAAGTACGTGATGTTATGTCGGCAAAAGAGTATTACAGATATAAAAAACAGCTGATCCCGGACATTCAAAAAGCATATGAAACCCTTTCCTCCAAGAACGATATCATTGTCATCGAAGGAGCAGGAAGCCCGGCGGAGATTAACCTGAAACAGGATGATATTGTAAACATGGGCATGGCGAAAATGGCAAAGGCGCCGGTACTGCTTGTCGGCGATATTGACAGAGGCGGAGTGTTTGCACAGCTTGCCGGAACGATGATGTTTTTGGATGAGGATGAAAAAAACTACGTAAAAGGAATGATCATCAATAAATTTCGGGGAGATGCAGAGATATTAAGGCCGGGACTTTGGATGCTGGAAGACAGAGTGAAGGTTCCGGTGATTGGAGTGGTTCCCTATTTTCATCTGGATATTGATGAGGAAGACAGCCTGAGTGAACGTCTGACCGGAACAAAGAAAAGAGGGATTCTGGATGTTGTGGTGATTCGTTTTCCGAGAATTTCAAACTTTACAGACTTTCAGGTCCTTTCTTATTACGAAGAAGTGACGCTGCGGTATATAGACAGGCTACCGGATTTTGGATGCCCGGATCTGATCCTTTTGCCGGGAACGAAAAATACGATGGCAGATTTAAAATGGTTTCGGGAAAGCGGGTTGGAAGGAAAAGTACAAAGAGCCGCAAAAGAAGGAACGCCGGTCATTGGAATCTGCGGCGGGTACCAGATGCTTGGGGAAAAGCTGCTAGATCCTGACGGGGTAGAAGCAGGGGACGGAAGCCCAAAGGAAATGAAGGGGGTTGGTCTTCTGCCGGTCTGTACGGAATTTACAAAAGAAAAGGAACGGACAAGAGTACAGGGAATGATGACAGTAACAGAAGGCATGTTCGGACAGCTAAACGGATGTAAGGTAGAAGGGTATGAGATCCATATGGGAAGAACCGACTGCACAAAAGGACAGTCCCTTACAGTGATCAAAAATGCAGAAGGAGAAGAAAAAAGGGAAGGATGCATTTCCGGAAATGTATGCGGAACTTATATTCATGGATTTTTTGATTCACAGGAAGTTTCCGAAAGGCTGATCCGAATGCTTTTAGAAAGAAAAGGATATGATCCGCAAACCGTGAAAGGAATGGATTTAAATGCATATAAAGAAGAACAATACGATAAGCTGGCACAGATCATAAGAAACAATCTGGATATGGAGGCCATATACCGGATTCTGGAAGAAGGAGTATAAGATGAAACAGGAGTTGGAACAGATTCTTCCGATGGATATTGAACGAAGAAGTTTTGAAATCATTACGGAAGAACTAAAGGGAAGAACGTTCCCGAAAGAGCAGGAAGACATTATCAAAAGGGTGATCCATACATCGGCAGATTTTGAATATGCGGACACCATGACGTTTTCCGAAGATGCGGTGACATCGGCTTTGGAAGCATTGAAAAAAAGAGAAAACACGGTGATAGTAACGGATACAAACATGACAAGATCGGGAATCCATCAGGTTTCCCTTAAGAAGCTTGGGATAGAAGCGGTATGTTTTATGGCAGATCCGGATGTGGCCCAAAAAGCTAAAAAAAGAGGAGTAACAAGGGCTTCCGTCAGTATGGAAAAGGCAGCAGAGCTTTCCCAAAAGACAGGGAAAAACATCATTGTTTCTGTAGGAAATGCACCTACGGCTCTGGTTACATTGTACGATCTTATACAAGAAGGAAAGATTGCTCCGGCACTTGTTATCGGAGTTCCCGTCGGTTTTGTGAATGTGATACAGTCAAAAGAACTGATTATGACGGCAGGAGTCCCGTTTATTGTTGCAAAAGGGAGAAAAGGCGGAAGTAATGTTGCGGCAGCTATCATCAATGCGTTATTATATAAGCTTGACAGTGAACGGTAGATGAAAAGGAAGATATCATGAAAAAATACTTAAGGATAGGGAGCCGGGAAAGTGCGCTGGCTGTAAAGCAGGCACAGATTGTAAAAGATCTGATCCTTTCTGCGGAGCCTGATATGAAAATAGAAATTGTTACAATGAAGACAACAGGAGACAAGCTTCTACATAAAAGTCTGGAAAAAATCGGCGGGAAAGGGCTGTTTGTAAAAGAACTGGACAGAGCTCTTCAAGACGGACGGATTGATCTTTCCGTACACAGTTTAAAAGATATGCCTATGGAAATACCGGAAAATCTTCCGGTGCTTGCTTTTACAAAAAGAGAAGATCCAAGAGATGCCCTGATCTTGGAGGCGGGAGCATCGAAGATGAAAGAAAACGGGATCATCGGTTCTTCCAGTAAAAGGCGTTCTCTTCAGGCGGGAGCCATTTATCCAGGATGCACGTTCAAAAATATCCGTGGAAATGTCCAGACACGTTTATTTAAACTGGAGCATGAAGAATATAATGCAACAATCCTTGCGGCAGCCGGGCTTAGAAGACTGGGGATGGAAACTTGTATTTCAAGAATCTTTACGGTGGATGAGATGATTCCTTCCGCAGGTCAGGGGATTCTTGCGGTACAGGGACGAAAAGGAGAAAAGATTCCGGGAATTTCCGCAGTCATGTGCCGGGAAAGTCGGTGGGCAGCTATGGCAGAACGCCGTTTTGTCAAGGTGTTGGATGGAGGTTGTACCTCCCCGGTAGCAGCCTACGCAGAAATTTCTGGAAACGAAATCCTTTTAAGAGGGTTGTATTATGAGGAAGAAACAGGAAAATATGTTACAGGAAGAATTACAGGAGAGAAACAAAAAGGAGAGCAGCTTGCAGAGCGGCTGGCAAGAAATCTGAAAGGAAGCATTTAGATATGGAAAAAGAACAGACAGGAAAGGTCTGGATTGCCGGGGCAGGACCGGGGGATGCGGGACTTCTTACCATAAAGACGGCACAGCTTTTAAAAGAAGCCGATGTAGTGGTATATGATGCACTCATAAGTACAGAGATTTTAAGTATGATTCCGGAGCAGACAGAAAAAATCAATGTGGGGAAACGTGCGGATCACCATTTGGTTCCCCAGGAGGAAATCAATCGGATTTTATGCCGGGAGGCGAAAAAAGGGAAAAAGGTACTTCGTCTAAAAGGAGGAGATCCTTTTGTTTTCGGAAGAGGAGGAGAAGAAATCGAACTTCTTCAAAAGGAGAACATCCCTTTCGAGATTGTACCGGGCATCACATCAGGGGCGGCAGTTCCGGCTTATGCAGGGATTCCGGTGACACACAGGGATTATACGTCTTCTTTTCATGTTGTTACGGGACATGCAAGAAAGGGAGGAACATCAAGAATCCATTACAAGGCACTGGTGGAACTGGATGCAACCCTTGTTTTTCTTATGGGAGTGACGGCTTCTGAAGAAATCTGTAAAAATCTCATGGAGGCAGGGATGGACCCTGAAATGCCGGCGGCGGTGATCCAGGACGGAACTTTAAAAAGCCAGAGAAAAGTCATCAGTACGGTTCAGCATCTTCCGGAAGAAATAAAAAAAGAAAAGATAGAAGCACCTGCCGTTATCGTCATCGGCAGGGTATGTGAGTTGGCAGGAAGATTTTCCTGGTGGGAAAACCGGATTCTTGCGGGAAAACAGATTCTTGTTACCCGTCCTCAGAAACAATGTTCTGTTTTGGCGGAGCAGTTAAGAAAGCTGGGAGCCCAGGTCATTGAACTTCCATGTATCCGGACTCATTCCATAGAAGAGAAAGAAGGCAGGGAACAAATAGACAAAGCGGTTACGGCGGCAGGACAAAGGCTGGAAGAAGGAAAAGAGGAGTGGCTTGTTTTTACGAGTGCAGCAGGAGTACAGGCCTTTTTTGAATTCCTGGATGAAGAAGAGCTGGATATCAGAAGATTTTATAGGGCATCTTTTGGGGTAATCGGAAAAGGAACCGCCATGGAACTGAAAAAGCATGGTATCCGGGCAGACGTAATGCCGGAGGTATATGAAGCGGGGAAACTTGGAAAGGTACTGGCAGAACAGGTAAGCCGGGATGCCCATGTTACGATCCTGCGGGCCAAATGTGCGTCCCGGGAACTTCTTCCGCCTCTTCAAAAGAAAGGGATTTCTTATACAGATGTCCCGGTTTATGAAACCGTGATCCGGACAGATTGTGTGCTAAAGGAAAAGATAGGAAAATTATTTGAAAAAAATCAAATTGATTATGTGACATTTACAAGTGCCTCTACCGTAAAAGGATTTGTCCAGGCAATGGAAGGAGAGGTCTGTTTTTCGGATATCCATGCACTGTGCATCGGACGAAAGACCGAAGAAGAAGCATTAAAATACGGTATGAAAACAGAAGTATCCAATCAGGCCACCATAGAAAGTATGGTAGAATGGATAAAAGAAAACAGATAATAGCACATTTAACAAAAAAACAGACGGAAAATAGGAAATGTGCCGATAGAAATTGCTGTAAAATCTCACTATAATATTGTTATACATTTATCAGTGGGAGGGCAGAGCAATGATAATTACTGCAGCAAAAATCATTACAGGAGACGGAAAAACAGTACTTGAAAATTCAGCTGTACTGATTGGAAAATACGGACGGATTGAAAGGGTAGGAAGCAAAGAAGAACTTACAAAAGCACATCCGCAGGAAGAAGTAAAGGATTATGGAAATGCAACCATTCTCCCGGGACTTTGCGATATGCATGCACATTTGGGGTACTGGTTCAGTCAGCCGGACAGCTTTAACTATAACGAACAGATGATCATGATGTATGCACTTCAACATGCACAGGCAGCGTTCACAAAAGGAATCACCAGTATTCGTGATTGTTATTCTCCTCATGGAGTCTGCAAAACATTAAAAATGTCAGAAGAAAAAGGTTTCATCACCATTCCGCGTATCACACATGTAGGAGAAGGAATGTGTATGACAGGAGGACATTGTTGGGATGAAGTTGTGGAAGTAGACGGACCATGGGCTCTTCGCAAAGAGATCAGAAAACAGATCCGTGACGGTGCTGAGTGGATCAAACTTCTTACCAGCCATCGTTCCCATATTCCGGAATATACACAGGAAGAACTGGATGCGGCAGCAGACGAATGCCACAGAAGAGGAATCAAATGTGTGGTACATGCCGGGACACATCCATCTATCCAGATGTGTATTGATGCCGGATTCGATACCATTGAACATGGGACTTTTATGACTGTTGAACAGGCACGGCAGATGAAAGAAAAAGGAATCGCATGGACACCAACGATTTTTGCATATACATACCTTTACGAAGTATGTAAAAAGAACATTGAAGAAGGAAATGCGGACGTATTCAATGATCCGGTTGCTGCAAAAGAGCAGAGAGATTTCCATTTCTATCAGCCTGCATATGAATCTTACAGAGATCATTTTAAAGAACTGTACGATACAGGCGTTACGGTATGTACAGGAAGTGATATGGTTATGTACGGCGCTCCGGTACTTCCGATTGCAGAAGAAATGACATTGATGGTTAAATATGGAATCACTCCGGTTCAGGCTATCCAGACTTCTACGGCAAACCCGGCAAAAGTACTGGGAAGAGAAGACGAACTTGGAATGATCAAGGAAGGGCTACTGGCAGATATCCTTGTGGTAGACGGAGATCTGAGTGAAGACATTTCCTGCATCCACAATGTAAATACCGTATACCTTGGCGGAAAGAAAGTATACTCTGAAGGAGTAAGATATATCTAAAAAGAAATATATTTCAGGCAAAAAGACTGTATCATGGCGGTACAGTCTTTTTTTGTTGAAAAACAAAAAAACGTCAGATAAAATAAAAGAAGAAAATAAAGAAAAAGGAGAGTGACCGAATGAAAACACATAAGATCAGAAATTCATTTTTGTTGTTTCTGACAGCGTTTATCTGGGGGACGGCATTTGTAGCCCAAAGTGTAGGGATGGATTATGTTGGACCTTTTACTTTCATCTGTGTCAGGTCTTTTATCGGAGGGATCGTTCTGATTCCATGTATTCTGATTCTGGAAAAAGTAAATCCAAATGAACATGAAAAAAGACAGTGTCGTACAAAAGAGGGGAAAAAGAAGTATTATAAGATGCTGGCCATCGGCGGAATCTGCTGTGGTGCGGCCCTTGGTGTTGCGAGCTGTCTGCAGCAGATCGGTATTCAGTATACGACCGTAGGAAAAGCCGGTTTTATCACATCTTTTTATATTATCATTGTTCCTGTTCTGGGATTGTTTTTGAAACGCAGGTGCGGATGGAAAGTATGGATCGGAGTTGGATTTGCACTGGCAGGGATGTACTTCCTTTGTATTACGGAAGAATTATCCGTAGGTTTTGGAGATAAGATGGTATTTTTAAGTGCCTTGATATTTTCCGTACATATTTTGATTATTGATCATTTTGCTGAGAAAGTAGACGGCGTGAAAATGTCCTGTATTCAGTTTTTTGTCAGTGGATTTTTAAGTGGGATCGGGATGCTTTTGTTTGAAAACCCGAATGTTGAAAGCATCCTGGCGGCATGGCTTCCTATTTTATATGCAGGGGTATTATCGACAGGGGTTGGATATACCCTTCAGATTGTAGGACAAAAGGGAATGAATCCGACGATTGCATCTTTGATATTAAGCTTGGAATCCGTTATTTCCGTTCTTGCAGGCATGGTTGTTTTAGGAGAGAAATTAAGTCAAAGAGAAATTTTCGGATGTCTGCTGATGTTTATTGCTATTATTTTGGCTCAACTGCCGGAAAAAAAGGAAACTTCACAAGAACTTTACGCAGATTTAACGGAAATTTAAAAAGCAGTTGACACTCTTGTTTCCTTTCATATAAAATGAAAAATGGTGCTGTGTTTAGGAAAGTACCAAAAGTGAACCAAAGAATAAGAATGGGAACATTAGGAGGAAAATTAAAAAAATGAAACCGGAATACGTGTTTATGCTGCTGGGGGGACTTGCACTTTTCTTATACGGAATGCAAATGATGAGCAGTAATCTGGAAGCGGTAGCAGGTGACAGATTAAAAGGGATTCTGGAAAAGCTTACATCAAACAGAGTTCTTGGGGTACTTGTAGGGGCAGGTATTACTGCAGTGATTCAGTCTTCATCCGCTACGACAGTCATGGTAGTAGGATTTGTAAATTCAGGGTTAATGACACTTCGTCAGGCAGTCTGGATCATTATGGGTGCCAATATCGGTACTACCATTACCGGACAGTTGGTAGCTCTTGATATCGGAAAGATCGCTCCGCTGTTTGCCTTTGCGGGTGTTGCATTGATCATGTTTTCAAAAAAGCGGAATGTACAGAATGTGGGAAGCATCATTGCAGGACTTGGTGTTTTGTTTATCGGACTTGGTATGATGAGTGACGCCATGGTACCGATGAGAGATTCGGAAGCATTTGTTTCTATATTGACAAGATTTTCAAATCCGTTGCTTGGTATTTTGGCAGGTGCCTTGTTTACAGCCGTAATACAGTCATCTTCAGCATCTGTCGGTATCCTTCAGGCACTTGCATTAAGCGGATTGATCGATATCAACAGTGCGGTATTCGTTCTGTTTGGACAGAATATCGGTACATGTATCACCGCCTTGATCGCATCTGTGGGAATGAACAGAAATGCAAAAAGGACAACCGTTATCCACTTCATGTTTAATATGATCGGTACGGTGATTTTTGTGATCATTACCCTTACAACGCCGTTTGCATCCGCGGTTGCAAGCTTTACACCGGATAATCCGGCGGCACAGATTGCAAATGTCCATACCATCTTTAACATCGTAACCACATTGATCCTCATGCCGTTTGGAACACAGCTTGCAACGCTGGCAGAAAAGATTCTTCCGGACAAAAAGGTACGGGAAACATTACCGGAAGATCAGTGGCTGAATGAACTGATGAGCACACAGCATGTATTAGGTTCTTCCGCCATTGCCGTAAACAGCCTTATGGACAACGTAGGCACCATGTTCGCAATGGCAAAAGAAAATGTCCTTCAGGGATTTGATATGATCCTTTCAGGGGATGATAAATCTCTTGCACAAGTAGAAGAGAGGGAAGAATCCATTGACCTTTACAATATCAATATATCAAAACGCCTTTCCAAGGTGCTGACGATCGAACATGCTCCGGCAGAAACGAAGAAATTAAACAGCATCTTCAAAATGTCAGGAAATGTAGAACGAGTAGGCGACCATGCAATGAACTTTGCGGAGCATGCCATTACCATGAAAGAACGAAGCCTGACACTTTCTCAGGAAACTTTTGAAGAGTTAAGAGAGATGAAAGCTCAGTGTGAAAAGGTGTTTGCAAAGCTAGAACTTTCCGAGGATGCGGACAAGACACAGATGCTCGTAGATGCGGTAAGTTTTGAAAGAGCCGTAGATGATATTACGGAAAGATGCAGAAACAATCAGGTAGAAAGAATCCATAAACACGCATGTGATATAGAAAGTGCGGTTCTGTATTCTGAGATTTTGATTGATTATGAAAGAATCGGAGATCACATCAGAAATATTGCAGAGGCGTATGCAGAACAGGATTTGTAATAAAACAAAAAGCCCCGGCGGGACAGGATGTCACGCCGGGGGCTTTTTTTGTCGATTATGACGAAAAGGAAAAAATCATTGATAAAATATTGACGAAAATAAGGCGGATTGTTATAATTATACCAAGGTTTGAACTTTAGTCTATAAGTTCGTAAAAGCAAGGAGAGGGAAGAACATGATACCTTTGGTAACGAATATTCAAAAATATTCCATCCATGACGGAGATGGTATCCGTACAAGTGTGTTTTTTAAAGGATGTCCGCTGAAATGCGTCTGGTGCCACAATCCGGAAACACAGAAATATACGAATCAGCTTCTGACAGATGATACAAAATGTACCGGATGCGGTTATTGTGTACAGGCATGTCCCCAGCATGCCATCAGGATAAAAGACGGAAAATCGGTGACGGATAAAGAAATCTGTAGTATATGTGGAAAATGCACAAATGTCTGCCCGCTGAATATCAGAGAGATGTCGGGAAAAGAATATGAGATCAAGGATCTTGTAAAAGAATTGAAAAAAGATGAAATGTTTTACGAAGAATCCGGTGGCGGTGTTACACTATCCGGGGGAGAAGTGATGGCTATGGATATGGATTATATCGAAAAGCTTGTGAAGACACTTTACAGATCAGGTATTTCTGTCACGATCGATACATGCGGATATGCACCGTATGAGAATTACAAAAGGATTCTTCCGTTTGTAGATACCTTTTTATATGATGTAAAGGTAATGGATCCACAGAAACACCAACAGTATATCGGTGCAGATAACAAACTGATCCTGGAAAATCTGGAAAAATTAAGTAAAGACGGCGCAAGGATCTACATCCGTATTCCTACGGTAAAAGAAGTAAACGGAACAGACGAAGATATGAAAGAAATCATAGATTTCCTGCTTGAAAAAAATATTCAGGTAGCCCAGGTCAATCTGCTTCCGTATCACAATACAGGCTCCAGTAAATATGCAAGACTCGGCAAAGTTTACGAGGGTACAGAATTAAGTGCCCCATCCAAAGAAGAAATGGAGCATTTCAAAGAATTATTTAAACAATACGGTTTCCATAATACAAAAATAGGAGGTTAAATCATGGAAGAAAGAGGAATGAACGCCAGAATCAAAGCACTCCGTAAGTTAAGTGAGAATACACAGGCTCACATCGATATGGAGAGAGCAAAAAGCGAAACAGCAACTTACAAAAAATACGAAGGAAGTGTATCCATTCCGGAACTTCGTGCACTTGTGCTGAGAGATTATTTTGCTACCAAAACACTTTACATCGGAGACGGAGAACTGATCGTAGGTGAAAAGGGAGATGGCCCGTGGGCAGCTCCGACTTTCCCGGAACTGTGCTGTCATACAGTAGAAGATATGCACGTTATGAATGACCGTGAGTTGATCAGCTTTAAAGTAAAAGATGAAGATTACAAATACCAGGAAGAAGAAATCATTCCGTATTGGGAAAAACGTTCTATCCGTAAGAAGATTATCGACAACATGACTCAGGAATGGAGAGACTGCTATGAAGCAGGTATCTTCACTGAATTTATGGAACAGAGAGGACCGGGACATACCGTAGGTTCCGTAAAGATTTACGAAAAAGGATTCCTTGATTACAAAGAAGATATCCAGAAAGCAATCGATGCTCTTGATTTCCAGAATGATCCGGAAGCATTTGACAAACAGAACCAGTTAAAAGGTATGTCTATTGCATGTGATGCCATCATGGTTCTTGGAAAGAGATATGCAGAATATGCAAGAGAACTCGCTGAAAAAGAAACAGACGAAACAAGAAAAGCCGAACTTCTTCAGATTGCTGCAAACTGTGACGTTGTACCGGCACACAAACCGCAGACATTCTGGCAGGCAATCCAGATGTACTGGTTTGTACATTTAAGTGTAACAAGTGAATTAAATCCATGGGATGCATATTCACCGGGACGTTTTGACCAGCACCTGAATCCATTCTATGAAAAAGACGTAGAAGAAGGAATCCTTGACGATGAAAAAGCATTGGAACTTCTTGAATGTCTGTGGGTAAAATTCAACAACCAGCCGGCACCTCCGAAAGTAGGTATTACTTTAAAAGAGTCCGGAACATATACAGACTTTGCAAACATCAACACAGGCGGTATCACACCGGACGGACAGAATGGTGTTAACAATGTAAGCTATCTGATTCTTGACTGTATGGACGAAATGAAGCTTCTTCAGCCAAGTTCCAACGTACAGATTAGCCGCAAGACACCTCAGAAATTCCTGAAACGTGCTTGTGAAATTTCAAGAAAAGGTTGGGGACAGCCTGCATTCTACAATACAGAAGCAATCGTACAGGAACTTTTAAACGCAGGAAAATCTCTGGAAGATGCAAGATGCGGCGGTACAAGCGGATGTGTGGAAACAGGAGCGTTCGGTAATGAATCCTACATCCTGACAGGATATTTTAACCTTCCGAAAGTATTCGAAATCACATTAAACAACGGTTTCGATAAGAGAACGGGAAAACAGCTCGGACTGAAACTCGGATATGCAACAGACTTTGAAACATATGAAGATCTTTTCGAAGCATACAAAAAACAGGTAAAACATTTCCTTGATATCAAAGTAAGAGGAAACAACGTGATTGAAAGAATTTATGCTGACTATATGCCGGTTCCTTTCCTTTCCATCATTACAAACGACTGTATTTCCAAAGGAAAAGACTACAATGCAGGTGGAGCAAGATACAATACGAAATATATCCAGGGCGTTGGTATCGGTACGATTACAGACTGTCTGGCAGCCGTAAAATACAATGTATTTGACAAGAAGACAATGACAATGGCTGAATTGATGCAGGCACTGGATGATAACTTTGAAGGACATGATCAGATTTTAAATCTTGTAAGAAACAAAACACCAAAATACGGTAATGATGATGACTATGCAGATGATATCATGAAAGCGGTATTTACATATTACAGAGAAGAAGTATCCAGACGTCACAATATGAACGGCGGAATGTATCGTGTAGATATGCTTCCTACAACATGCCACGTATACTTCGGAGAAGTTATGGGAGCAAGTGCAAACGGACGTCTTGCCGAAAAACCGGTATCCGAGGGTATCTCTCCGGAAAAAGGTGCTGATACAAACGGACCGACAGCAGTTGTAAAATCCTGTGCAAAGATGGATCACTTACAGACAGGCGGTACACTTTTGAACCAGAAGTTTACACCAAGTGTCGTAGCAGGAGAAAACGGTCTGGATCAGATGGCAAACCTTGTAAGAACATACTTCAACATGGACGGACATCATATCCAGTTCAATGTTATTGACAAAGAAACTCTGATCGATGCTCAGAAGCATCCGGAAGAATACAAAGATCTGATCGTACGTGTTGCAGGATACAGCGATCACTTCAGAAACTTAAGCAAAGCACTTCAGGATGAAATTATCGAAAGAACAGAACAAAGCTTTAACTAAGCAATTATAAAACCGGGGGAGAAAGCCGCAGAAGAAGGGGGTTTCTCCCCTGACTTTTTGGAAACTTGGGTTTAGCCATTGCACATGGACAAAGTTTTGTTATAATAAAAAAGTAGAAGATACAAAATACTCAGATGGGAGTGACAAGAAATGACGTATGATGAAGTAATGGCCGAGGCAAAGACTTGTATCGGTAAATATTGTAAAGTATGTCCGGTATGTAACGGAAGAGCATGTAAAAACCAGATGCCGGGACCGGGAGCAAAAGGAACCGGAGACACTGCAATACGAAACTATGATAAATGGCAGGAAATCCGTGTAAATATGGATACCATCACTTCTGTGAAAAAAGCGGATACTACTTTTGAATTATTCGGAAAAACATTTAAATACCCATTTTTTGCAGGGCCGGTAGGAGCGGTGAATCTGCATTATGGAGAAAAATACAGTGACCAGTCTTATAATGATGTTCTCGTATCAGCATGTGCAAAAGCAGGAATCGCAGCCTTCACAGGAGATGGCGTCAATGCGGATGTTATGAAATATGCATGTGAAGCAGTAAAAAAAGCAGGCGGGATCGGAATCCCGACGGTAAAACCGTGGAACATTGAAGTGATCCGCCAGAAAATGGAGCAGGTAAAAGCATCTCAGACTTTTGCGGTTGCAATGGATATTGACGCGGCAGGCCTTCCGTTTCTGAAAAACATGACACCGCCGGCAGGTGCAAAATCTGTAGAAGAATTAAAGGAAATCGTTGACGTGGCAGGCCTTCCGTTTATCGTCAAAGGAGTCATGACAGTTAAAGGTGCTTTAAAAGCCAAAGAAGCAGGAGCAGCAGCTATCGTTGTATCGAACCATGGCGGACGTGTACTGGATCAGTGTCCGGCAACAGCCGAAGTTCTTGTAGAAATCGCAGAAGCGGTGGGAGATGACATGAAGATTCTTGTTGACGGCGGAATCCGAAACGGAAGCGACGTATTCAAAGCCCTTGCAATGGGAGCAGACGGAATCCTTATCTGTCGTCCGTTTGTGACAGCCGTATACGGCGGAGGAGAAGAAGGTGTAAGACTATACATCGAAAAAATCGGAGCAGAACTTGCCGACACGATGGAAATGTGCGGGGCAGCCACACTTGCAGATATTACAAAAGATATGATCAGAATTTTATAAAAACAATCAACCGGGACGTGTACCTTTGCAAAGGTACACGTCCCGACTTTAGTACACTAAAATCCAAGATCTTCACCGATGAGAATGACAGAAATTCTTCCGCTTTGGCGGGAGTGTCTTGTAATGACGATTTGAGAACAGATACAACCAGAAGCGTGGCAGTCTTTGCAGGTTCCGTAAATTTCACAAGGAGTGTTTGTGTGAAGCCGTACTGCATTTGGCGGACAGGCAGACTGACGGATACGCTGGATGCCGGATTCAATATCGGAAACTACTTTGTTCATCCCGGCAAGGATGATCACATGATCCGGACCATACATGAAAGGTGCCAGACGGTTCCCGGATCCATCAATGTTTATTAATTCTCCGTTGATCGTAATGGCATTTGTGCTCATGAAGAAATAATCGGCACCTGCGATTTGCAGGAATACTTCTTTCTTTTCTTCCGGTGTCGTTGCTTTATCACGGTCAATGATATGGTAATTTCCGGAAAGAAGCATATCTTTTACACCGGATTCCTCGAAAGTAGCAGACCCTCCCCAGCCGACAGAACAGCCGTCAGGCAAAAGTTCGCGTACTTTTTCTATTGCTTCTTTGCAGTCATTGCAGTAAAATCCTTCTATATTTCTTGGTTTCAGATTTTGAATAATGGTTTGGGCGGCAGTTTTGTATGCCTGTTTTTTTGATGCGTTCATGATCAAACCTCCTTAATGTGTTGTTGTGTCTATACAGAAATGTTTATCTGCAATCAGTATAGCATAAAAGCAGAAAAAGGTTCAATTTTTGTAAGAAGAGGAAGATTCAGGAAATCTTAATATTGTTTTTATGGTTTTTCATATTTTCAGGAGTATAATAAAAGAACAAACGCATCACAGAAAGATTGGAAGTGGACATATGAGAAGGCGGAGAATGGACGATACGCAGGAAATGGCAGTAAAAACACCCATCAGAAGGTGTCAGCCTTATTATGAAGACGGATTGACAGAAGAACAGGTTGGAGAGAGGGTGGCCGGGGGATGGACGAATGTTCCGGTAGATCCTCCTTCAAAAACAACCAAAGAAATTATTTATGATAATACATTTACATATTTTAATCTTATTTTCGTAGTGCTTGCCGGGCTTTTGATTTTAGTAGGTGCTTTTCGAGAACTGACTTTTTTGCCGGTGATCCTATTAAATACGCTGATCGGAATCGTGCAGGAGATCCGTGCAAAAAAAGTATTGGACAAGATGTCCATGCTGAATGCTCCGAAAGCCCAGGTAATACGGAGCGGGAGAAAGAAAGTTCTTAATGTGGAAAATTTGGTAGTGGATGATATCGTTGTGTTTAAGGCGGGAAATCAAATTTGTGCAGATGCCATTGTGGAAGAGGGAGAAATACAGGTAAATGAATCGCTTTTGACAGGTGAAGCAGACGAGATCACAAAGAAAAAAGGGGATTTACTGATGTCCGGAAGCTTTGTGGTATCCGGACAGTGTCATGCAAGATTGGACAAAGTGGGGGAAGATTCCTATATTTCCAAATTGACATTGGAAGCGAAGGCAATGAGAGACGGGGAACAGTCCGAGATGATTCGGTCTTTGGACAAATTGGTAAAATGTGTAGGTATCATTATCATTCCTGTCGGATTGATTTTATTTTCTCAAAGCTTTTTTATCAATGAAGAAAGTTTTCGCTCCAGTATTACAGCCATGGTTGCGGCAATGATTGGTATGGTGCCGGAAGGACTGTATCTTTTGGCGAGTGTTGCTTTGGCTGTCAGTGCGATCCGGCTGGCAACCAAGAAAGTACTGCTGCATGACATGAAGAGTATAGAAACCCTTGCTCGTGTCAACGTTCTCTGTGTGGATAAGACAGGTACGATCACGGAAAATACAATGAAAGTACATGGCGTAAAGGCAGTGGGTGAGTGCGAAGAAGAAAAGATTGCGGAATTAAGGGAAATCATCGGAGATTTTGCGGCCGCCATGAGCAGTGATAACATAACGATGGAAGCGATCAAGGAATATTTTCAACAGAAATCAGGGAAAACGCCGATAAAAGTAAGTTCTTTTTCGTCAGAATTTAAATACAGCAGTGTTACATTTGAAGACGGTGCGTATGTCATGGGAGCTCCGGAATTTGTATTAAGAGAGGATTATAAGCAATACGAAGAAGAAATACAACATTATGCAGGCAAAGGATTTCGTGTGCTTGTTTTCGGAAGTACAAAAGAATCTCCGGATGGTAAGGCGTTAAAAGAAAAAGTAGAGCCTCTTGCATATATTTTCCTTGAAAATCCGATCCGAAAAGAAGCAAAAGAAACATTTTCTTATTTTAAGAAACAGGGAGTTGAGATCAAAGTCATATCGGGAGATAATCCGGTAACGGTATCTCAGGTGGCAAAAAAGGCTGGCATTGCAAATGCAGATAAATATGTGGATGCATCTACATTAAAGACAGAAGAAGATGTAAAAAAAGCGGTTGTAACCTATACTGTATTCGGCCGTGTAACTCCAAATCAGAAAAGACAGTTTGTACAGGCTTTAAAAGAAGCAGGGCGGACCGTTGCCATGACAGGGGACGGTGTCAACGATGTACTTGCATTAAAAGATGCGGACTGCAGTATTGCCATGGCATCGGGAAGCGATGCGGCAGCACAGGCATCTCAAGTGGTTTTGCTAGAATCTGATTTTGCAAGGATGCCGTCCGTCGTGCTGGAAGGAAGACGTGTGGTAAATAATATCGAAAGATCGGCCAGCCTTTTTCTTGTAAAGAATATTTTTTCCTTCCTTCTGTCGATTTTCTCGGCAGTGTTTATGATCACGTATCCTTTGGAACCGTCTCAGGTTTCTCTGATCAGTATGTTTACAATCGGTGTTCCTGCATTTTTCCTGGCGCTTGAGCCGAATAAGAATATTATTAGGGGACATTTCCTGACAAATGTATTTATGAAAGCACTCCCGGCAGCTTTGACGGATGTCATAGCAGTAGGATCACTTGTGTTGTTTGGAGAAACATTTGGAGTAAATGCTTCCGATATTTCTACGGCGGCTACCATGCTTCTTGCAATCGTAGGATTTATGATTTTATATCGGATCAGCCGACCGATGAATCCTTTAAGAATTGTCGTGATGCTTGGCTCCATCGGCGGACTGGTATTTTGCAGTACGGTTTTGCATCAGCTGTTCTCCATTACAAGTATGTCGGAAAAATGTATCATGCTTTTTGTCGTATTTTCCATTGCCACAGAACCGGTGCTTCGTTATCTTACCATTTCGGGAGGAGCCGTCAGGGAGAGCTACAGAAAGATTCAAAGAAGAATATCAAGAAAGAAAGCGGGAAGAGTATGAGAATTCAAGGATTACAAAAATTGACATTGATAGATTATCCGGAAAAAGCTGCATGTACCATTTTTACGGCAGGGTGCAATTTTCGCTGCCCGTTTTGCCATAATGCCTGTCTGGTAACACAAACGGAAGAAAATGAGGATCTGTCAAAAGATGAGATCATGGATTTTTTAAAAAAAAGACGGAATATTCTGGACGGAGTCTGTATCAGTGGCGGGGAACCCATGCTTCAGACGGATCTGGAGGAGTTTATAAAAGAAGTAAAAGAGATGGGGTACCTTGTAAAGATTGATACAAACGGAAGTTTCCCGGAACGATTGGAACGGCTTACGGAAGAAAAACTGATCGACTATGTAGCCATGGATATTAAAAATTCCAAAGAACACTATGCACGGACGGCAGGACTTCCGAAACTTGACTTAAGACCGATAGAAGAAAGCGTATCATTTCTTATGGAAGGGAATGTTCCGTATGAATTCAGGACAACGGTTGTCCGTGAATTTCATCAAAAATCAGATTTTGAACAGATCGGACTTTGGATTCGGGGAGCTGACAAGTATTATCTGCAGCAATTTAAAGATTCCGGAAATTTGATTCGGTCGGGACTCAGAGCGTATGACGAGTCTGTTCTTTCTCAGGCACTTGAAGTGGTCAAAAAATATGTACCAAATGCACAATTAAGAGGACTCTGAAAAAAAGCGTGGAAATTACCCAAATCCACAGAAGTTACAGGCAAAAAGAAGGAAACTATATCTAGTTTAAATTTAACATTAAACCAACAAAACATACTATATCTAGTTCCGGTTCATTGACGATAAAAAGCAAGGATGATATAATAAAGTCATTCAGGCAAAAGCGAAAGGAAGTATGACAGATGTATCAGGTAGTAAAAAGAGACGGACAGATTGCGGAATTTGATATCAAAAAGATTTCTGCCGCAATCCAAAAAGCTTTTGATGCAGAAGAAAAGAATTATCATCCAAGTATTATCGATATGCTTGCATTAAAGGTAACAGCCGATTTTGAACCAAAGATCAGAGATTCTAAAATAAAGGTAGAAGAAATCCAGGACAGTGTGGAGGAAGTGCTTGTTCAGGCAGGGTATGCAGATGTGGCAAAGAGTTATATCCTTTACAGAAAACAAAGAGAAAAAATCCGTAATTTAAAATCTACGGCATTAAATTATAAGGAAATCGTAAATAATTACCTTCATATCAATGACTGGCGTGTGAAGGAAAACTCTACCGTTACGTACTCGGTAGGAGGACTGATTTTGAGTAATTCAGGAGCTATTACCGCAAATTACTGGCTGTCGGAAATTTATGATAAAGAGATTGCACAGGCTCACAGAAATACGGATATCCATCTCCATGATCTTTCCATGCTGACAGGATACTGTGCCGGCTGGTCGCTAAGACAGTTGATACAGGAGGGACTTGGCGGAATCACGGGAAAAATCACTTCGTCTCCTGCAAAACATTTAAGTGTGCTTTGCAATCAGATGGTGAATTTTCTTGGAATTATGCAAAATGAATGGGCAGGGGCCCAGGCATTTTCATCCTTTGATACCTATCTGGCACCGTTTGTAAAGACAGATCATTTGTCATATAATGAAGTCAAGAAAAGCATTGAATCCTTTATTTACGGAGTCAATACTCCTTCCAGATGGGGAACACAGGCACCGTTTACAAATATTACACTGGACTGGACCGTGCCGGATGATTTGAAAGACAAAAAGGCTATTGTCGGCGGAAAAGAAATGGATTTCACATATGGTGACTGCAAAAAAGAAATGGACATGGTCAATAAAGCATTTATTGAAATTATGATCGAAGGGGATGCTCAAGGAAGAGGATTCCAATATCCGATACCGACCTATTCTATTACAAAAGACTTTGACTGGTCCGATAATGAAAACAACCGTTTGTTATTTGAAATGACATCAAAATACGGAACACCGTATTTTTCAAACTATATTAACAGTGATATGAAGCCAAGTGATGTGCGGAGTATGTGCTGCAGATTAAGACTGGATTTGAGAGAATTGAGAAAAAAGGCAGGCGGCTTCTTTGGAAGCGGAGAAAGTACCGGTTCTATCGGTGTTGTGACGATCAATCTTCCGAGAATGGCATATTTGTCCAAAGATGAAGAAGATTTTTTCAAAAGACTGGCACACATGATGGATATTGCGGCACGATCCCTTCATATTAAAAGAACCGTGATTTCAAAGCTTCTTGATGAAGGCTTGTATCCATATACAAAACGTTATTTGGGAGGTTTTGGAAATCATTTTTCAACGATCGGACTGATCGGTATGAATGAAGCGGGACTGAATGCCTGTTGGCTTCGAAAAGACATCACACATAAAGAAACGCAGATTTTTGCCAAAAAAGTGTTAAACTTTATGAGGGAAAGGCTGTCCGACTATCAGGAAGAATACGAAGAATTATTTAATCTGGAGGCTACACCGGCAGAGTCTACCACCTATCGGTTCGCAAAGCATGACAAAGAACAGTTTCCGGATATCATTACTGCGGCAGAAGGTGACGGAACACCTTATTATACAAACAGTTCCCACTTGCCGGTCGGATATACGGATGACATTTTTGAAGCATTGGATATTCAGGATGAGCTTCAGACTCTTTATACTTCAGGAACAGTATTCCATGCATTTTTGGGAGAAAAACTTCCAGGATGGAAAGAGGCAGCAGTGCTTGTGAGAAAAATTGCAGAGAATTACGAACTTCCGTATTACACCATCTCACCGACTTATTCTGTTTGTCAGGATCATGGATATCTAAGCGGAGAACAGTATACTTGTCCGCATTGCGGAAAGAAAACGGAAGTATACAGCAGAATTACGGGATATTACAGACCTGTTCAGAACTGGAATGACGGAAAGGTACAGGAATTTAAAGACAGAAAAGAATATGATATCGAACATTCGATACTGAAAAAGAAAAAAGCAGAAAATAAAACAGCATAGATAAAGAAACTCCGTGAGAAAATTGCAAATGCATATTCCGCACGGAGTTTCTTTTATTTTTTTAAAGCACTACTCTTTCCGGTCATAAAGTGATCGCCTTTTAAAATTGCATAAGCCTCTTCGTATTTATTTTTACGCATATATGCAATCATTTTTTTGAGGTTTTCATTTGCCTTTTCAATATGCAGTCCGTTTTTTACGGAATAAAGTCCCATACGGATCACTTCGTTTAAATTGTTTTCATAAATGCGGTTGATCCGATCATTTTCGAATACGCTGACGATTTCCATATGCATTTTGGTATCGGCAAGTTCCCACTCATAAATATTTCCGGCAACGGCACACATACGTACAACCCGTTCTTCAATCCGATAGGAAAATTCTTCGGCACGACCACTTTCGAAAATCTGGCGGAAAGCGGCCCCTTCTAAAAGTTCACGGAGCTGATATATTTCGTAAATATCTTTATCCGTGATTTCCTTTACCGTGATGGATTTATAGTAATCCCGTACGATCAATCCTTCGGACATAAGCATTTTTAATGCACTGCGGATGGGATTTCGGCTCATGGAAAGTTCCTGGGTCAGCATGGATTCTGTAAGCTGCATACCCGGAGGATAAGTCAGATTTAAAATATTTTCTTTTATTTTTTGGTAAGCCTGATCAGAAAGAGAAACTTTTCCTGCCATAGATGCCTCCTTTGATTGTATACTAATAATTATATTGTATACAATCAAAAACGGAATTACAAGGAAAACAGGAAAAATAAATGAAAAAATGAAAGAGAATGATTGACAAGAAGCAAAAGGAGTGATATTTTATAAATAGAAATTGTATACAATTAAAATAAATGTATACAAATAAAAAATGAAGAAAAGGAGCATGAGAATATGAAATTAGGATTTATCGGATGTGGAAATATGGCAGGCGCAATTATGGGCGGCATTATCAAAAAAGGAATTTTTAAACCGGAAGAAATCATCGGAGCGGACGTATTTGCACCTACAAGAGAAAAAGCACAGGCGACATACGGAATCAATATCACAGAAAGCAACCTGGAAGTTGTAGAAAAATCGGAAGTGATTGTTCTTGCGGTAAAACCTCAGTTCTATGAAGCGGTTATCACAGAAATCAAAGATAAAGTGACAGATGAGAAGATCGTGATTACGATTGCTCCGGGCAAAACACTGGCATGGTTAGAAGAAAAATTCGGAAAAGCTGTAAAAATCGTAAGAACAATGCCAAATACACCGGCTATGGTAATGGAAGGAATGACAGCGGCTTCTCCGAATAAATACCTTTCTGAAGAAGAAGTAAAATATGCATGTACTCTTCTTGAAAGCTTCGGAAAAGTGGAAGTGATTCCGGAAAGACTGATGGATGCGGTAGTAGGAGTAAGCGGAAGTTCACCGGCATATGTATTTATGTTTATCGAAGCAATGGCAGATGCGGCTGTATCTGACGGAATGCCAAGACCACAGGCATACAAATTTGCCGCACAGGCAGTACTCGGAAGTGCAAAGATGGTACTGGAAACAGGAAAACATCCGGGAGAATTAAAAGACATGGTATGTTCACCGGCAGGAACAACAATCGAAGCAGTACGTGTTCTGGAAGGAACAGGATTCAGAAGTTCTGTGATCGAAGCCATGAAAGCATGTACAGATATTGCAAAAGGAATGTAAAAAGGGTATACTGGTAACAGTACAAAAGTGAGGAAAGGGCTCAGATGTAAACGTACAACTGGGCTCTTTTTAATTAAATCGATTTCAGGCAATAACTTCGATATAAGAATGGGAAAGGGGCAGCAGCTACATATGAATGGTATGAAGAAAAGTGTAAAGGATCGTATTATAACAGCAGCGTGGGATCTGTTTTATGAGAAAGGATATGATGATACGACGGTCGATGACATCATACGGCTTTCAAACACATCAAAAGGGTCTTTTTACTATTATTATGAAGGAAAAGATGCACTTTTGAATACATTGTCAACCATTCTGGATGAGTTGTATGCATCACTTGAAAAAGAAATGGATTCGGAAACGGACAGCTTTGAAAAACTGATGTTTATAAATTACAGAGCACATGAATTTATGGAAAAATCCATCAAAGTGGATCTTCTGGCATCTCTTTATTCCACTCAGCTGATTTCTAAGGGAGACAGGAGTCTTTTGGATCAAAACAGGGAATATTACAAGCTTGTGAGCAGTATTATTGAAGACGGACAGAAAAAAGGCGAAATCAGCCGAAAAAAAAGTGTGTCGGAACTGGTAAAATATTATTCTCTTTGTGAACGAGCCCTTGTTTCCGACTGGTGTATGAATAAAGGGAGCTATTCTCTTGCAGAATACAGTAAAGAGTATATGCCGATCATGATGAGTAGTTTTAAAGGCACAAAGAAATAGCATTAAAAAAAATTATCATATAATAATAATTTATCATTTTTTCTTATTGATTTTCTGTGTTATGATTAAAAAAGGAAAAAACCGGAAAAATAAAGAAAAAACGGAGGAATTAATTATGTATGATATTTGTATTATCGGAGCGGGACCGGCAGGAATAAGCAGTGGGATTTATGCTGTCAGCAGAGGAATGAAGACAATAGTTCTGGAACAGAAGGCAGTGGGTGGCCTGATTGGAAAGGTATCTACCGTTACACATTATGCCGGAATTATAAATCAAGAAACAGGAAACACTTTTGCACAAAGAATGAAAGAGCAGGCAATTTCTGCCGGCGTAGAAATTCGAATGGAACAAGTAGTTGAAACAGATCTTTTGGGAGAGGTCAAAAAAGTCAAAACCAAGGAACAGGTTTATGAGGCAAGGACAGTGATCATTGCTGCCGGAACAACACCAAGAAAGCTTGGAATTGAAGGAGAAGAAACATTTGGCGGATTTAATGCGGCAAGAGACGGGGAAAAATTTACGGGAAAAGAAATATTTGTAGTCGGAGGTGCAGACGGAGCGATCAAAGAGGCACTGTATCTGGCGAAATTTGCATCAAAACTTACAATCATACATTTTGAAGATAAGTTAGGTGCGATACCGGAGTTTGTAAAAAAAGTAGAACAGACAGAAAACATAGAGGTAAAATTGCATACAAGACTGACTGCGATCAAGGGACAGGAATATGTGAAAGAAATTGTCCTGACAGATGAGTATACAAAAGAGCAGGAAGTCATAAAAGCAGACGGATGCGGAATCTTTATCTATGCAGGTTCCGAACCAAATACGGCATTATATCCACAGTTGGAAAAAAAGAATGGGTATCTTGTAACGGATGAATGTCAAAGAACAAATATAAAGGGAGTCTATGCGGCGGGGGATATCTGCGAAAAGCAAGTGCGTCAGGTTGCCACAGCAGTAGCAGATGGAGCCGTTGCCGCCATCCAGGCTGCGGCGTATGTAAAAAACCTTCGATAAATACAAAAAAACCGGAGGAAGGGAAAATGGAACTATTTAGAGAAGTGACAAGGATTTCAAAATATAAAAGTGTGGAAGATTTTGTAGGGGAAATAAAAACAGGAGAAACAGATTTTATTTTTGCAAGTAAAGCAATCTTTGAAACATACTTTGCAAAGTACAATTTAAAAGGCTGTGTTCACTATAAAAGCGAGTATGGAAACGGTGAACCGACAGATTTGATGATCGAAAAACTTCGGACAGATTTTTATGCAAGCGGATGTGAAAGGATCATCGCCATAGGAGGCGGAGCGGTCATTGACATGGCCAAGATTCTTGTTTTGGATGTTTCAAAAGAAGTATCGGCAGAACAGATTTTTCGAAAAGAAGTAAAGCTGAAGAAAAGATATCCGTTGATTGCCGTACCGACTACATGCGGAGCGGGATCGGAAGTTTCTAGTGTATCCATCATGGAAGTGCCAAGACTTCATACTAAACTGGGACTTGCAGATCCGGGATTATTTCCAGACGAAGCAATTTTAATACCTGAACTTTTAAGACAACTTCCGTTTTCCTTTTTTGCTACCAGTGCCATTGATGCCATGATCCATGCCATGGAATCTTTTGTTTCACCTAAAGCAAATTTATATACAGAAATGTTCAGTAAAGAAGCAATCAAACTTTTAGTAAAAGGATTTGGACGACTTGCAGAAGAAGGAAAAGAAGCCAGAATGGAAATGTTGGAAGAATTTCTTGTTGCAAGTAATCTGGCGGGAATTGCATTCGCAAATGCGGGAACAGGAACCGTACATGCTATGTCGTATCCATTAAGCGGTACTTACCATGTGACGCATGGAGAGGCTAATTATCAGTTCTTGACGGCAGTATTCGGAACTTATCAGAGATTAAAGCCGGATGGGAAGATAAGGCAGATTACATCTTTGATCAGTCGAGAGCTCAATTGTCAAGAAGAAGAAGCTTACAATGAACTGGAAAAACTACTTTGTGCTATCGTACCGCGAAAACCCCTTCATGAATATGGAATGAAGGAAGAAGAAATCAAAAGCTTTCCCAAAAGTGTCGCAGAAAGCCAGCAACGGCTTTTAAATCAGAGTTATATCAAACTGAGCGAAGAGCAGATGGAAGAAATATATAGGAAATTATATTAATATAATAATAAAATGCTGTAAAAGAAAGAAGAAATCTTCTCTTTTTACAGCATTTTTTAGTGAAAAATTATTACGTTAGAAAGACGTTTTTTTAATGGAGGACCGATGAGTATGCCGATAAGATAGGAGCAACCTTGCCGCTTCCTCCGAAAAAACAGGAAGACCACAGATACCAAGAAGATAAGCGATGTAACTTGCGTTGTCAAAGAAAGCGGTATACGGGACTGACTGGGATAGGAACGGACAACGGTGCCAGAATACAAAGGAGTGATGTTACAAGAATCTTTGTAGTATGTTTCATAAAAATAATCTACTTAGTGTCTGCTGAGCAAACTGAAAACACTTGATTTTACTGACTTTTGCCCCATT
>CALFLL010000017.1 GCA_937880845.1 uncultured Drancourtella sp.
TGACATTGGCGGCTGGCAAAGGTATCTATAAAGACTGCCAATGCCAAAGTAGTTTTTTGCCAATGTCATCTTTTATTCTGTGATTAACGCAACTGTTTTTCTTCCCTGACACCAGTCATAGCTTAATCTACTTTCCAATTGCTTTCTTGCATCTCTTCCTGTTCTGGAAGAAATCCCATAGGCTAGCAGTTCTGCCTCTAATTCTTCTAAACACATCATTTTCCGTTTGCTCAATAATTCTAGGATCAACTTCTGTGCCTTTTCCAGTTTCGTTTCCTTTTTCGTTCCTGCTTTCCCCATCAGCAGATCTTCAATGGATATATCGTATTCTCCTAACCATTTTAAGCCTTCTTCTCCTAAAGAAAACGCTACCGGATTTTCCTTCTTAGCAAGAGAATCCTTTTGCTGATATACCACTCGGATATCCTGTTCCTTCTCTTTTTCCACCTTTTCTACAAATAAGATGCTTCGTACTGCCGCTGCGATATCAATGGATCCCAGGGAACGGTAATCGCTCTGACTTCCCGATGACTTATTCAAATGTCCAATGAGAACAATGGCACATCCAGTTCTCTCTGCAATCGTACTGAGATGTCGAAATAAGGGACGGATCTCATTTGCCCGGTTCATATCCACATTGGCTCCCAGATAAGCCTGTATGGGATCCATGATCATGAGGCGTACATTGTTCTGGCGGATAGCTTTTTCAATCCGATCATCCGTCATAGAAAGCTGTTTTTCTTCTTCATTGATGAATCGCACCCTTGTCATATCTGCACCACATTTTGCTAATCTAGGCTTAATGGTATCTGCTATTCCATCCTCTGCTGTTTGATACAACACATTAAAGGGCTCTATGAGAAGTGCATTGGGAAGTTCCTTTCCGTTGGTACAGTATGCGGCGATTGCCATTGCAAGCCATGTTTTTCCTTTTCCCGGATTCCCTTGGATCAAAGTAACCTTTCCAAAGGGAATGAATGGATACCATAGCCACTGGACCACCGTTTCCTCAACCTCTGACATCTTCATGACCGGAACTGGTTTTTCCCTGGCATCTCTCCAACACATCTGCTTTGCCATATTTTCTACCGGAACTTCTGCTACCAGACATTCATTCCAGTCTTTCTTCACCGGTTCTAATCGGTACACACTCAGTTCCTCCGGAATAAGAGAAACAAACTGCCTGCATCTCCCATTTCCAGGCTCATCATTATCCAGACACAAGTAGATGGAATGGATATGAGGATATTCTGTATACATCCGTTTCATTGCTTTTTCACTCAATCCTCCCAGGGAAATATAACTATGCTTTTCCCAGTCTTCCGGAACTGCAGTGATATAAGACAAAAGATCAATGGGAGATTCAAACACAAATAGTTTTTCATCCGTTCCTATATGGCCAAATCCATAGGCTTTTTCCGAACCTCTTGCCTCCCCACGATATCGGTTCTCATCGGTTCCCCGCATAGCTGCATATCTGGGATTCTGTTCTTTGTCTCTTCCGACGAACACCACATTGTGATAGTTTTTACTTTCATAAATATCCCCCTTTGCAATCATCTGATCTATCAGCCGTTCCGATAGTTTCCTCTGCTCAATGAGATACTTCCTTGCAATCTCACAGCTTTCATTTCTTTCTGGCAGTTCCAATCCAGGCAAGGAGATGGGGCAGACCTTCTGTCTGCCTGCATCTTCCTTCGCCGTTCTTCTGTTGGTTTCTCCAGCTCCCTCTTCTCCTAATAATTCTTTGACTGCCTCTGCAAAAGAAAGACCGTAGAATTCTTTCATAAAATCGATGGCATGACCACCTTTATTCTGACTAAAACGATACCATTCATTCTTGTTGATCATCACACTATCATGTCGTAACCATCGGTATTCCTTTCCACATCGTTTGAACTGTTCTCCTCTCCCAGAAAGAAAAACATATAAATCGGTATCATCTGCTCTTTGAATCTGTTCTCTTGTATATTCTTCCATCTTCTAAAATTCCTCCTATAACTCCATTCCATGATGTTTCTTCTTTCGTTTCATGGTTCTCACTGCTTCTTTTGTTTCTGTGGATTGCTCCCGCTTGTTTGTTTCCGGAAGAGAGACACCTTCTCCTTCCTCTGCCATCAAAACTTCCACATGATTTTTGATCCCCTCATACTTTCGTAGCATCGCATGGATCCGTTTATCTTCTTTTCGTAAAGCAGCTATCTCTTCTGATAAACGAGCGGCTTCTCGTTTCCATTGTCCTTCCGGAATCTTCCCACTTGGGTCTAGATTTTCTTTTAAGATTCTTTCCGAACGATAATATCCGCTAAGTTCCTTCTTATGTTCCTCTTTGAATTTTTCCCTGCCAAAATATTTGTTCTTTAATTCCAGATAAACAGGTCTTGTTTCAAAATACTCTTTCATTGCATAAAGATTGCTGTTGACACTTCGCAAAGCAGACAGTTGTTGATTCAACCGCTGACTTACCTCTTTTAGCTGAGTATCTAATTCCTGGATTTTCTCTGTCAGCTGTTCTGGGGTTCTCACATCCTGCTCTTCCAGAAAGCGGATCGTCTCTGCAAATTGTTTCAGATTTGTATTCTTCGCCTTTTGTGTTCCATAAGCGTAGGATTCTGCAACTGCATTTCTCTTATCACAATAGTTTCTCAGATAATCCGCTAAGGTTGGCTGATGTAAGAACACCATCCGTTCCATCAGTTGGCTTTCTCGAAACAAGGACCATTGAAGAAGATTCTTTGCCCGTTCTTTCATATCATTTAAGGCTCGGATGAGTCGGTTTAAACTTCCCAGTGCGGTTGAAATCCCTCTTGCTTCCATTGCCTGTACATTCGGTCCTTCATGCACCATCGGGATCTTATCAATCCCCCGTTCCTCATAAGACCTGGCATCGACTCTTTCTGTAAGTCCTTTTTCTTCATACAGTTCGTTACACATCTTCGCCCAGGCACTTCTCAATTCTTCCAAGGTTTCTTTCCTGCTCCAATCCGTTGTATGTACCGCCCGAAATACCGGTTGTCCTTTCTGATTCAAAACCGTCTGTCCATCCGGTGTTAATACTGGAACCTTTTTTTGTTTTTGTCCCCAGGTACCATCTTCCTGTAAAGGGCGGATGGGAACCATGATGTGCATATGGGGATTGGGTATTTTATCCTTTGCTTTCTTCGGATCATGGATCGCTAGATCTGCGATCATCCCTCTTGCGACTAACTGTTCTTCTACGAATCTTCTTGCAAGCTCAATATTTTCTTCCATAGAAAACTCATTCATCAAGGCAATATCAAAGCTGTGTGCCAGCTGTGCTTTCTTATTCCCTTCGATCCATTCCACCTCATTCCAAAGGGTCTCTCTGTCTTTGAATCTCTCCGGAGCCTGTTGGGGAAGATGGATCTCCGCTAATACCACACCGCCTTTTCTCGTATAATCACTCACTTCTCCATAATACGTACATTCCAGTTTTGTACCGGCTCGGTAAGCAGCACTAGCAATGGCAGACTGCCCTTTTCCTCTGGATAATTGATTTAGATGAAAGTGATAACATCCCATCTTACTCATCTCCCTGTGGCAGTTCACCTCGCTGCATCGCCTTTAATAGTGCTTCCTCTTCTGCGAATTCTCGTTCCTTCGCTTCTGCAGTTTCCGCCCGTCCACGAACCATTTCATGAACGACATCACAAAACTTACAAGCGGGATCATGAAGAAGTTCATCCATCAGCTGATAAAATTCTGCCTCGGTCAGATATTTGGTATCTTTACAGATTGCTTCTATGGCTGCTCCCTTCTGGATCAACAGATGGGTTCGTGCCTTTCGCTTTTTCTTTTTCTGTGTATCCAGATAATTCAAGGATCTCTGGATCCTGTGCTCTGCCTGTTCCTTTTCAAGCTTTGCCTGTTTCAATGCAGCTTCTGTTTTTTCAATCTCAAGAAGTGCTTCCTGAGTATATTCCTGAAATGTTTTCTTCTTCGCCATATCGTTCTTTTTCTCCTTTTTCAACTCTTCCATTTTCTCTGTTACGGGATAGGCATTTCTGCCGGAAGGGGAACCCTTCTTCGGATGGATCATCCGCAAACACTTTCGGAATTCCCCTTCAGAAAGATGCAAACTCCATAAGACGCACATACCTTGTAAGGTATATAAGTGCGCTCTTCTGCTTTCAGCATCCGAGTTTTTCTTACTCAAACGGAAGTTCTTCTCCGTCTGGAAGATGCATAAATCCATCTGGATCGGTATCTTCTTTCTTTTCTGATCCTGACAGTTTCTTCCCTTCTGCGAAATAATGTTCTTCTACAATCACGTTGGTGGCATAAACTTTATTCCCCTCCTGATTCACATAGCTTCCTGTCTGGATCCGTCCGCTTACTAAAATCTTCAACCCTTTTTGCAGATATTTTTCTACAAACTCAGCATTCTTCCCAAAGGTAACACAAGAAATAAAATCTGTTTCTGCCTTTCCATCCTTTCGATATCGCCTGTCTACTGCCAGCGTGTATCTTGCCATTGCAGTACTGTTTTCATCCTGGAGATATTTCACCTCCGGATCTTTTGTCAGTCTTCCCATTAAGATTGTTTTGTTCATGTAGTTTCTCCTTTCTCTTTTCGTTTTTTCTTTGTTCTTGAATCAGGCCCGATTCTTTTAAGGCAAATTTAATTTGTTCCTCATATATCAGAACGTAGAGAGGGCTTTTTACAAATAAAAAAGGAATTTTATTTTTTTGCTCTCATATAACGAAAGGCTCAGAGGGGAAAATACAGGGTGGAAAAGGAAATTTTTTATTTTTCTGCACAAAAAAATACCCCTATGACTTCAAAATCGAAATCATAGGAATATTTAGTCCTACCTACTCAGTGGGGTGTTTTACATTTTGTTTTACACATGTTATTACAGTGTTTTTTAGTTCGACAAGCTGGAATTTCATAAACGCATTTGCTTCTTAAACGCAAACATTCCCTCATTGCCAT
>CALFLL010000018.1 GCA_937880845.1 uncultured Drancourtella sp.
TAAACTTAATATATGGTTTCTCTGTACTTCCCGGTGCTTTTTCTCCTTTTTGAACCAGCCTGATCTCGACTGCTTCCATTTGCCTGTTTAGTCCGCTTGTTCCGGCAGCTGCTCCGTTTTTCGCCCAGCCAAGCCAACCGTAACTTTGGGAATGAACGCGATAGTAAATATCATATTTTTCTGCCATCTTTCCTGTCAATTCTATCTGTACCGCTTCCATATGCAAAGATTTTCCCGTCGTTCCTGCCAATGCCCCATTTTCTTTCCAACCTTGCCAGCCAATATTCTGTATGTGAGCACGATATTTCACACCTCCGGCATATTCAGGAGCCAGAAGATTCATACGAAGTGCTTCCATACCGAGGTTCTTTCCGGTTGTTCCTGCCGATGCTCCGTCTTTCTGCCAGCTCTGCCAGCCAATCTGGCTTACATGGCCTTGATACTGGATTTTCGTCTTTTTAAACGGTTCTTTTGTACTTCCCGGCGCTTTTTGTCCTTTTTCCACCAAAGTGATACGGATTGCTTCTGCCGGATAGGCGTATCCTTGAGTACCTGCATTTTCACCGTTTTTTGCCCAGTCAAGCCAGCCAAAATTCTTTACATGAAGCTGATAATAAATATCATAATGCTTTGCTATTTCTCCTGTCAGCCTGATAGAAACCGCTTCGATCGGTTTGGATTTTCCGACTGTTCCTGCATCTTTTCCTTCTGTTACCCAATCCTGCCAGCCAATATCTGCCACATGTGCACGGTATTCTACAGAACCGTCGTATTCTGTATTTCCAAGATCCACCCGGAATGCTTCCATCGGTCTTGATTCTCCCACCGTTCCGGAAATGGTATTTTCCTTTACTTTTGCAAGCCAGCCGTAATCTTTTACATGGCTTGAATATGTGATACGGTTTCCTTCTGATTTTTTCTCTACCATTTCATAGCTTCCGTCTGACTGTTTCTTATAAAACTTCAAAATGCCGTCAGATGCATCGAAAATGGCGATATCGTGCTTTCCTTTTGCTTCAATTTCATCTGAAAATTCCAGAAGATAATTGGTATTTCCTTCTTTACAAAGTTTCTCGATTTCCGGATCTGCGGTTTTAAGATCGATCAAAGAAGCAAACCAATCGATTCCGGAATAATTAATACCACTTCCGCCGTTAAGAGCCTGATCTTTCGTCGTACTGAATAATCCACATGCCATCTCTTCCGATGCACTGTTAAAGGTACTGGAACCATACCCTGACATATTGATTTCTGGGTTGAAAAAGAGAATCAATTCCGCTGCAATGGCAGAGTCCACATCCTGGATTCCAAGATCCTGAAGCTGTTTTTTCTTTTCCGGATATAAATCTGTCGGTGTACGAGGATGCCCTTTATAATAATATAAATAATCGTCCCCATAATATAGCTGTGTCAATCTTGCATAATCACTGAAATTCTCTTCATTAAATACATAGGTTCCAAGAAGCAACATTGCTTTCTTTCCCTGTTCTTCTGCATCCGAAAAGTATCCATCGTTAAAATTATACAGATTTTTAAATTCTTCTGTCACTTGCTCTCCTTTTGCCGTCAGAGCCTGAAGCAACGTATTGACATTGACTGCTTTTACAGAATTTTTGATCTGTTCTGCAAAGACATTGTTGTCTCCGCTTGTAAAGAGATCATTTCTTGATACCCACCACTGTGTACCCGGTTCACAGGACAATACTGCATACATGCAGTCCCAATGAGAATGCCAGCCCCAGTCAGAGCCGTAAGTTCCTGTTTCGTATGCCTGTTTCTTTCCTGCATTCCAGGTTTCTATAAGCTGTTGGTGTTTTTCCTGCGGATTCGGTACATTATATGTCTCATTCATGATACCGTAAGTTCCAGATCCATCGGAAAGCATTGTGATTGTATACTGTCCTTCCGGAATTCTGTTTGCATAAATCACCCAATGGATATAACTACATGTGATGTCATTAATATACAAATGGAATTTTGCATTTGGACTGATCTCATACAGATCTTTTACATATTGTGCATACGCATGATAATCACTGGATGTCTGGATTGCTTTTTCCGTCAGATACGGCATGGCATATACATTTTTCGGCAGATTATTCCAGTTATATGCTGCCGGCCGATCCAACATGACAATCGTCGGAACTGCCTTTCCGGTGTCTGCAGAAGTTGTAATGTCCCACATGGAAAGGGAGAAATATACGACAGGGAAGGTTGCGCTAAGAGGTGCCAGGTTATATTCGCTTGCAGCAACCGCGGCCGTTCCCTCATCTTTTCCTACCACTTTTCCGTTTTTCTTATAAGCAGCTGTGACTTTAAACTTTCCGTATGTCTTTAAGTCCATCAAAAATCCGGACTCTGCTACGCTTTTCACGCTTTTTTCTGCTTTAATCTGTCTTGTGACTTTTCCGTTATATTCCATAGTTGCAGTCACTTCTACACTTGTTGCCAGATTTTTACTTTGAATTTCTCCGATACTTTCCGGTTTTACAGAAACAACGGTTGTTTCTCCATTTTGTACATAATCTGTTTCCCATGCAGAAGCGATATAATGGTCATTCGTATTTCCCGGAGCCTGACCGCCTTTTGTCACAAACCGGATTTCTACTGCCTCAATTCCACAATCTCTTCCGGAAGTACCTGCTGTTTCTCCGTTTTTCGCCCAACCAAGCCAGCCATAGTTGGCAACATGAAGACGATAATATAAATCATAATGATTTGCCATCTCTCCCGTCAGACGGATTTCTATTGCTTCTGTCTTCAGATTTTTACCTGTTGTTCCTGTCATGGCACCGTTTTTTACCCAGTTTTGCCAGCCGTTATCCTGTACATAAGCACGATATTCAATATTTCCGTTATATTCCGGTTTATCCAGACTGATGTTCATCGCCTGAACAGGTCGGTTCTTTCCTGTCGTTCCTGCAGTCTGCCCTTCATATACATATGGCTGCCATCCGATATCGGCAGAATGGGCACGATATTTTACATGGGATTTCACAAAAGGATTTTCTGTTGTTCCCGGTGCTGCACTTCCCTTCGGCAACAATTTCATCTCGATTGCCTCCAGACGAAGGGCATATCCTTCAGTTCCCGCTTTATCTCCGTTTTTTGTCCAGCCAAGCCAGCCGAAATTTTGAGCATGAACACGATAGTAAATATCATACTGCTCTGCCATCTGTCCTGTCAGACGGATTTGAATGGCTTCCAGTCGTTTGGCCTGTTTCGATGTCCCACTGCTTTGTCCATCTTTTTTCCAGGAAGTTTCCCATCCATAGTCCTGAATATGCGTCCTGTACTCTACGCTTCCTGCACAGGTCTGATTTTTCAGCCTGATCTGGATCGCTTCCAGTCGTTTTGCCGAACCTGTCGTACCACTTGTCTGTCCGTCTTTTTTCCAGGAAGTTTCCCAGTCGACATTTTGGATGTGGCTTCGATATTCTACAGAAACTCCTTCCTTTGTCTGCACTTCCTTTTCTGTTTTTGCATCTTGGGAAGTATTTTCCGTTTCTTGGATATCCTGCGGAATTTCTTCCTCTTTTACAGGTTCCTGAGACGCTTCTCCCTGATCAGGATTGCTTTCCGGCTTTGCCGTTTCTTGTTGTTGCTCCTGTTCCCCCTTATCCTGCTGCTTTGTCGTATCAGATACATCATTTGTTGTTTCTCCTGTTTCTATTTTTTCATTTACAGTGTTTTCAGAAGAAACGTCTGTACGAACATCCGCCGCCCGCAATGTCACAGACGGAACTGTCAGCATCATACATAACAACAATGCTATAACTTTTTTTAACAATTTTTTCTTTTTCATCCTTTTCCTCCTTTTCTATTGTCGCTTTTCCTACTTTTTAGTGTATCACATCTTATCTAAGTAAGCTATAACTTGTCCGAAAAACCAAAAACTTCCTTGTTTTGTATGGACATATTTGGTAATGTCATTGCATGAACATACAAATATGATAAAATAATAAACAAAAAAATCGAAAGGAAAGATAGCATATGAAATATAACTTTGATGAAGTGATTGACCGTACAAATACCCGTGCGGCCAAATATGATGAAAGAGTAAAAAAATTCGGTACCAACGAGGTTATCCCCCTTTGGGTTGCAGATATGGATTTTAAGACCGCACAGCCGATCATCGATGCCTGCACCCGAAAGGCAAAAGAAGGAATCTGGGGCTATACTTCCAGGCCTGAAAGCTATTTTCAGGCTGTAAAGAACTGGCAGAAAAGACGAAATCACTGGGATGTGGATACCGCACTTATGAGTTGGAGCCTTGGCGTCGTCCCTTCTATCTCTTGCATCATAAAAATCTTCAGCCACACAGGAGATAAAATCCTGATACAGACTCCGGTTTACTCCGAATTTTACGACGTTACAGAGTCCTTGGACCGTGTTGTCCTGGAAAACCGGATTGTAGAAAAAAACGGACACTGGGGAATTGATTTTGAAGATTTTGAAGCAAAAGCAAAAGACGCAAAAATCTTTCTTCTTTGTAATCCACACAACCCTCTGGGACTTGTCTGGAAACCGGAAGAATTACAAAAAATGGCAGAAATCTGTATCTCCAATAATGTACTCATCGTTTCCGATGAGATTCATTCTGACCTACTTTTCCACGGAAAGAAACACACACCTATGGCTTCCCTTTCCAAAAAATTCGCTGATCATGTGATCACCTGCGTTTCCGCTACAAAAACATTCAACCTTGCCGGACTTCAGGCTTCTACCACGATTTTCCCAAATATGGAAATGAAACAGAAATTTGACCGTTTCTGGATGAATATGGATATCCACAGAAACAACGCATTCAGTTCGGTTGCCATGGAAGCAGCTTACAATGAAGGAGAAGAATGGCTTGAGCAGCTCCTTGCCTACCTTTCCGACAACTTCGATTTTATTAAACACTATTGCGATACATACATTCCGAAGATCAAACCAAATGTTCCGGATGCAACCTATCTTGTATGGCTGGACTGCCGGGAACTTGGTATGAGCAATGAAGAGCTTCATAACTTCATGATCGAAAAAGCAAAAATCGGTCTCAATGACGGCTGCTCCTTTGGACGAAGCCTGAACGGATTTATGCGGTTAAATGCAGCCTGCCCAAGATCGGTCCTTGAAAAAGCATTGTCACAGTTAAAAGACGCCGTAGATCAGCTGGCGTAAAGGAGAATGCCCATGAAAAAACTGACCCGACTCATCAAAGACGATATGAAACCGGCCTTAGGGGTGACAGAACCCGGTGCCATTGCATTTGCCGTTGCAACTGCCAAAACTTATGTAAAAGGTGACATCCGGCATGTTACCCTCCGCTTAAACAGCGGCATTTTCAAAAATGCTTTTACCTGCGGTATCCCCGGAAGTAAGGAAGTCGGAAATTTCCATGCAGCCGCTTTGGGTGCCGTAGCTGCCGATCCCAAAAAAGGACTGGAATGTCTTGACGGTATCACAGAAACCGAAAAAGAGCTGGCTGCCCAAATGGTTTCCGACGGAAAAATCTCTGTCCAACTTCATACCATCAGCAGTAAGATTTTTATAGAAGCAACGGTAGAAACTTCCACAGAAAAAGCCACGGTTCTTATTAAAGATTCACATACCAATATTGTAACAATCACCGTAAACGAAAAAACTGTCTTTCAAAAGGACGCTGATGTTCCAGAGGAATCAGAAGAATCTCCTGTCATCCATCAATATACTTTAACGGATATGGTAACATATGCAAAAGAAGTCCCATTGGAAGAAATCTCTTTTATCAAAGAAGCCTTTGAAATGAATATGGCTCTCTTTTATGAAGGACTGGAAAATGAAAAAACAACTTATGCCCGTTACCTTTTCAGGCAGAATCAAAATCAGATATTTTCTTCCGACGAACAAAAAACTGCATCCCTGCTTTGCAATGCCGCCATCGAAGCCCGAGTCATCGGACTTGATAAACCCGCCATGAGCATCACCGGTTCCGGTGCTCACGGTATTATCGCGACCCTCCCTCTTTACGCAGTATATAAAGTAAGCGGTTACAGCGAAGAAAAACTACTCCGTGCAACCGCATTAAGTTACCTTATCTGTATGTATATCAAAGAATACTCCGGCAAATTATCCGCTTTCTGCGGATGCGCCATTGCAGCAGGCACCGGCATGGCCTGCGGACTTGTCTTCCTAAAAGACGGAACCATCGACGCCATGGAGCGAACCATCAACAATATGGCAAGCAGCATTACCGGAATGATCTGTGACGGCGGCAACCAAGGCTGCACCATGAAAGGCATTGTTGCCGTAGACGCCGCCTTCGCTTCCGCCAACATGGCTCTGGAAGGAATATCCATCGACAAAATCCATGGCATCAACGGCCCTACTCCGGAAGACACCATGCACTACATGGGAAAAATCGCCTCCCCAGGCATGACCGGCACCGAAAAAACAATTATAGAAATCTTACAACAAAAACAGACAATTTAACGCATTGGGGACGTGTACCTTTGCAAAGGTACACGTCCCCAATGTACTGTTTTATCTCCGTTCATAGACCAAATCTACGATTCCATTATAGTTCACTGTCCTTATAAGCCGGAGTTTTTTCTCTTTTTCAAGTTCCTGAAATAAGGGAACTCCGTTTCCCAGTATGGTCGGAATTATGGATAAATGATATTGATCGATTACATCTTCCTTTATGAGCTGTTGTGCAATGTCAGCTCCTCCACAAATCCAAATGTCCTTTCCATCCTGCTGTTTCAATTCGTATGCCAATTTTCTTACATCCCCGTTATAAAAATGGATATCTCTTTTCTCCTCTTCCGGATGATGCGTGATAACATAACTTTGTTTTCCTTCATATACCCATTTATCCAAGAACAATTCCGTTACAATCTGGTGATAGGTTTTCCAACCTAAAATGATGGTATCAATGTTTTTATAAAACTCCGGATAGCTGCCTAATGCCTCCGGGTCACTTCCGTCTCCGCACAGCCAGTCCACTTTACCGGATGCATCGGCAATATATCCATCTATACTCATGGCGATATATAAAATAATCTTCCGCATGGGATACCTCCGTGTTGTTGATTGGATGAAAAGCTTTGATGGCTTTGTATGGATTGTTTTTATATTTGAACATTTTGTTTAATGAATATTCCAGTATGTTCACTATTAAACTAAGGTAAACAGCCTTTCTGCAATAAGTGCTGTCCTCTTTACATTCCAGTATGTTCACTATTAAACAACTTGCGATCTTTACAAATGTGGATATGATCGTGTCTTTACATTCCAGTATGTTCACTATTAAACCCTTACAGAAGGAATAGAAGAATCCCAAATTCCAGTCTTTACATTCCAGTATGTTCACTATTAAACCCCGTATTGTATTTTTTCAGATATCTACTGATGCTTTTTCTCCATTTCTGTCGACCCGATAATCTTTTAGATTTTAAGCATATCACATTTTTGCTAAAACTTAAAGATTCATCTCTATTACAGTTATTGATACCACTGTCAACCTCCCAGCATTTTTACCATATAACCAATCGACAGTTATAAAAGAAAACCTGTTTTATCTTCTTCTATCCCCCAAAATTCTTTATCCAACCATTTTTCATTTCTGCTCTTAAAAAGAATAACAGAATCCCATTCTTTATCGACATATGGTTTTAATTCCTGTTGTAATTTTACCAACTGAACCTTGGAAATTTCTCCTTCAAACACTGAATTTTGAATGTGAGATAAATACTTTTTACATATCTTAAAAACATGGGACCATCGTTTTTGTCCATTATCATTTTGACTTATATCATATACTAATACTACATACATTCATTACCACCATATTTTAAACCCTTCATATTCTTTTTCTCCAAGTATATGTTTTATTATTTTATAACACTCCAATCGAATTAAGTATTGATACGACACTTGTTTTTCAAGCTCTTTATGCATAATTGTTGTCTTTAAACGTTTTTCAAATTCACTTACAATTAATTTTGATGCTTCCTTTTTCAAATGAAGGAAATTAAGTTCTTTTGTAAAGCTATTCTCTGTTATTTGATTTCTGTTTAGCAAAGAAAATATTAGTCTGTCTCCTATCAAAGGTTTAAATACTTCTGAAATATCTAAGCTTAAAGAATATCTTCTATATCCCGGTTCATGTAGATAACTGATTGTCGGATCTAACTGAGTGTGATAAATTTCACTTAAAACTTTTGCATAAATCAATGAATTCACAAAGGATATCAATGAATTAATCATATTATCTGGTGGATGCATAACTCTTTTTTCAAATCGGATTTCCTGGCTTACAATAACATTCCATGCGGAATAATATATTTTCCTGATATTTCCTTCAATTCCCATAAGTTCTTCAATTGATTTTGATTTTGAAATATTTTTTCTGTAAGAGTCAATCTGCATCATATAATCCCCAAGTTCTTTTCCTCTACTATTATAATATCTCAGATTTCTATATATATTATCTGCTGCTGTTTCTATAAATTTTTTTGCAATCATCAGGCGTTCATCAAAATTGAGATAATGTTCTACTTGTTTTATTAAAAGTTGACCCGCAAGTAAATGTTCTTTTGGATAAAAACTTCCTGTATAGAAATTGTAATAATTAAAAAAATGAAGCGGAATACCATATTGAGATATATAGTTTATAAATGCAGTATTAAATGACATTTCGGACATAACATAAATATCTGAAATTCGTTCAATCGGAATATCTCGTTTTTCTCCTTCATATGTAGTAAACTGAAGGGTATTATCTTTCCTTTTCAAATCTCCATTATTATAAACGTAAAAACTTTGCTTCATTGTATTCCCCCCTTAAATAAAGCACAGATCATGATACGCACATTTTTTACACAATTTCATTTTCAAAAAGCGTGGAGGAATATCACTTTCTTTTATTTTCGAAATCTCATCTATAATTTCTTTCAAATTATATATATCCTTTTGACTATCTTTTTATATCTTCTTAAATGTCCGCAAAGCCTTATTTTATCGGCTCTACGGGCATTTTGCTTTTGTGGTAAACCTCACATATCTAGGTTTATCTTCTTATATTTTCGCTATCAAGCGTGGTTAAAATCGTGGTAAATACTTCTTATGCGATTAGACGCTGAACCTCTGATTTTGCGGTATCTATGGACGCATGAGCGTACCAGTTCATTGTGATACTGATATTTGAATGTCCCATGATATACTGTAAATCTTTTGGGTTCATGTTCTTGCTTGCCAGTCTTGTGCAGAACGTATGGCGTAGCGTATGCGGTGTGATATGTGGCAAGGGATTGTCTTTGTGGTGCTTGTTGTATTTCT
>CALFLL010000019.1 GCA_937880845.1 uncultured Drancourtella sp.
CGAACCCACGTATCCAGCTTGGAAGGCTGGTGTTCTACCATTGAACTACACCCGCAGATTATATATGCTTTTTACAAGCATCGGGGTGACAGGATTCGAACCTGCGGCCTCCTGGTCCCAAACCAGGCGCTCTAGCCAAGCTGAGCCACACCCCGCTAACTTTTGTCGTTTCAGTTTTTTGTTTTTCCCTGACGACAAAAGTTATTATATATCAAGGCTTACTATTTGTCAACAAGTTTTTTTAATTTTTTTCTATTTTTTTCAAACACCCGAAAAAGCCGTATTTATGCGGTTTTTCATCCTTCCACATATCGTATCTCCGCCGATATTTTCCCATTTTCATCAATTTCCATCACAATATAGCTAGGCAATCTGTTACTCTGTCTTGGATAAGAAAGACTCCCCGGATTCATAATGACCATGTCTTTTTCAAATTCGAGATATGGTTTATGCGTATGTCCGAATATCACAATGTCTGCCTGCTTTGCTCTCGCCTTCCTTTTCAAATGTTCCAATGTCATGGTCACCAAATCTGCATGTCCGTGCGTCATAAAAATCTTATGTCCGTTCATCTGAATTTCAACTTCTGAAGGAAGTTTTGCAAAAAAGTCATTGTTGCCTCTGACAATATAAGTCTGACACCCGTAACCGAATTCTATTTCCCACTCCCGTCCTTCCACATCTCCTGCATGAAAAATGCAGTCTGCCGGAATCTCTTTTTCCAGAACGATATCCAGATTCTTGTGAAATTTATGGGTATCACTGATAATCAGGATTTTCTTTTTTCCCATTTTAGCCGGCCTCCATGATCTTTTTCATCATCCGAAGACCTCTCCCTCTGTGACTGATTTCATTTTTCTTTTCCGGTGAAAGCTCCGCTGTGGTACATCCATATTCCGGAAGATAGAAAATCGGGTCATAACCAAAGCCGTATTCCCCTTTGATTTCATATCCGATTCTTCCTTCCACCGTTCCTCTTACCACTTCTTCCTTTCCGTCCGGAAATACCGCTGCGATGGCACACACGAAACGTGCGGTACGTTTTTCGTCCGGCACTCCTTCCATCCGCCTTAATAGTTCTCCGTTTTTGATATCATACGAAGTATCTTCCCCCATATATCTGGCGGAATAAATTCCCGGTTCTTTATTCAGATAATCAATCTCCAATCCGGAATCATCTGCAAGCACGATGTCTTCCGGGAGACATTTTGCTACTGCCCGTGCTTTGATCAGTGCATTTTCTTCAAATGTTTTTCCATCCTCAACGATTTCCGGATCAACTCCCGCTTCTCTCATGGAAAGAATCTCCATTCCAAGATCTGCAAGAATCATTTTGATTTCTTCCATCTTATGTGCATTTCCTGTTGCAAATACAATCCTTTTCATTTGTATTATCCTCTCTTTCTCTTTGGAGGTTTTGCCCCCTGAAACTGATAAAAATATGTTTTCAACATTCCGTTATATATTTTACGGTTCTTATCCGCTTTTCTGCCGAAATACCGTTCTGTGTCTTCATAGCTGGTAATCATATAGACGGACCAGTCTTTCAATTTCCGATACGCTTCACCGAAATTACCGTAAATTTCCGGAAGATCTTCTTTTTCTTCCAGTCTTTCACCATATGGCGGATTGGTAATGATAAACCCATACGGCTTTGGATGGCTTAAATCTTTCACATCCCTTTTCTGAAAATGGATCAAATCGGATACTCCTGCTATCTCGGCATTTTTTCTTGCTATCTTCAACACATCTGCGTTCACATCATATCCCTGGATATCGGTCATGATGTCTGTATTAATCCTGTCATTCGCTTCATTGATCGTATCATACCACAGTTTTTTAGGAATGATGTTTTCCCATTCCTCAGCTGTAAATTCCCGATTCATCCCCGGAGCAATATTGGCTGCCATCATGGCTGCCTCTATAAGAAACGTTCCGCTTCCGCAAAACGGATCCACCAAAATCCTGTCTTTGTTCCATGGGGTCAGCATGATCAGAGCTGCTGCCAACGTTTCCGAAATCGGAGCCTTCCCTGCTTCTTCCCTGTATCCTCTTTTATGAAGAGATGCTCCGCTTGTATCGAGCCCTACCGTAACGATATCCTTTTTCACAAAGACACGCACCGGATAAGATGCTCCGTCTTCCTGAAACCAGTTGACTTTATATCGCTCCTTCATTCTTTCTACCATGGCTTTTTTCATAATGGACTGAATATCAGAAACGCTAAAGAGCTTACTTTTTACGGAAGCCGCTTTTGTTACCCAAAATTTTCCGTCCTGAGGAATATACTGTTCCCACGGAATCTTCTTCGTCTGCTGGAACAGTTCTTCAAAAGAACATGCTTTAAACTCTCCTACTTTCAAAAGAACACGTTCTGCCGTGCGAAGAAAAATATTGCTTCTACATAATGCTCTTTCATCTCCAAAAAAGGATACTCTTCCGTCATCCACCTGTGAAATCTCATACCCCAAATCTATAATTTCTCTTTTCAAAACCGCTTCCAGACCAAAATGACACGGTACTACATATTCCATCTGCATACTCACTTTGTTTTCTCCTAAACTTTATTTCTGTCTTTATCTTACGTTCTGTCACATATCTTGTCAACAACAAAAACTTCCCTGCTTTCTTATGTTTGAAAGCAGGGAAATCTTTTACTATACAGTCATTTTAGTAATTTCTGTTGTTGTAGTCACTGTAGTCTTTTGTGTGACAGTCTGTTGTCTTGTTCATTGTTTTGTTTGTGTTTTTGTTTTTGGAAGCATTTTTTGTATTTTCTGTACTTTTGTTTTTATTCTTGCTCTGTTCATCTGCATAAGAAGAGTAAGAAGCACCGTAAGAATTGTTTTCCTTATTGCTTGTATTATTGGAATTATTATAGTTTTTTGCCATTTCCATGTCCTCCTTTTGATTTGTGGTACATGGTTATTATGTGTGAATCCGTACTTTTTATACAAAAATATTTTTCCAAAAAATCCCATAAAAAAATAAGGTTTTCTTTTGCTTTTTAAGGTTTTTTTAACTTTTTCACTTGCTTTTTCATCTGTATTATATTATACTAGCATTTGTAGAAAGCAGACTTTCTACACCCCTTATTAATTATTTATACTCCCCTCAAAAGACCGATGGCTCCCCCATCGGTCTTTTTTTACTTCTTTTTCGACAAAAAGGACTTGTGAAAGTTGCATTTCAGAAGTCCTTTTTATCTTATATAAAATTTTATGTTTATCTTTTGCCGATTATCTTAAAAACCAAAAGCACGACCAGAAGCGGTATCAAAACCGGAGCAATCAACGTAATCAACCCACTGATCACCGATACAATGATAAAAATAACAAGCAGAATACCAAGAACGACCAGAACCTTTTTCCACCACGCATCAATTCCTATCATATGAAGGAACGAATGATCGTTCATATGTTTTTGTATTTTTTCTTCTTCATAGTGCTGTTTATCCGCATCGTATGTTCTGAAATTATTTTGATAACTTTCCCCTGTATTTTCCCGGGTGTCGATAATGGTTCTTGCAATCACCCACGGATCTCCCAGCATATCCAGAACCTCTTGTTCTGTCTTTCCGTTTTTTATTTCATTTCGGATATATTCATCATAATATGCAATATTTTCCTGTATCTGCGGACCGCTCAGATCATTTTCCAATGCGTTCCGAAGCTTTTCCAAAAACTCACTTCGATTCATATATTATACCTCAAAAATCAAATCTCCATAAGACGGCATTGGCCATACTTCTTTATCCACAATCATTTCCAGTTCATCCACCGGTTTACGGAGTGCCCTCATACATGGAATTACCGCATCATGGAAAAATCTTGCCTGTTCTTCTCCTTCTTCTTTTTCCGTTGCCTGAACGGATACTTCCGTCAGATTCTTTAATGCCGCTTTTGCCTCTTTTAAAAGTTCGCTTGTTTCATTTAGAAGTTCCATCTGAACAGCTGCATCTGCTCCTGCAAGAACAACTGCATTTACAGTATCCGCAAGAGTCTTTGTATATCTAATGACAGCCGGAATGATATGCTTGCTTGCGATATCAATCATTGTCCGTGCTTCGATATTGATAGCTTTGGCGTAGGCTTCATATTTTATCTCTGCACGGGATTTTAACTCGGCACGGGTAAATACATGGAATTTTTCAAACATTTCCACCGTATCCTCTGTCAGAAGAGCAGGAATCGCATCAATCATGGATTCCAGATTCGGAAGTCCACGTCTTTTGGCTTCTTCTACCCATTCCTGTGAATAACCGTTTCCGTTAAACACAATCTTCTGATGCTCTGTCGCGTACTGTCTGATGATATCATGTACCGTTTTTTCAAAATCATCAGATTTTTCCAACACATCGCATGTTTCACACAATGCTTCCGCAACAATCGTATTGAGTACCACATTCGGGGATGCTGCAGAGTCTCTGGAACCAAGCATACGGAATTCAAACTTGTTTCCCGTAAATGCAAACGGGGAAGTACGGTTTCTGTCTGTTGCATCTTTATTTAAATCCGGAAGAGTCCTTACACCGGTTTCCAGTTTTCCACCTTTCAGACTGTGTGTAGCACTTCCTGTGTTTACAAGCTGTGCAAGTACATCTTCAAGCTGTTCTCCAAGAAATACGGAGATGATTGCCGGCGGTGCCTCACTGGAACCTAACCTCTGATCATTTCCCGGATCTGCTGCGGATTCTCTTAGCAAAGCCGCATGTTTGTCTACCGCACGAAGTACACAAAGCAAAATTAAAAGGAACTGGATATTTTCATGAGGTGTTTTTCCCGGATCCAGGAGATTCTTTCCGTCATCTGTTGTAAGAGACCAGTTATCATGTTTCCCGGATCCATTAACTCCTGCAAACGGTTTTTCGTGAAGCAGGCAGTAAAGTCCTCTTCTTTCTGCCACTTTCTTTAATGTTTCCATAATAAGCTGATTATGGTCGATGGCCACATTACATTCCATATAGATTGGTGCAAGTTCGTGCTGTGCCGGAGCCGCTTCGTTATGCTGTGTCTTTGCCGTAACACCCATTCTCCACAACTCTTCATTGACTTCTTTCATAAAACCGGCAATTCTTTCACGGATACTTCCGAAATAATGGTCATCCAATTCCTGCCCCTTCGGAGGCATTGCCCCAAATAGCGTACGTCCTGTAAAGATCAAATCTTTTCGCATCAGATATTTCTGTCTGTCTACAAGGAAATATTCCTGCTCAATCCCGACAGACGGCTTCACACGCTTTGAGGTGGTGTTGCCAAAAAGGCGGAGAAAACGTAGTGCCTGTTTGTTGATTGCTTCCATGGAGCGAAGAAGAGGTGTCTTCTGGTCCAGTGCTTCTCCCGTATAAGAGCAAAACGCAGTAGGGATATAAAGGATACAGCCATTCTCATCCTTTTTTACAAAAGCCGGTGAAGTCGGATCCCACGCCGTATACCCTCTGGCTTCAAACGTAGCTCTAAGTCCTCCCGATGGGAAAGAGGATGCATCCGGTTCCCCTTTGATCAACTCTTTTCCAGAAAAGCTCATGAGAACTTTTCCTGTGGACATAGGTGCAGAAATAAAGGAATCATGTTTTTCCGCCGTAACCCCTGTCAGCGGCTGAAACCAGTGTGAATAATGTGTCGCTCCCTTTTCGATCGCCCATTCCTTCATCTCATGAGCAATTACGTCCGCTGTTGCCAAATCCAGTTCTTTTCCTTCTTCGATCATTCGCTTCAAGTCTTTATATATTTTCTTCGGAAGACGTTCCTGCATCACTGTATCGTTAAATACATTTTCCCCGAAAATCTCAGCTACATTTATAGTATTTTTCTTATCCTCCATCGTGTTTCCTCCTGATTGTTTATACAGAAAAAGGCACTCCATGCAAGTGGAATGCCTTATATTCTCTTGTTATAATGATTACTCTATTCAGCTTTTCCAACGGAACCAAATAATTCCATTTTTTCTTTTACTTTGGCAACGATTGCTTCTGAACCCGGTTTTAATAATTTACGAGGATCAAAGCCTTTCTTTTCTTTATCTTTGCCTTCTTCAATATATTTGCGTGTAGCTTCTGCAAATACCAGCTGACATTCTGTATTAACATTAATCTTTGCAACTCCGAGAGAGATTGCTTCTTTGATCATGTCATCCGGAATACCTGTACCTCCGTGAAGTACTAATGGCATATCACCTGTAAGTGCCTGAATCGCATCCAGTGTTTCAAAGCTTAATCCTTTCCAGTTCGGAGGATATACTCCGTGGATGTTACCGATACCTGCCGCCAGCATATCAACACCAAGGTCGGCAATCATCTTACATTCCTTCGGATCTGCACATTCACCTGCTCCGACAACACCGTCTTCTTCTCCGCCGATGGAGCCTACTTCCGCTTCCAGTGACATTCCTTTTTCTTTGCAGATTGCAACCAATTCTTTTGTCTTTTCAACATTTTCTTCGATCGGATAATGGGAACCATCAAACATGATTGAAGAAAATCCTGCTTCGATACATTTCTTACATCCTTCGTATGTACCATGATCCAAGTGAAGGGCAACCGGAACAGTGATGTTCATTTCTTCCAACATCCCGTTAACCATTCCTACAACTGTTTTAAATCCTGTCATGTATTTTCCTGCACCTTCGGATACACCGAGAATAACCGGTGATTTTGTTTCTTCCGCTGCCATTAAAATAGCTTTTGTCCATTCCAGGTTGTTAATATTAAACTGTCCTACTGCATAATGTCCTGCTTTTGCCTTTTTTAACATTTCTGCTGCTGATACTAACATAATTTTTCCTCCACTTCTATAAGGTATGACCCCCAGGGGAATCGAACCCCTGATTCCACCGTGAGAGGGTGGCGTCTTAACCGCTTGACCAGGGGGCCATCTTTTTCCATGTACATCGCTGTATCACTTCACTAATTTATTGTATCTTATTTTTCACAATTATACAAGTCTTATTTTTTAAGATTTTCAGATTCTTTCCGAAGAGGATGATGGATCAATTCCGATGCCTTTTCTTCCGGCACCATGATGCACAGTGCCTGCTGAAGATTCTGTATGGTCACATCATCAAATTCTCCTCCGAATTCTCCGTCCAATGTCCATGGGATTTCTTCCAGTGATTCAAAACGAATCTCCTTTGCCTTGATATTATACATATACTGAGAATCTTTTTGCTTTCTCATAAGTGCAGACAAAATCCCCTGGAGTTCCAGTGCGTTTTTCGGAGATTTGATGAGCGTTGCCTCAAACTCTCCATCATCAAATTCCACTTCATGGCCGAACATATTTCGGAACCCTCCCATGGATCTGGAATTTGTAACGGAACAAAAAATAAAATCATCCTCTATTTCTTCTCCGTCAAACGTAACTCTTACATGATAAGACGGAATATCAAAAAGCCGCTTTGCTCCCTCCAATACATAGGCAAGATGTCCCAGCATATTTTTCATTTCCTGTTTTGTCTGATAGGAAACATCTGTAAACAACCCGAAAGCTGCAACATAAACAAAATAATCTTCATTGAATTTTCCCACATCACAATGAAACGGCTTTCCGTTTACGGCCGAATCTGCAGCACTTAACAGATCTTTGGGAATATGAAGGCTGTTTGCAAAATCGTTTGTTGTTCCCGTAGGAATATAACCTACCGGCACCCGTTTTTCCCTTTTCATCATTCCTGTTACAACTTCATCCAGAGTTCCGTCTCCACCGCTGCATACGACAAGATCGTATTTTTCTTTAAATTTAATTACCTTTTTATATCCATCATGATAACTCTGGGTAGGGTAAATGACCACTTCGCATTTGCTTTTTACAAAAATATCTATAATATCCGATAACTTAGGCTTCAGAAGTCCTTTTCCAGCATTTGGATTATAAATGAACAAAATTTTTTTCATATTACTTTCCTTTCCGTCAAACCACAAAAGGATGCTACAACACAGATAAAATTGTAGCATCCTTCTTTATCATAATAAACCGCGATTTATCTCGTGTGCTGAAGGAACTTTTCAATTCCTTTTGCAGCAGCTTCTTCATCGGCGCCTTCTGTGATCACTGTCAGATTTTCCTCACCTTTAATTTTCAGACTCATCATTCCCATAATACTTTTTGCATTGATCTTCTTATTTCCGATCTCGATAAAAACACGGCTTTCGTATTGGCTTGCCTCCTGTACAAGAAGAGCGATCGGCCTGGCATCCAGTCCGTCATCACACTTGATCGTTAATGGTTTCTTAATCATTTTGTACCTCCTTGATCCCTTTCACTTTTCTTAAATTCTCAGCGATATCACCCAAACGGCGTAACCTGTGATTTACCCCTGACTTTCCGATCGGTTCGGGCATCAATTCACCCAATTCTTTTAAGGTAGCTTCCGGATAATTTAAACGTGCTTCCGCTATATCTCTTAATCCGTCGGAAAGTTCCTCAAATCCCATTGTTTCTTTAATGTAGGAAATATCTTCTACCTGCTTTACCGCTGCCGATACCGTCTTATTTATATTGGCAGTTTCGCAGTTTACTTTTCGATTCACGCTGTTGCGCATTTCTTTCAGTATTCTAATATTTTCCAGTTCCATCAAAGCCACATGTGCTTCCATCACATTGAGTACAAGTGCAATCTGTGCACCCTCTTTCAAATATACGACAAAAGACTTTTTTCTTTTTACCACTTTTGCATCCATTTCAAAATCTTTCATAAGTTTCTGGATGATCCCCGCTTTTTCCATTGTTCCGCATACGATTTCAAAATGATATGATTTTTTTGGATCGCTCATGGAACCTGCTGACAAAAAGGCACCTCTTAAAAATGCTCTTTTACAACAACTGTTTTGAATCACCAAACCGTTGATTCCGGAAAAAGCGTCATGGTGCGAGCCGTCTTTTAAAAGTTTTGTTGCCTTTAATACTCTGTCGACGTCTTCCTGCTTTGTGATCCCGATCAAATATAAAATACTTTTTTTTTCCTGATTTCTACGAATAGAAATTTCAGCCTTAATATTAAACGCTTTTTTTAGTAATGTAAAGTACTTTCTTGCAACTGCAATGTTTTCGGTATGTACTTTTAAAATCCATTCTCCATTTTCATTAAAATTTTCTTCTCCGCAGCAAGACAATATAGCTGCCGTTTCTGCAATCTGACAATGTCTTGCAGAACTGATATGCTGCGAAAGTTCTTCCTTCACTTTTCCCGAAAATGACATTCTCCTTTATTTTCCTTTCAACCTTGCATCTTTTTCGATATCTCTGTGTTCGATCTTCAACCCATAGCTTTCATCCTGCTCCATTGCATGGTACAAAGCATTTGCCAGAGTTACGGAACGATGCTTCCCACCTGTACATCCCACTGCGATGACTAATTGGTTTTTCCCCTCTGCCACATAATTTGGAATTAAAAATGTAATCATGTCCGTCAGTTTATTTAAAAATTCCTGAGCTGCCGGACATTTCATGACATAATCCCTTACGGGAGCATCATTTCCGCTTAATGGGCGCAATTCATCTATATAGTATGGATTCGGGAGAAAACGCACATCAAACACAAGATCTGCATCACTTGGTATTCCATATTTGAACCCAAAAGACAAAATCGTTACATATAAATTTCTGTAATTTTTATTTTCTACAAAGATCTTTTGTATTTCTGTCTTGAGTTCTCTTGTCAGCATCTGGCTTGTATCGATGATATAATCCGCCTGACGCTTTAAAAATTCCAGTTTTTCTCTTTCCTCGGCGATTCCTTTGTCGACTCTTCCGTCTCCTGCAAGAGGATGGCTTCTTCTTGTTTCTTTATAACGTTTGATCAAAGTTGCATCCCCTGCATCCAAATATAAGATCTCATAGTTTACTTCATGCTCTTTCAGATGCTTTAAAATTTCTTCCATCTCGGAAAACTTCTGGCTTGTCCGTATGTCGATTCCAAGAGCTACCTTTGTATATTCTGCTCTCGGAAGTATGAGCATCTCCATAAATTTCGGAAGCAGAGGAATCGGTAAATTATCCACACAAAAATATCCGATATCTTCCAGTATCTTAAGTGCCGTGGATTTTCCCGCTCCCGACATTCCCGTAACAATTACGATCCGCATTTCTTTTCCCCGCCTTTTCTGTCCGCGTTTTAAAATTCACCGAGTTTTCTTACTTCCGGTTCCAGTCTGACCCCGAATTTTTCATATACCCGGTCTGATACCTCTTTCATCAAACGATTCACGTCCTCTGCCGTCGCATGGTCTTTGTTGATGACAAATCCGTTATGCTTTTCGGATATCTGAGCTCCCCCTACGGTAAATCCGCCAAGCCCCGTATCCTGGATCAGCTTTCCGGCAAAATATCCTTCCGGCCGCTTAAACGTACTGCCTGCACTTGGATATTCCAACGGCTGTTTGGATGTTCTTCGTTCGGTAAGGTCATCCATATGTGCCTTGATTTCTTCTTTCTTTCCGTGTTTCAGCTGCAATCTCACTTCCAGAACAATATAATGATACTTCATAGCCACACTCGTTCGATAGCCAAACTCCAATTCCTCACCTCTCAGGATACGTACTTCATTTTCGTCATCCAGAACAGTGACTTCCGTGATCACATCCTTCATCTCTCCGCCATAAGCACCTGCGTTCATAACAGCCGCTCCTCCGATGGTTCCCGGAATACCGGATGCAAATTCAAATCCTGTCAGTTCTTTTTCCAATGCTTCCGCTGCGATACGTGACATCATGGCTCCTGCCTGGGCACATATTTCTTCTCCCGTGGTTTCGATTTTATTCATCTGTCCCAAGGCAATGATAACCCCTCTGTATCCTTTGTCACTTACAAGCAGATTGCTTCCGTTCCCGACAACATAAAACGGCATTCCTTCCTCCCGGCAAAGGTCGACAATCTTTTTTACCTCATCTGCCGTTTTCGGCTCTGTAAAAAAGTCCGCCGGTCCACCGATACGAAATGTCGTATGTCCGGACATCTGTTCTGAAGTTTTCACCTGTCTTTCCTGTACACACTCACACAATTTCTCAAAAAATTTCTGATTCATGCAAATTTATCTCCATATTATTAATACTTATTTTTTTCATTTCAATTTCTTATTATCATACATCAAACCCCCTCTAAATTCAACGTGCTCTTGCAAATTTCGGTGAAATACGGTAATATGAAAGAGTATATTTTATAAGAAAAAGGAGTGGACTTTTCATTGGACTCGAGTACAGTCATACAAATTGTTATTTTATTATGTTTACTGATTTTATCAGCATTTTTTTCATCGGCAGAAACAGCTTTGACCACGGTCAACAAAATCCGTATGCGTTCTCTTGCAGATGAGGGAAACAAAAGGGCAAAGATGGTGATCTGGTTATCCGATAATTCACCTAAGATGCTGACTGCAATTCTTATCGGCAACAACATCGTAAACATTTCCGCCGCGTCACTTACTACAAGTATTGCATATAATTTTGGTGGTTCTGCCATTGCTTTTGCAAATGCTTTGATTACGATTCTGATTCTTATTTTTGGAGAGATCACACCAAAAACGACGGCGACGATGCACTCCGAAAAGATCAGCCTGATTTATTCGCCGATTATCCGTTTTTTTACAAAGATCATGACACCTGTCATTTTTTTGATCAATATATTATCAAAAGGAATCCTTCTCCTTTTCCATATTGATCCGAATTCGCAAAATGACATCATGACTGAAACAGAGCTACGCACCATTGTAGATGTCAGCCATGAAGACGGAGTCATTGAATCCGGCGAAAAAGAGTTGATCTACAATGTATTTGACCTTGGCGATGCCAAGGCAAAAGATGTCATGGTTCCGCGAGTTCATGTTACATTTGCGGATATCAACAGTACCTACGGAGAATTGATTGATATTTTCCGGGAGGATAAGTTTACCCGTCTGCCTATCTACGAAGAAACGACAGACAACGTAGTTGGTACTATTAATATGAAAGACCTGCTTTTATATGACAGTTCCAAAGAATTTCATGTACGGGATATTTTAAGAGAAGCGTATTTCACTTATGAATATAAAAATATTTCCGAACTTCTCGTGGAAATGAGAGATGCCAAATTCAACATTGCCATTGTTCTGGATGAATATGGTGAAACTGCTGGCCTGATCACCTTGGAGGATATTCTGGAAGAGATCGTAGGTGAGATCCACGATGAATATGACGAGGATGAAGAAGAGGATGTCAAAGAGCTGGACACCCATGAATATATTGTGGAAGGTTCTACCAATCTTGATGACCTCAACGATGAATTGGGACTATCCCTTGAATCCGATGATTACGATTCCCTGGGTGGTTTTATCATCGAACATCTGGATCGTCTCCCGGTTGAAGGGGATGAGATCACAACAGAAGACGGAGTTCGTCTTGTAGTAGAAAAGCTTGACAAAAACCGTGTCGAAAGTGTGCATGTTTACCTGCCTCCTCATTGGACACATCCGGATAAAGAAGAATTATAAAAAGGACCGATGCTATTTTTTAGCATCGGTTCTTTTGTATTTTATCCTTTTGTAGCTCCGTTTGTCATTCCTGATACAAGGAATTTTCTAAATACAAGAGCTGCAACCGTGGGCGGAAGTACGGCAATCAGCCCTGCTGCCGCTGTAATCCCGTATTGAACAGAATCTTTTGACATAAACTCGGATGTTACAATGGAAATCGGTTTTGTTTCAAAAGAAGATGCAAGAATCAAAGGTATCTGGAACTGATTCCATGCACTCAGAAACATGATCAACGCAGCCGAAAATAAAATCGGATAAGATATCGGCAAAATGATCTTAAAAAACGCATGAATTCTTCCGCATCCATCCACCCACGCAGCTTCTTCCAGTTCTCCCGGTATGGTAGAAAAATAATTACTCATCAGCCAGATGCTCATCGGAAGAAAAGAACTTACATACACCATACTCAACCAGAAACTGTTATCCAACATATCATGTTCCATAAAAATACGAAACAACGGAATGATCGTGGCAAGCACCGGAATAACCATCGTGATCAAAATCAAATCCCGTATCAGCCTTCTCCCTTTAAACTTCATCCTGGATAGTGCATATGCCGCCGCCAGAGCAATCGGAAGCCCGATTACCATGGTCAGACCTACCGCCGTCAAAGAGTTGGCAAGTCCCTGAAAGACTACTTCATGTTGTCTTGTCCCGCTCTCCAGTATTCTCCTGTAATTATCCCATGTAATCTGTTTTGGAAGCATGGATGTCGTATTTTTAAACATTTCAAATTCCGGAGTGATGGATACGAAAAATGCCCATACAAACGGTCCCAGCGTAAAAATCAGAAAAACAACTACGCCGATTACATAAACAATCCGCTGTTTTTTCTTCGATTTTTTCATTTAGTACTCCACCTCCCTGTTCAGATTTCTCACATAGAAGAATCCAAGTACCGCTGCGATCAACATGATCAGATACGTCAGCGCACTTCCCTTTCCGAAGTCCAGGAAGGAAAATGTAGTCATATAACTTTGTATCAAAAGGTTTTTTCCGGTATCACTATAACCTGCAAGAGCCACAAGCTCATCAAAAATATTCAATGCCGTAATGGAGGTAGAAGTCACTCCGATTCCTATAAACGGAAGCATAAGGGGCACAGTAATATGCCGAAAAATCCCCATAACTCCACATCCATCGATTTTTGCCGCTTCGCCCAAGTGAGCCGGTATGGCCTTTAATCCGGTCATAAATACAATGGCACAAAACGGAACACTTCTCCATGCCACGACTACAGCTGTCACAAACAGCAACAGCCATCGGCTGCTCATCCATTCAACAGGCTTGTCTGTCAGATTCAGGTTGAGCAGCAGCTTGTTCATAAATCCATAACCCGGATGAAAGATAAATTTCCAGATAATACCGTTTACGATGGGCGGCATGGCCCACGGAAGTACCGCAATCGCCATCAGCAAACCGGAAATCTTTGTGTCCGTATGCAGGATACATGCTACAAAAATTCCCGCAACCGTTGTAAACAGCACAACTGCCACAAGAAGAAACATGGTATTTTGAAAGCTGTACCAGAATTCGTCGGATTTCAGAATCGCTATATAATTATCCAGTCCTATAAATTCCGTATCCTGAGGTGCTGTCAATTTTAATTTCTGAAGGCTGTAAGAAAAGGTGATGATCATTGGATAAAACACAAGCAATCCCATAATGACCGCCACCGGCAATATCAACAGATATGGAAGCCCTTTTATCCCATCTCTTTTTTTCAACATGATTTTACTTCGCCAGTTCTTTTACTTTTTTATCCATTGCATCAAATGCCTGTTCCGGTGTCTGCTGTCCCAATACCATTTTATTGACATTGTTGAAAATCGTATTGCTCATCTCAGAATAATAATCCGGAACTCCCTTCGGGAACGGAGTCTGGATCAGTTTTGCTTCATCAAGCATAGCTCCCGGATTGGCGATTGTTCCGTCATTGATCAGTTCTTCCAGAACACTGTTTCTTGTCGGAATAGAACTGTTTGCTTTATAAAGTTCTTTTTGTGTTTCCGGCGAAGAATACCACTCTACAAATTTCTGTGCTTCCTCTTTGTTTTCGGAATATTTATTGATTCCGACAGCTTCCGGAAGAGGCATTGTTTTTTCTGATGTTCCTGTTTTTCCCGGAAGAAGAATTGCTTCAATCTGTCCTACTACACTGCACTCTTCTTCGTTATTACTGATTCCGACAAATTTAGTCGGCCCTACCATAAAGCTTGCTTCCCCTGATGTCAGTTTTCTGTAACAGTCCATTCCGGTAGAAGTCTTGACTGCCGGGTCCACCAACTCTTCATCTACAACCTTTTTTTCAAAATTCAGAGCATTCATAACGGCATCTTTATTTAATGTTCCATCATCGTTGAATACCTTTCCGTCATTTGCAAATGCAAGCCACATAAGAGAGGTGGTGGCAGATTCGTCTGCGTTCATTGGAATCGTAAAAGGATATTTACTTACACCGGATTCTTTCAGCTTCTTTAAAGCATCATATACTTCATCCCATGTTTCCGGTGCCTTTTCAATACCTGCCTTTTTAAAATGTTCCTTATTATAATATGCAATGCGGTAATCATTTGCATATGGCATTGCCAGAACTTTTCCATCGATCATAAAGGTAGATAAAGAAGGCATGTCCTCTTTTGTTTTATCATCCACTTTAATCTCTTCCAGCCATCCTGCACTGTTCATCTCACCTACCCAGGACCAATCCACTTCCATTACATCGGCTGCTGCCTTTTTTCCTGCCGCAGCAATGGAAACTTTATCACGAATATCATCCCAGCTTACTTCATTTACATTGACTTTTATACCTGTTTCTTCTGTAAAACTGTCTAGCATATCGTCACTTGGTATACCCCAGTCCGGCATCATCAATGTAATTTCTCCGCCTTCTTTTTCGGCGGACTTTTTGTCTTTTTCGCTATTGTCGGATTTACCTCCGCAACCAACTAACATTCCTGACACTAATGTCATGCATAAAAATGCACTGATAATTTTCTTTTTCATATCTGACCTCCTTCGTATTGTCCACATTATTATAGGCATTTTCGCTTACCGCTACAAGGTGCTGTTTTAAAATAATAATTGTTTTTTCTATTCTTCTACCTCTTCTCCTGCAAGTTTCAAAATAGATTTTATTTCTGCCTCACTTTTTTCTGTATATAAGGCCAATTCCTCCAATGTAATCTTTCTTCCCATTTCTTCTTTTAATTTTTTAATCTGAGAATCCAATTCATCTACTTTTTCTACCATTTTCTGATCCCTCACATGAACATCCGTCTGTTGTGCTTCAAATGCCTCCATGCCCATTTGAATGGCTTCCAGAATTTTCTCTTCATTTTCTGTTTCCTGAAGGGCCAGCATCAGACTGACATTTCCTTCCTGTATCAGATCTCCAAGAAATACCGTTCCATCATAAACTTCTTTTGCGATTTCCGGTACTTTCACCATACATCTTGATATCAGATCGTCTTTCCCACTATATGCTTCCAATTCTTTTTCATATTTTCTCAGATAAGTTTCCTCTTCCGGAGTTACCGTCTTCTCCTCTTTTGTTTCTTCCTTCACCTTTCCGAGTGCTCTCTCATACCCGGATACAGCTACCTTTTGTGACAAAAGGTAGCCGTATACAAGTTCCATCTGTTCATCATCAAGCCCGTCTTCCTCAAAGTACTTTTCCACTTCTTCTTTTTGGATTCTGTTATTATTCTTTTTTGCTTCTTCCAGGAGCCACCCAAGTTTCCCCTGAAATTCCAATCTATCTGTCATCTGTTTTCTCCTTTTTTGATTCTTTTGCTTCCTTATCTGTTAGGATACAACTACCGTTTGATAACCGGCACGCCGTAATGCTCTTTCTGTTTCTGCCGCTTTATCTACCGATGTAAAATATCCCACCAACACTTTGCTATATGGTCCCTGCCTGCTGATAAAGGCTGCATACTCTTCTCCGATCAGTTCATCTCTTAACCGCTGAGCATACTCCGGATTCCGAAAAGCACCTACCTGAATATGGTATCGTCCGTTTTCCTCCTCCGGCACCGTATCTTCCCGTGTTGCCCCTGTCATAACAGGCGAATCTTCCTGCCGGGTTTGCATCAATGTGTCAAGAATACCATCCGCAACAGCCTGAGCAATTGCATCAAAACTATTGTCAAAAAGTTCATTATCTGTATCGGAATTAATAAATCCAAGTTCTACCAATACCGCCGGCATCTTTGTCCGCTTTAGTACCACAAGATTCGGTCTGGCTTTTACTCCCAAGTTTCTGAAGCCAATCGTTTCCAATTGATCATTGATATCTTCTGCCATTTCATATTTCACTCCGGACAGATCATAGACCAGGCTTTCTACACCGGATACCTGGTTATCTGTTGGAAAGGAGTTTCTATGAAAAGAAACAAAATAGTCAACATCTTCAGCATTGGCTTCCATTGCTTTTTGATAAGGTGTTTCATAAACATCTGTCGTACGCGTATAACGAACATCCAGTCCGTTATTTTCCAAAATCCGTCCGACCGCCAATGTCATTCTTAATGCATCATCTTTTTCCTGTCTTCCCTGATAAACAGCTCCGGGATCACGTCCGCCATGTCCCGCATCAAGCATAATAGAAATTGCCATTTAACACTCCTGAATACGTCATTTATACAAATATATGCAAGAGTCCTGTCCTTTGTTCTTATCTTTTTAATGTGCGCGACTTTCTGCCGCCAGTATCAAATCAATATTTTTCTTTTCATAACTGTTTAAAGTTACATTTCTTGAAAATTCTGCTTCCGAATATTTCGGTTCATACCACGTTTTCTCTCCAAACCATTCATTCAAATCTTTTGTCTGGAAACTTCTTCCGTGTCGTGCAAAAATTTCATTTCTTCCAAGTCTAAGTTCTTCTTTTGTCTTTCCTTCAAAATCCTCTTCCGTCAGCAGACGTTTATCGCTGTCCGGAAAAATATATCCTTCCGGGTCTTCCGGATCATTCTCCTCTTCCGTTTCCTCCGGTATCGTGCGGACTCCGTTATATTTATCTTTTTTCATTATGCAGTCCATACTTGCATCCAATTCTTCCGATTCACTGTTTTCTGCCGCCTTCACCTGAACTTTGAGGGAATTCTCTCGAAATTCGATGGTTCCCTCCATCCGGTTTTGCTTCTCATCTGTAAAGGTAAAGGATGCCGTTTTATCATTGATCACTCCAGTTACAGAATTAGCCCCTCTGAAGACATAATTTTCTTTCACCCCGTATGTGCGGCGGATATCAAATACAACTTTTTTTTCATCCATACTTTGGATTTGTATCTCATTGATCCCGTTTTTGCCGATTTCTTTCGTTTCCGCACTCTCCTCATCGCACCAATTTCCCACGTATGTTTTCAGTCCCGGTTTTTCCTGCTTTTTCTTTGTTTCTTCTTTTTTTTCCTGCTCTTTTTCATTTTGTGTTACAAGTTTGCCAAGGTAATTTCCTCCAACAGCAGCAAGACCGATCACCAAAGCAGCTCCAACGGCAATAAAAAGAAGCAACATACGCGAAGATTTCTTTCTGTCATCCTGATCGTTTTCTTTTCCTTCCATATAATCAAGTTCTCCCGCGATTTCTTCAAACATCTGTCCAAGACGGGCCTGGTGGATTTCCTCTTCGGCATCTTCTCTTAAGAGTTCAAACATAAGATACATGATATCCTCAGAAATATCTACATGAAAATATCCCTTTTCCGTACACATGAGCCCCAGTTCGATTCTGGCATATTCGAGTATCCCTCTTAACTTTTCTTCCGGGCACTTCCAAAGACGCGCCAGTTCTTCTATGCTCCATCTTTCATAATAATGTGCAAGGCATACCATTCTCTCCGCTGTTCCGATTTTTTTGTAGCCGGACTTCATGATCCTGATGATCTTTTGTTTTTCTGCTGTTGTGGAAGGTGCTTCGTTTCCTTCCCAAGACGGGGCGGTTTTTTCTTTTTCCAACTCCATCCCCTTGTTTTTTCTGCATTCTCGCTCTCCAAGTTTATAGAGGACGGTATACAGCCATTTTTCCATTTTTTCCGGTTCATTTAATGTCTGGATTGTCCGAAATACAACGATATACACCTGCTTCACGAGATTCTGTGCATCTTTACGATTGCCCATCATAAGTCTGGATCTAAAATAAACGTCTTCGCATGTTTCTCTGTAAATCCGTCGTATACCTTCCTGTTCACCTTGTTTTGCTAATTGTACTGCTGTTTTCAGGCTTTCTTTCATATTTGTTCCCACTCAACTTTCCATGCATTGTCCCGCAGCCACTTTCTGCGTATTTTGTAATCCGGCATCACATGTTCAACCTCTTTCCAAAAGGCCGCCGAATGATTCATTTCTCTTAAATGACATAATTCATGAACGATTACATAATCAATTTCTTCCCGTGGCAGCATGATCAGTTTCCAGTTAAAATTCAGATTTCTCCTGCTGCTGCAACTTCCCCATCTGTTTTTTTGTGTTTTGATTGTGATACGGTTTGGTATTTCCCCCATCTCTACGGAAAAAATCCGTACCCGTTTTTCAATATATTCCTTTGCCCGTTTTCTATACCACTGTTCCAACACTTCTTTTCGTCTGTTTTTTGTTTTAACCGTTTCATTCATCATCAGAAAATTACCGCTTAAGCAAACATCCTCTGTATTTCCGGTCTGGATCTTCAGCCGGTATCTGTTTCCAAGATACAGAAATTGATCTCCTTCCCGAAAAGTCTGTTCAGGATATTCCAATCTTTCTTTTCGGATTTTTTCTGTATGCTCTAAGATCCATGTACTTTTTTCTTTCAAAAAACGCTGGATTGCCTCCTGTGACATTCGATAAGGAGCTTTTACACAAATCGTTCCGTCCGGCATAATGGCTACTTGAATCGTCTTTCTGCATCCTCTTGACAGCTCATATGCAAAATATGCCTTCCCGGTCTTACTATTATCATAAAAATAATGTTGCAATTTTATTCCCCCATTCTGAGGGGCGAAAGAACTTTTCCCTCTTCTTCTATTATCTTATTTTTCGACAATTTACGCAACAGATTCTTTTATTTATTTATTGAAAAAAAGGAAGCTTTCCGCTTCCTTTTCCCCATATTCCTATTTGTCCTTGTCGCTTTTTTCTTCCACGATCTTGGCATTATCCCAAAGCCAGTCTACTACTTTTTCATTCAAAACCTGCGTCTTAATCTCTTCTTCTGAGTTCTGCTCCTTTAACTGGTCTACTGTTGTCTGCTGTGCCTTGGCATAATCCTTCAGCCATTTATCCACTTCTTTTTCAGAAACCTTGATTTCTTCCTCTTTGGCAATAAGAGCCATCACTTCCTGCTGCTTTACAACTTCCTTGACCTGTGTATCCATCTGTTTGTCAAATTTTTCCTCATCCATTCCTGTATACTGCTGAATAAAATCCGCATATTCCATATTTACGGATTCTGCAATTTGACGGTACTGTTTTGTCATCATATCTTTATAGTTTTGTACTTTCTTTTCCGGATACTTTTTCACTTCCACGTTTTCCATCAAACTATCCGTGACCGCACTTTCTTTCATGGAGTCATTCTGTGCTTCCGCCTGATCCTTTAGAAGAGATTTGATTTCTTTTTTATAGTCGGAAACCGTTGTCTTTTCTCCTTTTACCATTGTGACAAATTCATCGTTCAATTCCGGAAGCTCTTTTTGTTCAATCTTTTTCAGATTGATTGTAAACACTACCGCCTTTCCATTCAGCTCTTCATTGCCGTAATCTTTCGGAAAAGTTACATTGATATCAAAGTTTTCACCTTTCTTATGTCCGATGATCCCATCTTCAAATCCTGGGATAAACGCTCCGGATCCAATCTCAAGCTGCTGGTCTGTGGCTGTTCCGCCTTCAAAGGCAACTCCGTCTTTTTTCCCTGTATAATCGATCGTTACAACGTCGCCTTTTTGTACCGCACGATCTGTAATTTCTGTATAAGTGGCATAGTTTTCACGAATCTGGTCAATCTGATCATCAACTGTGGAATCTGTCACTTTGGTTTCATTTATCTTTTGAACTTCGATTCCTTTATATCCTTTTACCTTCACATAGTCATTCTCGATTTCTTTTGGTGCACATCCTGTAAATACAACAGCGGATGCCATACATAGTCCTGCAATCAGGGCTACTGTTCTTCTATTCATCTCTTTTCTCCTCTCATTTTATAGCATATTACCTGTTATATCATATTTTGATACTGTTTACAAGCCGAAACCCATATCAAAGGAGTGGAGAAAACAGCCTGGAAATCTGTTCTTTCACACGTACTTTCAAATTTCTTGACTCGTAAATATCTTCTGTCACTTCTTCACAGTATCTTAAATCATTTTCAAAAGCATCTTCCAACTTTTTTGTTGTTCGCTCACTGTAAATCGTTGCATTTACTTCGAAGTTCAGCTGAAAACTCCGTATATCCATGTTGGCCGTACCGACACAGCTTACGATACCGTCAATGGTCATAGTCTTTGCATGGAGAAATCCGTTCTGATAAGTATAGCACTTTGCACCTGCTGCCACCATTTCTCCTATATAAGAATAAGTCGCCCAGTATACAAACGGATGATCCGGTTTGCATGGGATCATGATCCTTACGTCCACTCCTGATTTCACTGCAATTTTCAACGAATCCAGTATCGCCTGATCCGGAATGAAATACGGTGTCTGAAAATAAATCCTCTTTTCTGCCATCTGGATCATCTTGAGATAATTATCTCTGACCGTGTCATATTTGGAATCCGGTCCGCTTGATACAATCTGTACCAAAGACTGTCCGTTTCGTTCGTATCGAGGAATCTCAAACAGGCGGTCTTCCAAAAACAGATTTTCCCTTGCAGCATAATTCCAATCCAACACGAAACGTACTGCCAGGGATGTCACTGCCGAGCCTTCTATACAAAGATGGGTATCTCTCCAATATCCGAATTTCTTTTGATCCAGGCCAATATATTCTCTTCCGATATTAAATCCGCCTACAAATCCAATCCTCCCGTCAATCACGGCTATCTTCCTATGATTTCTGTAATTTACCCTCAGCTGAAGTCTTCCTAAAAAAGCAGGAAAAAATTCTGCCACCTGTATTCCTGCCGCCTCAAGCTTTTTCCATGTCTTTTCTTTCGTTTTGCGACATCCCATACTGTCGAAAAGAACTCTGACTTCCACACCCTCAGACGCTTTTTGTATAAGAACCTTCTCGATCATCTGCCAAAGTTCATCATCCCGTATAATATAATACTGTAGATGGATATAATTTTTTGCCTGCTCCATTTCTTTAATCAATGCACGGAATTTTTCCTTCCCGTCTGTATAAATCCTAATATCATTATTATCTGTCAGGACTGCTTGTCCTGCATTCAGATTAAAAAGGATCAGACCTTTAAACCGTTCCATTTCCGGTGTCTTTAAACGAAGTTTCCTTCGATAAATGGACTCTTCCTGCCTTCTAACCGCATATTTTATCTCCCCTTCAATCTCCTTTACTTTAAACATGCGGCTCTTTCTGTAATCCTGTCCTACAATAAGATATAAAATAAATCCTACAATAGGTATAAAGTAAAGAACAAGAAGCCATGTCCATACCGCCGTCGGATTTCTCCTCTGAAAAAAAATAATGAGGATAGACAAAAGAATATTGATAAACACAAGATTGTCCAAAACCCACAAAATAACAGTTTTTACACCATCCAATACCATTTCCATAACCTCATCCACCTCATTTCTTTTTATCATTATACTTGTACAAGAAAAAAGATGCAACCCATTCGCAAATCACTTGCACTTCCCCTAAAACAATGCTACAATACAACATGTGTAACAAAAGATTGGAGGAGAGTAACACTATGAGTCTTGCATTTAAGATATCACTCATTGTTCTTGTTGTTCTCGTCATAGTTTTGATTGTTCTTTATTTTTTTGGAAAAAAAGCCCAGAAAAAGCAAGAAGAACAGCAGGCAAAGCTGGAATCTATGGCGCAGACGGTTTCTATGTTGATCATTGATAAGGGACGTATGAAAATTAAAGATGCCGGTTTCCCGTCCATCGTACTGGAAAACACACCGAAGTATCTTCGTCGTTCCAAAGTAAGCGTTGTAAAAGCAAAAGTTGGTCCAAAGATTATGACATTTATGTGTGATGAGAAGGTCTTCCCTCTTATCCCTGTAAAAAAAGAAGTAAAAGCAACCATAAGCGGCATTTACATTACGGCAGTACGTGGTGTCAGAGGACCTCTTGAAATGCCGAAAAAGAAAAAAGGTATCTTTGCTAAAGCAAAAGAAGCAGCACAGGCAAAGGTTGACAGCCAAAATAAGAAAAAATAAGTATATAAAAAGACTGCCTTACGGCAGTCTTTTTATATGTCTTTTACACAATCTTCTGTGCTTTCATCATGTTTCTCACCATGTTTTCCGCTTTCTCACCCTTACTGCAGGCATGGATTTTTACATTACAGTCTGCCACAGGACGGTTTCCTACCTCCATCGTATAACAGATGTCCACAAAAATCTCGTCTTCCTTGATGTCGATATCAAGTCCTGTCGTCCAGACGCCAAAAACAAGCCGGCCAAACGGTGTATCATAACAGGTTACCGTTCTTTTGTCTTTTTCAAAAAACAGATGCCCTTTCATATCGCCGTTTTTCATAATCTCAACGATCCGGCCGTCCGTTATTTTAATCCGACTTTTTCCAGCTTTTTTATCCCTTTGTGTATTCTCTTCATATATGAAATAATGTTTTCCGTTTTTATAGAAATAATCAGCAGGAGCAACAACTTCCACTGCGTCCTGCCCGTCGTTTTCCTGTATTCCATCTCTTAAATTCTCCGATTGAATCCCTGTAATGCTGAGTAATATGTCTTTTGTCATTGCATATACCGCCGTTTCCTAATATTCTTCAATATTGATCTGCTGTGTCGTCCGTATATCATAAGGAAGGATGGAATTGGCAAACTGTTTAAATTTATCTGCAGTATCACTGACATAAAATTCATATGTGCCGTTTGCACATACAGCCTGTCCCTCCTGTACGGACTCTTTTCCACGGGTATCATTTAATAGTCCCTGTTTTTCCAAAAGTGTTTTTAATTCCATTGCTGTTTCATATGCCGGATTGACAAGATGAATGTCCTCTCCGAGATATTTCATGATCTTGGATCTTAAAAGCGGATAATGGGTACAGCCCAGAATCATCGTATCAATATCCGACTTTTTCATGGATGCCAAGTAGTAATCGATCACCTCATCTGCGATTTTATGCTTTGCAAACCCCTCTTCCACCAAAGGGACAAAAAGAGGACATGGTTTTCCGATCACTTCCACATCTTTTTCCATTCCTTTTATGACTTTGGAATACATACAGCTTCGTATCGTTGCCTCCGTTCCGATCACACCTATTTTTTTATTTCTCGTACTCTGGATTGCTGCCTTTGCTCCCGGCACGATCACTCCCATGACCGGTATGTCCGTTTCTTCTTTCACAACATCTAGTGCAAGTGCACTCGCTGTATTGCAGGCGATTACAATCGCCTTCACATCTTTTGTCTTTAGAAATCGAATAATCTGTCTGCTGTAACGGATGATATTATCTTTTGACTTGCTTCCATACGGAACTCTTGCCGTATCACCGAAATAGACCATATTTTCATCTGGAAGCTGTCTCATGATCTCCCTTGTAACGGTAAGACCTCCCACACCGGAATCAAACACCCCGATCGGTGCTGTTTTATTCTTATTTATACTCACAACCAATATCTCCTTTTACCTTCTGTCTTATCATTGTACAATTTCTGTTTTTGTTTTTCAAGTGCAAAAACAAAAGCAGGGAAATCCCTGCTTTCGTTCTTTTCTCTTTATATAATTATAATGCCAGCATTTTTGCAATATCATACTGGAACTGCGGAATACCTTTTTCCATATCCAATGCTTCGTCAATATCGAAATCTACATATTCGCCTTGTTTGTATCCTACGACACGGTTGGTCTTTCCTGCAAGAAGAAGTTCCACTGCTTTTGCTCCCATGATAGAAGCATATACACGGTCTTTTGCTGTCGGGCTTCCGCCACGCTGCATGTGTCCGAGAATCGTTGCTCTTGTTTCCATACCTGTTGATTCTTCAATCTTCTTTGCAAGATTTACGGAATTTCCCACACCTTCTGCATTGATGATGATGTAGTGTTTCTTTCCGCGTTTTCTGTTTTCTTTGATATCTTCAATGATCTTCTGTTCGTCATAATCATGTTCTTCCGGAAGAAGAATTCTTTCCGCACCATTGGCAATTCCGCACCACAGTGCCAGATAACCTGCATCTCGTCCCATAACTTCTACAACGCTGCATCTTTCATGAGATGTGGAAGTATCACGAACTTTATCGATTGCTTCCATGGCTGTATTGACTGCTGTGTCGAATCCAATCGTATACTCTGTACATGCAATATCCAAATCAATCGTTCCCGGAAGACCGATCGTATTAACACCAAGGTTGGAAAGTGCCCTGGCTCCTTTAAAAGAACCATCTCCTCCGATCACTACAAGACCATCGATTTCATATTTTTTACAGATGGCTGCTGCTCTTTGCTGTCCTTCTTCTGTACACATTTCCAGACATCTTGCAGTCTGAAGGATTGTACCGCCTCTCTGAATTATATCTGAAACATCACGAGCTGACATATCAATGATGTCTTCATTTAAAAGTCCTGTATATCCTCTGCGGATGCCTCTCACTTTAAGTCCGTTTCCAAGTGCCGTTCTTACAACTGCACGGATCGCCGCATTCATTCCCGGTGCATCGCCACCACTTGTTAAAACACCAATTGTCCTGATTGTTTTTGCCATGATCTTTTCCTCCATTAGGATCTTTTATTACTGAATACTCCGCTATTTATTGTATACTATTTATATCTTCTTTTCAATATCTTCCTATATCTTTGGCTTTTCGACTACTTTTACCCTTTCCTGACCAAAATAGTTCGTCAATCTGCTCATCAGTTCTTCTGTGATTTCCACATTTCTTCCCACCGGCAGTTGTTTAACTGCTCTTTCTGCCTGACAGTAGATTTTTACCTTATCATTTCCCTCACTCATATGAAGCATGGAGTAGACAAGCATTTCTTCTTTCAGGAAAGAGGCTTTGTCCGGATATTGAATCCACAATTCTTTCTCCGTCTGCTCAAACGGGATGATCGTTTCGCAGATCAGTTTGCTGGCACTTTCATCTTCTTCGGAAACTCTGCCTTTTACAAATACTTTTCTGTCCTCTTCCAGGAACTGCTGATTCTTCTCATAATCTTTCGGGAAAATGACCACTTCTACCGTCCCAAGAAGATCTTCTACCGTGATAAAAGCCATTACTTTGTTCGTCTTTGTATATTTTATGGTTTTGGCCGTGATCATGCCTCCGATGGTTTCTCTGGCTCCGTCACGCACTTTTGTATGTCCGGTTTCCGGATCATACTGGAAATCATAAGTTGTGGCAGTGATTCCCTTTTTCCATCTTTCTTCGTATTCTTCCAACGGATGACCGCTTACATAAACTCCCAGCACTTCTTTTTCAAAAGCAAGTAGCGTTTCTTTTTCATATTCTCCTACGTCCGGGAAGCGGATTTCAAACTCTTTTTTCTGTTCTTCATCCACAATGTCGAACAGGCTCATTTGTCCTGCCATGGAATATTTCTTTTCCTGATTGATCTGGTCCAAAATCTGAAGATAAATCATCATATGCTGTTTTCTTGTCCCGTCAAAGCAGTCAAATGCCCCTGACTTGATAAAGTTCTCAATCGTACGTTTGTTGATCTCTTTTCCCGACATTCGTTCCGTAAAGTCTCGGAGATTTTTAAATACTCCGAACGCTTCCCGTTCTTTGATGATATCGTCAATCACGCTTCGGCCGATACTTTTGATCGCCGCAAGGCCATAGCGAATATTTCCTCCGTCTACGGAGAAATGTCCGTATCCTTTATTTATATCCGGCGGCAGCAACTTAATCCCCATTTCTTTGCAGGAATAAATATATTCCGACACTTTTCCCGGATTATCGATGACAGAAGTCATAAGGGCCGCCATAAATTCTACCGGATAATAATATTTCAGGTATGCCGTCTGATAGGAAACAATAGCATATGCTGCCGCATGAGATTTATTAAAAGCGTATTTGGCAAAATCAATCATCTCGTCATAAATTTTATTGGCTGTTTTTTCATCGATCCCGTTTGCAATACATCCCGGAACCCCTTCTTCCGGATTTCCGTACACAAAGTTCTTTCGTTCTTTTTCCATTACGTCAGCCTTTTTCTTTGACATGGCACGACGCAAAAGATCACTCCGCCCAAGTGTATACCCTCCAAGGTCACGCACGATCTGCATAACCTGCTCCTGATAAACGATACATCCGTACGTTGCCTCCAGGATTGGTTTTAACTGTGGGCAGTCATATCGGATCTCTTCCGGATGGTTCTTCCCTTTGATATACTGAGGGATAAAATCCATCGGTCCCGGACGGTACAGGGAAATTCCCGCAATGATATCTTCCAGATTCTGAGGCTTTAACTCTTTCATGAAGCTTTTCATCCCGGAACTTTCCAGCTGGAACACACCATCTGTCTTCCCGGTGCCAAGAGAAGCAAGTACCTTTTTATCATCATAGTCTATTTTAGAAAGATCAATGGATGTTCCCGTACTTTTTTCTGCCAGTTTTACTGCATTTTGAATGACCGTCAAAGTACGAAGTCCAAGGAAATCCATTTTCAAAAGTCCCAGCTCTTCCAGGGTCGTCATGGTAAACTGTGTCGTCACCGAATTATCCGCTCCAAGTGATAACGGCACATATTCATCAATGGCTTTCTGACTGATGACAACTCCCGCCGCATGCATGGAGGTATGCCTTGGCAATCCCTCCAGACGCTTACTCATATCAATCAGCTCTTTTACCTGTTCGTCGGTTTCATATACTTTTTTCAGTTCCGGATTCATGGTCAGAGCCCGATCCAGCGTCATATTCAGCTCTGTCGGAATCATCTTTGCAATGCTGTCCACGAATGCATACGGAAGATCCATAACTCTTCCCACGTCCCGAATAACACCTCGTGCAGCCATGGTACCGAATGTGACAATCTGTACCACTCTGTCCGCCCCGTATTTTCTTCCCACATAGTCAATAACTTCCTGTCTTCTCTCAAAACAGAAATCCACGTCAATATCCGGCATGGTAACACGTTCCGGATTTAAGAAACGCTCAAACAGAAGATTATAACGGATCGGATCGATGTTGGTGATTCCAAGGCAGTAAGATACAATACTTCCTGCGGCAGAACCTCTTCCCGGCCCTACCATGATATCATGATCTCTTGCATATTTGATAAAGTCCCATACGATGAGGAAATAATCCACATACCCCATGGATTTGATGATCCCAAGTTCATAGTTCAGACGTTCCACAAGTTCTTTCGGACTGCCCAGATAATGTGCTTCCAGTCCCTTAAAGCAAAGTTCGTTTAAATATTCCCACGAAGTATACCCTTCCGGCACATCGTATTTCGGAAGTTTGGTCACACCAAATTCTATCTCCACATGACACCTGTCTGCAATCTTCTGTGTATTTTCTATTGCCTGAAGAGCATATGGAAATAAAGCTCGCATTTCCTCTTCGCTTTTGACATAATATTGTCCACCTTCATAACGCATCCTGTTTTCATCTGCCAGTTTTTTTCCTGTCTGGATACAAAGGAGTATATCGTGAGGCTTTTCATCTTCTGCATAGGTATAGTGAACGTCATTGGTTGCCACAAGTTCGATCCCCGTTTCTTCCGACAATCGCAGCAGTCCCTGATTCGCTGTCTGCTGCTGGCTCATACCGTGATCCTGCAGCTCCAGGAAAAAATTCCCTTTTCCGAAAATATCCTGATATTCATATGCAGCCTTCACCGCCTCTTCATACATCCCTCTGACAAGATTTTTCTGCACTTCCCCTGCCAGACAGGCGCTCAGTGCGATGATCCCTTTGCTGTATGTTCTCAGAAGTTCCTTATCTACCCTCGGTTTATAATAGTATCCCTCCGTAAACCCTCTTGATACAATCTTCATAAGGTTATGGTACCCTTCGTCATTTTCCGCAAGCAGTACAAGATGATAATACCTGTCATCACTGCTTCCTAACTCACGGTCAAACCGGGAACCGGGTGCGACGTAAACTTCGCATCCAAGGATTGGATTGATTCCTGCTTTTTGGGCCTCTTTATAAAAATCGATCACACCGTACATCACTCCGTGGTCTGTAATGGCCGCACTGTTCATACCCAGTTCCTTTACGCGCGCAACATATTCTTTTATTTTATTGGAACCGTCTAAAAGACTGTATTCCGTATGAACATGTAAATGTACAAAACTCATTGTTTTCCTCCTTTTCCGGTATTATTATAGCAGAAAAAGACATCACCGAAAACAGGAGAAGAAAAGAAATGACAGAACAGGTTTTGGGGGAGTCCAAACACAACAAAAAAGAGGTGATCTTTTTTCACCTCTTTCTTATCGCCTTTTAGTATGATCTCTGTTCTTTATTTTGTCTATCTTTAATATATCTTATTTTCCTGAAAGCACAATATCCTTTTCCCTGATTTCGATCCTTTTTTCTTTTAACAATCTTCCCACCGCACGTTTAAATTCATTTTTGCTCATGGCAAATTCCTGGCGGATGACTTCCGGTGATGCTTTATCCGTAAACGGAATTCTTCCACCGTTTTTCTTCATGTATTCCATCAGTTTTGCGGCATCCACATCCATCTGGATGAACGCTTTTTCTCTTACGCTTAAATCAAGCTTTCCGTTTTCCTTTACAGCCGCAATCCTTGCACGTACATATTCTCCCACATGATAAGTCTTGTATACTTCTCTTTTCGGAATCATGGCAGAGTATTTTTCATCAACTGCAACAAACACTCCGAATTTCTCATTGATCTCATAGACGATTCCTTCTACCATATCGTCTTTTTTGTATGGGGAATCCGTACTCAGTTTGTCGTAAACTTTCATAGTTGCACAAAGTCTGTCGCTTTTATCAATGTAAAGGCTTACAAGACATTTGTCCCCTTTTTTCACGGATCCTGTCTGTTCTTTAAACGGCAAAAACAGATCCTTTTCCAGTCCCCAGTCAAGAAATGCTCCGTTCTTTCCCGTATCGGCCACTTCCAGCACTTTCAGTTCTCCCATCATAAGTTTTGGCTCTGCTGTTGTTGCAATCAGACGGTCACTGGAATCTCTGTAAATAAAAACTTCCACCGGATCTCCCGGTTCTGCCCCTTCCGGAACCTGTTTTTTCGGAAGAAGGACATGTTCCTGTTCCGTTCCGAGATATACGCCGAATTCTACCTTTTTTTCAATCGTCAATACTTGTTTTTCTCCAAGTTTCATCATGGTTATTCTCCTTTATCCTTTAGTTCTATTACCGCATACGGTTTCCCTTCCTCATCGCACAGGGCAACCGTACTGACTGTTCCTTCCTGTTTTATAAATGGATAGATCACATCTCCGTAGACTGCTGATTTTTTATATTCTGCACGCATTGCCGAAAATTCCGCCTGTTTCCCTTCTTCTTCCAGAAGTTCTACCGCCATCTGCACATATCGGCAGTTATTTACATGATGGTTGGTGTCAATATGATACTTTCTGATACGGATAGGTTCTTTGGGCGTCATATCTTTGGGCATCGGTACTTTTCTTGATGCATACTCCATCGGATACGGCGGTTCCATTCCGTATTTTTCCATCTCTTCGGCATCCGGCTTTACAGGTCTTCCCGTTTCGATATCAAGATGTACCCAGATGGAATTGGCATATGCCACTACATTTCCCTTTACATCTTTCATGATAAAATTACGGTCACCGAAAAAATTTTTGAATCCGGACGCCCAGGTTCCTACGGAAATTTCCTCTCCTACCTTTGGATAACATTCCACGATAACCTGCCACGCAGATAACACCCATGCGGCTCCCTGTTTTTTCAGATATTCTGTTCCGACTTTCAAATCTTCTGACTGAAACGTACTCGTATCCTGAAAATAATTAATGATGGACGGAAGTGTGATGATTCCTTCACTTCCGGTTTCACTCAGCCGGACTCTTCCTTTTATTTCGTACATATGCTTCCTCTTTTCTTATTCTTTTGCTTCAGCTACAAAACTTTTTTCCATTGTGATCACGCATTGATAACGTTCATCCATATGATGGATTTTTTCTGTGACACGGTGAAGCAATTCTCTTTCTTGCTCTTTACTATATCCATGCGGCACTACCATATCAAAAATCAGGTTGATCTGATGCTGCCCGGATACCATGCGAAAATCGTGAATGCTCACAGAATCATCCATTTCTCTTATCGTCTTTTCTACTGCATCTTTTGTGATAATGACCTCTTCATTTTTTGTTTCGATTGGATCCATATGGATCAAAAGATATATGCCAAGATACTTCCTTGCCTCTCTTTCAATCCGGTCTATGACTTCATGAGATTCTTCAATACTCACATCGTTCGGAACCTCCGCATGGATGGACGCCATGCTTCTTCCCGGTCCGTAATTATGTACAAGCAGATCGTGGCTTCCCACGATTCCCTCATATCCTTCCACAAATTGAGTAATTTTATCGAATGTTTCCTGCGGAACCGCTTCTCCGATCAGCGGCTCCAGTGTATCCTTTGCAATTCCTACACCGGCCCACATGACAACAAGTGCAACTCCGATTCCTACAAATCCGTCAATATTAATCCCTGTCATTTTGAAAAACAGAACAGATACGATCGTTGCCGTTGTTGTTATCACATCTCCCAGTGCATCTGCAGCCGTTGCCATCATGACTTTGGAATCAATCTTTTTTCCCAGTTTTCTGTTAAATAAAGACAGCCAGATCTTAACTCCTATGGATAATATAAGTATGATAACGGAAAGCGTACTAAAATTCAATATTTCCGGATTTCTTATTTTCCCTATGGAATCTTTAAAAAAGGTAAACCCTACCTGTAATACAAGAAACGCCACAATAAGAGCGGCGATATATTCAATCCTTCCGTGCCCGAACGGATGCTCCTCATCCGCAGGCTTTTCCGCCATCTTTACCCCTACCAGGCCGATAATGGAAGAACCTGCATCGGACAGGTTGTTAAATGCATCTGCAATTACGGAAATACTGTGCAGCATAAGTCCTGCTGCCGCTTTTACAATAAATAATAATACATTACAAAAGATGCCCACTACGCTGGCAAGAACTCCATATGCCGTGCGTACGGACACCTTTTCCGTATGGTCGTATTCTTTCACAAAATGTCTAACTAAGAATTCTGTCATTTCTTTTCCCTTCTGCCTATTTATCTTCCGAACCAAAGAAAAACCATTTCACCTTAAACTTTGATGTGGCTGTAACCATATCATATTCTTCTTCTGTAAGAACATGCTTTAATTGTTTCTTTCCTTTTTCGGGAACAACTGCATGTACCGAATCGATAAAGCAAAGATTTGGGTAAAGTACACACCACCAGTTATGGCCTTTTGCCTCCCCGATCTGAATACGGAGTGCTTCGTATGTTCCTGCCGGAAACGTTACGTCTCCGTATGTTTTTTCCGGAAATTCCGTATTTTCCAGAGATACCTTTACAGGATAATCATATCCTTCTGCCCGGATGATTTCTTCCGCCCGGTGTCTGATTTCCTTTTTGTGCCCTCTGATGAAGTTCCTGGTTTCCTCAAGCGTATCTGTTTCCCTGTCCATCTTTGCTTCCATCCAGTCGATAACCCCATCCTTTACTTTCATTTTTAACTGTTGGTCTTCTTTTGAGTTACTGTTGGCAAGAACATGAAACCGCAGCACCTCGTCTGCCATATGTTCCTGCGTTTTTTCTATTTCTTTTCCTACTGCCCCGGCACGAATCACTCCCATCGTTGCGACCAGAGCGATCAGCCCCGCCATCAGCATTGTTATAAATTTCCCCTGTATTTTCACAGCTATGTACCTCCCGTCAGATTGTTCTAACGGAAGTATTGCCATCTGCTGTTTCCTTATTCAGGTTTTTAACTTTTATTTTTCCTTATGGTTTCCAAAACGACTTCTGCCTGCTTATCGATATGGCAGCCGATCTTTTCCTCTGCCCCTTCTTTGTTTCCTGTCTGCAGAAATTCAATCAGTTCTTTATGTTCCTTTGATATCTGACTATGATACCTGTCCCTTTTTAAATATTCCACGCGAAACCGATACATCTGTTCTCCAAGATTGTTTAAAAGCTGGATCAATCTCTGATTATCGGTAGAACGGTAAATGATATCATGAAAATGCACATCTGCCTGGGCAATCTTTGTCACATCATCACATCTTAAAGTTTTTTCAAATTCTTCTGCTGCCTTTTTCAATTCCTCTATCTGTTCCGAACCGATTCTGTCACAGCTAAGCTGCACAGCCAGGACTTCCAGTGCCCGACGTACTTCCAAAACATCCCTCATGTTTTTTTCGGTGATTTCTGCAACTTCTGCCCCTCTTCTCGGGATCATGAGAACAAGTCCTTCCAATTCCAGTTTTCTCATTGCCTCTCTGATCGGTGTTCTGCTGACACCAAGCTTTTTGGCAAGTTGAATCTCCATAAGGCGTTCTCCCGGCTTTAATTCTCCCCGCAGGATAGCCTGGCGCAATGTATTAAAAACCACATCCCGAAGCGGAAGGTATTCATTCATTTCTGAACCAAAATTTGCTTCCATTAATTACTCCTCCTGTTTTTTCGCACATTGTGGATTGTTGTCGTATAAACCTGACGTGCCAGCCCCTTCTCCCGGATTGCCTGTAACGCTTTTTTGGCTGTACTCCGTTCTTTAAAAAGTCCAAAAACCGTAGGGCCGCTGCCACTCATCATGGCATTCATTGCTCCGTATTCTTTCATCAGTTCTTTGATTTCTTTAATGACCGGATATTGTTCCTGTGTAACGGATTCCAGAACATTCCCCATACGTTCAGCCACTTTCTGAACATCATGCTCTTCCAATGCATCTATAATACCGTCGATATCCGGATGATGAGAAATTTCCACCGCATCCAGTTTTTCGTACACTATCTTTGTAGATACACTGATCGGAGGCTTTGCAATCAGGACATGACATTTCGGCATCGGTGTCAACGGAGTCAGTTCTTCTCCTATTCCTTCTGCCAAAACCGTTCCCCTCATGATACAGTACGGTACATCCGCTCCCAGTTTCAACCCCCTTTTCATCAGCTCTTTCTGGCTTAGCTTCCATCCGAACAACCGGTTCATTCCAAACAGAACCGCTGCCGCATCTGCACTTCCCCCTGCCATTCCTGCTGCCACCGGGATATGCTTTTTAAGCTTTATAGAAACTCCGTTCGGCATCCGAAATTCGTCTATCAGCATCTGAGCCGCCTTATAGGCTATGTTATTTTCATCTACCGGAAGAAACGGGAGGTTCGTCGAAACAGAAACTCCCGTTTCTTCTGTTTTTTCAATCGTTACTTCATCGTATAGATATACGGTCTGCATGACCATCCTCACATCATGATACCCGTTTTCTCTTTTTCCAAGTACATCAAGCCCCAGATTGATCTTTCCCAAAGCTTTTAAATGAATCCGTTCCATCGACTCTCTCCTTGTTTTTCTTCCGTTTTATCGTATTTTCCCCATTTTATAAGACAGATATGTATTTTGTATACATTCCACTATAGTATACTCAAGTTTTCTTTAAAAATCAATATGCGTTCTCCCGGCTTCAATCCGTCTTCCGTGAGTTCATTCACTTCAAGAATACTCTCTTCTGTCGTTCCGTACCGCTTTGCAAGTGTAAAAAGATCATCTCCTTCTTTTACAATATATCCGATGATGCCCGGACGTTTTGCCAGTTCTTCCATAGATTTTTCTTCTGACCGGATTTCTTTTATATTTTCGATCATTACCTTTCTTTTTACGAATGCACGAAATGCGGCCGTTGCCTTAATTTCCGCTTTTCCGCCACCCGGCAGATTTACAGCTAATTGCTCAATATATCCAATCATATCGCAACCGATATCAGAATCTATTTCTCCGCTTTCCAACAGACAGGAGAACGGCACCATTCCCTGCCATGTATCAAACGGAATCTCATCGTCCGGTTTTACATATAGGAAGCTGACATGAAGGATTCCTTCCACACGTATCCCCTTGTCTTCCGGCTCTGTCTTTGTAATCTCCAGTGTACCTCCGGTATGACAGATTTGAGTGACATTCTCTTTTAATTCCGGCAGGGATAATGTTTCATTGATATTACACTTTAAATGATTCTGCATGACAATCTGTTCATATTCTTCTTTTTCTGTTTCCGTATTTAGGGTGCATCCAAGAGAATACAGATCTTTTAAAATATCCACTTCTTTTTCTTCATAAACTGCTGCACGGATTTCAACCGTTGCTTCTATTCCTATGGCTCTCATTTCTCCGTCTTCATCCAGGCGGATTTCTGCCGTTTCATCCATAAATTTTGTACAAATCTGATGATACATTGTTTCGTCCGCTCCCGGACACGGAATTCTTCCTTCATACCGCACAGTATCTTCTATCCAGTTTAAGGTTTCATCCGGAGTTTCATAAAAGCAAAATACAAGAAGTTCTCCCTCCAGGATCATGCTGTCTGCCGTCAATTTTGTATCCAGACGCTGAGGCTTTATGTCTGTCCAGATAAGAGATGCCATGTTGTCTTTTCCTTTTGGAAGTTTCAATTCTTCTTTTATCCGGTATGTATCCCGAATGGTATTTTGGATTGTAAGGATGTTTTTAGCTTCTTTCTTTTTATAACACCTGTCAATCCCCTCTACGTCGGATATCAGTTCACTGTTTTCTATTTCCTGCGGCACCATCTCCAATTCTGCCATAGTGCGAATGTTCAGTTTCCGCGAGTGGATCATAGAGGCCGTAACTTCTGTCCTTGTTGTTTTTACGAGCCATTCTCCTTTTGTTTCCTCCGAGTATACCATTTCTTCAAACGGAAACTGCCCTGTCAGTTCTGCAAGCTTTTCATCCGCTTCATCTGTCACATACAGAATGTGAAACAAAAATTTCCCCTGCACCCGAATATAATGATCATTCTTTCGTACTTCATCTACTTTTAATTCACCCTCGCTTAACATAACTTTCCGAATATCTTTTTTATTATCCGGTACATTAAAGTCTTCATCAATCAAAAACTGATCTGTCACCGGCTTTCCATTCCATTGCTTCTGAATCTGATTTTTTACTAATTCCATACGGGACCTCCTCCTTATTCTTCAAACACTATGCTCCTACCATAATCATCCAGTCGGATTACCGTATACGGATATGTACTTTTCTGAATGACAGTTTCCCTTTCTCCCGGTCCTTCCAATTCCGTACGGATATGAATGGCCTGTTCTGTTTCATATACGTCTGTCACCTTAATGCTGTAGCCGCTGGTTTGCTTTTTTCCATATCCCCTTGCGATGTACATCCGGCCTTGATCTGTGTAGGTCAGTTTAAACGGTTTTTCCTTTTTTTCTTCTATAGATGTCTTTAGTTCTTCCGGGATATCTTCCTTTTCCACAACGGTAAAATCCAGTTCCTGCCTTTTTTCTCCGCCAAGATCTGTCACTGAACACCCTGTCAGACATAGGACAAACAGGACTAGCAGTCCAAAAAGGAACTTTTTTCGGATCCTCGCCACTTTTTCCAACATAAACAGGTATCCTGTACTTTCTCTTTATCATCATACACAAAAAGCCTTATAAAAATGACAAATTCAATTTCTTTTACGGCTTTTTTATAGTATAATAAATGTGTTCTATACAAATTTTATCACAACATAAAGAAAGGATATAACAACATGATTCGTTTTATCTGCATCGTGATCTTTCTGGTACTGTATCTGATTTTATCCATCCCGGTTTTCTTTGTAGAATGGGTGATTGGAAAATTTAATCGCCAGAAGCGGGATCTTTCTTCCCTTCGTATTGTCCAATGGGGCTTCCGCTGTATTTTGAAGATCACCGGCGTAAGGGTCACTGTGATAGGAGAAGAAAATGTCCCTGACGTGCCGGTTCTTTTTATCGGAAACCACCGGAGTTTTTTCGATATCCTTTTGACTTACACAAGATGCAAGAATCTGACCGGATACATCGCCAAAAAAGAAATGGAGCATATTCCTCTTCTTTCTACATGGATGCGTTATCTGTATTGTCTTTTTCTTGACAGAGAAAATGTGAAAGAAGGGCTAAAGACAATTTTACAGGCGATCGAATATGTAAAATCAGGCATTTCCATTTGTATCTTCCCGGAAGGTACAAGAAACAAAGGTGAAGAGTTAAGTTTATTGGACTTTAAAGAAGGTTCTTTTAAAATCGCCGAAAAATCCGGCTGTCCGATTGTTCCCATCAGCCTGAACAATACAGCGGAAATTTTTGAAAATCATTTCCCTGCCATCAGAAAAACACACGTTGTCATCGAATACGGGAAACCAATCTACATCAAAGATCTGGACAAAGAAACAAAAAAACATCTGGCTTCTTACTGCCAGAATATCATTCAGGAAACAATCAATAAAAATGCCGGCCTCATATAGAGACCGGCATTTTTTCATATTGAAAAAATGTACGTTTTATTCCGCACAGATTAAAAATTTTTCCATAGCTTCCGCCGCTTCTTTCTCATCACTTCCTTCTGTCGAAATCTCCACAGTCATACCTTGAGATGGCTGAAACGCTAAAATTCCCATAATACTTTTGGCATTTACCTGTCTTTCCCCACATTTCAATAATACTCTGCTCTGGAACTGACATGCAATACGGACCAGCTCAGCCATTCCGGATACAGCTTCTTCATGTCTGTTATCCAAATCTGCCACAATTACTTCCCGTTTGGTCATATTCTTGTCCTCCCTCCGTTTATCGGAATTTTTTCATTGTTTTATGTCTATTATATACCACTGTGCATTTTCTTTCAATTTGAACTTGTGATTTTTCTTTCCCTTTCTTGCTATGAGTGCTATAATGTTTCCAGTATTATGCTTATTGCAGTACGATCCCGATACTTTTTTGATTCGGTTACAATAAAGGAGTGTGAACAATGCTTGAACGAAACCTGACTCTGTTGACTGATTTGTATGAGCTTACCATGATGCAGGGTTATTTTAAAGAACAAGATCATGACAAAGTAGTTGTATTTGATGTATTCTACCGTGCCAACCCATGTAACAACGGTTACGCCATTGCTGCCGGACTGGAACAGGTGATCGAATATGTAAAAGGTCTTCATTTCTCTTATGAAGCGGTAGATTATTTACGCGGGCTCCATATATTTGATGAAGATTTTCTTCACTATTTAAGTGGCTATCACTTTAGCGGCGACATTTATGCCATTCCGGAAGGAAGCGTCATCTTTCCGCGTGAACCGCTTATCAAAGTGATCGCACCTATTATGGAGGCACAGCTGATTGAAACCGCACTTTTAAATATCATCAATCACCAATCTCTTATCGCTACGAAGACCGCTCGCGTGGTTTATGCGGCAAACGGCGGTGGTATCATGGAATTTGGTCTTCGCCGGGCACAAGGACCGGATGCGGGTCTTTACGGTGCAAGAGCGGCTATGATCGGAGGCTGTATCGGTACATCTAATGTTCTTGCGGGACAGATGTTTGATGTTCCGGTCATGGGTACTCATGCCCACAGCTGGATCATGAGTTTTCCGGATGAATACCATGCCTTTAAGGCATATGCCAAATTATATCCGGATTCCTGCACCCTGCTTGTAGATACTTATGATACTTTAAAATCCGGTGTACCGAATGCAATCCGAGTATTCAAGGAGATGCGTGAAGAAGGTATACGACCGAAAAGCTACGGAATCCGGCTTGACAGCGGAGACCTTGCCTATCTTTCCAAAAAAGCACGGAAAATGTTGGACGAAGCCGGATTTTCGGATGCAAAGATTTCTGCATCCAATGATCTGGACGAATATCTGATCCACGACTTAAAACAACAAGGAGCCGCCATTGACGTATGGGGTGTCGGCACACACCTGATCACATCCAAAGACTGTCCTTCCTTTGGCGGTGTTTACAAACTTGCCGCAATGCAGGACGATAACGGAACCTTTGTTCCAAAAATCAAGCTTTCCGAAAATACGGAAAAAATCACCAATCCGGGCAACAAAACCATTTACCGTATTTATGAGAAAGAAAGCGGCAAGATCAAAGCCGATCTTATCTGTTTTGAAGACGAAGTATTTGACGAAAATGAGGATCTTCTTTTATTTGATCCGATCGAAACCTGGAAAAAAACGAAATTAAAAGGCGGCACATATACGATGCGAAAAATGCTCGTTCCCGTCTTCATCCACGGCGAATGTGTATATCAGTCTCCTTCCGTTATGGAAATCGCCGAATACTGCCGTCAGGAAAAAGAAACGTTGTGGGATGAAACAAAACGTCTTTTCAATCCGCATAAAGTATATGTGGATCTGTCTGACAAATTATATGAAGTGAAAAAAGAACTTCTCGATCGTATGAGTGCAAGCCAATTATAAGGAGGATTTTATTCTATGAAGATTATCGTATTAGCAGGCGGATTAAGTACGGAAAGAGATGTATCTCTTTCTTCCGGTTCCGGAATCTGCCGTACTTTAAGGGAAAAAGGACACGAGGCATTTCTTCTGGATCCGTTTCTCGGACTTCCGGATGCCCCGGAAAACCTGGAAGATGTGTTTACCCTTCCAGATGCAGGACTTTCTATTGCTGCCGGCATTAAGTCCACAGAGCCGGATCTTGATGCCATAAAAGCATCCCGCAAAGACAAATCCGATTGCTTCCTTGGGGCAAACGTGATCGAACTTTGCCGCCTTGCAGACATCGTATTTATGGGGCTTCACGGAGATGTGGGAGAAAACGGAAAACTACAGGCCACATTTGACATCCTCGGCATCCGCTATACCGGCCCCGGTTCCCTCGGATGTGCTTTGTCCATGGATAAAGAAATCACCAAAGTGATCTTTGAAGCCAACAACATTCCTACTCCGAAGGGAACATGGTTGAAACGTACAGAAAAAGATCATAGTCTTTCTTCTCTCGGACTGAACCTTCCGCTTGTTGTAAAACCTTGCTCCGGCGGTTCCAGCATCGGTGTATATTTTGCCTATACAGAAGAAGAATTTGACAAAGCCGTACAGGAATCTTTCCGCTATGAAGATGAAATCATCATTGAAGAATATATCAAAGGACGGGAACTGGCATGTGGTGTCATCGACGGGAAAGCACTTCCTGTCATTGAAATCTGCCCGAAAAACGGCTGGTTTGACTATGCCAACAAATATCAGGCAGGACTCACCGAAGAAATCTGCCCTGCCAGAATTCCAGAAGATATTGCTCTTCGTATCCAAAAAGCCTCTGAACAGGCTTTCCGTGCATTAAAACTGGATGTTTATGCACGAGCTGATTTTCTTCTTACCGACAATGGCGACATCTACTGTCTGGAATATAACAGCCTTCCTGGCATGACTTCTGCAAGTCTTCTTCCGAAAGAAGCTCTTGCTGCCGGAATCGAATACGGAGATTTATGCGAACTGATCATTGAAAAATCTCTGGATGCCAGATACAGAGGATAATTACAAATGAATGGAGAGAAAAAAATGAAGGGGTTATCTCTGAAAAATATTGCACTTGCCTGCAATGGTACATACCATGGAGCAGAAGAATTGTTAAATCGCGAGGTCACCGGTATTGCCATCGACAGCCGGAAGATTGAAACGGATTTTCTTTTTGTCCCAATCAAAGGCGCACGTGTGGACGGTCATGATTTTATCGCTCAGGTAATGGAGCAAGGTGCTCTTTGTACGTTATCCGAAAAGGATCTTGGCGATGTTCCATTCCCGTATATTCTTGTGACTTCCGGTGAACAGGCATTGAAAGACATTGCACGGTTTTATCGTACTTCTCTTAATATCAAAGTTATCGGTATCACGGGAAGTGTCGGGAAAACAAGTACAAAAGAAATGATCGCATCGGTTCTTTCACAGAAATTCCATGTATTAAAAACACAAGGAAACTACAATAACGAAATCGGACTGCCGCTTACGATCTTCAACCTGACGGAAGAACACGAAATTGCCGTATTGGAAATGGGAATCGATCATTTTGGTGAGATGCACCGTCTGGCGGATATTGCCCGCCCGGATATCTGCGTCATCACCAATATCGGATATGCTCATGTGGAAAATCTCGGAAGCCGAGAAGGCATTCTGAAAGCCAAAACAGAAATGTTCGATCATTTAAAAGATGACGCATGGGTGATCTTAAACGGTGATGACAATATGCTCCGTACCATTTCCGACGTACAGGGCAGAAAACCTGTCTTTTTCGGTATTGACAGTGCGGCTCCTGCTTTTGCATCCAACATAGAAAATCACGGACTAAAAGGGACCTGCTGTCAGATTAAACTGCCTGAATTAAACGGCAGCCCGGAAATCGGAATCACGGCAGATATTACCATTCCGGGAAAACATATGGTTTACAACGCAATGGCCGCTGCCTGCATCGGCCGTATCCTGGGATTATCAAAAGAAGAAATCGAAGTGGGTATCCATGCCTTAAAACCGGTTTCCGGACGGAATCACCTGATTGAAACTTCCGGTCTTTCGATTATTGACGACTGCTATAATGCAAATCCGGCATCCATGAAAGCATCCATTGATGTATTAAGTTACGCTTCCGGACGGAAAGTTGCTGTATTGGGTGATATGTTTGAACTTGGAACCGAAGAAAAACAACTGCATTTCGAAGTCGGTGAATATGTCGCAAGAAAAGGAATCGAATTAATCATCTGCATCGGTGATCTTGCAGAAGAACTTTACCGCGGTGCCAAAAATCTCGCCTCCGGCAATCAGATTCTTCACTACGGTTCCAAAGAGGAATTTCTTTCAGACATGTCCGGCCTGTTCCAAAAAGGCGATACTGTTCTTGTAAAAGCCTCCAATGGCATGAAATTCCCGGAAATCGTGACAGCACTGCAGAACCTGTCTTTGTAACCTGTCACAGAATTAGAAATACAAAAGAACGGAAAGGATAAAACCATGAAATATCAAGTGCTTGTCTTGGACCTTGACGGTACTCTGACAAACTCACAAAAACAAATTACGCCGGCCACAAAAAAAGCGCTCATTGATATTCAGGAAAGAGGGAAAAAAGTGGTACTTGCAAGCGGGCGTCCTACACAGGGCGTCCTTCCTCTTGCCAAGCTTTTAAAGCTGGATTATTTCGGAAGTTACATTCTCGCTTTTAACGGCGGCCGAATCATTGACTGTAAAAACGGACAGATCATCTACAACAAAACTCTTCCGAAAAGCATTACTCGACCGTTGTTTGATATCGTCCAAAAATACGATGCGGACATCATCGCCTATACGGACCAAGGACTAATTTCCGGCATCAGACCAAATGAATACACAAAACTGGAATCTCGCATCAACAATATGCCGATCCTCCGTGTAGACAATTTTATGGATTACATCGATGAAAACAATAACAAGTTCCTTATCACAGGCGAACCTGATATAATCGCATCTATAAAAGCCGAAACAACCCTCCGCTTCCGCGGACTTTTAAATATTTACTGCTCAGAACCATTCTTCTTGGAAATCATGCCACAAAATATCGACAAGGCATACTCCCTCCAGAAACTTCTGAACAGTATCGGCATGACCGCAGAGGAAATGATCTGCTGTGGCGACGGCTATAACGATATCTCCATGATCGAAGCAGCCGGTCTCGGCGTTGCCATGCGAAATGCACAGCCACTCGTATTGGAAAAAGCCGATTACATCACAAAGTCAAACGACGAAGACGGTATTCTTCATGTTATTACGGAATTTATGCTTTAGTTTATGAAAGCGGGGACGTGTTCCGATGCATCGGAACACGTCCCCACTTAACTTATTGCTCAATTTTTTTACATAAAATATGGCGTATAAGACCACCGTATTTTTCTTTTGTTGCCATGATTTTGTAGCCTCTTTTTATGACATTTTGCAGGCTGTATCGGTTATCCGGATGTACCGTAGCCATGAGATAAACAAATCCTCTTTTTTTCAATTCTTCTTCACACTTTTCCATCATGAGATCCTGAAGATGGTATCCTCGGAAAGACGGTGATACAACCGCCATGTCCATATGTGCGGTAAATGCCCTCTGTTCTTTTGTGTATCCCAGATCATATCCCATGTTCCGCTTGTCTTCTCCCGGTATGTCTACCAGAAAGCATCCTGCGACCGTCCCATCTTCTGTCTGTGCGATAACAGCAAAACCTTCTCCGTTATCTGCAAAGCGTTCCTGCATAAATTCCCTGTCATCTACTGCAAACCATTCCGGGTACTCTATCTTTTTTTGTATTTCTTCCAACAGTTCCATCACCGGATCAAGGTCTGCTTCCCCGGCGAATCGAATCTGAAAAGTATGATTTTGTTCTTTCCGTGCCGCTTTTTCATATTCCTGCTTTGTATTTTCATCAAAGCACACCATGATCACTTCTTCTACCATACTTTGAATTTTTAAGAATTCCTGTATTGTTTTGACTGCAACAGATGCCGCTTTTTCCAGAGGAAATCCGTAGATTCCGGTACTGATGGATGGAAATGCCACAGTTTTGCATCCGTTTTCTGCGGCAAGTTTCAAACTGTTTCGATAACAGGAAGCAAGAAGCTCTGCTTCTCCGTTTTCTCCTCCCCGATAAACCGGCCCCGGTGTATGAATGACAAAACGTGCCGGAAGATTGTATCCTTTTGTAATCTTTGCTTCTCCTGTACGGCATCCGTTTAATGTCCTGCATTCCAAAAGAAGCTTTGGCCCCGCTGCCCGATGTATGGCTCCGTCTACTCCCCCTCCGCCAAGAAGCGACGTATTTGCTGCATTTACAATGGCATCTACATGATATGTCGTAATATCGCCCTTTTCAATTTTCAATCTTCCCATGATGTTTTCTCCCAATCTTTTACAATCTTTGGTATATCACGGATGGAATCTGCTTTATAATCCAGCATTTTTTTCGTTTCCTCATCAGGCTGAGTCAAATCCGGAATCATGACTACATGACAGCCTGCCGTATATGCAGCCCGGATTCCGTTAGGAGAATCTTCTACCGCAATACACTCAGATGTTTTTTTCCCAATCCTTTCACAGGCATAAAGATATACATCCGGATATGGCTTTCCTCGTTCTACCATCGTGGCACAGATGACATCGTCAAAAAAATCATAAATCCCTATTTTTGTCAGATAGTCTTTTGCCCGTTCTTCATCCGTGGCGGTTACGACTGCAATCTCATAGCCCATCTTTTTCAACTTCGGAAGCACTTCATCTACCCCGTCCTTTTTTTCAAGCCCGTTTTTTTCCAGATGCCCTTTCATGATTTCCTTTCTTCTTGCCCGGATTTTCCGGTAATCTTCCTGGCTTCCGTGCTTTTCGGCGAAAAACGGTGCTGCAAACTTACTTGCAAAACTCCGGTACTGATACGACTCTTCTTCGGTTATTACAATGCCGTATTCAGCTGCTGCCTGTCTCCAGAATTTTGTCAAATATTTTTCGGTATCGATTAAAACACCATCCATGTCAAACAATATTGCCTGTATCATATCTTTCCCTTTTCTACCATATATTTTTCATCTTTTCCACCGTAAGCTGCTCTACTTCTCCCTCTGCACTTACATGAAGTTCAAAGTTTCCTGCTTCCGAATTCTGAGAAAATTTTTTTGTTCCTGCGGACTGCCCACCGTTTAAATAAACCTCGCATACATTCCGATCTACAAATATTTCCACTTCCGTTGCACCATTAATGTCTGCCGGACAGAACATATTTTTTGCTCCCATTCCTACCGTATGGAAGCGGATGTTTCCATCCTTTTGTTCCAGATAAAGCTTTCGGTTTTTCCATTTATATAAAGTCATCCGAAAATCAGATGCTTTCTGAAGCTTTAAAACGACATGATAACAATTACCGCGTATATTTTCCAGATTCACATTTTTTTCCGTTCCTTTATAAATCGTTTCTTGCATAAGGTTATAAACTGTTCTGACCGGATTCTGATAGAGCCGATTATCTTTCAAATGGATTACCCTCGGAATACTAACGATTCCACCCGTGCCACCGATACATCCGATCACTGTTTTTCCTTCTTTGGTTTCAATGGAATGGATTCCGCCAAGTTCTCCGCCAAAATCATACATTCCCTTTGTTTCTTCATAAAACCGGTCTTCTACCCATTCTCCGATATGATAATAGGAAGGATTAACTCGTCCCACTTCATCTTTATACCCACTGTACGTAACAGTCAGAACATACTTCCCGTCAAGCCGAAATAAATCCGGAGATTCCGGTAAAAAATCCCCTCTTCCGTGAAAAACAGAGCCTTCATATATCCAATGACTTACGTTCGTGGATTTATAAAGTACAACAGCCGGGCAGGAATGGATTCTCGTTCCCAGAAGCATTTTATATTCGTTGTTTTCTTTAAATACATTGGGATCACAAAATCTTTCTTCAATCTCTTCATCCGGTTTGGGAATCAATGTAGTTTCCCTTTCAAAATGCACTCCATCCCAGCTTTCTGTCATCACCTGATATTCCAACAATTCCTCCGGATATTTTCTTTTGGAAATGTGTCTTGTAAAAAACAGCCGGAGTTTTTGTTCTTCATCAATAAAAGCATGTCCTCCAAAAACTCCTCCCGTCAACTGCGGTGTGTCCAGGATTTCCTTCTGCGGCTCCATGCATACCGGAAGATGCACCCAGCGAATCAAGTCTTTACTTACCGCATGTCCCCAGTATATCTCATCCGGCTCCTCCGAAAACGGATTAAATAAATAAAACAGGTGATAATAATTCCGGTAAAAACAAAAGCCGCATGGATGTCCCATATATCCTTTTGGCGACATGAAATGATATTGACTGCGGTTCGGAGTATCATACCATGCTTTCATATCCGGTTTTTCATAAAGTGTTTCTCCCTCAATAAGACAGATTCCTCTATCCATCATCTGCTCACAATCGCTTAAATACGCATAAGAAATCTCACAATCTTCCAATGTCAATTCATATGTCGTTCCTTGAGTCACTGCTATTTTCATCCATTTCCGATACTGCGTGATTCTCATAATCTTTCGTACACTGCCGGATACCATATAAATGGTTCCTGTCTTACCCGGTTCTGTTTTTATAAATAATTCCAGTTGTCTGTATTTTTGTGTATTAAATTTCATTTATCTTCCTCCCGTCCGGAAACGTGATCCGATCAATTAGTTATAGTTTATCATAAATTTCTCTATAAAAAAAGCGACATCCTTTTGGAACCATCCGCAAACTGTATCCAAAAAGATATCGCTTTCTTCCCGTTACCTAACTTATGACAGATGAAATAACACCAAAAACAATGGCTCCAAACAATAAGATCAGTACAATAATCAATCCAATCTGTACCCAGGCCGGATACCTTTTTGTGTCTGATGAAATTTCATCTTCCGCTTTTACTTCCAGTTCCGCCTCCTGCATGACTGCGTCAATAATATTTTTTGCTTTTTCCGCATCCAACTCATCTACATAAATTTTTTCCCCGTAAATGGAGTTTCCCGCATAAACGTCCATAACGCCACCGGAACCACTTGCCTCTCTGTAACCCTGAATCTGATTTTTCTGAAGTGCTTCCAGAAGCATTTCCGCTTCTACCCTGTCTCCGGCAGTATAAATACATACCGGCTTCATGGCCTCCATCACATCCGCTTTCTTCTTTGCTTCCATAAAAACACCCCTTTTCTATATAACTTTTCAGAATAACATTCGTTACATATAGTATAGTGTTTTTTCTTTCTTTTATCAATATTTTTTGCTATTTTCCGACTTTTTATCCTGTTTTTTTCTTTTACCTATTGACTAATCTCCAATTTGGTTTTATTATGATATCAAAATAATATCATTTTTATTTCTACTATATGAGGAGGAATTGTTTATGGAAACAAAACAAAATATGATTCAAGAAGAAAAGATCCTGCATGCCGCAAACGGATTTTTTATGCTGTTTCTCGGTATTCTTATGATGGCTGCCGGTATTGTACTTGCAATCGTCGGTCCCGTACTTTCCAACCAGCAGAAAGTTTCCTCAGGACTTGGAATTTTTATTTGTGTTGCCGGTATTCTTTTATTTATCGTATCTATCGTGGAATTATGTGGTTTAAAAATCCTCAATCCAAACGAAGCTCTTGTTTTTGCACTCTTTGGTAAATACCACGGCACTTTGGTAAAACCGGGATTTTACTGGGTTAATCCGTTTTGTACTGCCATCAGCCCGTCACAAGGCCGCAGCACCATGACCGTTGGCTCAAACGGACATGCTTCCGTCAACATTGGAATGAAAAAGATTTCTCTCAAAACCATGACCCTGGACAATGCAAAACAGAAAGTCAACGATGAACTTGGAAATCCGGTAGAAATCGGAGCCGTTGTCATCTGGAAAGTGGTAAATCCTACAAAAGCAGTCATTAATGTAGAAAATTACAAAAATTATCTTTCTATCCAGTGCGATGCCATCATCCGAAATACCGCAAGAATGTATCCATATGATACAAACGAATACGGAGATGAAAAATCATTACGAGGAAGCAGCCAGGAAATTGCACAGATCATGAGCAAAGAACTTCAGGAAAAAGTATAAAATGCAGGAATCAAAATTATTGAAGTCCGCATCACTCATCTGGCATATGCTCCGGAAATCGCATCAGCCATGTTGCAAAGACAACAGGCAGCCGCCATCATCGATGCAAGACAGAAAATCGTAGAAGGTGCGGTAGGTATGGTCCAGATGGCTCTTGACAAACTCAATGAAAATGATATCGTAGAATTGGACGAAGAAAGAAAGGCTGCAATGGTAAGTAATCTTCTCGTTGTTTTATGCGGAAATAAAGATGCACAACCAATCGTAAACAGCGGTACAATTTATTAAATCAGATGAAAAGGTGTGACTCTTTTTGGAAAATAAGAATACAGATAAAGGAAAAGCCAAAAAGCAAGTTCCTTTAAGGCTTTCACAAAGCCTGTACAATGAAATCGCACGTTGGGCAGAAGATGACTTCCGTTCCATGAACGGTCAGATAGAATATCTTTTGACCGAGTGTGTAAAATATCGAAAACGTTCAACAAAAAACGAGGATGTCGACTGACTCCTCGTTTTTGTTATGTATTATGCAAGATTTAAAAGATGAGTGGCTACCTGGAAATAAATCATGATAGAACCTGCATCTACGATGGTTGTAATCAGCGGAGCTGCCATAATAGCCGGGTCAAGATGCAGTTTCTTTGCAAACAGCGGAAGCATGCATCCGATGATCTTTGCCATTATAATAGTCGCAACCAGTGAAATGGCTATGATCACTGCCATCATCGGGTTATGATAACGGATTGTAATATAAATGCCGTTTGTGATGGCAAGCACAACCCCCACCATCAAAGCCACTCTGAACTCTTTAGCGATTACTCTGAAAATATCTTTAAATTGAATTTCTTCCAGGGCAATTCCTCTGATGATCAGTGTAGAGCTCTGGGAGCCGCAGTTTCCTCCGGTATCGGTTAACATCGGAATAAAGGAAACAAGAAGCGGAAGTGCGGCAAACGCTTTTTCGTAATGAGCAATGATCGTCTGTGTGATCATCGCAGACAACATTAAAAACAAAAGCCATCCAATACGATTTTTCGCATGTGTAACAACCGATGTTTCAAAATAGGATGTTTCACTCGGATTTAACGCATTCATAATTTCCATATCTTCTGTCGTTTCGTCAACAAGAACATCCATGGCATCGTCAACCGTTACGATCCCTACCATAAATCCCTGCATATCCAGTACCGGAAGTGCAAGAAGACCGTATTTTGAAAACAGCTTTGCCGTTTCTTCCTGGTCTGTATGGGTTGTTACGGAAATGATCTCCGTCTCCATTAATTCTTCCATCGTCATATCATCTTCCATCGTCATCAGATCCTTGGCGGATACGATTCCGATGAGGCGTCTGTTTTCCAGTATATAACAAGTATAAATCGTTTCCTTATGTATACCGGTTTCTTTGATGTGTTCCATTGCCTTTTTAACAGTTGTCGTTTTTTTAAGATCAACATACTCTGTTGTCATGATGCTTCCGGCACTGTCTTCCGGATAATTTAAGATTGTATTGATCTGATTTCTTTTCTCTTTGTCTACCTGATCCAGTATTCTTGTTACAAGGTTAGCCGGAAGCTCTTCCAGAAGATCCACCGTATCATCCATATAAAGATCGTCCAAAAGTTCTTTCAGTTCTTTTTCCGTAAACATTTCAACCAGATACGCCTGCATCGAGTTGCTCATTTCTGCAAATACATCCGCTGCCTTTGACTTCTCGATCAGACGAAAAGCCTGAATCAGTTCCTTATCCTCTAAGTCCGCAAGGAGAGCCGCAATGTCTACCGTATTCATTACTTCCAGAATACTTCTGACTGCTTTGAACTCCTTTTTCTGCAAAAGATCCATAAAAATCTGTTTGTTCATAGCAATACCTTCTTTCTGTCTTTTGTTGTTTCATATCATACTTCGAGTCATAACCGGCTCCTGCATCCATTGCGCTCACCTGCCTTTCTTTCATAGTTTGGAAAAATAAAAACCTCCCGGCAAAATAAAGCCTGGAGGATATGAGCATCTCTTATATTTTCACGTCCAAGCTTTAGTATCACAGGGCATATCAACTGCATTAGGATACGCCTTCTTTTTCCGACATATCCTGCTAACCAGCGCATTGTGTCTCCACAAATCTGCGGCAGCAATCTTAGGTCTCCCAAATCCCTGTGGTAACCTCACCTACCGAATTTTCCTTTTTAATAATACTTCTCTTAAAAATAGTTGTCAAGTTTTTATTTTCTTCTTTTCATTTCTGCTCTATACTATTAAATAGTATGAAAAGGAGTTGATATTGTGCGTATATTAATAGTTGAAGACGAAAAGGATTTAAATCAGATTCTTACTTCCAGACTGAAAGCCGAACATTACAGTGTAGATTCCTGTTTTAACGGACAGGAAGCATTAGAATATATAGCCGGAGCCGAATATGATGCCATCATCCTTGATATCATGATGCCTGTCATGGATGGACTTACCGCATTAAAACATCTCCGCCGAAACGGAAATACTGCTCCCGTCCTTCTTCTTACGGCAATGGACAGTATTGAAGACCGTGTAAACGGACTTGACGCCGGGGCAAACGATTATCTCGTCAAGCCATTTGCTTTTGAAGAACTTCTCGCAAGAATCCGTGTTCTTTTAAGGAAATCTTCCCAAACACAAACAAACTGTCTGCAGTTAAGCAATTTAAAAATTTTACTTGATACCCATCAGGTTTTCCGGAACGAAACGGAAATCAGTCTTTCCGGGAAAGAATTTTCCCTTCTGCGCTATATGATGCAGAATCAGGGAATCGTACTTTCCCGTGCCAAACTGGAACAGCATATATGGAACTATGACTTTACGGGAGGGTCTAATGTCATTGATGTCTATATCCGGTATCTCCGCCGCAAAATCGACGATGGATATGATCCAAAACTGATCCACACGGTGCGCGGTGCAGGTTATGTTTTGAAGGTGGCAGAATGAAGCGATTATCTTTAAAGTTAAAACTGACACTCCTTTATTCTTTCTTCATGACCCTCCTTACCTGTACCTCCCTGGCATTGATGTTTTCCTTCAGTAACAAGGAAATGTTATCTTCCACACAGCATAATCTGAAAAAACAGGTGGATGAAAGTCTGGAAGACATTGAAGCAGAAGACGGGAAACTGGATATTGATTCTGATTTTTATGATCTGGATGACGGTATCTATTTATCCATGTATTCTTCTGACGGCAGTTTCCTCTTCGGAAGATCCCCTTATGGATTTAATACTCATCCGGCTTTTCGGGATGGTCAACTTCAGACTATCAAAGACGGTGAAGAACAATGGTATATTTTTGACTTAAAATACGAAGTAGAAGATTACGGATCTGTTTTTGTCCGAGGTATTACCTCTATTACAAAAGCAGAATCCGGTTTTCGTATCACTCTGCGTTTCGCCCTTATCTTGCTCCCGCTCCTTGTAATTTTAACTGCGGTCATCGGTTATCTGTTTACAAGCCATACGCTAAGACCCGTACAAAAAATAACGGAAACCGTGCAGAAAATACAAGCTGACAAAGATTTGTCCCGGAGAGTAGGACTTAAAAACGGCAATGATGAAATCCATCAGCTTGCCGAAACTTTTGATCGGCTTCTCCAGGAGATCGAGGAAGCCTTTCTGCGTGAAAAACAATTTACCTCTGATGTTTCCCACGAACTTAGGACTCCTGTCACGGTGCTTCTTGCTCAGTGTGACGCCTTACTGCAAGACGAAACCCTGACTCCACAGCAGTATAGTCAAGTTCAGCTTCTCGAAAAAAAGGCCCGAGATATGGCCCAGATGATTTCTCATCTGTTACTTTTATCAAGGGCCGATCAGGGACGGCAAAAGCTTCAATTAGAACGTCTGAATTTAAGTGAGCTGACAGAGCTTGTAGCAGAAGAACAGCAAATACTGGCAGAGGAACGCCGGATAACTATTGAAACAAAAATCGAACCGGATATTTACGGTTTCGTTGACGAAACCTTTTATATCCGTATGTTGGTAAATTTAATCTCCAATGCCATTTATTACGGAAACGAGGGCGGACACATTTTCCTTTCTCTTACCCTTCACAATCATTTTATTGAAGGCAGCGTAGAAGATGACGGCATTGGCATCGCTCCCGATCAGCTTCCTCATATATGGGAACGCTTTTACCGTGCCGATACATCCCGTACCGACGGCAGCCATTCCGGCCTTGGTCTTTCCATGGTAAAATGGATTGTTGAGGCACACGGAGGAACCATTTCTGCCGAAAGTTCCCTCGGAAAGGGCAGTACATTTACCTTCCTTTTCCCGAAAGAAAAAAATTAAAAAATTTCTTCTGGTTTTAATGTTCCTTTAATGTTTGGATATTATAGTAATATCAACAACAAACAAAGAAAGAATTTTGAAAGGGGTTTTCAATATGATGAAAAAATACATTGTTACAGCAGCACTTACACTTACGGTACTTGGACTTATGACAGGATGCGGAAGTAAAAATGATATCGGAGAAAATAAAGCAAAAGAAATTGCTCTTGAAACAGCAGGCGTTGACGAATCCGATGCGACAAGATTCCAGGTTTCCAAAGACCGCGATGACGGAAAAACATTATACGAAATCCGTTTTGACGTAAACGAAAAAGAATATGAATACGAAATCAATGCAGAAAACGGGGATATCGTAAGCTCTGATGTAGGAGTAAATGCTGATTACCAGGCTCCGGCTGATGCATCCGCAAACAGCCAGAATGCAAATCAGACACAAAACCAGCAGCCACAGGCAAATGCCGGCACTGATACACAAAACAATGCACAGGCCAATGTACAGAATAATACGCAAAATGCCACAAACACAAATGTAAAAATCAGCGAGGCTGATGCGAAAAAGGCTGCCCTTGACAGAGTGCCGGGTGCAACAGAAAACGATCTCCGCATGGAACTGGAAATGGATGACGGAAAATACATCTACGAAGGCGATATTATCTATCAGCAGGTAGAATACGATTTTGAAATTGATGCAAATACAGGTACTTTCTTAAAATGGAGCCAGGAAAGAGAATAAAAGGGGGATGTGAAAAAACTCGATTGAGTTTTTTCACATCTTCATTTTTGCACTTGT
>CALFLL010000020.1 GCA_937880845.1 uncultured Drancourtella sp.
TCAGTTGGTAGAGCAGAGGACTGAAAATCCTCGTGTCGCTGGTTCGATTCCGGCTTTGGGCATTTAAAATTAAATATAAATACGGAGCATTAGCTCAGTCGGTAGAGCACTTGACTTTTAATCAAGTTGTCCGGGGTTCGAATCCCCGATGCTTCATTTAAAAAGCTTTTAATGTAAATTAGAAGCTTTTTTTTCATGCAAAAGAAAATAATTTAAAAATTCGGTTTGACAATAGAAAATTCTAAAGTTAAACTAAATTTATAAGTAAAGGAGAGAATGAAATGGTTAAAAAACAAAGGAAAATAAAAGTATTTTTAATGTTTCTTTGCTCTTTTTGCATACTTACATTTTCCGGATGCTCTTCAGATAGACAAAAGGTAAATGAAACACAAACAGGAAATGACAATATATATGTATTGCAGGGACGGGAAATTCAGATCAATCTTCCACAAGAATTTGAATATACACGTAAATCAGATAATAAGATTTTTTTTGAGGGAAGAAGCGGAGAAGTGCAGTTGGAATATATAGAAGGAAGAGATTCTGTATTCCAAGAAATTCCAAAAACAGAGGACGAGTGCGTGGAGATGTATTCTGATTTTATCGGAGCAGGTGTCAATCAAGTAGAAGACTTTCAATCTTTCTATGATGATGGGGTTTATTATGCTTTGATTCGTTCAGATGATATGGGAGAAACAAAATATTTGATCACTTCCGGAAATTTTACTATGAATGACGGGTGGAAAGTTACAGCTTTTTTGCATACTTCAGACCGGAAAAAGGCAGAGCAGATGAAAGATATCATTTATAATGTTAAAATATTTAAAGAATAAAGAAAGTAGGAGGAAATCATGGAAGAGATTGTATTTAGAGATCGAAGAGGAACGGACTGTGTAAAATGGGATGGATTAAAGGAAAAATTCGGAGAAGAAGATTTGATCGCCATGTGGGTGGCGGATATGGATTTTGAAGCTCCGGTTTGTGTGAAAAAAGCATTAAAAGAGTATGTGGAAAAAGGAGTGTTTGGGTATTATCAGGTACCGGATACTTACTATAATGCATTTATTGACTGGGAAAAGAAGTATCATGAATATGAAGTAGAAAAAGAATGGATTCGGTTTTCTCCGGGAGTTGTACCGGCAATCAACTGGCTAATTCAATTGTTTACAGAAGAAGGGGACGGCGTATTATTTATGCCTCCGGTATATTTTCCGTTTATTGGTGCAGTAGAAGCAAATCAAAGAAAAAAAGTGGAGTGTCCATTAAAAAATGAAGACGGCATATACCATATGGATATCGAAACTTTTGAAAAGAAAATACAGGAAGAGCAGGTAAAAGTATTTATTTTATGTTCCCCTCACAATCCGGTTGGAAGAGTTTGGAGCCGAGAGGAATTAAAAGAGGTTCTTGACATTTGTAAAAAACATCATGTATATGTAATCGCGGACGAGATTCATCAGGATTTGATTCCAGGAGATCGGAAAAAAGTGACGGCTGCGACAGTCGGAAATTATGATGAAATTCTCGTGACGTTAACAGCTGCTACCAAAACATTTAATCTGGCCGGCTGTAGCAATGCATTTGTGATTATTCCGGATAAAAAAATAAGAGCAGATTTTGATCGTTTCATAGAAAAGATTCATGTTATGAACGGAAATGCTTTTGGATTTGTAGCTGTAACGGCGGCTTATCAGGGAGGAAGACAGTGGCTTGACAGTGTGATCGAAAAAATACGATTTAACTACAATCGAATGAAAGAAATGCTGGAAGAACAATTACCGGAGGCAAAAGTATATCCGTTAGAAGGAACATACCTGGCATGGATTGATTTTGGAGCCTACATACCAAAAGAAAAAATGGAAGAAGTGATACAGGGAAAGGCAAAAGTTGCCGTAGATTTTGGGTCATGGTTTGGTGGAGAAGAATATTCATCTTTTATTCGTTTAAATCTTGCTACAAGTACAAAAAATGTTGAAAACACAATCAATCATATAGTATCTGCCCTTAAATAAGGGCAGATACTTTTTACAATACAGGAGATAACAATGACTTTATATGAACAGTTAGATCAATATGCAAAATCCGATTATTATGGGTTCCATATGCCTGGTCACAAAAGAAACACCGGATTTATGAAAGAAAGACTTCCCTATCAGTGGGACATTACGGAAATTTCCGGATTTGATGATCTGCATCACTGTAGTGGGATTTTAAAAGAAGCGCAGGAAAGAGCCACATCCGTTTACGGAGCAGAAGAAACTCATTTTCTTGTAAATGGAAGCACGATAGGAATTTTAAGTGCAATCGCCGGATGTACAAAAAGAGGAGATTCGATTTTGGTGGCAAGGCACTGTCATAAATCAGTGTATCATGCCATTGAGATGTTTGGACTTAAGCCATATTATGTTTATGCGGATAAAAGAGAAGAATATGAACAACATTCTGTGTTAAATGGGAGAATTTATGCAGATGAAGTCAGAAAAAATCTGGAGGATCATCCGGAAATCAAAGCAGTTATCATTGTTTCACCGACTTATGACGGGGTTGTATCGGATGTTTCTAAGATTGCGAAGATTGTTCATCAATATCATATTCCATTAATCGTGGATGAAGCTCATGGAGCACACTTTGGATTTCATGATTATTTTCCGGAAAATTCCAACAGGTTGGGAGCAGATCTTGTAATCCACAGTGTTCATAAGACACTTCCTTCTCTGACACAGACAGCACTGTTGCATATGAACGGAAAGATTGTAGACAGAGAAAAAGTAAGAAAATATCTTCATATATTACAATCCAGCAGTCCGTCTTATATTTTTATGGCATCCATAGATGCATGTATTCATATGCTTGAAACAAGGAAAGAAGAAATATTTTCCTGTTATGTAAAAAGATTAAATGCCATTCGAGAAGATCTTTCAGAGATGAAACGATTAAAGCTGTGCAGTATTCCACAGTTTGATCGTTCTAAGCTGGTATTTTCCACAGTGAGAACCGATTTATCCAGCCGCCAGCTTTCAGATATCCTTTTAGATAAGTATCATCTTCAGATGGAGATGACAGCTCAGGATTATGTGCTGGCCATGACATCTGTTGCCGATACACTGGAAGGCTTTCAAAGATTAGAGCATGCTCTTTTGGAAATTGACGGACAGATTAAAAAAACAAGCGTAAAAGAACAGAGTTTCCGTATGCCAAAGACAGAAAGAGCATTGTTGCCATGGGAGATAGAGGAAATAAAAAAAGACGAAAGAGAAGAAAAAAAATTTGAAGAAAGTATCGGAATGGTGGCAACAGAGTATGCTTATTTATATCCGCCGGGAAGTCCGATCATTGTACCCGGGGAGAGGATTTCCGAAGAAGTAGCAGAGATGTTATGCAGATATCGGGATTGTGGCTTCAGTATAGAAGGATTAAACGTGGAAAACAGGATTGAGGTGTGGATAAATGGGTAAAATTTTTTATTTGATAGGGAAAAGTTCTTCAGGAAAAGATACCGTTTTTAAAAAATTAAAGGAAAAGTTTCCCCAATTTCGTACGGTTACTTTATATACGACCAGACCGATGAGACAAGGGGAAAAGGACGGACAAGAATATTTTTTTGTGACAGATGAGAAAAGCAAACAAATCCAGGATGCCGGAAAAATGATCGAATTAAGAGAATATCATACGGTTCACGGAATATGGAAATATTTTACGGCAGATGACGGACAGATTTGTCTGGAACAGTCGGATTATCTTATGATAGGAACATTGGAAGCGTACCAAAAAATGTGCGATTATTTTGGAAAAGAAAAGATCGTTCCGCTGTATATTGAGGTAGAAGACGGAGAAAGACTCTTTCGGGCACTTGAAAGAGAAAGACAGCAAAAGAACCCAAAATATGCAGAACTTTGCAGAAGATTTCTTGCAGATAACGAAGATTTTAGTGAAGAAAAATTAAAGCAATGTCAAATTTCGAAAAGATTTGAAAATAGAAATCTGGAAATATGCTTAAATGAAATTATGCTATATATTCAGACAAAAATATGATATAATTATATTGGATTAAACTTACCAGAATCAGGGATTGACATAAAGAAGAAGGTGAATATCATGACAGGATTTAAAGATGTTGTCGGACGTGAAGATTTAGTAACTTATATTCAAAATGCAATTGCACAGAATAAGGTATCCCACGCTTATATATTAAATGGTGAACGTGGGGCGGGAAAAAAGATGTTTGCACAGTTATTTGCCATGACGCTTCAATGTGAACGCGGAGGAATCAATCCATGTAATGAATGTCATTCCTGCCGCCAGGCAGTATCAGGAAATCATCCGGATATCATTCGTGTTACACATGAAAAACCAAATACGATCAGTGTGGATGATGTGCGTGTGCAGATCAATAATGATATTATGATTAAACCGTATAACGGGAAATATAAGATTTATATTGTACCGGATGCGGATCTGATGACACCGCAGGCTCAGAATGCACTGTTAAAAACCATAGAAGAACCACCGGAATATGCGGTCATCTTTCTTCTGACGGAAAATGCGGACAGCCTTTTGCCAACAATCTTATCCAGATGTGTTGTGCTGAAGATTAAGAATGTCAAAGATGTGCTGATTAAGAAATATCTTATGGAACATATGTCTATCCCGGATTATCAGGCGGAGATATGTGCTGCATTTGCTCAGGGAAACATGGGACGGGCAATCATGCTGGCTTCATCTGAGTATTTTAATGAAATTAAAGAAGAAACCATACAGATGATGAAATACATAAAAGACATGGAACTTCCGGAACTTCTGGCCGCGATCAGAAAGATTTCTTCCTACAAGGTCGGAGTAACGGATATTCTCGATCTGATCAGTGTATGGTTTAGAGATGTGCTTCTCTATAAAGCAACAAAAGACGTCAACGGAGTAATCTTTGCAGATCAGATGAAATATATCAAGGAAAGAGCAAATACAAGCTCTTATGAAGGAATCGAGATCATTCTGAAGGGGATTGAAACAGCAAAAGCACGTTTGAAAGCAAATGTAAACTTTGACCTGGTAATGGAATTATTGTTATTGACGATAAAGGAGAACTAATATATGACAAGAATTATCGGAGTCCGATTTCGGCCGGCAGGAAAAATTTATTATTTTGCCCCGGGAAAATTTCATATAAAAAAAGGTCAGCAGGTTATTGTAGAAACAGCAAGGGGAATTGAATTCGGAAATGTTGTGATCGGTCCCAGGGAAGTAGAAGATCATGAAATTACACAGCCTTTGAAATCCGTAATAAGGCTGGCTACAAACGAAGACCGGAAAATAGAAGAAAAGAACAGAGAAAAAGAAAAAGAGGCGTTTGAAATCTGTCTGGAAAAAATAAGAAAGCATAATCTGGAAATGAAACTCATTGATGCAGAGTATACGTTTGATAATAATAAAGTGCTTTTTTATTTTACGGCAGACGGAAGGATTGACTTCCGTGAATTGGTAAAAGATCTTGCTTCCGTGTTCAGAACAAGAATTGAGTTAAGGCAGATCGGAGTGCGGGACGAAACAAAAATCCGCGGAGGAATCGGAATTTGCGGAAGGCCGTTATGCTGTCATACATATTTATCGGAATTTGCTCCGGTATCCATCAAGATGGCAAAAGAACAGAACCTGTCTTTGAATCCGACAAAGATTTCAGGAGTATGCGGAAGACTGATGTGCTGTCTTACAAATGAAGAAGAAACCTATGAACATTTAAACAGTAAACTGCCGTCAGTGGGAGATACCGTTACAACTCCGGAAGGATTAAAAGGGGAAGTACAGAGTCTGAGTGTTTTAAGACAACTTGTAAAAGTCATCGTGACATTAGAAAATGATGAGAAAGAAATCAGGGAATATAAAGCGACAGAATTGAAATTCAGACCAAGAAAACGTAAAAATGACGTACGTTTGTCAAAAGAAGAAATGAAAGAGCTTGCGGCACTGGAAAGAAATGAAGGAGCATCAAAACTGGACAATGTGTAATTTAAAAGAAGGGGAAAGACTGGATGACCTGCAGATAGACGGATATGAGATCATTCAGAATCCCGGCAAATTTTGTTTTGGGATGGATGCGGTTTTACTTGCAAACTATGCAAATGTAAAAAAAGGCGAAAAGGCACTGGATATAGGAACCGGTACAGGGATCATTCCAATTCTTATGGCTGCAAAAACAAAGGGATCGGATTTTACTGGGCTGGAAATCCAGGAGGAAAGTGCAGATATGGCGCGCCGAAGTGTACTGTACAATCACCTGGAAGATAAAATCATGATACGGACAGGGGATATCAAAGAAGCGGCAGAAATATTTGGAGCTGCTTCTTTTGATGTCATTACGACAAATCCGCCTTATATGATCTGTAACCATGGGTTGGAAAATCCGAACGGTGCAAAAGCTATTGCCAGGCATGAAGTCATGTGTACGCTGGATGATATTTTAAAAGAAAGTGCCAGACTGCTGAAATTTCACGGAAGATTTTATATGGTACACAGACCATTTCGATTGGCAGAAATCTTTAGCAAAATGACCGCATACGGGATTGAGCCTAAGAGGATGAAACTGGTACATCCATATTTGAATAAGGAGCCGAATATGGTTCTTATCGAAGGAAGCAACAAAGGAAGATCAAGGATTTTGGTAGAACCGCCGCTGATCGTGTACAATGAGGACGGAAGTTACACAGAGGAACTGCTTTCTCATTACAGTATGGGCAATAAAAAATAAAGGAGCGCGTATGTCAGGAACATTATATTTATGTGCAACACCAATCGGAAATCTGGAAGACATGACATTTCGTGTTATCAGGGTTTTAAAGGAAGTAGATCTGATTGCAGCAGAAGATACGAGAAACAGTATTAAATTATTGAATCATTTTGAGATCAAAACCCCTATGACAAGTTATCATGAATACAACAAGATTGAAAAAGGAAGAAAACTGGTTGAAAAACTGCAGCAGGGGATGAATATTGCATTGATCACAGATGCAGGAACTCCGGGAATTTCAGATCCGGGGGAAGAATTGGTAAAGATGTGTCGGGAATACGGTATCACGGTAACATCTCTTCCGGGAGCATGTGCCTGTATTACGGCTCTTACGATTTCCGGACTTCCGACAAGGAGATTTGCCTTCGAGGCTTTCCTTCCTTCCGATAAAAAAGAACGAAAAAGGATACTGGAAGAATTAAAACAGGAAACAAGAACCATAATCCTTTATGAAGCACCTCATCGACTGTTAAAAACATTAAAAGAACTTTGTGAGGCTCTTGATCCCAAGAGAAAGATCACCGTATGCAGGGAGCTGACCAAAAAGCATGAAACAGCATTTCTTTCCACGCTTGAGGAGGCTGTAAAATTTTACGAGGAGAATCTTCCGAAAGGAGAATGTGTCATTCTTCTGGACGGAAAAAGCATCCGGGAAATGGAAGAGGAGCAAAAAGACGGGTGGGAAGCCATGACGATTGAAAAACACATGGCTCATTATTTGGATCAGGGAATCGACAGGAAAGAAGCCATGAAAAAAGTGGCAAAAGATCGTGGTGTAAGTAAGAGAGAGATTTATCAATATTTGGTGGAAAAAGCAGAAGAAAACTGAAAAACAGGTTCGTCACCTTGTACAAAATCCTTAAAAATGTTTGTGCAATCATGCTCTAGCGTTTTTAGGGATTTTTTTTTATACTAATTACATCGAAAAAAACGGTAAAATATTTAGGAGGAAACACCAATGGCAAGTTTATCATTGACACATATCAATAAAGTATATCCAAACGGATTTGAAGCCGTAAAAGATTTCAATCTTGAAATTGAAGATAAAGAATTTATCATCTTCGTAGGACCTTCAGGATGTGGTAAATCCACAACACTTCGTATGATTGCCGGTTTGGAAGAAATCTCTTCCGGAGAACTGAAAATCGGAGACAAAGTAGTAAACGATGTAGAACCAAAAGACAGAGATATCGCGATGGTATTCCAGAACTACGCTTTGTATCCGCACATGACAGTTTATGATAACATGGCATTCGGATTAAAATTAAGAAAAGTTCCGAAACCGGAAATCGACAAAATGGTACGTGAAGCAGCTAAGATCCTTGACCTTGAAAAACTGCTCGATCGTAAACCGAAAGCTCTCTCCGGTGGACAGAGACAGCGTGTTGCTATGGGACGTGCAATCGTTCGTAATCCTAAAGTATTCCTTATGGATGAACCTCTTTCCAACCTGGATGCCAAATTAAGAGGACAGATGCGTATCGAAATCTCTAAATTACATCAGAGATTAGGTACAACGATCATCTACGTAACACATGACCAGACAGAAGCTATGACACTTGGAACAAGAATCGTAGTTATGAATGCCGGAGTTGTTCAGCAGGTAGATACTCCAAGAAAACTGTATGATGAACCATGTAACTTATTCGTTGCAGGATTTATCGGATCTCCGCAGATGAACTTCCTTGATGCAAAATGTGAAGTAGAAGGAGAAAGCGTATTCTTAAATGTAGGACCGGCTAAAATCGAATTACCACCTGCAAAAGCTAAAAAGCTGATTGATGGCGGTTATAACGGAAAAACAGTCGTACTCGGAATCCGTCCGGAAGATGTTCATGATGAACCAATGTTTATCGCATCTTCTCCGAACACAGTAATCGAAGCTACAATCCGTGTATATGAAATGCTTGGTGCAGAAGTATACTTACACTTTGATTACGAAGGAGCAACAATGACAGCACGTGTTGATCCAAGAACAACAGCAAGAACAGGCGATACAGTTAAATTCGCTTTCGATGCTGAAAAGATTCATGTATTTGACAAAGAAACAGAAATGACAATTACAAACTAGGATATTAAACAGGGAAGTGTTTAAAAGCACTTCCCTGTTTTTATTAACATACAATACTGTGAAAATGGAAAAAAAGGTTGACTTTTTAAGGAAAATTAAGTATAGTTGATTTTAATAAAAGGGAGTAACTGACGCAGATAATGCGTTACAGATTCGTCAATACGGCAGGGTATCCTGCCCGGATCGCGTATGAAACAGTGAGACTTTTATTGCATGGTTGTGGTGCAGTAAAAGTCTTTTTTTGTTTAAAAATTTCTTTTATGCATTGCAAAATAGAAAAAAGAGAATGATATGAACAAGAAGGAGGAATAAGATGAAACAATTTTATCAGATGGAAACTGATGAGGTGAAAAAGCAGATTAATGGATCTTTGGAACCTCTTAGTGAAAAAGATGTCCGAGAACATCAGGAAAAATACGGAATGAATGAATTGCAAGAAGGAAAGAAGAAAAGTGTTGCAGTTATCTTTTTGGAACAATATAAAGACTTTCTTGTAATCATCCTGATCGCGGCAGCCATCGTGTCAGGATTTTTGGGAGATGCGGAAAGTGCCATTGTTATCCTGATCGTTATCACAATCAATGCAATCCTTGGAACAGTACAGACAATTAAAGCTGAAAAGTCTTTGGACAGTTTGAAGAAACTTTCCGGGCCGGAAGCAAAAGTAGTAAGAAACGGTAATGTGACACAGATTCCTTCCAGAGAAGTTACGGTAGGTGATATTGTTATTCTGGAAGCAGGTGACCTTGTACCGGCGGACGGAAGAATTTTGGAACAGGCGAGTCTGAAAGTAGATGAAAGTGCTCTGACAGGAGAAAGTATTCCGGTTGAGAAGAGTACAGAAGTGATTGAAGGTGAAGTTGCGATTGGTGACCGGATTAATATGGTCCATTCTGGAAGTTTTGTAACATACGGGCGAGGAAAGTTTGTTGTTACCGGAATCGGTATGCAGACAGAAGTAGGAAAGATCGCCTCCCTTTTAAAAACAACATCCGAAAAGAAGACACCACTTCAGGTAAACCTGGATCAGTTTGGACAGAAACTTTCAATTTTGATCCTTATTTTATGTGCGATCCTAATGGGAATCAATGTGGTAAGAGGACAGTCTTTCGGTGATGCGTTCCTCTTTGCGGTAGCACTTGCAGTTGCGGCAATACCGGAGGCATTAAGCTCTATCGTAACGATCGTCTTATCTTTCGGGACACAGAAAATGGCAAAAGAACATGCCATCATCAGAAAACTTCAGGCAGTAGAAGGACTTGGAAGTGTATCTGTTATCTGTTCTGATAAAACAGGAACTCTGACACAGAACAAGATGACAGTGGAAGATTATTATGTAAACGGAAAACGACTTGCAAAAAAGGAAGTTTCTGTAGAAAACGAAGAAGTAAAAAAATTAATGTTCGCCAGTATCCTTTGTAATGACGCAAAGAATGTCAACGGAGAAGAAATCGGTGATCCGACAGAAACGGCACTTGTAACTTTTGCGGGAAAATACGATATGGATGCGGAAGAAATCCGGAGAAGATATGTACGAATTTCAGAAGTACCGTTTGATAGTGACAGAAAACTGATGTCTACTGTGAATGAGACAGAAAACGGTGTTCTGATGATTGTTAAAGGTGCGGTAGATGTCCTTTTACAAAGAATGGATTATATTCATAAGAACGGACAGGAAGTACCGATCACGGAAGAAGACAAAAAAGACATTGCAGAAATGAACCAGGAGTTTTCTCGTCAGGGTCTTCGTGTTCTGGGATTTGCTTATAAGAAACTTGAAAATAAGAGAGAAGTTACAGAAGAAGATGAATATCATTTTACATTCCTTGGTCTGATTTCCATGATGGATCCGCCGAGGGAAGAGTCCAAGGCGGCAGTTGCAGAATGTATCCGTGCAGGAATCAAACCTGTTATGATCACAGGAGACCACAAAGTAACAGCAGCAGCGATTGCTAAGAGAATCGGTATTTTGAAAGAAGAATCCGAAGCTTGTGAAGGTGCAGATATTGAAAATCTGTCAGATGAACAATTAAAAGACTTTGTAGAGCATATTTCTGTGTATGCCCGTGTATCACCAGAACACAAGATTCGTATTGTAAAGGCATGGCAGGAAAAAGGAAACATTGTTTCTATGACAGGTGACGGTGTAAACGATGCACCTGCTTTAAAACAGGCTGATATCGGAGTGGCAATGGGAATCACAGGAAGCGAAGTGGCAAAAGATGCAGCTTCCATGGTACTGACAGATGACAATTTTGCTACGATTGTAAAGGCTGTAGAAAACGGACGAAATGTATATAGAAATATTAAGAGCTCTATCCAGTTTTTACTATCCGGTAACTTTGGAGCCATCCTTGCAGTATTATATGCTTCTATTGCAGGACTCCCGGTTCCGTTTGCACCGGTACACCTGTTATTCATCAACCTTTTAACAGACAGCCTTCCGGCTATCGCACTTGGACTGGAACCGCATCGCAGCGATGTTATGGACGAAGGACCAAGAAAGAAAGATGAATCTATTCTGACAAGAGACTTCCTTGCAAAAATCGGAACAGAAGGACTTTCCATTGGTATCATGACAATGATCGCATTTATGCTTGGATATACAAGCGAAGGCGCTTTACTTGGAAGTACAATGGCATTTGGTACACTGTGTCTTTCCAGACTTGTACATGGATACAATTGTAAATCAGATAAACCAATGCTTTTCCACAGAGGATTTTTCAATAACAAATATCTGCAGGGTGCATTTTTGATTGGTTTTGTATTGATCACATCCGTATTGACGATTCCTGCACTACAGTCTGTTTTCCAAGTTGTATCTTTGAATCTGACACAGCTTCTGACAGTATATGGACTGGCTGTTTTAAACCTTCCGGTTATCCAGCTTATGAAAGCAATCCGCGCCAAATTAAAATAAAGGGGAATTCGGATGGAATTAAATGATAATACGATAAAAAAAATAAGACATCTTATTGTATTTACGGCATTTATTATTTTGTGTTTCTGGAAATATGAGGTTGTTGTTTCGGCGTTACGATTTATATTTAAAATTTTACTTCCGTTTATTTTGGGAGGAGCCATTGCCTTTGTATTTAATGTGCCGATGCATTTTATAGAGCAAAAACTCTTTACCGAAAAGAGAAAAGAAAAATATAAAGTGTTGAAGAAGTTGGCACGCCCATTAAGCCTTATTCTTACAATTATTTTCGTACTTGGTATTGTTGCTATTGTTGCATTTGTCGTGATTCCGCAACTGACAGGTACTCTTGGAAAACTGGGAGCCAGTATTCAGGCTTTTATTCCAAAGGTGCAAGATTGGGCGGATGAGTGGTTCCATAATAATAAAGAAATCATGGCATATGTAAATCGATTGGAATTCCAATGGGATAAAGTCATAGAAATGGCGGTCAACTGGTTTTCAAACGGAGCCGGAAGCATCTTGGAATCCGGTGTGGCAGCAGCAGTCAATATCGTAAGCGGCTTTGCAACATTCTTTATTGCTTTTGTGTTTGCATGTTATATATTGCTTCAAAAGGAAAAATTATCCGTACAGGCAAAAAAGGTATTGTTTGCGTTTGTAAGAAAAGGCCGGGCAGAAGCAGCGGTTGAGGTATGTTCTTTGACATATCATACATTTTCCAATTTCCTGACGGGACAGTGTATGGAAGCAGTTATTTTAGGAACGATGTTTGTAATCGCAATGTCAATTTTTAATATGCCATATGCGTTTCTGATTGGGATTTTGATCGCATTTACAGCATTGATTCCGATTTTCGGAGCATTTATCGGTTGTTTTATCGGAGCATTTTTGATTTTTATGATCAGTCCGATGCAGGCATTTTGGTTTATTGTACTGTTCCTCGTGCTTCAACAGTTAGAAGGCAACCTTATTTATCCTCATGTAGTAGGAAATTCGGTAGGACTTCCATCCATCTGGGTGCTGGCAGCGGTAAGTATCGGAGGAAATCTCATGGGTATTATCGGAATGTTGATTTTTATTCCGATGGTTTCCGTATTCTATACGCTGTTCCGAGAGGTTGTATATCTGAAGCTGAAACAGAAAAATATAAAAATCAAAGATATGATACAAAGTAATAAATAAATTCAAAACTCCATGCATATATTAAAAAAAAGCATGGAGTTTTGCGTTATGTTAAATTATTTATGGGCAGGGATGATCCTGGTGGGGATCATCTTTGCTGCATTTACGGGGAAAATTCCGAATATTACGGATGCGGCACTGGAATCGGCAAAAGAGGCAATCACTTTGTGTATTACCATGACGGGAGTAATGGCATTCTGGGTAGGACTTATGGAAATAGCCTCCAGGGCAGGGGCAATCCAAAGCGGGGCTAAACTTTTAAGACCATTTGTACACTTTTTGTTCCCGGAGGTTCCAAGAAATCATAAAGCATATGATCATATTACAACAAATATAATTGCCAACGTCCTCGGCCTCGGATGGGCGGCGACGCCCGCAGGGCTGAAAGCCATGGAGGAGCTTGGAAAACTGAACCGCGGGAGCACATCGGCAAGCAACGCCATGTGCAACTTCCTGATTTTAAATATCTCGTCCTTGCAGCTCATTCCGGTCAACGTGATCGCCTTCCGAAGCGAGTACGGGAGCGTGGATCCCACGGCGATCGTGGGGGCAGGGATTGTGGCGACAACGATTAGCACGGCAGCAGGAATTATATTTTGTAAGATGATGGATCGAAAAAAGACCCGGAGGGCGTGAAACTCTCCGGGTCTTTTAATTCTCTTTTTTATCATCTGCCCCCACAGATTGCCCGATTGAAACGGTAGATCCCATTGCAAGACCTACAATCATCACAGCTAACATATACATACCCTCTCTTCCTATTATTGTTCTCACATATCGGAAACCCTATAACAGTTATAGAGTCAACAGGGGTATTTTACTTCACTCTGCCACGGAAGAGATTGATATTACATGAGTGTTTGCATTTCCAAAGGCTCATTTTTCATGAACATTTTTTTCAGTCTGACAAGAGAAAAGCACTGGTATAATAAAGGAAAACTGTCTGGTAAATAACCGCACGAAGATTCCTACCAGCAATGCCGCTACAATAGTTCCTTCTCTCACCCCATCTAAATGATTTGCAAATATAATTGATAAGAGGGCTGCAATCACTGTCATAGAAACATCGAATACAATTTTAATAATTCCGAAGTTGGTATTATAAGTAGCTGAGACTGCTCTCACAAAGGATTCGCCAGGCAGCATTGCTACGTCTGCCAGCACCTCTGTATATACGCCAAATCCCAGAATAATACAGCCAATCAACAAATAAATAATTTTAGATACATATACTTGCGGATGAATAAAAAACAGCATAGTCATAGTTAAGTCAATGAAATATCCAAACAAAATAGAAATCGGTATTTGCAGCCAATATTCCACTTTAAAATTTTTGCGAAGAATAAAAAGTTGAAATATAATAAGCAAAAGGCTGAATAGAATTGTAAATTGCCCCAAAGTCATCCTAAAATTCAGGCTGAGAACATAGGGGATGGAAGATATAGGAGATGTTCCCAGATTGGCCTTTGTGATCAGACTGACCCCCAATGAATTGATAAACAGACCAACAAAAAAAATAAGATAACGCTTTAATTTTTCTGAATTACTCATTATAAGTCCTCCTGTAAATTTGCGTAAATTTGGTTTAGTGTTTGCATAAAGTTTTCCCTTTGAGTATCTGGTATATTAAGGAATGCTTTTTCTTCTAATGCTTTGAAACTCTCAGTTACAAGATGCAAAAACTCAATTCCTTTTTCAGTTAAAAATATATAAGAACTTCTTCGATTACCATTTAACATCCTGCGTTCCACAATTCCTTTATCTTCCATTCGATTCAAAATGGAAGTCAGGGAACCAGCTTCAATATGACAACCTCTGGCAATTTCTTTTTGACTCGCACCGTTATGTTCTTTGAGATAATCAAGTACTTTAGGTTGTCCAAGAGTCAGTCCGGTTCCTTTCAACCGGACGAGAAGTTCCTTTTGCAGCATAGCATGTTCTGCCATTATAAGATAATGAAATGTAGCGTTCAAACCTTAGGCTCCTTTCACAATTCAGTATAATTTTAGTTTGAATTATAAAAGTTATAATTCAAACTATTTTCTTGGATATTATAGACCTGCATTCAGAGGATGTCAAGATTGTATCATGCAAATTGGTGAACAGGGCATTCTTGAAAGGAATGAAACCCGGATTTTATCTGATGGCAGATGGTTTCAAAGGATACAACAAAGAAAGAAACAAGGGCGAAAAGAAAGAAAAAGATTGCCACAGAAGAAAGAACACGGTAAAATGAAAAACTGAAAAATAAAGAGGAAGGAGAAAAAATCAATGAGTATTGTGTTTTTTGATATTGATGGAACATTTCTTTCTGACCTTACGCGTGAGATACCGAACAGTGCCAAAAAAGCGGTAAAGATGCTTCAAAAGCAAGGACATAAGGCGTTTATCAATACAGGAAGAACGTATGTCAGTCTTCCTGATGAAATAAAGGCATGTGGATTTGACGGGTATGTATGTGGATGTGGGACTCATATTTATTATAAAAATCAGAAACTTTGTGAAAGTAAACTGTCTGTGGAGATTTGCATAAAGACAATAGAAACCATGAGAAAGTTTGGAATACCGGCTGTTTATGAAGAAGAACAGGCGATTTATTTTGAAAAATCATATGAGGCTGAACAGGATAAGGTTGATCCTGTGAAAAAAGTGATGGAAAAAAGAAATATTGCAAAGATCATTCCTGAGGATATCAGAAAAAGTCCGATTTTGTTTGATAAAGTGTTTGTTTTTCTTCCGAAAAACGAATACGGAATAAAAGCAAAGGAGTATCTGGATACATATTTTCATTGTATTGACAGAGGAAAGAATGCTTTTGAGGTGATACAGAAAAACCACACAAAAGGGACAGGGGTTCGATTTGTATGTCATTATCTTCAGGAGAATCCGGAAGAGAGTTATGCGTTTGGGGACAGCATGAATGATCTTGATATGTTAAAAGAGACGAAACATGCGGTTGCAATGGGGGTATGTGATGAGAGGATTCTTCCGTTTTGTGAGTTTCAGACCGATCAAGTGGAAGAAGACGGGATTTATAAAGCTTTAAAAAAGTACAGATTAATTTAGATAAATAGAGGGAGGAAAAGAATGCACAATAACATGACGAAAGGACATCCGGGAAAGCTGATCGTAAAATTTACGATTCCGGTTTTTATCGGAAATGTATTTCAGCAATTTTACAGTATGGTTGATGCAGTGATCGTAGGAAAATTTGTAGGTACGAAAGCATTGGCCGGAGTTGGGGCAACAGGAACAATCAATTTTTTAATTATTGGATTCTTGATTGGACTGACGGCAGGTTTTACGGTTCTGACGGCACAAAAATTCGGAGCAGGAAAAACAGAGGAAATGAGAAAAACCGTTGCATCGGCAGCAGTTTTATCAGTCATCATGTCTGTGATCATGACTGCAGTCAGCATGGTCGGAATGAAAAGTCTTTTGATTTTTATGAATACACCGGATGATATTTTTCAATATGCATATGAATATATCATGATTATCTGTGGTGGGATTTTTGCACAAGTTTTATATAATCTTGTATCCAGTATTTTAAGGGCTCTTGGAAACAGTAAAGTACCTTTGTATTTCCTGATCCTGGCGGCTCTTTTAAATATCGTGCTTGACCTTGTATTTATCATTGTATTTAAAATGGGAGCAGCGGGTGCTGCTTATGCAACAGTAATTTCTCAAGGAGTATCGGGAGTTTCCTGTCTGGTTTATATTTATTTTAAAGTACCGGTTCTTCATCTTCATAAAGAAGACTGGAAGATGGACGGTCATCTTTTGAAAATGCAAATAGGAATCGGCTTTCCGATGGCTTTACAATATTCTATTACAGCTATCGGATCAATGATGGTTCAATCTTCTTTGAATCTCCTTGGTTCTATTTCGGTGGCAGCATTTACGGCTGCAAGCAAGATTGAACAGATTGTGACCCAGGCTTATGTTGCCCTTGGAACAGCTATGGCTACTTACTGTGCTCAGAACATGGGAGCAGGCGATGTAAAAAGAATCCGAAAGGGTTTTCGTTCTGCGACAATCATCGGTTCTGCTTATTCTGTTGTAATAGGAGCGATTCTTGTACTTGTAGGGCATTATTTAACATATTTATTTGTAGAATCTGCAGATGTGCCGAAGGTGATCGGACAAGTAAGGATTTATTTGATCTGTGTAGCATTGTTCTTTATCCCGCTTACGATCGTTAATCTTTACCGGAACGGAATCCAGGGTATGGGCTATGGATTGCTTCCGATGACAGCGGGAATTGCAGAATTGATTGGAAGAGGTGTTGTTGCGGTTATTGCATCCGGGCATCACAGCTATGTAGGAATCTGTCTGGCAAGTCCGGCAGCATGGATTCTGGCAGGAGGACTGCTTTTAATCATGTATTTTGGAATTATGAGAAATCTGTCCCAGAATATAGTGTAACGTGAATAAAGAAAAGAATGGTTTATTATAATAAAGGGAGAATAGTTTGGAGAGTACAAATGGATTTTGTTTTGTTCTTATCTCAATTTATTGTCCCTTTTCTTATTTTTTTGATTGTGGCATGGGGAATGTTGGAGAGAGTAAATGTATATGAGGCTTTTATAAAAGGAGCAAAAGACGGCTTTTTTACGGTGATCAAGATTATGCCTACTTTAATAGGATTGATGGTGGCGGTAGGAATTTTAAGAGCATCCGGATTTATGGAATTCATATCACAGTTTATAGGACGATTGACCGAGAAAATAGGGTTTCCGGGAGAACTGGTTCCTCTTACAATCGTAAAAATGTTTTCTTCTTCGGCTGCAACAGGACTTCTGACAGATATTTTTAAGGAGTTTGGAACAGACTCCTATATCGGAACCATTGCATCCATATCTATGGCATGTACCGAAACCATTTTTTATACCATGTCGGTTTATTTTATGACTGCTAAAGTAAAGAAAACAAGATATACACTTCCGGGAGCATTGATTGCAACATTTGCCGGACTGATCGCCAGTGTCTGGTTTGCAGGAAAAATGCAGGGTAATATATAAAAAATTTATAAAATTGAAAAAAAGCATGGATTTTTTATGAAATATAGTTTATAGTAGGGGTAGATGATAAAAACAATAATTATTATTAATTTTCTGAAGAAAGAAAGGAGATATCATTATGCAGAAATATGTTTGTGAACCATGTGGATATGTATATGATCCGGAATTAGGAGATCCGGACGGAGGAATCGCTCCGGGAACAGCTTTTGAAGATCTTCCGGAAGATTGGGTATGTCCGATCTGCGGAATGGGAAAAGAAGTATTTATTCCGGAAGAATAAGAAATAGATGCTATTTTTATGAAAGGATAGGGCGTTGATTCATATTTATGATTCGACGCCTTTTTCTGATATTTACAAAAAAATAATTGGATATATAATATAATTAATATGACAATAAAGAAAATGAGGTGAGGTATGTGAAAAAAGCGGCACGTATATGGCGAGGAATTTTTTGTTGTGTAATACCGGTATTGGTTTTGTTTTGGAAATTACCTCCTGTCGGAGAAAAACGATATTATGCTTTACAAGCATTGGTAGAGGGATTCCGATATGGAAACTATATTGAATTTTGGAATCAGTCTGAGGCAGGACCGGCATTGATGTTATGCCATTTTTTAGCTTTGTTTACCGCTCTGCTTTATTGTATCAGAATTTGTTTGTTGCTATTAAAAAGAAATATCAAGATATTGGATGCATTATCCAGAGGTACGGCGGGAACTGCTTTACTTATGGCATTGTTGGCAAGTGAAAGCTTTGGAGTGCTGTCAAAGGAGTTATATGGACTTTTGACACCGTTTTTTCTTGCCGTTGTTGCAGCATTGGAATATGTGGGATTTCGGTTTTTGGATGAATGGAGCGAACGGATCGAAGAATATTATGCATTAAAGAAAAGAGACAGACTTGCAAAAATCAGAAGAAAAAAAGCATTGTATTTTCCAGGGAAATATCCAAAAGAATTTTTGACATTGATCAAAAACAGTTATGTAGGAAACCGAAAAAGCAGTATTCTGTTTTTGCTTGGCGGAACATTTGTCATGTCCTATTCGATTCTGATTTTCGGATTATCCAGGATCATGTTACAAATACAAAACGGGGAAGAACTTTCGGAAATTAAGATGATTGTTTCGATTTTTATGGGTGGTGGAGGAATTCTCTCTATTTTGTGTTTGATGATGATGTATTATGTCGTTTCTGATTTTATAAAGAAACGAATCAAGAATTATCAGATTTTTGTATTGTTTGGAATCAGAAGAAGAACCCGTTATCAGATTTTTACATCAGAATGTGCTTTGAATATATTGATTTCAATAGTAGCAGGAACCATTTTGGGAACGGCTGTTTATGCGGGAATCAGCAGATGGATTGAAAAATCCGATTTATGCAATAAAAATATAGATTTTGCAGCAGCATTTTCCATTCCCGTCGCAGGATATGGAATCGTTTTGTTTTTTGTAATTATGACATTGTCTTTTCTGTTTAATCAGGAAAATATTTTGCGAATGGGAAATTCCACCGTATTGTCAAAAACAAAAGAAGCGGATCGGATTCCAAAAGGAATTTGGGGAATTTTTCTCATGGCTTTTATTATTTTTGATGGCACAAGAGAACTCTTTGAGGTACGAGGATTAAATGAAATTTCCATCAGCTATATCGGTGCAGAAATCGGAGTTTTGCTTTGGGTAGCAGTTGTTTTAAAATACTACTTACGAAGAGAAGGAAAGAAAAAAACAAGAGGAATATTGTTTCTAAGAAATGCCAACCTGCGTTATCGTTACAGTAAAAATAAATGGTATATTTCACTTATGGCCGCAGTACATTTTGCGGTGTTGGCCTTCTTGGGAATACCAATCATAAGCAGTTTGACCGTACCAAAAACAGAAGGATTATTTCCGTATAATATTGTGATTAATGCATATGACGAGGATATGGGAGCACTGAAACAGATTACAGGGGAGCATCATGCGAAAATACAGTGTGTGCCTATGTTCAGAATGACTTCTAAATATGCGGGAGATTCGGCACCGAAAAATATACATGGGAGCGTTTTGATGCCTCAAGGACAAAATGTGGGAATTTCAGAAAGTACATATGAAATGCTGAAAAAACAAAGGGGAGAAAAGATTCATTCTTTGAACCTGAAGGATGATGAAATCTATATTGTATATCAGCAGGATACTTCTCAAAAGGCCAGGTTAATTGATACAAGCGGAAGTATGGAAAATCGTATGAGAATCGGACAACCTCTTAATTTTTATAGTACGGAAGGAAGAAATCCTGATAAGATCTTTCTGTCATGGAAAATAAAGGGAGAGGAGAAAGATATCCTGACGGGAATGTTTTATAACGGAAAGCAGGAAAATCTGGTGGTCTTTTCAGATAAAAAATTTGAAGAGATACATGAAAAAATTTCCGCACATAATCAAAAAAATATGGAAGCCAGACTGGAAAGTCATGACGAAAACTGGAACAGCTATTTACAGGAAAACGGTGAAAATATAACAGAGGGACCGACAAATCTTCTGTTATGTAAAGTTCCTGAAAAAGAATATGAAGATATGATGCAGGAATTATCCTTTTTAAAGGAAAAATATCCAATGGACTCCATGTGGGATGAACGGATACAGCCGGTTTACGGAAGTAAGGAAATAGCCGATTCCGTAAATACCGAAAGATTGACAAATCTTCTTTACTACATGCAGATTTTATTCTTAATTCTTCCGTTTGCATTGGTTCAATCTTATATTAAGATTGAAGGAGAAATGGAAGATATGGTATGGCAAAATCGCTTTTTGGCTCAGATGGGAATGAAGGAAAAGGAGCGGCGGAAATTGCTACGGTCCGGTCTGTATTTCCCGTTATATCTTTCCGGAATCATAGGTATCATCACCGGTGTTTTGTTTTGGAATTCCGTCTGGGAGGTACGCCTTTATTTTACATCCGAGGTCATAACATTTGTAAAGACGGCGTTGGTTTATAGCGGTATTTACTTTGTGATTTGGTGGCTCTGGCTTTTGTTACAGGAAAAAAGAGTGTGGAAAAAAGTAAAATCAAAAAATGAGGTATGAGTATGAAGGATGTTTTAAAAATGGAAGAGATTACCAGATCTTATAAAATGTCATCCAATAAAATCGAGGTAATAAAAGGAATTACGTTGTCTGTGAAAGAAGGAGAATTTCTTGGAATCATGGGAAAATCCGGAGGAGGAAAAACAACTCTTTTACGTTTGATGGGATTGTTGGACAGACCGGATTCCGGAAAAATATTTTTTGGAGATACAGATACATCGGAATTATGGAAAGACGAACTTGCGGATATACGAAGGCGGGAGATTGGCTTTGTCTTTCAGGAAGCTGTCCTGGCAGATTACATGACAGTGAAACAGAATATGATCCTGCCCATGATTTTTGATAAGGCTTCTTCTGAAAAAATGAACGAAAAAGTAGCATATTATGCAAAGAGACTGCATATTGAGCATCTGTTAAATAAAAAACCATCTCAGCTTTCGGGTGGTGAAAAGCAAAGAGTGGATTTGGGAAGGGCATTGTTAAATGATCCGCACATCATTTTGGCAGATGAACCTACTGGAAGTCTGGATTCCAAAACCGGGGAAGAAGTGATAGAATTGTTATTGGAGATCAATCGTCTTGGTAAAACGCTGATCATGGTTACGCATGACCCGCAGATGGCAAGTCGATGTAAAAAAGTAATATTTTTAAAAGACGGAGTAATCCTTAACAGTATTGAAAAGACAGAAGAAGAAAAAGAAAAACCATTTCTGGATCAAATTTTAAAAGAAATGGAGAAATTATAGGTTGAAACAAAGGTTCTCTTTCGATTTGAAAGAGAACCTTTTTCTATTGAACCAATTTATCTCTTATTACAGAGAAAGGTGCAGGTCCCATATCAAGGATAAATTTATGAAAACGTTTTTGAGAGAAGTCATCTTTCCATAAAGCCATGGCTTCTTTTTTTAATTCCAACAATTCTACATAACCAAAGTAGTACTTTGGATAGTTACCCGGATCAGATACGATCAGACGGTAGATTTCTTGAATGGAATTCTCATCTTTTATTCCATACTGGGCAAAAAAAGAAACCGTATCATCAAAAGACCATCCTTTGTAGTGAATACCGATGTCTGCAAGAGAATATAGTCCAAGCATGATGGAAGCATTTTTTTGTCCGGCTACGGCTGCTTCTTTGGAAACAGGAGCAAGGTAATAAGACATCATTTCCGTATAAGTAGCCCATCCTTCTGTATATCCGCCAAAATCGAGAATGGTTCTTATAGGAGAAGGATTTTGGGACAGAAAGTATGTTGTCTGATATAAGTGTCCCGGATATCCTTCGTGGGCTAACGTTGTAAACAGATTTAATCCACTTATCGTATTTTTTGGATTGATATAAATCGTGTTTTGTGTAGTGTCATCAATGGGAGGAATCAGATAAAAAGCAGGGCTTAAATAATCCTGCATGGATTTTGGAACCTGTTTAACGGAACATGTTACGGCAGGAATTTTGGGAAAGGAGTCTTCCATTTTACATTTCAGATCAGAAAGAATAGATTCCGGAGAAGATTCCTGAAGAATGACTTCTTCATTAATACCGGAAACAGGGATTACCTGCTTGAGTGCTTTCATATCTTCAATAATTTGGGAAGCTGCAAGTTGTGCCAGTTCGTTTACAGAACGGTCAGACCCGGTTTCCTGCTTTAGAAAAGCTTCATAGCACTTTTTTCCATCCGGAAGGGTACAGAGTCCTCGGTCTGTTTTACCGCTTCCTTTCAAAGCCAGAAGGCCATCTGCAAGAGATTGATACGCCGGGAATACCTGAGTTTTGAGCAAATCTTTATTTTTTGAGATATAAAGTGCATATTCACTTTTAGTCAGAGTACCTAATTCATTGAGTCGTTCTTCAAAAGATGTATAAAGATAATTATCGTTTTCGAGAGAAAGAAAATCTTGGCATTCACGAATCACATGGTCGACACACGAATCAGACATGAAAAGACCATGCTTTGCTTTTTCCTGTTCAAATACAAGAAGAGAGTGAAAGTAATCCTGCATGGTGGAAAGAAGGGCAAGATACGTGTCAATATCCGTAACGCTGTAAAAAGAGTATTCCGACAGCAGAACAGGAAGCTGGGATTGAATTCCTGTCAGGGGACTTAAGGGCTCTTCGTAAAGCAGATACTTGCAGCAGGAAAGATTTGTCTGAAGAGAGTCTTTTAAAATATCATAAGTAAGCTGATGTTCTTTGGATAGGTCTTTTTTTGAAAAACGATTCAGAGCAGCAAGAGTATTCTCAAAATATGCGGCAGATTCATCAGGATCACAAGGAAAAGAACCCAATGTAACAGGAGCATCAAGAATTCCGTATGCTTCCGGATTTTTTAATGTAAAATGTAAACTGATGGCATCACCAGAAATTTCTTGACGAAAAAGAGTATCTGTAAAAGCATCAAATTGTTCATCTGAGTTTTTGGACGTAATAGATTTTGAAAAAAAGGAGTTTGGATCAGAAGAAGGGGGAAGAAAACGGTAAATCAAAAGACATACCAATACAAAAGAAAGAAGAAAAAAAACCAAAGTACGAAGTTTCTTTTTGTTTTTAAAAAAATTTGTAATTGACAAATACATGATTTGCTCCCGGGTGAATTTGGAATATTATATGAAAAAAATAGAAAATTCATGCAGAAATATCCGGACAGAGTGGAAAATACTAAAGTAATCATCTTGACATTTAAAAAATCGTATGCTACGATTTTTACAATATAGAGAAAACGCGGAGATGAAGAGAGTACGTATTTTGGAATCTTACAGAGAATTCCCGTAAGGCCAAAGCCGACGCTGAGAGGGATAGAGAAAGAAATACGGAAGATGGCTTCTGAGCGGTATGGATGAACACAAAAGATTTGTGATAATTCATGATGGGTTTCGCCCGTTACAGCGAATAAGTATAGTTTGTACTTACTGAGGCCTGTTTCGTGAGGAACAGATAAACGGAAGTGGTAACGCGGATTCGCCTTCCTGGGATTTTCCCGGGAAGTTTTTTTATTTTTGTGTAAAAGGAGAGAAAACTATGTGCAGTAACTGTAAGGAAAAAGAAAAATATTATATTACCACTGCGATTGCCTATACTTCAGGCAAACCGCATATCGGAAATACGTATGAGTTTGTTCTTGCCGATGCCATTGCAAGATACAAAAGAAGCAAGGGATATGATGTGTATTTCCAGACAGGAACAGATGAACATGGACAGAAGATTGAATTAAAAGCAGAAGAAGCAGGGATAACACCAAAAGAATATGTAGATAAAGTAGCAGCCGAAGTAAAAGCTATCGCAGATATGATGCATACATCTTATGATCATTTTATTCGTACAACAGATGATTACCATGAAGAACAGGTTCAGAAGATTTTCAAAAAGTTGTATGAAAAGGGCGATATTTACAAAGGATATTATGAGGGAATGTACTGTACACCATGTGAATCTTTCTTTACAGAATCACAGTTGGTAGACGGAAAGTGTCCGGACTGTGGACGTCCTTGTACACCGGCAAAGGAAGAAGCATATTTCTTTAAAATGAGTAAATATGCAGATCGTCTGATTCAGCATATTAATGAACACCCGGAATTTATCCAGCCGGTTGCCCGTAAAAACGAAATGATGAACAACTTCCTTCTCCCGGGACTTCAGGATCTTTGTGTATCCAGAACTTCTTTTAAATGGGGAATCCCGGTAGATTTTGACCCGAAACATGTTGTTTATGTATGGCTTGATGCCCTTACAAACTACATTACGGGAATCGGTTACGATGCAGACGGAAACAGTTCAGAATTATTCAATAAAAACTGGCCGGCAGATTTACATCTGATCGGAAAAGACATCATTCGTTTCCATACGATTTATTGGCCGATTTTCCTTATGGCACTGGATCTTCCGCTCCCGAAACAGGTATTTGGTCATCCGTGGCTTCTCCAGGGAGACGGGAAGATGAGTAAATCTAAAGGAAATGTAATCTATGCAGATGAGCTGGTAAATATGTTTGGTGTAGATGCAGTCCGCTATTTTGTTCTCCATGAAATGCCGTTTGAAAACGATGGTGTCATCACATGGGAACTGATGGTAGAAAGAATGAATTCAGAACTTGCCAATACACTTGGAAATCTTGTAAACCGCACGGTTTCCATGACAAACAAATACTTTGGTGGAACAGTGACAGATAAAGGTGTGACAGAAGAAGTAGATGAGGATTTGAAGAAGATCACAGCAGAAACAGAAGGAAAAGTAGACGAAAAAATGGATAAACTTCGTGTCGCAGATGCCATTACAGAAATCTTTAATCTGTTTAAACGCTGTAATAAATATATTGATGAAACAATGCCGTGGGCTCTTGCAAAAGAAGAAGACAAAAAAGACCGTCTGGAAACAGTCCTTTATAATCTGATCTCCAGCATTTCACAGGGAGCAAGACTTCTTGCACCGTATATGCCGGAAACATCAGAAAAAATCCTTGCTCAGCTTGGAGGCGGACATGTAACAGAAAATCCGGAAATCCTTTTTGCAAGACGTGATTTAAAAGACGTGATGGAAGAAGTAGAAAAATTACATCCATCCAAACCGGAACAGAAAGAAGAAAAAGAAGAAGGACCGGTTATTGACATTGAAGCAAAACCGGAGATCACATTTGATGATTTTGGAAAAATGCAGTTCCAAGTAGGTGAGATCATCAAATGTGAAGAGGTACCGAAGTCCAAAAAACTTCTCTGCTCTCAGGTTAAAATCGGAAGCCAGGTAAAACAGATCGTATCCGGAATCAAGAAATGGTATTCTCCGGAAGAAATGGTCGGAAAGAAAGTTATGGTTCTCGTAAACCTGAAACCGGCAAAACTGGCGGGAGTCCTCTCAGAGGGAATGATTCTCTGTGCAGAAGATGAAAAAGGAAATGTAGTGCTGATGCAACCGGAAAAAGACGTTCCGGCAGGAGCAGAAATTTGCTAATATAAATAAAAGAAAAAATCTCTATTCGAGTGATCGGATAGAGATTTTTTTGTTGTACAAAATTTTTTATAAATTCTATAAATAATGTTATTAAAAAAAACAATTTGTCCATTTTTTATAATAAGAATATAATACTAAAAGTGTTGTGAAAACAATATAAAAAAGAATACTAAGGAAAGAGAGGTTAAAAAAATGGATGCACTTCTGAGTGTAAATTGGATTGCATTACTGGTACTTATTATTGCATTACTGATGTTTAAAACTTTGAACTGGATTGCATACAGGGTAAACTGGACATTGGTAATTTTAATCAGTATGGTCATGGGAGCAATTTTAGGTATTGTATTTGCATCAGAAAATAATTCCTATCTAACATGGCTGGATTTGATAGGAAGTATTTATGTCAATGTGATTACGGCCTTAGTGGCACCGGTTGTTTTGATTTCGGTTATTTCCGGTTTTATTTCTTTAAATGATAAAGAAAAAATGAAGAAAATAGGAGTAAAATCCGTGTTTTGGCTGATGGTTTCATCTGCGATAGCTATTGTGGTCAGCCTGTGTTTTGGAATGGTAACTCATATAGGAAATAATGCAGGAGCGGTATTTTCTGAAATTGGAAATGTGGCGGACAATACATTGGATGCATATAAAGAGATGAACACGACATTTGATCAGATTTTATTGAATTTATTTCCTAAAAACGTTTTTGAGGATCTTGCATCTAACAATGTAGTTGCGATCATCATTATTGCGGTTGCAGTTGCGGTTGCTTATGTTAGCGTAGCATCAGAAGAAGGAGAAGAAAAAGTAAGATCTTTCAAATCTTTGATTGAGGCAATTAAAAAAATTATTTTCACGATTTTGGCTTATATTATTGATTTAACGCCATATGCAGTACTTTGTCTTGTAGCCGGTTCTGCAAGTCAGTTATTCAGTGATAAGGATGCATTAATCCAGCTGATTCTCCTTGTTGCATTGATCTATATTGTATGTCTGTTCCATACATATGGAATCAATGCAATCTTGCTGAAAGCATATGCGAAAATCAGTCCGCTTAAATTTTTTAAAAAAACATTTGATGCACAGGCGACAGCATTTACCACACAAAGTAGTGTGGGCTCCTTACCGATTACAATCGGAAGACTCACAAAAAAGGTAGGTGTGGATGAAGAAGTAGCAAACTTTACAGCACCGCTTGGTACAACCATCGGTATGCCGGGATGTACTTGCATATGGACAATTTTACTTGCGCTATTTTATGTAAATGCCATGGGAATACATTGGGGGATCAGTGACTATCTTGTTCTGTCTTTTATGGCATTGGTATTATCTATGGGAAGCGCAGGTGTGCCGGGGATCGGTGTTGTAACGGCCGTATCCTTATTTAGTGCGGTAAATCTTCCGGTTGCGGCAGTTGTACTTTTAATACCGATTAATAACATTACAGATATGGTACGGACACTTACAAACGTAATGACTGCAAATGTTACGGCAGCCATTGTTGCGAGAAAAACAGATCTTTTAGATGATAAGATTTTTAATACAGAGGAGGAACATGTATGAAAAAGTCAACAATTATTTTAATTGGTGCGGCATTGCTTTGCTTGGTTCTTTCTGTATTTTCCGCAAAAAGTTCGGTGACAAGAACAATAGATGCTATTTCGGATATCGGAAAAGTGGTTTACACAGAGGAATGCAAAGAAAAAATAGACCTTGCGGTTTCATATTATAACAAATTGGATCCTAACTTACATTTAAAAGAAAAGATTACAAACAATGATGAATTTGAAAACGATAAAATAGAATATGCACGTCTGGCTATTAAAGCGGCAAAAGTAGCCGATGCCAGAAAAGTAGCAGAAGGTTATTCTTCGGCAGATGTAAAAAAATATGTGACAGATGCCAGAAAAGTTCTGGAAGAATACCTGACAGAAAAGCAATATAGTCTTGTAGAAAATTATGTCGATCTAACAGCGTTGGAAGCGGAATATTCATCCGATGGAGGAACAGGAAATGCCTCAGATGGTGAAGAGGTATCTATTCCGATGTGCTAACATGATAGAAAGGAGATCAATGATGAAGAAAAAAATTCTTTCCGTAGTTCTCGTTTGTATGATGACAGTTGGATTGATGACCGGCTGCGGAAGCAGTAATACAGACAAAGAGAATCACAAAGAATCGGAAAAAGAAACATTCGGGAATGTAAAGGCCCAGCTTTCTTCTTTGGACTATGATTTTGAAAAGGAATATACCTATGGCGATTTTAATGCACATTCTAATAGTGATAAAGAACGCCAGGATGGTATAGATACATTTAAGGAAAAAAAGGATATTGTATATCAGGATATTACATACGATCAATTAATATACTTGTTGCAGCAGGAAGGAAATTATATGATTCAGTTGACCGGTTCCTGGTGTCACAACAGCCGGGCAATGAGTCCTTCTGTGAATAAATACGCAAAAGAATATGGAGTTGATACCATTTATACATACGACTTTAATGTAAATAATGCAGAAGATGGCTCCCTGTTTGTGCGGATGACAAACGGAACAGATACAGCGGGAGCAAAGTATAATTATATGTATGGGGAGATGGTTACCAGATATTTGACAAATCTTAATGATTGGGTTGCCTACCCAAGCGACTCGGAATCGGCACTTTCCTATACAAATGCACAGGGAAAAGAAGTAACGGTTCCAAAATTACAGCAACCTTTTTTGTTCTTATATAATAAAGACAATAAGCTAGACAACAGCGGATCCGGTAACGGAAGTAAATCTTGTCCGATCGTGTATGCATTTGAAGAAATGGTAGAACGGGATTCCAAAGGAATCTATGTGAAAGAGAAAGATAAGGACGGAAATGAAGTCGTCGACAAAAAAGGAAATCCTGTAAGGAAATATATCACGGATGAGTATAATAAAAGGTTAAAAAGCATTTTTGACTATATAAAAGAACATAACATCCATGTTTCTCAATATCCAAAAGAAGAGTATGTAAGAGATGCTTTTAACAGCTATGGGAAAAAAATCTTTAATGAACAAGAGCAGATTAATCTTTATCCGGTTACATATCGTGAACTGGAATGGCTGATGGGAGAGGACGGAAATTCTCTTATATTGATTGGCGGACCTGAAAATGAGGGAACAAGAGCGATTGCATCTGTTTTAAATCAATATGCCGTACAGAACAATCTGAGAATTTACCTGTGTGATACAGAGATTGATGGAGGATATACAACAGATAAATGGGGATACACTCAATCCACGAATATTCTTGATCCGGAATCTCCTCTTATTGATATGTATACAGATTTGTTGGATAAATATCTTACCAATCTTGAAGCTTCCCATTCGATGGAGGAAGGGGAACCTTTGATACAGACCCCGTATTTTATGGCATATAATAAAGATCATGAAGACGAAGACGGATTTATTGCACCTATTTCGGCGTACTGTGAACTTCCGTATACATTAAATTCCGAAATGAGATATTATATTGGCAAAGAAAAAAATATGACTTCCTGTAAGAAAAATATTGTAACCGTATTAAATAGTTACGGCGAAAATACAGGGGTGCAAATAAAAGACATTCCATAACATTTAGGAAAAAGATAAAATGAATCGAATGATTTTAAGCTTTATTATTGTTTTATGCCTGGGAATAAATGGGTGTGGAAAAAGTACAACGATATATCCGGAACTTTCTGAGGGAAGTAAAGCACCTGATTTTTCGGTAAGATTAAATAATAACACGATATTTACGTTGTCGGAGAAAAAAGGAAAAGTAGTACTTTTGAATTTTTGGGCGACATGGTGTTCGGTATGTGTTGAAGAATTGTCCGTTTTGGAAAAACTTTATGAAAAATATCAAAATCAAGTTGAAATTATAGCTATTAACAGTGGAGAAGATAAAACAACGGTAAAATCTTTTTGTAAAGAAAAAGATTTTACCGTACCGATAGGATATGATGAGAAAAACGAAATAGGAAAGAAATATCCATGTGATGGAATACCATATACTGTGATTATCGGAAAAAACGGTAAGGTTTGTGATGTGTTTACAGGAGCAAAAGATGCAGAAAGTCAGTACAAGGAATATCGAAGAGCATTGAAAGAGGCGGTGGAACAGTGAAAATAAGTTATAAATACATAAGAAAGGGAATTTTGATATCCGCTATTTTTATGTTGGTGATGGGAATCATCAGAAATGAGACAAGAGATGTTATAAACAAGTCGATACAAATTTGTTATGAGTGTATAGGTATAGGATAATGAAAAAAAGAAAAATAATACAAAGTATCTGTACTGTTTTATATAATTGTTATCTTCCGGGATTTTTTAATGGACATATTTATAGAGGAAATTTTAAAGTAGGTTGTATTCCGGGGCTAAATTGCTATTCTTGTCCCGGAGCGGTTTCTTCTTGTCCGTTGGGAAGCCTTCAAGGAGCGTTAATATCTATAAAATATAAATTTCCGTATTATGTATTGGGAATTCTGTTTTTATTTGGAGTTTTGTTTGGACGGATTGTATGTGGATTTCTTTGTCCGTTTGGACTGATTCAGGAATTACTTTATAAAATCCCTTCGGTCAAAATAAAAAAAGGAAGATGGTCCACACTGCTTTCAAAAATAAAATATATGATTCTGCTTGTTTTTGTACTCATATTTCCCGTTTTTTTTATGGCTCCTGGATTTTGTAAATATATTTGTCCGATCGGAACACTGGAAGCCGGTATCCCGCTTATTATAGTAAAAGATGAACTGAAAGAACTGATCGGAGGATTGTTTGTATGGAAAGTAGTGGTTATGATCGTAATCTTAATGTCAGCCATAGTGATTTTTCGTAGCTTTTGTCGTTTCTTTTGTCCCTTAGGGGCATTTTATTCTTTTTTTCATAAAATTTCCTTTATAGGTATGGAGGTAAATGAAAAGAAATGTACGTCATGCAATGCCTGTGTGTCATACTGTAAAATGGATATTAAAAAGGTTGGAGATAAAGAATGTATTGGCTGTGGAGAATGTATGACTCAATGCCATGTATCGGCATTAAGATTTAGAAACGGCTTAAAAAAATAACAGGAGGGGCACAACAAAAATGTTGTGCCCCTCCGATTTATTTAGCTGAGTTCTACTTTTGAGGCTTCTTCTGGTTTGAATTCATTTTTCAAATCGTAAATGTTATGACCGGTAGATTCACTTAAAACACGTCCTTCTAAAGAATAGCAGCGGATAAAACGTTTTCCGTCTACGCTGGACCAATGTTCTACGTCCCATGTCATGTATCCGTCTTCATCGGATTTCTTTTCTTTTAAATATAAGTCAACCTGACGTCCGCCCGGAGCCATCAGTTTGATCAGCTCATCAGTAGTAGCTGTGAGTTCTGTTTTGTTTACTTTATCATATACGTTCATATGATGCCCCTCCTATTGATATTCTATTTGAATTATAGTATGTTTTAACTTATAATACAACCATCTTGCGTAAATTAAGGAGAGGAACATCATGATTTTTGATACACATGCACATTATAACGATGAACAATTTGACCCAGACAGGGATGAATTGTTAAAAACAATGGAAAAAGCAGGGGTAGGAACGATCATGGAAATAGGAGCGTCCCTAAAGTCGAGCCGTCAGGCCGTTGCACTTTCAAAACAATATCCTTTTGTATATGCGGCAGTGGGCGTACATCCGGATAATGTAGGAGAATTGAATGAAGAAACATTTCAGGACTTAACGGAAATGTGTGAAGAGCCAAAAGTGTGTGCGGTTGGTGAAATAGGTCTTGATTATTATTGGGATAAAGAAAGCAGAGAGATGCAGAAGTACTGGTTTATCCGTCAACTGGAACTGGCAAAGGAGAAAGAACTTCCTGTAAATATACACAGCAGGGATGCAGCCGAGGACACAATGGAAATTCTGAAGAATTATGCCGGAAAAATTACAGCAATCATCCACTGTTATTCTTATTCAAAAGAGATTGCATTAGAATATGTAAAAATGGGATTTTATATTGGCGTGGGAGGAGTCGTTACTTTTAAAAACGGGAAAAAACTCAAAGAAACCGTAAGAGCAATTCCGTTAGACAGGATTGTTCTTGAAACAGACTGTCCTTATATGTCTCCGGAGCCGAACAGGGGAAAGAGAAACGACTCAAGGAATATTCACTATGTAGCGGAAGAAATTGCACGTATAAAAGAAGTGACAAAAGAGGAAGTAATAAAACAGACTGAAAATAATGCAAAATTAATATATTTTTCATAATATTTTAACCAAGTGAAGCAATGAAGATGATATAATGAAAAAAGCAGATAAAAGAGAGGAAAGACATATGACAGAACCGTTTTTGGGGAATCCGCAGAATACCATTGAAATTTTAAAAAAATATAACTTTAATTTTCAAAAAAAGTTTGGACAAAATTTTTTGATCGATACACATGTTTTGGATAAGATTATCCGTGCAGCCGAAATTACAAAAGAAGATTTTGTACTTGAAATCGGACCGGGGATCGGAACCATGACGCAGTATTTGGCTCAGGCGGCAAGAGAGGTTGTTGCTGTTGAAATCGATAAAATGCTGATTCCTATTTTAAAGGATACACTTTCTGAATTTCCGAATGCATCTGTTATCAATGATGATATTTTGAAAGTGGATATTGTGAAACTTGCACGGGAAAAAAATAACGGAAAACCGATAAAGGTGGTTGCAAACCTTCCGTATTATATTACAACACCGATCATCATGGGACTTTTTGAAAGCCGTGTACCGCTTGAGAGTATTACGGTTATGGTTCAAAAAGAAGTGGCAGGAAGAATGCAGGCAAAGCCGGGGACAAAGGAATACGGAGCCCTATCCCTTGCGGTACAATACTATGCAGAACCGTATATTGTGGCAAACGTTCCGCCAAACTGTTTTATGCCAAGACCGAATGTGGGTTCTGCGGTCATTCGCCTGACAAGACATGATACATATCCGGTACAAGTGACGGATGAGAAACTTATGTTTAAACTCATCCGGGCATCTTTCAATCAGAGAAGAAAGACGTTGGCAAACAGCCTTAACAATTCTCCGGAAATTTCCCTTTCAAAAGAACAGATTGCAGAAGCGATTGAAATATTAGGAAGAGGTGCAAGTATCAGAGGAGAGGCTCTTTCCTTGGAGGAATTTGCAAAACTTAGTAATATCATCGAAACGATGATCTAGAGAGGAGAAAAGGCTATGAGGTACGAAATTAAAGGAGAAACTCTTCCGGTCGTTATCTGTCATCTGGATAATGGAGAGCAGATGATAACAGAAAGAGGATCCATGAGTTGGATGTCACCGAATATGAAAATGGATACAGGGGCAAGAGGCGGTATTGGAAAAGCATTTGGAAGAATGTTTTCCGGAGATTCCATTTTTCAGAATACCTATACGGCAACAGGAGGAACGGGGCTGATTGCTTTTGCATCCAGCTTCCCGGGAACGATCAAAGTATTTGAAGTAGCTCCGGGACAGGAATATATTTTGCAGAAAAGTGCATTTCTGGCTTCCGAGGCAGGGGTGGATTTAAGTATTCATTTTCAGAAGAAAATCGGTTCCGGATTATTCGGCGGTGAGGGATTTATCATGCAGAGAGTTTCCGGTCAGGGACTTGTGTTTGCCGAATTTGACGGGCATATTATAGAATATGAACTTCAGGCAGGACAAAAGATTGTGGTGGATACGGGATATCTGGCAGCAATGGATGCCGGATGCCAAATTGAAATACAGACGGTACCGGGGCTTAAAAACATGGTATTTGGAGGAGAAGGTGTATTTAATACGGTGATCACAGGACCCGGACATATCTGGCTTCAGACAATGCCGATCAATCATGTGGCAGATGTATTAAGACCGTTTTTTCCGGATAAACAATAAATAGAAAATAAAGTATAGTGTAAGGAGGGGCGCTTATGACAAGATTATCCAAAAATGCATTATTTGAAATTACACCGAAAATCGCAGAACTTGCGGCTTTAAGTGAAAAAAATAATGAGATTGATAAAGAACTCTATACCAAATACGAAGTAAAAAGAGGACTTCGTGATTTAAACGGAAAAGGAGTTCTTGCAGGTCTGACCAATATTTCCGATGTTTGTGCAAAAAAGATTGTAGACGGACAGGAAGTACCATGTCCGGGACAATTATATTACAGAGGATACAATATTAAAGATTTGGTAAAGGGATTCCTTGAGGCAGAACATTACGGATTTGAAGAAATTTCATATTTGCTTTTATTTGGAGAACTTCCGACAGAAAAACAGCTAGGCGAATTTCATGAAGTTTTGGTAGAGCGTCGTTTTCTTCCTCCTAATTTTGTAAGAGATGTAATCATGAAATCATCAAGTCCGGATATGATGAACAGTATTTCTCGAAGTATTCTTCAACTTTATTCTTATGATGACAAAGCGGATGATACCAGTACGGAAAATGTTTTAAGGCAGTGTCTGAACCTTATTAGCCAGTTCCCTATGCTTATGGTATATGGATACCATGCATATAATTATAAGATGGGAGAAGACTTGTTTATTTATGCACCGAAACCGGAATTGTCAACTGCAGAGAATATCTTGATGATGCTTCGGGAAGACAGAAAGTATACAAAACTGGAAGCAAAGATCCTCGATATGGCATTGGTACTTCATATGGATCACGGCGGCGGTAACAATTCAACCTTTACAACCCATGTTGTCACATCGTCAGGAACAGATACCTATTCTACGATGGCGGCAGCCATGGCTTCCCTAAAAGGACCAAAGCATGGCGGTGCCAATGTAAAAGTAGTTCAAATGTTTGACGATATGAAGAAACATCTTCATGACTGGGAAGATGAGTCGGAAGTACGTACATACTTAGAGCAACTTTTGGAAAAACAGGCGTTTGACAGGAAAGGGCTGATTTACGGAATGGGACATGCGGTTTATTCTGTTTCCGATCCTCGTGCAGAGATTTTTAAGGGATTTGTAAAACAGCTCGCAAAAGAAAAGGGATATGAAAAAGAATATGCACTTTATGAACTGGTAGAAAACCTGGCTCCGAAAGTAATAGGAGAAAGAAGAAAAATTTATAAAGGTGTCAATGCAAATGTAGACTTTTATAGTGGCCTTGTATACAGCATGTTGGATTTACCTCCTTCACTTTATACGCCTATCTTTGCAGCGGCACGTATTGTGGGATGGAGTGCACACAGACTGGAAGAACTGAAGAATGTAGATAAGATCATCCGTCCGGCTTATAAACCTCTTGCACCATACAGAGAATACATTAAATTAAAGGACAGATAAGAAATAAGGTGTGTTATGCAAAAAGAGTTTTTTTATATATCATGCGACAAAAAGACAAAAATACATGCGGTAGAGTGGAAACCGCAAGGAAAAGTGAAGGCGGTTCTGCAGATTTGTCACGGAATGGCAGAATATATTGAAAGGTATGCACAATTTGCAGAGTGGCTTTCACAACAGGGATATTACGTTGTTGGAAACGATCATCTAGGACATGGCGGATCAATCCACGCAGAGGAAGACTGCGGATATTTTCATAAAGAAAAAGGAAACGAATATGTCATCGGAGATATCAGAAAGTTGTTTTTGATTACACGAAAACAATATCATGATGTTCCATATTTTATGATGGGGCATAGTATGGGTTCTTTCCTTTTAAGACAATATCTTCAGACATACGGAGCAGGTTTAAGCGGAGCGATCATTATGGGAACAGGTTATAACCCACAATGGATGCTTTATTCCGGAATGGCCGTGTGCAAAATTCTTGCGTTTTTTAAGGAAGAACGATATAGAAGCCGTTTTGTGGACAAAATGGTAACCGGAAGATTGAATAAGAGATTTGAACCGGGAGAAACCGGAAAAGAATGGCTTTCTGTTAACCGTGACAATGTAAGAAGGTACACATCAGATTCAAAATGCGGATTTGTGTTTACACTAAATGCATATTATCATATGTTCCGTGGAATGAAAGAACTTACTGTGAAAAATATGAAAGAGATACCGCCGGAATTGCCGGTATTTTTTGTATCAGGAAAAGAGGATGCGGTAGGAGATTTTGGAAGAGGTGTCCGAAAAGTATTTGCACAGTATAAAAAAGTGGGTATGAAAAACCTATCCATCCGGTTATATTCGGGACTTCGGCATGAAATTCTGAATGAAACAGGAAGAATCGAAGTATTTGAAGATCTGCGTAACTGGATGGAAAAAAATATAAAAAAATAAGAATAAACAATGAGAAACGGCATCTCCTTGGTGGGGATGCCGTTTCGTAATGGTTCTTATAAAGGTAAATTTCTTTTCCGGAAAATCTGTATTCCCAAAATAATCATGATCAATCCCAAGGCAAAGAGGATAAGGACTCCATATGTTCCGTCCTTATTACCGGAAATCAAAGCGTTACTGTCAAACAGTGTCATTGGTGTTAGATATTTCAGCCACTCCATTTTATCGCCGACATCCTGTATCATCTGAATCAGGATAAATATGACGGAAAGTCCGGAGGCAACTCCGGTTGCCAGTTTGGTTTCGTTAAAGATACAGGCACTCAAAAATGCAAGACCTCCGAAAAACAAAAGAAGGCAGAACAGTCCGAAGTTCAGGCTTATAAAACGGGAAATATTTATTTTTTCATCAAACATGATATGGCTTACCATCAAAATAAGAGCTGTGGCATACACAACTAGCAGGATCAGGCCCAGTATCATAAGAAAAGCCTGCGTAATTGCGATTTTTGAACGCTTGTTCGGAGTTGCAAGAATATATGCCATGGAACCGGTATCAACATAATGAGCGATAAGGCGGTTGCTCAAAATTAAAACAAAGATCAACGGGAATACGATTAAAATAAAACCATAAAGATAATTGGCAATAAATTCGATCAAACTACTTCCCGGATCGTCTATACCGAAAGCTTCGAATACTTCCGGCATACTTTTTGCCATTATAGTCAGGCTGTCTTCCATTTTAGGATCGTACATGGTAACGATGATTGTACTGTACATGGTGATGATAGCCGCAAAAATAAGGATAAATATGTAATTGGATTTTATTTCTTTCTTTAACAGTGGCAGACTAATCATGTTTTCTACCTCCATATTGCTGCAGGAATAATTCTTCTAATGTCGGAGTTCTCATTTGAAGATCTCGGACTGTATATTTAGACAATTCTTTGATTAAAGAGTCGATTCCGCCTTTGGTTTCCAGTGTCACAGAATTTCCAGTTTGATCGGAATCCGGGTACGCACGGACAAAGGATAAAAGATCGTCTTTGGAATCAAAGGTAATTGTGCAGATACGGTTTCTTTTTCGAAGAAGGGTATCCATGTTTTCATCTGCGATCAACTGGCCTTCCCGAATCATGACAACTCTGTTGCAAGTATTTTCCACTTCTTCAAACATATGACTGGACATTAAGATTGTTGTTCCGTTCTGTTTTTCTTTCTGAATCAATTCCACAAACTTATTTTGCATAAGCGGGTCAAGTCCGCTTGTCGGTTCATCAAGGAGTAAAATTTCGGGATGATCCATAAAAGCGATGATAATGCCGATTTTTTGTTTCATCCCTTTTGACATGCGGCGAAGCCGTCCTTTAGGATTCAGTTCTAAAAAATCACAAAGTTCCTTCATGTAAGAAAGATCTTTCATCTGTTTCATTTCCGCAACAAATTTAAGAAAGGCATCTCCGGTCATATCGTCCAGAAATGCAATTTCACCAGGAAGATAACCTGTCTTTTTCTGAATTTCGGAAGCAGAATGAAAACAGTCTTTCCCAAGTATGGAAACTGTTCCGGAATCCGGCTTGATAAATCCCATAAGATGACGGATCAGTGTGGTTTTTCCGGCACCGTTTGGTTCAAGGAAACCGACGATTTCTCCTTTTTCTACGGAAAAATTTACATCAAAAAGACCTTTATGGTTTCCGTAGTTTTTTGTTATATGATTGATTTCAATCACACTCATTTTTTGAACTCCTTTGCTGAAATTAAATGTTATTCATATTTTACTCTTTTGTATATTTTTTACAATACCTATCATAAAAAAAGTTCCGGGAAAGGAAGAGCGGGATTACAGGTGCGTAAGAATATAATAAATCCCACATAAAGTATCGATTCCGGAAGAATGACCGATTGCTTCAAAAGAAGAAAGGATTTCTGCTGCGGATTCTTTTAAAGGAAGTTCTTTTAATGGTTTGCTGAAGTGAGAGTTTAAAGCACAATCCAGAAAAGATTTGCTGATATCATTTGTATGGTCAAGTTTTCTTTGTATGGCTGTCCTTAAAGTACGGGCAAAGGGATGCTCGTATTGGTTTGCAAAAATGATTCCTGCAAGGACGCCGCAGAGAAAATCATCACCGCTTGGGGTAAGACCGATTCCAAGACCGATGAGAGAAACGAGTGCATCGGCGGCCTGATCAAAATGTCGGTTTTCTAGATAAAAGTTACATTGTTTCAAACAGTTTTCGGCATAGGTATTGACGAGAAACTGGTCAGAACAAGTGTGATCCGTATCGGAAGAAAAAAGACAACGAAATCCTCCGGTATCAGAAAGAGAAAAAACGGATTTTAAAAGTTCACTATGAATACGGGGAAAATTGCCTGTAAGTGCAGAATCAAATATTTCTGCCGGATCATAGCAAAATCGATGAATACAATCCGGAGAACAGATCAAAAGTTCATGAGAATGTATTTCCACGTGCTGTCCCGGTTGCAGGTTTAGTTCAGACATTTCTTTGCCGGAAAGATTTGTGATCAGACTGAGGGGAGAAATCGGGGAAGCAGCAGCCTGTAAAGAAAGAAGGCGGCCGCCAAAAGTAAGGTTTATTGTTTTTCGATATACGGAATGAATCTGACCGAATGTATTGGGACGAAGAAGCATAAGAGCATAAGATGCAATATTGGTAATGAGATGATCCATGATAAATACCTCGCTGATATATTTTTAATTTGTATGTGTATTTAAAAAGTCAAGAGTTTTTTCTAAAAGCTGCCGGGTAAAGCCATCTTCTGTGCTTCTGTCAAAATCGTGTGACTGACAGGAAACAACAAACCGTTCGGCATTATATTTTTCACATAATGCCAAAAATTCAGAATATGGCACATCCGGATCGTTCGTGCTGTGGGCACAAAATAACGGGCACGGAAGGTTACCGCATGTCCGGAGAGAATAATCCAGAAAGAAGTATTTTTCACGTCCTTCATAAAGAAGCGACTTCCACAGACCGGTCTGACGTGCATAAACGTAAATGCTGTAATGAGTATCCAGATTTCCTTCCGTATGGACATCGGAAGCAATATCCAAGCAGGAAGCAGAAACTTTTGGAAGTGTACAATAATAACTGTTTGGGGAACAAAACCAGGTATCACATAAAAAACCATAGCCATAATATGATAAAAGTCCGTTCGGAACTTTGGCAAGGGAGGAGTGTCCGGAAGCAATCAGACATAAATATGCCCCTGCGGATCGACCCCACAAAAAGAACGGCAGTTCCGGAAGTGAATAAAAATCCGGATGAAGGATATAGTGGTTGATACAGAAGCTAACATGTTGCATGATTGTATCAAGCTTAGCGGCAGGAGCCAGAGGATAATCATAAGCTATGATTACATATCCGGCTTCGGTAAGGAATTTAAGATGTAATTCGGGAAGATCCTTTCTGGAACCGTAGAGAAGACCGCCGCCGTGAAAATATAAAATACAGGCACGAGGATGTACGTTCGGATTCCGGTAAACCGTAATTTGAGTGGAAGAAGAATTCTCCCAAGAAAGATCTTTTTGCGTAAACATAATGATTTTCCTTTCTGTTAATTTGAAATACTGTTATTATAACACAGAAAAATGCTGTTAAATAAAAGACAAAGTAGAAAAAGTGGATAAAAAACAGGAAACTTTTTATCTTATATTACGATTGAAAAAAAAAGAGCAAACTGCCATAATAACAATATGTTTCTTTTGGTAAAAGATAAACGGAAAGCGAGGATAAATTATGAGTTATTTAAATGGTCAGACAGGATGCCGTGAAGAGTTACTGAACACAAGATCCATCATAAAAATGGGAAGCTATGTTGTGCTTGAACCGGACGGACTTGTAAAAAATGCAATACCGGGTTACACAAACTGTGATGTGACAATCCTTGGTTCTCCGGCTATGGGAGCGACTTTTGCGGATTATCTTGTTACGGTACATGAAGGAGGAAATAATCCTGCATTTGGAGGAGAAGGACTTGAAACTTTCATTTATGTGGTAGAAGGAAGCATCAAAGTTAAAAATGCGGATCGTGAAGAAGTGTTGACAAAAGGCGGATATATCTATTCTCCTGTGAGCAATACGGTTGCATTTGAAAATGCAGGAAGCGAAGATGCAACGTTGTTTGCATATAAACGTAGATATGAAGCGGTAGAAGGATACAGTGCACATACCGTGATCGGCAATGATAATGATCTGCCGTGGATTCCATATGAAGGAATGGACAACTGTCATATCAAAGATTTCCTTCCGGCAGCGGGAGATTTTGGATTTGATATGAATTTCCATATTTTGAGATTCAAAATGGGTGCATCTCATGGTTATATCGAAACACATGTTCAGCAGCACGGAATGTATTTCCTTTCCGGAAAAGCAATGTACAGAATCGGAGACGATTGGGTTCCGGTACAGAAAGGAGATTATGTGTTCATGCAGGCATATTGCCCGCAGGCATGCTACGGTGTAGGAAAAGGAGAAGATGTGACATATATTTACTCCAAAGACTGCAACAGAGATGTACAGTTATAAAATTATATTAAGTTATCCCGTAAAATTGAAATAGATTTGTTTGCACAGAAACCGGCATTGTCAATAAGACAGTGCCGGTTTTCATATACGGGAATGTGAAAAAATAGACAAAGTGTGTAAAAGTAGATAAAAAATATAAATTGGTTTTTCTAGTTATTTGATTGAAAAAATAACGGCAAATTGGGATAATAACATTATAAAACAAACTGGATGCAGTATATGAACTAAAAAAAGTGAAAGAGAGGAAACGGAAATGAAGCTTTCAAGACAGGAACTGAAAGATTTAATGAAAAACAAACTGATGAGTGCGGGATTAAGCGAAGAACATGCTGATATTACAGCGGAAGTTCTGACATGGTCAGATGAGAGAGGATATCATTCTCACGGCGCGGTAAGAGTGGAATATTACAGTGAGCGAATTGCAAAAGGTGGAATTACAGTAAATCCTCATTTTGAATTTAAAGAAACAGGACCGTGTTCCGCAATTTTTGAAGGGGATAATGGCTGTGGATACGTGGCTGCAAAAAAGGCTATGGAAAAAGCAATCGAGATGGCAAAGAAAACAGGTATCGCAGTAGTAGGAATCCGAAATATTTCTCACAGCGGAGCACTTGGATACTATACAGAAATGGCTGCAGATCAGGATATGGTAGCAATTTCCTTCTGCCAGTCAGATCCGATGGCAGTTCCGACAGGAGGAACAGAACCATATTACGGAACAAACCCGATTTCTTTTGCGGCACCGACGGCAGATGAAAGAAAAGTTGTATTTGATATGGCTACAACCGTTCAGGCATGGGGTAAAATCCTGGATAAAAGATCAAGAGGAGAATCTATTCCGGATACATGGGCAGTAGATGAAAACGGAAATCCGGTAACAGACCCGAATAAGGTAAATGCACTTCTTCCGATCGCAGGGGCAAAAGGATACGGACTGATGATGATGGTGGATGTATTCTCGGGAATTCTTCTTGGAGTACCATTTGGTAAACATGTAAGCTCTATGTACCATGACTGTTCCAAAGGAAGAGAACTTGGACAGATGCATATCGTTATGGATCCGAACCGTTTTGTCGGAATTGAACAGTTCAAAAAAAATATGTCACAGACATGCGATGAGTTAAATGCAATGCCGACAGCAGAAGGCTATGACAAAGTATACTATCCGGGTGAAAGAGCTGTTCTCAGAAGAGAAAAAGCATACGAAACAGGCGGAGTTGAAATTGTAGATTCTATTTATGAATATCTCAAGAGCGATGCAATTCATTTTGACAGATACGATCATAAGAACAGATTCGCAGAATAGGAGTGAACAAGATGTTAAGAACAGTAGTAAAAAAAGGCAGCTATCATGATTCGGTTGTCCTGATGCTTCTTACAAACCAGATCTCTACGATCGAAGGTGTAAAAAAAGTATCTATCATGATGGCAACACCTGCAAATAAAGATATTTTCAAACAAAGTGGATTGGATACAGAAGAACTGATGGAAGCAACGGCAAATGACATGGTTGTTGTAGCTGACATTGATGATGACAGTCTGTTAGACACAATTATGGAAGAAGTGGAAGAATTCTTCAAAAAACAATCTGCTTCCAACGGAGAAAAGAAAGGAACAGAAAGTGTAAAATCATGGGACAAGGCTCTGGAAAAACTTCCAGATGCGAACCTTGCGGTAATCTCCATTCCGGGAGCATATGCAGCTCTTGAAGCAGACAGAGCACTGGACGAAGGAATGAATGTTTTTATGTTCAGTGATAACGTTACGATTGAAGATGAAAAAAAATTAAAAGAAAAAGCACATAAAAAAGGTCTGGCAGTAATGGGACCGGACTGTGGAACAGGAATCATCCAGGGGGTTCCGATCGCTTTTACAAACAGCGTAACACCTGGTTCTATCGGCATCATCGGAGCATCCGGAACAGGTATCCAGGAGCTTACAACAATCATTGACCGTCTTGGCGAAGGTGTAAAAAATGCCATCGGAACAGGCGGACGTGATCTGTCAACAGAAGTAGGCGGAATCACAATGATGGATATGATCGATGCGATGGAAGATGATGATACAATCAAAGTAATGATCGTTATTTCCAAGCCGCCGGCACAGGAAGTAAGAGAAAAAATCTCTGCAAGACTGAGTGTATGCAAAAAACCGGTCATTAGTTTATTCCTCGGAGAAAAACCGGAATATCATGAAGAAAACTTCTATCACACCTATACACTTGATGAAGCGGCAAGACTTGCAGTAAGCCTTGTACGAGGGGAAAAAGTAAATGAAGGAGAAGTAAAGACAGACAGATCCGAATTCTATCCGGCTGAAGCAAAGAAGACGATCAAAGCTTACTATTCAGGCGGTACACTGGCAGGAGAAGCTGCTATGCTCATTAAAGATGCACTGGCATTAAAGATCCCGCCGCAGAAGGCAGAAGGATTTATGCTGAAAACAGACGGTCATATCGTTGTGGATCTTGGAGATGATGTGTATACACAGGGCAAACCGCATCCGATGATTGATCCTGCAAAACGAATCGAATGTATGCAGGAAGCAGTAGATGATGAATCTACAGGGGTTATCTTATTTGATATCATGCTTGGTTACGGTTCTCATGCAGATATGGCGGGAGCACTTCTTCCTACAATTAAAGAATTACAGGAAAAAGCACAGGCACAGGGCAGAAAGGTATTTTTTGTATCTACTGTCTGTGGTACAAGAAGAGACTATCAGGGATATGATGAAGCAGTAAATAAACTAAAAGAAGCAGGCGTTATCGTATGCGAAACAAACAAACTGGCAGTACGTACGGCAATTCAGGCAATCGGTCTGGATTTTGAAGAAACAGAAAAAGAAATCCGTCCAAAGCAGCCGTCTGATGCAGCAGCACATAAAGCTTCCGAAAAGCTCCTTCAGATGCTTTCCGAAAAACCGAAGGTAATCAATCTTGGACTTAGAAGCTTTGCAGAAGTAGCAGAGCAGTTTGGATGTGAAGTGGTTCAATACGACTGGAATCCACCGGCAGGCGGAAACATGGAAATGATCAAGATGCTGAATTTCCTCAGAAATTACGAAGGATTTGATATTGATGAGGCAAACAGAAAAGTAATCGGAAAAATCGTTGCAAGCCAGCCTGTCATCAAAGACAATGTACGTGCAAAAGATGTTATTCCGGAATTAAACGAAGGAAAAGTCATTCTTCATGCAGGTCCTCCGATCCAGTATAAAGATATGCCGGATCCGGTACAGGGATCTTGTGTTGGCGCCGTATTGTTCGAGGAATGGGCAGATAATGAAGCAGACGCAAGAAAGCTTTTGGAGTCAGGAGAAGTAAAATTCATTCCATGTCACCATGTAAAAGCAGTCGGTCCAATGGGAGGAATCACATCTCCGAATATGGCGGTTTTTGTTGTTGAAAATACAACAGACGGCAATGAAGCATATTGTACAATGAATGAAGGTATCGGAAAGGTACTTCGTTTTGGGGCATATTCCGAAGAAGTTGTGGAAAGACTTCGTTGGATGAGAGATATCCTTGGACCTACATTAGGAAAAGCAATCCGTGAACTTGGCGGGATTAACGTAAATCCACTTATTGCAAAAGCAATCGCAATGGGTGACGAATTCCACCAGAGAAATATTGCGGCATCCCTTGCATTTTTAAAAGAAGTTGCACCGGTCATAACAAAGATGGACATGGACGATAAGGACCGTTATAATGTAATCAAGTTCTTATCCGACACAGATCAGTTTTTCCTTAATATTATGATGGCGACAGCCAAGGCTGTAATGGATGGTGCACGTACTTTGACAGAAGGAACAATCGTAACTGCCATGTGTAGAAACGGTGTGGAATTCGGTATCCGTATTGCAGGTATGGGAGATGAATGGTTCACAGGACCGGTAAATACTCCGCAGGGACTGTATTTTACAGGATACGACGGGGAAGATGCATGTCCGGATATGGGAGACAGTGCGATTACGGAAACGTTTGGTGTAGGCGGTATGGCAATGATCGCGGCACCGGCTGTTACAAGGTTCGTAGGGGCAGGCGGATATGAAGATGCTCTTCGTACAAGTACTGAAATGACAGAAATCACGATTGACAGAAATCCGAACTTTATCATTCCGAACTGGAATTTCCAGGGAATCTGTCTGGGAATTGATGCAAGACTTGTTGTAGAAAAAGGAATCACTCCGGTCATTAACACAGGTATTGCACATAAAATCGCAGGTTACGGACAGATTGGTGCAGGTACGGTTCATCCTCCGATTGAATGTTTTGAAAAAGCAGTTGCCGCATATGCGAAGAAACTTGGCTTTACTTCTTAAAGCAAAGGCTGGAAAGGAGAAGGTCAATGGAAAATAAAAAAATTGTAATTGCCTTGGGCGGAAATGCCCTTGGCAACGACGTAGAAGAACAAAAAGAAGCTGTGGCAAAGACAGCAAAAGTAATCGTAGATCTTGCTCAGCAGGGATACCGGCTGATTGTGACACACGGAAACGGACCACAGGTGGGGATGATCCAGAATGCGATGGACAATTTTGACAAAGACCTCGCTGCGTCTAAAAAAGTTCCGCTTCCAACCAGTGTGGCAATGAGTCAGGGATATATTGGTATTGATCTGCAAAATGCAATCAAATATGAACTTTACAAACGCAATATAGACGGAAAAGTTTCTACAATTCTTTCACAGGTAGAAGTAGACGAAAACGATGAGGCTTTTAAACATCCGACAAAGCCAATCGGAGCATTTCTTACAAAAGAAGAGGCTGAGGAAAGAGAAGCAAACGGAGTAACATGTATGGAGGATGCAGGAAGAGGTTATCGTGTAGCTGTTGCATCTCCGATGCCAAAGAAAATCCGTGAACTGGAAACCATACGCACTTTGATGAACGCAGGACATATCGTGATCACATGCGGAGGAGGCGGAATACCTGTTATCAATAAAGGCGGAAAGCTTGTTGGAGTAAACGCCGTTATTGATAAAGATAACGTAAGTAGCCTTCTGGCAACCCAGATTGGTGCGGATTATCTTGTTATTCTTACAGCAGTAGAAAAAGTGGCCATCAATTTCGGAAAAGAAAATCAGGAATGGCTTTCCGATCTGACGGTTAAACAGGCAGAAACATACATTGCAGAAGAACAGTTTGCAAAAGGTTCCATGCTTCCTAAGATTGAAGCGGCCATTCGTTTTGCACAGTCAGGAGAAGGCAGAAAAACTCTGATCACACTGCTTGATAAGGCGGCAGACGGAATTGCAGGAAAAACAGGAACGGTGATTCATAAATAGCAAGAAGGAAACACAGAAGATGTGACACGGAAGAACGGTATTGAGAATACTTTTTGGGAGATGAAAAGATGAATATACCGGTTAATGTGTTTATGTGGGGATTGGCAGTCCTGCCAATCATCGTATTATTGGTGCTGATGATCAAATGCCAGTGGGGAGCAACTGAGGCCGCACCCGTAGGTCTTATCCTTACCACTATCGTTGGTATGGTATTTTATAAAGCTGATCTGAAACTGATCGTTTCAGAAGGTGCAAAAGGAATCTGGAGTGCACTGATCATATTGCTGATCGTATGGACGGCGATTTTGCTATATCAAGTAGGAGAAGAAGCCCGTGCGTTTCTTGTTATAAGAAACGGGATGAGAAAACTTCTTCCGAATGAATTATTACTTATATTGGCAATGGGATGGATATTTGAAAGTTTTCTTCAGGGAATTACCGGATTTGGTGTCCCTGTGGCAGTGGGAGCTCCGCTTTTAATGGGTATCGGAGTACACCCGCTATGGGCAGTTATCATCCCGTTGATCGGACAATCATGGGGAAATACATTTGGAACACTTGGGGCTGCATGGGACTCCCTTGTTATGATCGTGAACTTTGGTGTCGGAAGCACGGAGTATTTAAAAACAGCACTGTGGACGGCCACATTTCTGTGGTTCTGGAATGTTATCATCGGAGTATTTATATGCTGGTTTTATGGAAAATATAAAGCAGTAAAAAAAGGATTTTTGGCTGTGGTTATCCTCTCTTTCGTACAAGGAGGAGGAGAACTGTTGCTTACGCAGGTTAATACAACGATTTCCTGTTTTGTTCCGGCATGTATTTCTCTCATCATTATTCTTTTGCTTGGAAAAACGAAGCGGTATAAAGAGGAATGGAAGATTCAGGATAGTGACATTATGAACCGAGCTTTTGAGAAAAAGGAAACAGAAGAACTGCCGAGAGGCATGACACTTGCCCAGGCTTTTGTACCGTATTTCCTTTTATCAATCATTGCATTGGCTGCTCTTGTAATAAAACCGATAAATGAATTTCTTGGGCAATTTCAGATTGGCTTTGCTTTTCCCGAAACATCGACAGGATATGGATATGTAAATACCGCAACGGAATGTTTTTCACCGTTTACTCCATTTACACATGCCAGTTTGTTCCTTTTGGTTTCTTCCGTTATCGGCCTTGTTTATTATAAAAAAAGAGGATGGATTCAATCAGGTGGTGCGAAACGTGTTTTTGTTAAATCTGTTTCCATGGCAATGCCTTCAGGAATTGCCGTGATCGGACTTGTGATCATGTCGAAGATTATGAGTGGAACGGGACAGACGGTGGTTCTTGCAAACGGTATCGAAAAAGTCCTCGGAAAATTATATGTTGTTCTTGCTCCGTTTATCGGACTTCTGGGAACATTTATGACGGGAAGTAACATGAGCTCTAACATTTTGTTCGGCAGTTTTCAGATGACAACGGCAAATCTTCTCCATGTTGATGCAGCTATGATTTTAGGCGCACAATCTGCGGGAGGAGCAATCGGAAGTGCGGTAAGTCCAAGCAACATCATTCTTGGTACGACAACGGCGGATATTCTCGGAAACGAAGGAAAGGCCTTAAAGAAAATTCTGACGGTGACGGCACCGGTTACGATCATTATCGGAATCGTGATGTTTATACTGACGATGTTGTAAAAGGAAAGGATGAGAGAATACCATGGAAAAGAAAAAAATCTTTCAAACGGATGCAGGAAGGCTGATCATTGCATTTCTTGCCATTATGATGGCATTTGCAGTGATCATGATTGGACTATATACAGAAAATGAACTATGCTATCTGATCGGATTTTTGGTGATTGCGGCGGCAATGCTGTATTATCCGATTAAGGTACACATCTATGAACGACTCAGGAAAAATTGATTAAATAAAAAGTGAGGAAAAGAAATATGGGGATTGAAGAAATAACAGGAAGAGTTGCAAGAGATTTGGAACACTTAAAACAATTTACGGCAACTCCGGGAGAGGGCTGTACAAGACTTCCGTTTACTAAGGAAGCACGTGAAGCAGTGAATTTCCTCAAAGAACTTATGGAAGAGGCAGGTCTTGAAGTGCATGAAGATGCAGCAGGCAATGTATTTGGAATTTTAAAAGGACAAAATCCGGAACTTCCTTGTGTTATGATGGGTTCTCATTATGATTCGGTAGTAAACGGAGGAGACTTTGATGGGATTGCAGGCGTTGTCTGTGCGATTGAAGTTGCACGCCAGTTAAAAGAAAAAGGAATGGTACCAAAACGTAATTTTGTTGCAGTAGGATTCTGTGATGAAGAGGGAATGCGTTTCGGAACAGGATATTTTGGTTCGGGTGCCATGCTTGGAAACAGAAATCCTGAATATTGCAGAACATTTAAAGATAAAGACGGAATTTCCGTTTATGAAGCCATGAAAGAATATGGACTGGATCCGGAAAAAGTAGAAGAAGCAAAATGGCCGGAAGGGTCTATCGGATATTTTCTGGAAGCTCATATCGAACAGGGCCCGGTTCTTGATGCGGAAGAACTTGAAATCGGCTTGGTAGACTGTATTGTCGGAATCCAGAGATATATGGTGACGGTAAACGGAAGAGCCGATCATGCCGGAACCACGCCAATGGATATGAGGATGGATGCCGTAGATGCAGCAACAAAAGTAATTTCCAAAATTGCCGATTGGGCAAGAGAAAAAGCAGACGGAACTGTTTCGACAGTAGGATATGTTAATACGGTTCCGGGAGGAATGAATATCGTGGCTGAAAAATGTGAATTTACAGTGGATATCCGTTCTAAAAATAATGATAATATCAATGATATTGCAAATAGGATCCGTGCAGCTTTGGATAGAGAAGTAAAAGCCATGGGTGGAACTTACGAAATCCAGAATAAGCTTACCATTACCCCTGTTGATCTTTCCATGGATATGCTGAAAGTAATGGAAGAAAGCTGTAAGGAACACGGATACAGCTACAAATACCTTCCAAGCGGAGCAGGACATGATGCACTGGAAATCGGTCAGGTAATACCGACGGTTATGTTGTTTGTTCCAAGCAAAGAAGGAAGAAGCCATTGCCCGGTAGAATTTACAAAATACAGTGATTTTGCCAAAGCATCTACGATTATGGCAGAACTTGCCGAAAAACTCCTTACAAAAAGTGAATAAAGAAATCTAATCAAAACTACGCCGGTGGAAAATCCTATGGCGTAGTTTCCTTGTCTTGTGTTATACTATACTGTAAATACACTTATTATGATGATCAGAAAAGATGATGAAGGTACAGATTATGGGATTTACGGTAGAAAATCTTCTGGGAGCAGAAGAAGGGAAAAAAATGACATTAATATGCGGAGAGGACGGGCTACAAAATGAAATAAAAGGTGTTACGATCATTGAGGCTCCGGATATCGTAAAGTTTATCAATGGCGGCGAGTTGCTGTTAACGGGACTATATGCCTTTAAATCCTGCAGCATTGATGAATTTAAAAATTATATTTCGGAATTTCGGAAAAAAAATATCAGTGGTCTGCTGTTTAAAAAAGGAAGGCGGGTTGAACAGGCAGATGTCAAGATCGAACTCCTTACAGATTATGCACAAAAGCATCATATCCCACTGATAGAAGTTCCGTTTGAATATTCTTTTCAAAAGATCATGTCTTTTGTCATGGAGAATTTGTTTAATGAAGAAGTGACAAGGCTAAAGTATTATAAAGTTACACATGATAATTTTACTGCATTGTCATTTTCAAATAACAGAAAGAAAAATCCGGTGCAGGATATCCTGGATATGTTGGAAAAACTGGTACGAAATCCGGTTTCCCTATATAATCAAAATATGACCTGTTATGCCGCAACGACATGTGAAACAGAACATTTTAAGATTTTGGAGAATGTTCAGCAGTATGATCCGGGCATTATTACAAATTATCAGTATCTGATGCAGGAAGGGGAACATAACCAGTATATTGTGAAGCTTCAATTAAATTCCGGCGGGCTTAAAATGTATCTTGTAGTTACCGAAAAAAATTCAAATTTTACGGCAATAGACTGTATTGCCATTGAAAATGCGATCGTTGCACTTCAGTATGAATTTTCAAGAGAGTTTGCGGTGGAAGAACTGGAAAAGAAGTTCCAAAACGATGTCCTGAATAACATTTTAAACGGAAAGATTACTTCCGACACGGAACTGGAAAAAAATGCCAGACTTCTTGATATAGATAAAGACGGGTATTATAGGGTCATTGTTTTCGGGGTTGTAAATGAAGGAAAATCAAAGCCTAATATTAATGAAAAACTTCTTCATATTAATTACCTAGAAGAGGCAGTGAGGCAGCAGCTTCCCAAGCTTCGCATTCACCGGGATATTGACAAGATCGTTGCGATACAGGATGTAGATCCGGAACTTACGCAGTCGGAATATCGGAAAGAATTAAAGAAGATGCGGGATAAAGTACAAAATGAAGTGAATTTCCGGAACAAATATCTGAAGGTGAAAGCCGGAGTAGGGAAGATTGCAGAAGGGCTCAGGCGATTGCCGGAGTCCTATAAAGAAGCAGACGATGCATTTTCTTTTATTGACATTGCGGGAGATATTGTAGATGACCGGGAGTCTTGCATTATGATGTTTTCCGATTTTGGAATATTTAAGCTGTTGTGCCAACTGAATGATCCGGAACTTCTTCTTGAATATATACCGGAGTCTTTGCAGAAGTTGTATAATTACAAAAAACCGCAGCAGGAAGACCTTGTGGAAACATTAAAAGTATATTTAAAATATAATCAGAATCTGTCAAAAACAGCACAGGATTTATATGTTCATTATAAGACAGCGGCATATCGTATTGAAAAAATTTCCAAGATTACAGGTATGGATTTTGATAATGCAAATGAAATGCTAGCGGTCAGAATCGGACTTATAGTACAAAAAATAATAGAAAATTATAATAAAAAATAAAACCGTTGTGTTTAATGAAAGAATATGGTATTAAGGCAGATTTAAGAGAGGTTCTGGAAAGTTATATCAAATTGTAGTAAAATAAATACGAGGTGAGAAAAATGGAACTATTAGAACTTATGAGAACAAGACGCAGCATCAGAAAATATACAGATGAAGCTGTAGCTGAAGAAGATGTAAAAAAAATCGTAGAGGCCGGAATGTTATCTGCATCCGGAAAGGCAATCCGTCCATGGGAATTCATCGTTGTGACAGATAAAGAAATGCTTCTGAAAATGGCAGACTGCCGTGCGGGTTCCGTAAATATGCTTAAAGAAGCACCATGTGCGATTGTCGTAGTGGGAAACGAAGAAGCATCCGATGTATGGATTGAAGATTGCTCTGCGGTTATGAGCAATATGCACCTGATGGCACATGCTTTGGGACTCGGAAGCTGTTGGGTACAGGGAAGACTTCGCAAAGCAGATGACGGAAGAGATACAGAAGTATTTGTAAGAGATCTTCTTGGCTACCCGGAAAACTATAAACTTCAGGCAATCCTTACAGTAGGTGTACCAAATGAAGAAAAAGCTCCGTATGAACTGGACAAACTTCCGATGGAAAAAATACATTACGGAAAATTTTAAGGGAAATTTTGCAGAATAAAAAAATATCCTGCTTTGAAAACGAAAGATTTCAAAGCAGGATATTTTTGATGATAGGGTTTTACATTATTATAGAGAAAAAGAAAGGAGGAAAAATTAAATGGCAACGGGAATTATGATTATGGGTCCTGCGGGTTCGGGAAAAAGTACTATTGGTAAAATGACAGCTGAAAAATTAGGATATGCATTTGTGGATATTGATGATTATATATGGCAAAAAGACACGGATATTCCTTTCACGAAAATGTATTGTAAAAAAGAGAAAATCAGTCGTTTGACGGAGGCAATATCAAACTGTGAGCATTTTGTAATGGCAGGGTCTATGGACTCTTTTCATGAATATTTTGATCCGTTTTTTGAACTTGTTGTCTTCTTATATACAGATACACAGTTACGCATAGAACGAGTTCATAATCGAGAATTACAATTATTTGGAAAGCGTATTTTAAAAGGTGGAGATATGTATGAGCACCATAAAAATTTTTTAAAGGATATTTCAGGATATGATTCCGGAACGGGCGGATGTACCTTACAGGGGCATGAAGCGTGGTTAAGATCTCTTACGTGTAAGGTGATACGATTAAATGGGGCTGATGAATTAAATAAAAATTTGGCTGTTATTACGGAAAATATAAGTAAAGATTGCTAAATATGCTATACTCTTGTATATAAAATACAAAAGAAGGAGAAGAGTATATGTGGCATTATAAAAATTTGAAACAAAGTGCAAAAAAATCTTTGAGAAAAAACTTTTGGAGAATTTTAGGAATCTGTTTGTTGGTAGGATTTATTTCAAGTGGTATGCGAGTTACCCACCATGTAGATAATGCTGCTAAGCATTTTGTGGGAGGTCGATTTGAGATTCCGTCCAATGCCCAGATCATGAATGATCTTTACTTTACTATACGGCAGAGAAATGCACCGGAACATAATGAAATTTTGGGAGTGTTAGGCGAACTCTACTCACCTAAAAAAGGTGCTCTTGCACATGTTTATAATCGTATGACAGAAGATAAATCCGTTCTTTATGGATTTGTACATGCAATGGATGATATTCTTCTCAAAAAGCAAGCTACACAAGGAGCAATTATTTTATTAGGTGTAGTCCTTCTTCTTCTTTTTTTGGCTTTTATAAGTAATGTGCTTGTTGTAGGACAATGCCGTTTTCTGTTAGAAAACCGTTCTTACAGGCAAGTCAAATCCGGAAGACTGCTCTTTCCCTGGCGTGTCAGGAGGTGGAAGAAAACGGCTTTTACCATGTTTGAAAGATCTGTTTTTATCTTCTTGTGGGATTTGACGATCATTGGTGGAATCATTAAGCGATATTCTTATAAGATGATTCCATATATACTGGCGGAAAATCCGGATATCGGACATAAAGAAGCTTTTGAATTATCTCGTAGAATGATGTATGGAAATAAGATGAAAGCATTTTTCCTGGATGTATCTTTTTTAGGATGGAGAATCCTTAATTTATTTACTTTTGGGATTTTGCGTTACATCTGGATCAACCCTTATGTAGAAACAGTATATGCCGAATGGTATTCAGAACTTAGACAAGAAGCATTAGATCAAAAATACATTCATTATGAGTATTTAAATGACAATCTGTTGTTTACCGATTCGGATATGGAAGACTACCCTGTAGAAAACTATCCTTTATATAATCCGGATACAAAAAAATGGATAAAACTTGATTATCATAGAACATATTCCTGGTGTTCTGTCATTTTAATCTTTTTTGCTTTTTCAATGATCGGATGGCTTTGGGAAGTTTCCCTTCATCTTTTTGGTGACGGCGTTTTTGTAAATAGAGGTTTCTTTCATGGGCCTTGGCTACCTATTTATGGAACAGGCGGAGTTTTGGTGATACTACTCTTGAAAAGATTTGTAGACAAACCCCTTGTTACTTTTTTCCTGACGGTTGTTGTATGTGGAGTGGTAGAATATTTTGTGGCACTGTTTTTGTGGGAATTTAAACAGATGTATTGGTGGAATTATACAGGGTATTTCCTGAATCTTCACGGAAGAATCTGTGCAGAAGGCCTGCTTGTTTTCGGACTTGGAGGATGCGTGTTCATTTATATTGTGGCTCCATTTTTTGACGAGATATTTAAAAAAATTCCTCGTAAGATTGCCATTATCCTTTGTGTTGTTTTACTTACCGCTTTTGCGGCTGATACGGTATACTCAATGATAAAGCCAAATAGTGGTGCCGGGATTACAGACTATGAAAATCATGTTGCATTAAATAACAAATTGTAAATATCGGAGAAACCGAATAAACAACGAAAACCCGCTAATCAAAAAGGTTAACGGGTTTTTAAAATGGATTTACACATAAAGTGTTATATTTATTTGTCCCGATTTGACCGGGTTAAATGATATCAGCCCGTCAAAGAACTCGGAAATATCAGCATGAAAGATTTTGCTGAGTGCGATAAGTTCACTGACTTTGATGCTCATCCTATTTGTTATTCGGGATTGAACCGGATGAAGATAATAGAACTGTGAATTATGCAAATAAGACGCTTCTTGAGTGGGGATAAAAAATATCAAAAAGTCAATGAAGAAACACGAAGAAAATTAAAGATATAGATAAGATAGAATTGAGTAAGGACGAATGGGAAATAAATGTCACTTACTGGAATTTGACAAAATGTATATATTGTGCTAAAATTCTGCGTTAACTGGAATTTGCACTGCAAATTTAATTTAGGAGGTTATTATGAAAATCGAATATTTAACAAAAAATGGAATTGAACTTGCAGTTGTTTCCAGTGATGAAAAGGTGTTAATTGATACACCATCAGCATTAGATTTAGCAATGACTGTAAAATATGAAACAGGTGCGAGTAAAATTGTAATTGATAAACATGCGGTCATAGAGGATTTCTTTATTTTAAGTACAGGTTTGGCAGGGGAAATATTACAGAAATATAAGAATTATCATATAAAATTGGCGATTTACGGTGATTATTCCCATTATACAAGTAAACCATTAAAAGATTTTATATATGAGTCAAATAAAGGTCAGGATTTTTTCTTTGTAGAGAGTAAAGAAGAAGCTATCCAACGATTAGAAAAAGTATAATAGAAAAAGTGCAAATTTCAGTTTTGTAGATATTCAGTAGGTAAAGGGACAAGGCGAAGCCGATTGCCGTAGGGCAGTTCTTTACGGAACGGACACAGCCAGTACCACCATGATACATAAGAGGACTTGAAAGGTCACAAACCTTGCAAGTCCTCTTGTTTATTTTTATTTCAACTATCCATCCTGAACAGCTAGGAATGTTTTAGCTTATCGTCTTTCTCTGATATACATATCAATATCATCTATGATATACTTTTCTCCGGTTGTATGAAGGGCTTCAAAGTGGGAATAGAATAAATATATTCCCATACTCCATATGTTGTAAATAGTTCGGAAACCTGCCGGTCCGTTAATCCCTTCTCAGATTTATACCGCCATTCGCGTCAAGTTTTGGTTAGAATGATTAGAAAGAAAAGCAAATATGAGGACAAAATATCTCGAGTATCTCTATAACATTCTAATGGCTTAAATCGGACATCAATTCATAAAGAACAAATGTACTTTTTGTTGTTAATAAGACATTTGCCACAAGGATAAAAAAGAGAATAGAAAAGATGCAACATTTCTTTAGAAAATCATTTGTCCCAAATTTGTCCGAAACAGATTTTAGGAGAAGACATAAACAGCGAAAACCCGCTAACCACAAGGGCTAACGGGTTTTGCTGTTTTATAGTTATCTAAAGGAATGAGAGTAAAGTGTAACACTTCGAGGATACCCTCGAAGTGTCTACTTTATGAGGGGGGAGATAGTGAGTGTTAATCAACTATCTGATTTATAGTATAACCAGTAAATGTGTCTAAAATGTGTTGAATCTCTAAAAGAACTGGAAAGTTTATTAAGAAACTTTTAATATAATTGAAAATACGGACGAATTCCTTAAGAAATGACTTCGTCTGTTTCCAAACCTTCAAACTGCATTTTGTAGTAGTGTGCGTAGATGCCGTCTTTCTGAAGCAGATCTTTATGGGTTCCCCGTTCAGAAATTCCTTTTTCCGTGATGACAATGATCTCATCAGCATTGCGGATCGTGGATAGTCTGTGGGCGATGGTGATCGTAGTACGGTTTTTGGCCAGTTCTTCCAGGCTTTTCTGGATGTGGCGTTCGCTTTCATTGTCCAGAGCACTTGTGGCTTCGTCCAAAATAAGGATCGGAGGATTCTTAAGAAAGACACGGGCAATGGAAATACGCTGCTTTTGTCCTCCTGACAGTCTGGTTCCACGTTCTCCTACAAAGGTGTCGTATCCGTCCGGAAGTTCTTCGATAAAGTCATGGATGTTGGCACGTTTTGCGGCTTCGATGATTTCTTCCATGGATGCCCCAGGTTTACCATAGGCAATGTTTTCTTTGATGGTTCCGCAGAAAAGATATACATCCTGCTGTACAATGCCGATTTGTTCACGGAGTGATTTTAGTTTCAGATCACGTACATCTTTTCCATCGATGGTGATGCGGCCTTCGGAAACGTCATAAAAACGAGGGAGAAGGGAGCAAATGGTTGTTTTTCCTCCTCCGGAAGGACCGACAAGAGCGATGGAACGACCGGCAGGGATCTGGAATGAAATATGGGACAGTACCGGTGTATCATCATCTGCATAGCAGAAAGAAACATCTTCATAGGAAACGAGTCCTTTAACATCGTGCAGTTCTTCGGCGTTCGGTTTGTCTTTAATTTCCGGCTTTGTATCCATGACATCCAGAAAACGGCGGAAACCGGAAAAGCCCTTTTGAATCATTTCCGTTAATTCTACCAAAATCTGGATTGGACTGATAAAGATTCCGATATATAAAGCATACATTGCAAGATCTGTTGCGGCCATTTGACCTTTGGCAATGAGATAACCGCCGAAAACAAGGGTGACAAGATACATCATACCCTGGAAGAAAAGATTCCATCCCATGAATCCGCCCATGCAGTTATAATTGGCATCTTTTGATAGAAGGAATGCATGGTTGCTTTTGTGGAATTTCTTTCGCTCAATGTCTTCGTTTGCAAAAGACTGTACCACGCGGATGCCGGCAAGTGTATCCTGAAGACTGGAGTTTACATCACCGATTTTACGACGGTTTTCCATAAAAGTTGCCTGCATACGTTTATTCTGGCTTAAAGAGAATAAAAACATACAGATAACAAGGAACGTTAGTGGAATCGCCAATTTCCAGTTAATCAGGAATAAAAAGGTAAATGAGCCGACAATTTTGATTAACGAAATAAAAAGATTTTCCGGACCGTGGTGGGCAAACTCTGCGATGTCAAAAAGGTCTGAAACAAGTTTACTCATCATTTGACCGGAATTATGGCTGTTATAATAAGAAAAAGACAACTTTTCATAATGATCAAACAACTGCTGACGCATGTCCCGTTCCATATAAGCACCCATCATATGTCCCTGATAACTGACATAATACTTGCAAAGGCTTTGAATCACATACATGACAAACAAGCCGATTCCAAGAGGAAGCAATGTACGTAGGATAACAGGGCTTTCCTTTGTAAAAAGAGAGTTTGTAGCGGTACGTAAAATCTGAGGATACACAAGGTCGATCAGACTGATGATCGTTGCACAGATCAGATCCAGAAAGAAGACTGTTCGATAAGGTTTATAATAATGTATAAATCGTTTTAAAGTGTTCATAAAGTCACCTCTCCTTTATAAGTTTTTACTCTATTACTGTACCATACTTGGAAATTAGGTGCAATGTGCATGAGAATAAGATTATTCATGAAGTTTTAAGAATTTTTGTCTTTGGGACTTAAAAAATATCTGCTATGCTTATATATAGAAATGAACGAATGAGGTGAGCAATATGTTTAGAATACTGGTATGCGATGATGATAAAGAGATTGTTGAGGCGATAGAGATATATCTTTCTCAGGAAGGATATGAGATTTTAAAAGCATATGACGGTGAGCAGGCGATAAAAATTCTCAATGAAGAGAAAGTGGATCTTCTGATCATAGATATCATGATGCCAAAACTGGATGGTATCCGTGCAACTTTGAAGATTCGGGAGAAATTAAGCCTTCCTATTATTATTTTGTCTGCAAAATCAGAAGATGCAGATAAGATATTAGGGTTGAATATCGGTGCAGATGATTATGTCACCAAACCATTTAATCCTTTAGAACTGGTTGCAAGAGTGAAATCTCAGATCAGAAGATATACAAAACTTGGAAGTACAGCCGAAGCAGGAAATCAGGAAAAGGTTTATACGGTAGGAGGACTTTCTATCAATGATGACTTGAAGGAAGTAACCGTTGACGGGGAACCGGTCAAGCTGACACCTACGGAATATGATATCCTTCTCCTTCTTGTAAAAAACCAGGGGAAAGTTTTTTCCATTAATCAAATTTATGAGAATATCTGGAATGAAGAAGCAATCGGAGCGGACAATACGGTTGCAGTACATATCCGTCATATCCGTGAAAAAATCGAGATCAATCCGAAAGATCCAAGATATTTAAAAGTTGTGTGGGGAGTCGGATATAAAATAGAAAAGCTGTAAGAAAGGATATGATATGAAGAAATGGTACTATTCGGCAACGAATAAAGGGTTGTTGTTGATATTGGCACATATTTGCATTGTTGTCAGCACAATTTGTTTTGTCTGGGTAGCACAGGCTGCGGGATTAAGATATCTGATCCCGTTTGAAAAAGTGCCGGAACATTATGAAGAAACTTACAATTTTTCAGAGCATATGAAAAGTATATCCAAGCAGGTTCTTTCTCAGCTCCAGACACAGGATAAATTTGAAACGAACGGGAAATATGATCCGGAAAAACTGATTGATGTTTCTCGATATTCTTCTGATAATCTGGAGCAGGATGGTATTAATCATACGGGAATTGCATATCGTCTGCAGGATCTGGAACAGTGGAGCGAAATTTATATCAATGCGTATAACGGAACACAGTCACAGGAAGAGTTTGAAGAAAAATATGTGACAACCGTGATTGTCTGTTTGAAAGAAGACGGAAGTTATTATTACTATTATGGAAACGATTTCCAAAAAGCAATGAAAAACGGAGAGATAGAATTTACGACAAACGGAGAATATATTTCAAAGGAAGAAAAGCTGAATCGTTTGTTAACCCAAACAGACGGAACGGAAAGTTTTGGGGAAATTGTTGACAAGAATCATAAAAAGATATATACGGACTGTTGGAATCTCGGATGTGGAAATGAAGTGTTAAAGGAACCATATCCTCTTGATGGAGCAAAAAATCTTGTGGATTTGGCAAATACAGACCCGAAATGGAACGGAAAGTTGAAGGATGCATATCATGAACTGTCCGTTACATTGTCTACGTTATATAATGATGTGAAAAATTACAGAGAAGCACCAAGTGAATGGGAAGAAGGTAATACAAATTACAGTTATATTTTAGTAGATTATGACCGAGGGCAGATTTTTTCAAACAGGCAGGAATTTAAAGATATCTCAGAAATCGAAAGCTACACGGCAGCAATGAAAAAAAACGGGGCTTATGTGATTGTGACACCAAAGCTTGCAGGGTTTGAATCTACATTTTCCAATGCATCGGAAGAGGCACAGAGTTGGAAAAACGAGGTGATCGGTTCATATGATCGGATTGATGAGGACACCAATTATGTGTTTATGGCATCGGTGGATACAGACTATCCGGTTCCCGACACATTTAAAGGAGAACAAAATTATTATAAAGGGATTGTATCTTATGTAGACATCGCATCGGAAGTTGCGTGGGGATGCCTGATTTTGTTTTTTTCTCTTATTATATGGATTACGATTATTTCGGGGCACAGCAACAAAAACGGTGATGATGGTATTGTTTTAACTGGATTTGATCATTGGAAAACGGAAATAGCCGCAGTTTTTGTGATCGGATTGTGGGCACTCTCTCTTTATTTCTGTCAAACATGGATTGAGAGGTATGTTTCTGCCTACGAATATTATTATTATGAATCGGCATGGCAAAGCGGTAGTGATCTCCCGATTTACTATATGATGATGATCGGTATTGTTGTGTTTATCAGCTGCCTGTTTTTCTTCTGGTTTTATTTGAGTTTTATAAGAAGAGTAAAGGCAAAAACATTGTGGTCAAACAGTTTGGCGAAACGGATTTCTGATGTGCTGAAAGAAGCATGGAAGCACAAATCTGCTTCTGTAAAAATCATGGTTTTATATGTTATGTTCCTGATCATCCAGTTTTTTGTGTGGGGAAGTACACCATTTATCATGATCGGCATCGTAATCAATGTGACTGCCGGACTTTTACTCTTAAAATATGTATCTTCAAGACAGAAGATAAAAAAGGGATTATCTGAGATTGCAAAAGGAAACGTGAACTTTAAGATTCCGTTGGACGGATTAAGCGGGGAAACATTAGAAATCGCCCAGACCATTAACCGGCTTGGAGAAGGACTTAATAGGGCGTTGGAAAAAAGCGTGAGGGATGAAAGACTGAAAACGGATTTGATTACGAATGTATCCCACGACATCAAAACACCGCTGACTTCTATTATCAATTATGTAGATATTTTGAAGCGTGAGAATTTTCAAGATCCGAAAATCCGTAACTACCTGGATATTTTGGAAATGAAAGCACAACGACTGAAAACTCTTACGGAAGACGTAGTGGAAGCTTCCAAAGTAAGCAGCGGAAATATCAAACTGGAAATGATGGAATTAAATCTCATAGAACTGATTTATCAGGTAGAAGGAGAATACGAAGAGAAATTCGAGGCAAGGGATCTGAAAGTGATATTAAATATGCCGGATGAACCTGCTGTTGTACGAATAGACGGAAGAAGGATGTGGAGAGTATTTGCTAATGTGTTCAACAATGCGGCAAAATACGCCATGGAAGGTTCCAGAGTCTATGGGGATCTTATCCTGCAGCCGGGTACCGTCAAATTTATTCTGAAAAACGTGTCAGAACAACAGTTGAATATTTCTGCGGATGAACTGACAGAACGTTTTATACGCGGAGATGTATCAAGAAGTACGGAAGGAAGCGGTCTGGGACTTTCCATCGCAAAGAACCTCACAGAACTTCAAGGCGGAACATTTGAACTTTATTTAGACGGAGATTTATTTAAAGTAATCATTACTTTTCCAAGGATACGAAGATTGATAAAAGAAAGCGAAAAAAAGAAATCCACCAAACAGGAGACAGAAGAAAAGAACAAGGGGTCTGTTTCTTAAAAAACAATGGAAAAGAAGAGAAAAGGAGAGGATATTTTGCATATCCTCTCCTTGCGTTTTGAGAAAATACGCATTACAATAGTACAGTGAAAATAATAGAAAGGAATGTCGAAGAATGACAGAGTTAAGACAATGCCTTCAAAAGGTATTTTGCATAGAATTTTTGGCTGCTGTTTTGAGTAATCCACGCAATGATGAAGAAGCATCAAAAGTGAAGATTCGTCCGATTCTCAAAGCAGACAGACTGTATTTTCAATTCGAAACGTTTAAAGGAAAACAGGTTTTCCATGAAAATCTGGAAGCGGATCAGGCACTTGAAAAAGCCATCTGGTGGATGGAAAAATTTCGTTAAATGCAGATTGATATGAAAAACAGTCAGATTCTCATATTAGTGAGCAAAAAAGGAAAGATTACTGTTAAGGAAAAAAAGATGACAAGATCACAGAAAGATCTGCCGGATCTTTCTCACAACCGAAAAAAGAACTATATCCTTCAAGAAGGGATGGATATTCCGTTTTTAAAAGATCTTGGAGTGATGACGCAGCAAGGAAAGATTGTTCATTCCAGATTTGACAAGTTCCGTCAGATTAACAGATATCTGGAATTTATAGAGGACATTCTTCCGCAGTTACAGAAAGAAAAGGAGATCACGATTCTTGATTTTGGATGCGGGAAATCTTATCTGACTTTTGCTTTATATTACTATCTTCATGAAATGAAGCATTATAATATCCGTATCATTGGACTGGATTTGAAGGAAGATGTAATCAATCACTGTAATCAGCTTGCAGAAAAATATAAATATGAAAAATTGAAGTTTTTGACGGGAGATATTGCACAATACGAAGGTGTAAAAGAAGTAGACATGGTTGTGACACTCCATGCCTGTGATACAGCTACAGATTATGCTCTTGCAAAAGCGGTCAGATGGAATGCGAAAGTAATCTTATCTGTCCCGTGTTGCCAGCATGAGGTCAACAGACAGATTCAAAATGATATTTTAAGTCCGATTCTGTCTTATGGTCTTTTGAAAGAGAGGATGTCGGCACTTGTCACCGATGGATTGAGGGCAGAATATTTGAAGAGAGAAGGCTATGATACGCAGATCTTGGAATTTATCGATATGGAACATACACCGAAAAATATTTTAATCCGTGCCGTAAAGACAGGAAAGAAGGCAGATAATCAGCATATAATACAGGAATGTGAACAGTTTCTTCACATAAAACCGACGATCAGTACGCTTTTATAAAAGGGGAGTTTTACAATGAAGCAAAAGGCAATACATGCAGGAATATTGGCAGTAATTTTTATACTGGCGATTGTGTTGTTTAGTTATATGACAAATAGAAAAGAAGACGACGTTACAACGGAGATGGGAAGTGCGTCTTTGCCGGAGATTTCTTTTCAATATGAAAATTTTGAGATCAATAACCTGAAAGGTTATACAAATGAAATGGAAATTTCCACAATGAGGGATACCATCACACCTGTGGAAAACGGTGTAATTAATGCAAAAATTGATGATGCGGATAAGAAGGTGACTTCTGTTTCGTATGAAATCTATTCCATGGACGGTAGAAAAAAACTGTATTCGAGAGAAGCGAAGATAGAGAAAAATACAGTGGAACTTTCTATTCCGGAAAAGGTACTTTCGGAAGGAGAACGATTCCTTAAGATTACGTTAAACCTGGAAGGCGATAAAAGAGCATATTATTATACACGCATCGGTAATTCTGCAGACTGGAATATGCAAAGATGTATGGCATATGTCAAAAATTTCTTTGACAAGGAAAGAGACAAGACGGCAGCCGTGGAATTAAAAAAGGCTTTGGAACCAAGTAGTGAAGGGGATAATTCCACTTATCAAACAGTAACGATCCATTCTGACTTTGATCATGTTACATGGGGAAATCTGGAACCAAAGATAGTAGGAGAGGTAAAATGGGAAATTAAAGAAGCCAATTCTTACTATATGTCTGTTTTGCTTTCTTACCAGACAGATTGCAAAGGGGACGATGACCAAACAGAAAGATACAATGTAAACGAGTATTTCAGAGTACGGTATTCCGACAATAAGCAGATGTATCTTCTGGATTATAACAGAACGATGAATCAGATTTTTGACGGAGAAACGGCAAAGCTTGATAAAGACGGTATCCTGCTCGGAGTTACCGATGCAAATGTGGATTACTTGGTCAACAAAGAAGGAAGTGTTGTATCTTTTGTACAGGAAAGGGAATTATGGAATTATAATAAGAAAGAAAATCAACTTTCCCGTGTATTCACATATGAGGATGAAAAAGACAAAAGCGGAAGAAATTATGATGATCATGTGGTACAGCTTGTAAGTATGGATAAGGATGGCAGTACTACCTTTACCGTATCGGGCTATGTAAACCGGGGACCTCATGAGGGAGAAGTCGGGGTTTCGGTATATTTTTATGATATCAATAAAAATTCTGTAGAAGAAAAAGTATTTATTCCAAGTGTGAAGTCGGCATCGGTACTGACAAGTGATCCGGGGAAATTGATCTATTACAGTGAAGGAAGCGGAAAGCTTTATATGATGCAGGACGGCACGCTTTATGAAGTAGATCTTATTCACGATACACGAAAAACTCTTGTGAAAAATCTGCACCAAGGTCAGTATGTAAGTTCGGAAGACGGAAAACTTCTGGCATATCAGAAAAAAGGTGAGCTAAATAATGCAACACAGATTGAAGTCCTGAATCTTGCCACAGGAAAAGGATATCTTGTAGAGGCAGGTAAAGAAGAAAGCATACGTCCACTTGGATTTATACGAAACGATTTTATGTACGGTACTGCAAGACAGGGAGATTCCGGAATTACAGCATCAGGTCAGACTGTGATTCCGATGTATAAGCTGGAGATCAGAAACCAGAGAAATGAAACCGTCAAAACCTATCAAGTGGATCAGACCTATATTTTGGATGTGGTATTTGAAGATGATATGGCAACTCTAAAGAGAGCGGTAAAAACAGGAAATTCTTATAATTATATAGCGGAAGATTATATTACCAATAATGAAGAAAGAGAAGAAAGCAATATATCCGTTGAAACTTACAGGACGGAACAAAAAGGGACACAGATACGTTTGGAGTATGCTGATGGAATTACAGACAGATCCCCGAAACTTCTGGAGCCGAAACTGGTCATGGCAAAAGGACAGATGACGCTTTCCTTTGATTCTTCTTCTAAAAAAGGAAGCTATTATGTATATGGGGAAGGAAAGTTACAGGGAATTTATCAGAATGCCGGATACGCAGTAAAGAAAGCGGAAGAATTAAGAGGAGTTGTCGTAACGTCAAGGCTTGCTTATGTTTATGAAAGCGGAAATAAGCCGGTTTCTTATGAGATTACGGATCTTGGGGACACATCCGTCAGAGAAGGTGAAAACCGGTTGGAAGCAGGCGTACGTATCATTATGCAGAGAGAAAATACAAAGCTTGATTTTGAAAAAAGGGAAAAAAATGATGAATCGGTCATTGAGTTTGTAAATGACAATGCTTCTGGAGAGGTACTGGAATTATCCGGATGTACAACAGAACAGGTGCTTTATTTGATAAGCAGGAATACACCGGTCGTAGCTCTTACGGGTAACGGAAATGCCGTATTGCTTACAGGATATGATAAAAAAACCGTAACTTATTTCGATCTGGGTACACAGTCTGAAAAAACCGTGACACAGGAAAAAATGAATGAGATGGTAAAAGCAAGCGGGAATACGTTTGTGGGTTATACAAAATAAGACAGGTCGGGGACGTGTTCCGATACATCGGAACACGTCCCCGATTTTTTAATAACTCAAAGAAAATTCTTTAGTGTAATCTGGGAAAAAGCATGATATAATAGAGTACATATATCAGCCGGAAAAGAAGAGGAGGAGGAAACATGGAACTGATAACAATCAAAGAATTGTACAAACAGACAGAAACATATCTGGACCGGAAGGTGACCATAGGAGGATGGGTGAGAAGTATCCGTGACTCCAAGGCATTTGGATTTATTGTTGTAAATGACGGTTCTTTCTTTGAACCGATCCAGATCGTTTATCATGATACAATGGACAACTTTAAGGAGATTTCAAAGCTGAATGTAGGGGCAGCCATCATCGTGACGGGAACACTTGTCGCCACACCACAGGCAAAACAGCCTTTTGAAATCCAAGCGGAGGAGATTGTGGTAGAAGGTGCTTCTGCACCGGATTATCCGCTTCAAAAAAAGCGTCATACATTGGAATATTTAAGAACGATGACACATTTGCGCCCAAGAACTAATACATTCCAGGCAGTATTCCGTGTCCGTTCCCTGATTGCTTATGCGATTCATCAGTTTTTCCAGGAAAGAGGATTTGTTTATGTCCATACACCTCTGATCACGGGAAATGACTGTGAAGGTGCAGGGGAAATGTTCCAGGTGACAACAATGGATCTTGAAAACGTGCCGAAGTGTGAAGACGGAAGCATTGATTACAGTAAAGACTTCTTCAATAAGAAAACAAGTCTTACCGTAAGCGGGCAGCTAAATGCAGAAACTTATGCACAGGCATTCCGGAATGTTTACACATTCGGACCTACTTTCCGTGCAGAAAATTCCAATACGACACGCCATGCAGCAGAATTCTGGATGGTGGAACCGGAGATTGCATTCGCGGATCTTGAAGATGACATGGATCTTGCAGAAGCAATGCTGAAATATATCATCAACTATGTGTTGGAACATGCTCCGGAAGAAATGAAATTCTTTAATTCCTTTGTTGACAAAGGACTTCTGGACAGACTGAACAATGTGGCAAACTCTGAGTTTGCAAGAGTTACTTATACAGAAGCAGTTGAGATTTTGAAGAAAAATAATGACAAATTTGAATATAAAGTAGAGTGGGGGACAGATCTTCAGACAGAGCATGAGCGCTATCTGACAGAAGAGATTTACAAACGTCCGGTATTTGTAACGGATTATCCGAAGGATATCAAGGCATTCTATATGAAAATGAACGAAGACGGAAAAACGGTTGCGGCAGTTGACTGTCTTGTGCCGGGAATCGGAGAACTCATCGGCGGAAGCCAGAGGGAAGATGACTATGACAAGTTATTGAACCGTATGAAAGAACTTGGCATGGAAACAGATGAATACCGCTTCTATTTGGATCTTCGCAGATATGGTTCTACACGTCATGCGGGATTCGGACTTGGTTTTGAAAGATGTGTGATGTATCTGACAGGAATGACAAATATCCGTGACGTGCTTCCGTTCCCAAGAACGGTAAACAACTGTGAACTGTAAATGATTTGAACTGGTTAGAAAAGGGGACAAATGATGAATCATATCCTGGTTGTGGACGATGAAAAGGAAATTGCAGATGTAATAGAGCTTTATTTAAAGAATGACCAGTACGAAGTAATGAAATTTTATACAGGCGAGGAAGCCCTTGCCTGTATAGAATCTACAAAGATCGATCTGGCACTTCTGGATGTGATGCTTCCGGATATCGACGGATTCACGATTCTAAAAAAAATAAGGGAAAAATATACATTTCCGGTGATCATGTTGACTGCCAAGACAGAATATATGGATAAGATTACGGGACTGACATTAGGTGCGGATGATTATATTGCGAAGCCGTTTAACCCGTTGGAACTTGTTGCACGTGTAAAGGCACAGCTTAGAAGATATACAAAATATAATGACGGTATAAAGACAGAAATCGATGTGATTGATTTCAAGGGGTTATTTCTCGACAGAAAATCCCACGAATGTGTCTATAATGAACAAAGCCTGACACTGACTCCGATTGAATTTGATATTTTATGGCTTCTATGTGAAAACAGAGGAAGGGTCATCAGTTCGGAGGAACTGTTTGAAAATGTATGGCACGAAAAATATTACAAGAACAGTAACAATACCGTCATGGTACATATCAGACATCTTCGTGAAAAGATGAGCGGGCCAATGGGAAAATCTGATTTTATCAAGACTGTCTGGGGAGTGGGATATAAGGTTGAAGAATAAACCGGGGAAATTAAAGAAAAGTAAATATAAAAAGCTGAAATTAAGTATTTTGCTGCAGACGGTGTTTGTAACGGCGCTTACGGTTCTGGTCGGTGGATTTTTGCTGAAATATATCATTGATGGGGTTTACAATAATGATGTTTCGGAAATTTTTATCGGTATTTTGAAATTTTTTCATGTACAGGAGTCTGTTGCCATTGATTTATACTGGAAAGTATTGGGTAACAATAAAAACTTCTTTATGATGATTGGTTTCCTCGGACTGTTTGCGCTTTTTTTCTATGTGGCACTGTCCAAAATGACAAAATATCTGGAAGATATCGAGGAAGGAATTGAAAATATTGTTTCCGAATCAAATGAACCTGTCCATCTTATTTCGGAACTAAAGCCGATTGAAAGAAAATTAAACAGTATCAAATATACACTGGAGAGCCAGAAAAAAGAAATGCAGGAGAGCGAACAGAGGAAAAATGACCTTGTGGTATTTCTTGCCCATGATCTGAAGACACCTCTTACTTCCATTGTTGCTTATTTGAGTATGTTGGAATCTCATCCGGAAATGGATATGGAAGAGCGATGTAAATATACGAAAATATCTTTGGAGAAAGCATTGATGCTTGGAGAACTTCTTGGAGAGCTGTTTGACATCGCCAAATTTAATGCACAAGATATCGTTCTGGAAAAATCGGAACTGAACCTGAGCAGAATGTTGGAACAGATCGTGGATGAATTGTATGTGGTGCTTCAGGAGAAAAATCTGACATGTGAAGTGAATTTTACGGAGGATATCATTGTGGAGGCAGATCCGGACAAACTTGCAAGAGTATTTGATAATTTGATGAGGAATGCTATTTCTTATAGTAAATGGGGGACAACAATTCATATCAGTCTCTCACAGACAGAAGGAAAAGTATGCATTGTTTTTTCTAATGAGGGAGCTAAAATTCCGAAAGAAAAGTTGAATCATATTTTTGAAAAGTTTTACCGGGCAGATGAATCCAGATCAAGTTCTACGGGAGGAGCAGGGCTTGGGCTTGCTATTGCAAAAGAAATAGTAGAACTTCACGGAGGAGAAATTTCGGCTCAAAGCGATGAAATCCAGACGAGATTTATTGTCATTCTTCCAAATGCCGGGAAAGGAGACGAAGAAGTTGAAATTTGTTCACACAGCTGATGTTCATCTGGGAGTCAGACCGGATGCGGGAAAAGCATATACAGACAGAAGGCCGAGAGAAATATGGGAAAGTTTTGAACGTCTGCTTACATTTTGTGAAGAGAATAAGGTCGATCTGCTTTTGATCGTAGGGGATCTGTTTCACCGACAGCCGCTTTTAAAAGAATTGAAAGAAGTCAGTTCTCTGTTTGACAGGCTGACTCATACAAAAGTGGTTCTTACGGCCGGAAATCATGATTATGTGAAAGCGGATTCACATTATAGAAAGTTCCGATGGGGAGATAATGTCTATCCGCTATTTTCCGATCGGTTGGAAAAAGCAGAGTTTCCGGAACTGAAAACAGCAGTTTCGGGATTTAGTTATCAGCAAAAAGAAATAAGAAACGGGCTCTTGGCTTCCTGGAAATGTAAAAGAAGCCAGGAGAACGAAATTCTTCTTTTACACGGAGGGGATGAAAAGCATCTGCCTTTTCGAAAGAGGGAAGTCCGGCAGCTTGGCTATGATTATACAGCGTTGGGACATATTCATAAAGCAGATAGAAACTGTGAAGAAAACAGTCTGTACAGCGGAGCACTGGAACCGACAGATCCGAATGACACAGGACAACATGGTTTTGTGTTGGGAACAGCCGAAAATGGTGTAGTATATACTAGGTTTGTGCCATTTGCCGGGAGAGAATATATCCACACAGAGATTTTGGTGGATCAAACCATGAACGGAAAAATACTGGAAGAAGAAATAAGAAAAACAATTGAAGAAGATGGCAGAGAAAATATGTATCGCATTACTCTGACAGGATTCCGTGATCCGGACATTGAATTTGCCGTAGATTTAATGGATCCGTATGGAAATATAATAGACATTATAGATATGACAAATCCAAGTTATGATTTTGAAAAATTAGAGAGGAAGAATCGTGACAATCTGCTTGGAAAATATATCAGAAGTTTTCAAAATGCCGGGCAGGAAGATGAATTACTGGAAGAAATGGCTTTATATGAAGGTGTGCGTGCTATTTTGGAAACAAGGAAAGGATAGAAATGAAGATAGAACGACTGGAAATCAGAAGTTTTGGAAAATTTCATGATAAACATATAGAGCTTGCAGAAGGGATCAATTTGTTTTGCGGAGAAAATGAAATCGGGAAATCAACTGTGTATGCATTTATAAAAAGTATGCTGTTTGATATCGAAAGAGGACGAGGAAAGGCGGCTTCCAATGATATGTTTCATCAGTATGAACCGTGGGATATGCCGGCATATTATAGCGGAATGATGCAGTTTGAATGTGGGGGAAAACACTTCCAACTAGAAAGAGATTTTACCAAAAATGGGAAAAAGACAAGGTTATTCTGTCTGGATGACGGTGAAGAATTGTCTGAACAAGACGGCGATTTAGAGGCGATTTTATCTGACCTTGATAAAGCCGGGTTTGAAAATACCGCAGCGGTCGCCCAGTTAAGAGCAGAGCCGGGACCGGAGCTTGCCAAAGCTTTGAAAAATCTTGCAGCAAATTATTATACAGCGGGAACGGGAAACGTAGACTTGGAAGCGGCACTTTCAGGGCTGCAGAAAAGAAAAAAGGAAATCCAGAAATCCGTTTCTACATTATCCGGAAAAAGACAGAAGGAATGTGAAAAATCGGAACTGGAATTGGAGTATTGCAGGAAAGAAATAGAAAGGCTCAGCCGGGAGTTAGAGGAAATACGTGAGCAGACAGAAGAAAGGCTCCCCAGGGAACGGAAAAAACAAGGAAACGGTATCATTGCGGGCTTGCTTGTTGTTTGTGTGATTCTTATAGCGGCATTTATTTTTCTGCCGCCGGAGGTATCTTATATCAGTGCGGGAATCATTCTTGCAGCAGTCGTTGTTTTTGGATGGAAAAAGGTGAAAAGCAGAAAAAAAGAACACGAAGATGTGGATAAAACAGAGAAGGACTTTCAGGAGCTCACCTGGAAAAAAGCCAGAATCAGACAGGAAATCCAAGAGAAGAAAATAGCCTGCGACAATTTGCGGGAGCAGATTGCCGAAACATATGAACTTGGTGAAGAAGAGAAGCTTTTGCAGAAACGGCAGTCCGCCATTGAATTTGCTATTCAAAGAATGACGCAAATATCAAAAAGTGTACATCAGGAAGTGGGAACAAAATTAAATGAAAAAGCAGGAGAGATCCTTGGAGAGATCACCAACGGAAAATATACGCAACTGTTTGTTGATGACAGATTGGATATAAGTGTATTTTCGGAAAACCGAAAAATACCGGCTGCAAGGCTTAGCAGAGGAACAGTAGAGCAGGTTTATTTTTCTGTGCGTATGGCGGCATCGGAACTTCTGTATGAAGAAGAATATCCTGTCATTTTGGACGATACATTTGCCTATTATGATGAGGAGAGGATGAAAGCTGCTATCAGATGGTTGGCAGAACATAAAAAACAAGTGCTTCTTTTCTCCTGTCATAAAAGAGAAAAAGAAGCACTTGATCAGATGCATATCACATACCGCGATGGATGGAATTAAATTTCCTCACCGTTGCGGTATTTTTGTAAAATATTCTGGATACGTTCGCTTGGACTTAAAATTCCGCTGATGGAACCATCGTGATTTAAAGTATCAATCAGAAGAGCAATATATTTACTCATATCACAGTTGATGTAATATGGACGGCTTAATAATTCAGGTGTCTGGTAGATGAGGTTTGTAGTAAGGACATTTGTGATGATGCCCTGTTCGTATGCTTCATCAAATTTTTCCAGACCGTTTGTGAAAAGTCCGAATGTGGCAGCCGCAAAGATTCGTCTTGCCTTTCTTGCTTTTAACTGCTTTGCAACATCAATGATGCTGTCTCCGGAAGAAATCATATCATCCAAGATGATCACATCTTTTCCTTCTACGGAATCACCTAAAAATTCATGTGCCACGATTGGGTTACGTCCGTCTACGATTTTTGTGTAATCACGGCGTTTGTAGAACATCCCCATGTCAAGTCCAAGTACGTTTGCAAGGTAGATTGCACGTCCTGTTGCACCTTCGTCCGGGCTGATCGCCATCATGTGTTTGCTGTCGATTTCAAGATCCTTTACGGTACGAAGAAGCCCTTTTACAAACTGGTAAGTCGGACGAACTGTTTCAAATCCGTTGAGTGGGATTGCGTTCTGCACACGAGGGTCATGAGCGTCGAAAGTGACAATGTTGTCAACACCCATTTTTACAAGTTCCTGGAGAGCAAGTGCACAATCAAGAGATTCACGACTGCTCCTCTTGTGCTGACGGCTTTCGTAAAGGAACGGCATGATTACATTGATACGGCGTGCTTTTCCTCCGATTGCAGCAATGATTCTCTTCAGGTTCTGGAAATGATCATCCGGTGACATATGATTGGTACGGCCATTTAAAGAGTAGGTCAGGCTGTAATTACATACATCTACCATAAGATAGATATCTTTTCCACGGATAGATTCGGAAAGAACACCCTTTGCTTCACCGGAACCAAAACGAGGTGTATTGGCACCAATGATATAATTATCTTTTTCGTAACCGGTAAAGACAACGTCATCTTTGTGGATATGGTCGTCTTCTTTTCGCCATTTGACAATGTAATCGTTGACTCTTTGTCCCATTTCTTCACAGCCCATAAGAGGAATGATCCCAAGGGCTCCTACAGGAATGTTTTCCAATGTTGGTTTTGTACGATGCAGCATGAATTTGCCTCCTATTTCATTAATTTCTTTTTGATCCTGATATCATCTCCCGTAAGCTTCAGGAGTCGGAATTGACTGCTGATGCGGGAAAACGTTCTCTCACTATACATTGATTTTATATCATTTAAAGATAAATTGGTAGATATAATCGTCGATTTTTTTCGGATAATACGGTCATTCAGGCAAATAAAAAGCTGTGAAACCGTAAAGGAATTGGTCAGCTCGGTACCCAAATCATCGATGATTAAAAGTTCACAACTGTCAATCAGTGAACCGGTATGGGCATCCTCCGGTCTGGAACCAAACTCTTTATTGCCTAAAAGTTCAAAAAGCTGCGAAGAAGTCACATAGATGACAGAGTGGATCTTATCGATCAGTTCCTTCGCAATACAATGGGTAAGGAAAGTTTTTCCGACGCCGGTATTTCCGTAAATCAGAAGATTCTGAAATTGATCAGAAAAAGTGTCCGTAAAGGAGCGACATGCGGACAAAGCTTCCTGAGCCATTTCCCGCGAGGTCTTCTGACTGACGTTGTCAATAAAGTCGGTCGAATAATAGTCAAGACGAAATGTGGAAAAATTTTCCTTATGTAAAATATCCTGTAGATTTGACTGCGTATATAAAAGATCGATTTCTGCTTTTTGAAAACAGTGACATTTGTGACCATCAATATAACCGGTATCGTGGCAATCCGGACATTCATAACAAGGTTCCAGATAATCAGAAGGATAACCGTAGTCTGAAAGAAGCTGATGTTTCTCTTGGGATAGAACATGCAGTTCCTTTCGGAATTCATCTAACGCGGCTGTATTTCCTTCGATAAGAGCTTTTGCCTTTTCGACACCGGAGTGAGAAATCCGATCGTCGATTTCTTTCATTCGCGGAATTCTAGTATATATCTCTTCATAATGTCTGTCCAGTATATCATGTGTTTTTAATTGTTTTTTTTCATACATGCGCATGATAGCGTCATATTGTGAATTGGTCAGTGACATGAACTCTCTCCTTTACCTAATTTTGTAAAAGCTGTCTTTCCAGATCGTCCATATTGTAATCCCGTTCTTCAAAGTTGCTGAAACGAGTCTTTTTCGGAACCGGAGCAGAAGCAGTCGATTTTTCGGCACGTTTTTTCAGATAAGCGGCATCAAGTGCTGCGATATCACTCAGATGATGGACTCCTTTGTTGTGCCAGTTGCTTAAAATCCTGTCGGCGTATTCAAAGCTTGGCTGATGGATGGCAGAAACCGTACGGTTGCATGCCTCTATGACCACATCCAGTGTGAATCCAAACTGACCGGTCCATTTTTTTACGAAATCGGTTTCAACGGATGCCGCCATACGTCCCGTGATCCCGAATGCTTTTAAAACAGCAGAACAGTCCTTGTTATAAAAAGTTGCGGATTTACGTGCTTCGGATACGGTTTCAATCCCCGCATCTGCCCAGGCAAGCGCCACGGATTTTATATAATGCATACTTTTATGACCGTTTTCCACGCAGTATTCAATGAGGTACTCCACCAAATCTGCGGAAAAATGGAGGGTGTCATAAAAGTATGTCAACATCTCCACATCAGAAGGAGAAAGGGTACGGCCGATATATTGTTCGGCTACAAAAAGCAGTTGGCGGAATTCTTTTCTGCTTCTAAACTGACTGATATCGGGAACCGGGCGTTTGGAATGTGAAGAATCCTGATCGTCAGAACCTGTAGCCGGTTTAGAAACAATCGTTTCGGATATTTTAGAAGACTTTGTGGATTCTTTTGGTTTTTCGGATTCGGAGTAGCCTACGATAATTCCGGTCACCTTATTGTCTGAATCATATTCAATGAAAAGAAGTCCCTCTTTTTCCCAATATTTTAAAGCTCGAAGAATATCTCCTTCTGTATTTTCCAGAATGTCGGCAAATTCCGAAATAGAAAAAGAATCATTACTGCCCATATAGCGAAGAAGAAGGAGATAAACTTTTACGTATTCACCGTTTGCCTTGAGCATATACGAATCTATGAAGTCATTGTTGACTAATGTACAGCTGCAGGCTGTACGGTTTTTAATTTTTAATGAACTCATTCCTAAAACCTCTGTCTTTCATAAAGTATAGGTATTATAGCACTTTCTACATATGAGAAAAAGCATTATTTTCCCCCACTTTGTGGATAAAACAGTGTGGATTATGTGGATAACTATCTGGATAGCAGATTATTTCCAATATTTACAACATCTCCGGCTCCCATAGTTATCAACAGATCATCTTCCTTACAGTGGTCTAAAAGGAAAGATTCTATCTCCTCAAAGGTAGGAAAATAATGTACATCGCATCCTTTTCTGCGAAGTTCTTCTGCAAGAAGTTCGGAAGACATACCGAGCGTATCGTTTTCACGTGCAGCGTAGATATCTGCAAGGACAACGTGATCCGCAAGGGAAAGAGCATCTACGAATTCATGAAAGAATGCTTTGGTACGGGTATAAGTATGAGGCTGAAATACACACCAGAGTTCTTTGTGAGGATAATTGACAGCCGCATTTAAAGTGGCACGGATTTCCGTCGGATGGTGTGCATAGTCATCTACGATGTGAAAACCGTTTTTGTCACCTTTATATTGAAAACGACGGTCTGTACCTGTAAAGGAGAGAAGCCCCTGTTTGATTTCTTTCATCGGAACTTCCAAAAGTACAGCTGCAGCAATGGCAGAAAGGGCATTGGACACATTGTGAAGACCGTTTACGGAAAGACGGATATGATCTGCCTTTTTTCCGTGTATAAGCAGGTCAAAAGATGCATTTCCCTGATTGTCATAAGAAATATCGGATGCACTGAAATCGGCGTCGGAATGTTTTGTGTCGTAAGTTATAACCCTGCAGCGAAGGTCTTTGACGATTTGATCCAGATGCTCGATCTCACCATTGATGATCAATGTGCCGTCTTCAGGAAGAAGTGCTGCAAAAGTATGAAAGGAGTTGCGTATATCTTCAATATCTTTGAAAAAATCCATATGATCTTCTTCCACATTTAGGATAATGCTGATCTTAGGAAAGAAATGGTGGAAACTATTTGTGTATTCACATGCTTCCGTTACAAAAATTTCGGAGTTTCCGACACGGATATTTCCGCCAATGGCTTTTAAAATTCCTCCTACGGAAATGGTCGGATCCATATGTCCGGCAAGAAGGATATGAGAAAGCATGGACGTTGTCGTGGTCTTTCCATGGGTTCCGGCAACCGCAATCGGAACCTTGTAATTGGTCATAAGCTGTCCCAAAAGTTCGGCACGACTCAGCATCGGGAGATTGCGGCGCTTTGCTTCCTGAAATTCTTCGTTGTCCTCGTGTATAGCTGCGGTATATACAACTACGTCGATACCTTCTTCGATATTGGATGCCTTTTGCCCGATGAAGACACGGGCACCTTTGTCTATCAGATGTTTGGTCAGGGAGGATTCCTTGTTGTCGGAACCGCTGACGGTAAAATGTTCTTTGAGTAATATTTCGGCCAGTCCGCTCATACTGATACCACCGATTCCGATAAAGTGGATGTGGACCGGTTTGTTAAAATTAATTTTATACATAGTTTACACTTCCATTCTTAGTGTTGATAATCTACAGAATTACGTTCTGCATTATTCTTTATTGTAGCATATGAAGAATCAAGATACAATCAATTCAAAAAGAGAAAAAATCCGGTTCTAAAAGCATGAATGACGGCATAATTATGTATATAAAGGAAAAAAACAAATGAAAAAATAAAGAAAATACAATTCAACAACATAGTGTCGATTAAAAAAGATAAGATATTATATAAAGTGCATAAAAAAATATTGTAAAACAACAAAAATATATAAAAATTATTCAATATTTTCAAAAAGTATGATATAATATGAACACTAGATTACTAGCAAGGGGTGAGGACATGATAAAAAAGGAAATGATAGCAATGCTGTTGGCAGGAGGGCAGGGCAGCAGACTTGGCGTACTGACTGCAAAAGTTGCTAAGCCGGCGGTTGCATTTGGGGGGAAATACCGAATTATTGATTTTCCGCTCAGTAACTGCATTAATTCCGGGATAGATACCGTGGGGGTTTTGACGCAGTATCAGCCGCTCAGGCTGAACAGTCATATCGGAATCGGCATCCCGTGGGATTTGGACCGCAATGTCGGAGGAGTTACGATTTTGCCACCGTATGAAAAAAGTACAAACAGCGAATGGTACACAGGAACGGCAAATGCGATTTATCAAAATCTGGATTATATGGAATCGTTTCATCCGGACTATGTGCTGATCTTATCCGGAGATCATATTTATAAAATGGATTATGAGGTGATGCTGGATTATCATAAAGAGCATCATGCAGACGTTACCATAGCGGCGATGCCGGTACCATTAGAAGAAGCAAGTCGTTTTGGCGTGGTCATCACAGATAAAAATGGACAGATTGAGGATTTTCAAGAAAAACCGAAGGAGCCAAAAAGTAATCTTGCTTCCATGGGGATTTATATTTTCAGCTGGCCGGTTTTAAAAGAAGCTTTGATCAAAATGTCAGACGAGCCATCCTGTGATTTTGGTAAACATGTGATTCCATATTGCCACGAAAAAGGAATGCGGATGTTTGCATATGAGTATAACGGATACTGGAAAGATGTAGGAACGCTTGGTTCATACTGGGAAGCAAATATGGAGCTGATTGATCTGATTCCGGAATTTAATTTATATGAAGAGTTCTGGAAGATTTATACAAACGGTTCGATTCTTCCGCCGCAGTACATTTCAGATCAGGCAGTCATTGAAAAAAGCATCATAAGCAATGGTGCGGAGATATATGGAGAAGTACATAATTCCGTGATCGGAGCGGGTGTTACCATCGGCAAAGGAACCGTTGTAAGAGATTCTATTATCATGAAAGATACTGCTATCGGAGAAAACAGTGTGATCGATAAATCCATTATTGCAGAAAATGTATGTGTCGGTGACAATGTGACATTGGGAATCGGAAGCGATGTTCCAAACAAAGAAAAGCCGGCCGTTTATTCTTTCGGGCTTGTAACGATCGGAGAAAATTCCGTAATCCCGTCCAATGTACAGATTGGTAAAAATACAGCCATCAGCGGTATTACGGACACGGATGATTATCCGAACGGAGTAATGGAAAGCGGAGAGACATTGATAAAGGCAGGTGAGCGCGCATGAAAGCAGTAGGAATCATTTTGGCAGGTGGAAATAATCATAGAATGCGTGAACTGACATATAAACGTGCGGTGGCAGCAATGCCGGTGGCAGGAAGTTACAGAAGCATTGACTTTGCACTAAGTAATATGACCAATTCTCATATTCAGAAAGTAGCGGTGCTGACACAGTATAACGCCCGATCCCTGAATGAACATTTAAGCTCATCAAAATGGTGGGATTTCGGAAGAAAGCAGGGAGGGTTATTTGTATTCACCCCGACGATTACAATGGAAAACGGATCCTGGTACAGAGGAACCGCGGACGCTATTTATCAAAATCTTGATTTCCTGAAAAAGTGTCATGAGCCATATGTGATCATTACCTCCGGAGATGCGGTATATAAAATGGATTATAATGAAATTTTGGACTACCACATAAAGAAAAAAGCAGATATTACGGTTGTATGTAAACAGTTGGAAGAAGGAGAGGATGCCACGAGATTCGGAACAATCAAAATGGATGATTCCATGAGGATATTGGAATTTGAAGAAAAACCGATGATCGCACATTCGAATACGATTTCAACAGGAATTTATGTAATCCGAAGAAGACAGCTGATTGAGCTGATCGAACATGCAGCTTTGGAAGACCGGTACGATTTTGTAAATGATGTTTTGATCCGTTATAAAAATATGAAAAAGATTTACGGTTATAAGATTTCTGACTATTGGAGCAATATTTCAACGGTAGATGCTTATTATAAGACAAACATGGATTTTCTGAAACCGGAAGTCAGAAAATATTTCTTTAAAGAATATCCTCCGGTATATTCAAAAGTCAGCGATTTGCCTCCGGCAAAATACAATCCGGGAGCATATGTAAAGAACAGTCTTGTTTCCAGCGGATGTATCGTAAACGGAACGGTCGAAAATTCGATTTTGTTTAAAAATACATTTATAGGAAAAAATTGTGTTATCAAAAATTCCATCATTTTAAATGATGTATACATAGGAGATAATACATATATTGAAAATTGCATTGTGGAAAGCCGTGACACACTTCGTGCCAATACCCGGCATGTAGGAGAAAACGGAATTAAAATAGTTGTTGAAAAAAATGAGAGATATACACTTTAACATTTGGCAAGAAAGATAGTACTTAAGAAAGGGGCCGGTAATTATGCAGATTACAGATGTACGTGTGAGAAAAGTAACAAAGGAAGGAAAACTAAAAGCGGTTGTGTCAATTACAATGGATGAGGAATTTGTTGTACATGACATTAAAGTGATTGAAGGCGAAAAAGGACTTTTTATCGCTATGCCGAGTAAAAAGGCGGTGGACGGCGAATACAGAGATATCGCTCATCCAATCAATTCTGAAACAAGAAACCGTATCCAGAGCATCATTTTGGAACGCTATGAACAGGCACTTGCAGAAGAGTCTGTGGAAGAAGAATAATATAAAAACGAAAAAAGATACTGCAGTATTTATGGAGTGCTGCAGTATCTTTTTTTACAGAAAAGAAGGGGTGATTTCAAAGTGCATTGCCTTCCCGGAAACAGGGTGATGAATGTCCAGACGATACGCACAGAGGGAAAGTCTGCGGGCAGGGATACCGTTCGGGTTATATTTGCGGTCTCCCACAAGAGGAAATCCGGCATGAGAAAGCTGCACTCGGATCTGATGATGACGTCCTGTCAGGAGATGGATGCGAAGAACGGAAAGGGGAACGTCATCCTGATTTTTTGTGGAAACGACCTGATAGGTGAGAATGGCCTTTTTGCTACCCGGAGTTTCCGGAGAACAGACAGAAGAAAGGTTTGTTTTTCCATCCCGGATAAGATAATCTGTCAGGGTACTTTCCGAAGAAGACGGGATTCCCTCCGTAACAGCCATATAATATTTACCGAAATGATCTTTTTGAAGCTGGCCGCTTAAATCGGAAGCTGCCTGTTTTGTTTTGGCAAACACAAGCAGTCCTTCTACCGGCTGATCCAGACGGTGGATGACGGCAAGATAAGGCTCTCCTTTTATGGGAGTGCCGTTTTTTCTGGCCTGGCGGGTGAGGTGGTTTTTTAGAAGACTGACCATATCCTGAGAAGTAAGGGAAGCGGTCTGTGTGGCGGTGCCGGAAGGTTTGACACAGACAATGATGGTATCATCTTCAAATACGATTTCTGGTTTCATTAGGAAGCCCTCCTTGAGAAATTTTATAGATAAACTAACATAAAATAAAAAGAACCGCAATATAGAAGAATATAAAAGAGAGGGACCAATCTTGACAATTCCCGGTTTTTCGTGTAAAATACGAATAATTTCATGGCGAAAGCCGTTATAAACGGGCAATGAAGAGGAATAGTAAACCGACAGAACATTTCAGAGAAAAGACGGGTGGTGCGAGTCTTTAATGGAAATCGGTTGAACCGGCCTTGGAGCTTCTGTGCGAAAGTACAGCGTCTATCAGCGTTAATGATGAAATGGAGAGAATTGCTTTATTAAAAAGCGGTTAATCAGGGTGGTACCGCCGGATATCCGGTCCCTATCGGGGACTGATATCCGGCGTTTTTGTATATGTTGTAAAATCAAAACCGAGAAGAAGTCCTCCGGATCTATAAAAATACAGAGAGTATGAAAGGAGAAAGAAATGGCAAACGATAAAAAATTTGTAAAAGCGATTACATCAAGAGATGAAGATTTTGCTCAGTGGTATACAGATGTGGTCAGAGAAGCACAACTTTGTGATTATTCTAGTGTAAAGGGATGTCTAAACTACCTTCCGAACGGATATGCACTTTGGGAAAATATCCGTGCAGATTTGGATAAGAGATTTAAAGAAACAGGGGTGGAAAATGTATATCTTCCGATGTTGATTCCGGAAAATCTGCTTCAGAAAGAAGCCGATCATGTGGAAGGATTTGCTCCGGAAGTGGCATGGGTGACACATGGAGGGATGGAACGTCTGCAGGAACGGTTCTGCATCCGTCCGACATCCGAAACATTATTCTGTGAACTTTGGAGCCGTATGGTACAGTCTTATCGTGATCTTCCGAAAGTATGGAATCAGTGGAACTCTGTACTGCGTTGGGAAAAGACGACACGTCCGTTTCTCCGTTCCAGAGAATTTTTATGGCAGGAAGGACATACGATTCATGCAACATATGAAGAAGCAGAAGAAAGAGCTCTCCTTATGTGGAAAGTATACCGTGACTTTATCAGCGAATCCCTTGCAATTCCATATGTAGCAGGAAGAAAGACGGAAAGTGAAAAATTTGCAGGTGCACAGGACACATATACGGTAGAAGCACTGATGCATGACGGAAAAGCACTTCAGTCTGCAACAAGCCACTTCTTCGGAAACGGATTCCCGGATGCATATGACATCAAATACCTTGATAAGGATAACGAGCTGAAGAGTGTATATGAAACTTCATGGGGACTTTCTACCAGAATCATCGGAGCGATCATCATGGTTCACGGTGACGATAGCGGTCTTGTGCTTCCGCCAAGAATTGCTCCGACACAGGTTCGTGTGATTCCGGTTGCACAGCATAAAGAAGGAGTTCTGGAAAGAGCAGAGGAACTTTTAAATGAAATCAAAGCCGAAGGGATCAGAGTCGGTATCGACGCATCCGAAAAATCACCGGGATGGAAATTCAGTGAACAGGAAATGCTTGGTATTCCGGTACGTGTGGAAATCGGACCGAAAGATATCGAGAAGAACCAAGCTGTCCTTGTGAGAAGAGATACAAGAGAAAAGATTGTCGTATGTTTGGATGAAGTTCCGGAAAAACTTTCAGAGTTGCTTGAAATCATCCAGAAAGATATGTATGACAGAGCAAAAGAATTTCTTGACGGACATATCGATCAGGCAGAAACGATGGACGAAATGATTGAAAAATTCAAAGAAAACCGCGGATTCATTAAAGCAATGTGGTGTGGAGATGAAGAATGTGAAGATAAGATCAAAACATTGACGGGAGGAGCAGGTTCCAGATGTCTGATTGAGGATGAAGAACCAATCTCCGACAAATGTATCTGCTGCGGTAAACCTGCCAAATACAAAGTATTTTGGGGAAAAGCATATTAAAATGAAACAGATTGTAATTACATTGCCGGAAAAAGTAAAAATGATCATAGATACGCTTCAAAGCCATGGCTTTGAAGCGTATGCTGTAGGTGGGTGTGTGCGGGATTCTATTCTGGGAAGAAAACCGGAAGACTGGGATATCACCACTTCGGCCATGCCGGAGGAAACAAAATCTCTGTTTAAAAAGACTATTGACACGGGAATCGAACACGGAACCGTAACGGTCATGATCGGAAGAGAAGGATTTGAAGTCACCACATACCGGATTGACGGAGAATATGAAGACAGCAGACATCCAAAAGAAGTTCGGTTTACACGGAACCTTCATGAGGATCTGCTGCGAAGAGATTTTACGATTAATGCTATGGCGTATAATGGCCGAGAAGGACTTCAGGACATTTTCGGAGGATTAAAAGACTTGGAGAGTGGGATCATTTGTTGTGTGGGAGATGCGGAAGAACGTTTTTCGGAAGATGCCCTTCGCATTTTGAGGGCAGTACGTTTTTCGGCACAACTTGGATTTGAGATTGAAGAAGAAACATGCAGGGCAATCAAAAAACTGGCTCCGACACTTTCAAAAATCAGCGCAGAGCGGATTCAGACAGAGTTGGTCAAGCTTTTGGTGTCCCCTCATCCGGAGCTGATTAAAACAGCATGGGAGCTTGGTGTGACAAAAGTGATCCTTCCTGAGTTTGACCGCATGATGCAGACGGAACAGGAAACACCGCATCATATGTATAATGTGGGAATACATACGGTTGCAGCCCTTGAAAATATCCGTGCCGATAAGATTCTCAGGCTTACCATGTTGTTTCATGATATGGGAAAACCGGAGTATAAAACAATGGATGAATACGGTACGGCTCATTTTAAGAAGCATGCCATCGGAAGTGAAAAGATTGCCAAAGATGTGATGAAACGCCTGAAGTTTGACAATGATACGACGAAAAAAGTTTTAAAACTTGTACTTTATCATGATTATCGAATGCCGGCAGACGGGAAATGTGTACGTCATGCAATCTATAAAATAAGTAAAGAGCTGTTTCCGTATTATCTGGAAATCCGAATGGCAGACACAATGGCACAAAGTACGTATCTTCGAGAAGAAAAAATTAAAAATATCAATGAGGTCAGGAAAAGATTTGAGGATATTGTTGAAAAAGGAGAATGTACTTCCTTAAAAGAAATGGCTGTAAGCGGAAAAGATTTGATACAGTCGGGAATCCGTCCGGGAAAGCAGATGGGAGAAATCCTTCAAGAACTGCTTTTGGAGACATTGGATGATCCGGAAAAAAACACAAAAGAATATCTTGTTTCCAGAGCGATGGAAATAGAAAAGAAAGGATGTGGAATGTGATAATTGCCACATTCTTTTTGTTCTATTTGTTTTCTGAAAATCATAGATTAGAAAGAATCTTGAATCAGAAGACAGGGGGCAGTTATGGAAGATTTTGATTTAACAGTACTGGAACAATATCCGATAGAAACAGAAAATATACGAAAAGCAAGAGGAGCGGTTTTGTGTGAAACGAAAGATGGTCTGCTCCTTTTAAAGCAGGCATCACTGTCGCAAGAAAAAGCTGATGTCATAAACAGAATCCATAAAGAAATGAAAGAACAATACGGTGCCCAAAGTGACGGACTTTTTGCCAATAAAGAGGGAAACTACGTTTCTTTATCCGAAGATGGGACAAAATATTATCTGAAAAAATGGTATAAAGGAAGAGAATGTGATGTAAAAAAAACAGCGGAAATTTTGGAGGCAGCCAGAATATTGGCAAAACTGCACCGGATTATGCGGTTTCCGGAATATGTAGGATCATTCCGAATGTCAGATCAGAAAGACGAATACCGCAGACATAACAGAGAATTGAAAAAGGTGAGGACATTTATACGGAAAAAGACCGTAAAAGGAGAGTTTGAAACAAAATTTTTGCAGTGTTTTGATGAAATGTATCAGATAGCTGTCTGTGTGGAAAGAGCTTTGGAATCTTCTGCGTATGACCGCTTAAAAGAAGAGGCTTTGGAAAACGGTTGTTTTATACACGGAGAATATAATTATCACAATCTTTTGCTTACATCTGATGGAATGACGGTGGTAAATTTTGAACATACCGTACCGAATATTCAGGCGGTGGATTTATGCTATTTTTTAAGAAAAGTGATGGAAAAACATCAGTGGAATAGTAAACTGGGAGCGGAGATGCTGCGGGCATACAGTGCGGTAAATCCTTTGAGTGAAGAAGAAAAAGAGTATATTGCACTCAGACTTTCTTATCCGGAGAAATTTTGGAAATGTGCGAACACATATTATAATTCAAACAAAGCTTGGATTTCCTCTAAAAGTGTAGAAAAATTAAATGTTGCAATCGAACAGACAGAAATAAAGAGACGGTTTCTGGAACAGATATTTTCTTTCCATTTAAGCGGGAGTAGTGTATAATATACACGAGTAAAAGAAATAAATCAGGAGGTACGAGAAGATGGGATATCAGGAAAAGTATAATGAATGGCTGACAAGTACATATTTTGATAAAGATACAAAAGAGGAATTGAAACAGATTGGAGAAAATGAAAAAGAAATCGAAGACCGTTTTTATAAAGATCTGGAATTTGGTACGGCAGGGCTTCGCGGAGTCATCGGAGCAGGAACAAATCGTATGAATATTTATACGGTCAGAAGAGCAACACAGGGACTTGCAAACTATATTGCCAAAAAAGATGCAAAGAAACAGGGGGTTGCAATCGCATTTGATTCAAGAAGAATGTCTCCTGAATTTGCGGATGAAGCGGCACTTTGCCTTGCGGCCAACGGAATCAAAGCATATGTTTTCGAAAGTCTTCGCCCGACACCGGAACTTTCTTTTGCAGTAAGAAAACTTGGATGTATTGCAGGAATCAATATTACGGCAAGTCATAATCCGCCGGAATACAACGGATATAAAGTATACTGGGAAGACGGCGCACAGATCACACCTCCGCATGATAAAGGAATTATGGATGAAGTGAAGGCTGTTACAGAGTTTGCTTCTGTTAAGACAATGGAAAAACAAAAAGCAAAAGAGGACGGACTTTATGAAGTGATCGGAGCAGAAATCGATGATGCCTACATTGCAGAACTGAAAAAACAGGTGATTCATCAAGATGCCATCAAACGGGTGGGAAAAGAACTGAAGATCGTGTATTCTCCGCTTCACGGAACAGGAAATATTCCGGCGAGAAGAGTTTTAAAAGAACTTGGATTTGAGAATGTATACATTGTAAAAGAGCAGGAACTTCCGGACGGGGAATTTCCGACGGTATCCTATCCAAACCCGGAAGCAGAAGAAGCTTTTGAACTTGGACTTAAGCTTGCAAAAGAAGTGGATGCGGATCTTGTCCTTGCGACGGATCCTGATGCAGACCGACTTGGGGTTTATGTAAAAGATGCAAAATCAGGAGAATACAAAGTACTGACAGGAAATATGTCAGGATGTCTTCTGGCAGAATATGAGATTAGTCAGAGAAAAGCAAAAGAAGGACTTCCGGCAGACGGCTGTTTGATCAAGACGATCGTTACGACCAACATGGCAGATGCCATAGCCAAATCATATGGTTTGAATCTGATCGAAGTATTGACGGGATTTAAATATATCGGACAGCAGATTCTTAAATTTGAAACAACAGGAAAAGGACATTATGTATTTGGATTTGAAGAAAGCTATGGATGTCTGATCGGCACACACGCAAGAGACAAAGATGCTATCGTTGCTACAATGGCATTATGTGAAGCAGCAGCGTATTATAAGACACAAGGTAAGACATTATGGGATGCCATGATTGATATGTATGAAAAATATGGATATTATAAAGACGGCATCCAGTCTATGACCATGAAAGGAATCGAAGGACTTGCAAAAATTAAGGAAATCCTGGAAACATTAAGGAATAATCCGCCGGTGAAAGTGGGAGAATACGAAGTGTTAAAAGCCCGTGATTATGAAGCAGACACTATAAAAGATCTCACAACAGGTGAAATAACATCTACGGGACTTCCGAAATCAAATGTATTATATTATGACCTGACAGATGACGCATGGATTTGTGTAAGACCGTCAGGCACAGAGCCGAAAGTGAAATTTTACTACGGAATCAAGGGAGCATCTCTTGAAGATGCCGATGCAAAATCAGAAGCATTGGGCAAGGCTGTTTTAGAGATGATAAACAAGATGCTCTAAGAAGATGAAAAGAATTGAAAATGCTTGTAAATACGGCTTGAAACCGCATGATTTGCTTGACAAATACAATAGAAACCGTTATAACTTTAATATGGGTTAAAGGAGCAGAAAATGCTGATTTGGCCGATGAAATCAAATGTGAAAATTATATTTTATAACGGGAAATTAGGAGGCAATCACTGATGAACAAAACAGAATTAATTGCAGCAGTAGCAGAAAAAGCAGAAGTTTCTAAAAAAGATTCTGAAAAAGCATTAAAAGCATTTATCGATGTTGTTACAGAAGAACTGAAAAACGGAGGAAAAGTTCAGTTAGTAGGATTCGGAACATTTGAAGTAAGCGAAAGAGCTGCAAGAGAGGGAAGAAATCCTCAGACAGGAAAAACAATGAAGATTGAAGCTTGCAAAGCACCGAAATTTAAAGCAGGAAAAGCTTTAAAAGACGCAATTAACGAATAATAGTTGAGTGCATTATTGAAAATAGAGGGTTTTTGCCCTCTATTTTTATCTTTAGGAGAAGAAAAATGAGATTAGATAAATTTTTAAAAGTGTCCAGATTGATCAAAAGAAGGACAGTAGCCAATGAAGCATGTGATGCCGGAAGAGTTTTTGTAAACGGAAAGACGGCAAAAGCGTCCGTTAAAATTAAAAAAGGCGATATCATCGAAATTCAGTTCGGAACAAAAACCGTAAAGGTTGAAGTGATGGATGTACAGGAAACAACGAAAAAAGAAGAGGCAAAAGAACTTTTCCGTTACCTGTAAAATATCGGAATAAATAAAAAAAGCTGCTCATAGGATATCTCAGAAGCATGTCAGAAGAATCAGGCAGGCGGACAGCGAAAGAGAGGATGATAAAAATGATGATGAGCAGCAGTATGATTAATAATATGGAAGAAGCCCAGGTGAAAAAGTCGCATAAACTGGTCGTGAATAACAGAAAGACAAGTCTTGTGACCGGGGTGCTTGATGTGCTGTCATTTGATCTGAATGAAATCCTTTTGGAAACAGAACAAGGGATGATGATGGTCAAAGGAAGCGACTTGCATGTCAACAGGCTGAGTCTGGAAAAAGGAGAGGTGGATCTTTCAGGGAATATTGACAGTATTTCCTATTCGGACATGAAGCAGACCGCCAAGCAAGGAGGAACTCTTTTGGCAAGGTTGTTTCATTAAAGAAAGGATGGGCACTTCATGAACGGCTTGGAAATTGAAGCGGATGCATTCTTAAAAGCGGTGTGTAGCGGTATGACACTGTATGCAGGTTATATGTGTATTGTTTATTTCCGAAAAATTGTAAAACACAGTCTGCCTGCTGTTTCTATTGAAGATTTTTTGTACTGGCTTGTGACAGGATTTTATTTGTTTGCTCAGATTTTTGACACAAGTGCAGGAGCGATCCGTTGGTACTTTGTGATCGGTACGGCAGTCGGAGCACTGATATTTTCCTTTCTTTTGTCAAAAGTCAGAGGATTTTGCAGAAAAATATTTTATAAAAGACAAAAGAAAACGGGAAAAGGTGTTGATTAATTTCAGAGAAAAAGTTAGTATAATAGATATAATTCAGAAAGAAGCAGCTTGTACGATGAAGGAAAAGAAAGAAACGAAAAAACAAAAAATACGGCGTTTATTACGTCATATGGAGAAAGCTTTTATATTGTGCAGTTTGTCTGTATTGATAATTGCCGCCGTAGTACATGGGATTTCCATGCAAAAACAGCAGAAAGTTTATGATAAACAGATGAAACAGCTTCAACAGGAAGTAAAAGAAGAAAAGAAAAGAGCAAAAGAGATAGAAGATTATAAAAAATATATTCAGACAGATGAATATATTGAAAATATGGCAAGAGATAAACTTGGGATGGCAAAAAAAGATGAGATTCTTTTTAAAGCCCAAAAATAATTTTATATTTGCCGATACAGAAGATAGCTTTAGGAAATTATGATTTCCTAAAGCTATTTTTTTAGGATTTACCAGAAAAGGGGCACGAGATGGAGAAAAAAAGTTATGTTTTAAATCCATATGTAGAACAAATGGAAAAATTTGGGAAGTCTTTAGAACATCTGTCAACGACATTTTTCCGGATGGAGGGACAGAAAGGAAAATTTACACAAAGTGAAATAGAGGAAATGTTTGTAAGAGTTTCGGAAACAGTGTGTCGTGGGTGTGAAAACAAAAGCAGATGTTTTGGGGAAAATCAGGTGAGGACAAAACAGATGATGTATGAAATATTAAAGGTAGTTGATGAATGTGGTATCGGATTAAATTCGGATATAAAAAAGAAACTACAAAAATATTGTATACAGGCGCCAAGATTTTTAAGAGAAACTTTGGAAACATTCCAGGATGCCAAGCAGGCTATGTTCTGGAATAACCGGATGATTCAGAGCCGGGAAGGGTGTGCGGTAGAACTGGATGCATTTGCAAAAATGATACGGCACAGCACAAGAGAACTGGATGCAAGTATTTTTTCGGATGAACGAATGGAAAAGAAAATACGTACGAAATTGAAAAATGAAGGAGTAAGGGTGTTAAGCGTTGTGTTTATGATGACGCCGCAGGGAAGGTATGAGATCCACCTTACGGTAAAAGCCGGAAGAGGACAGTGCATCAGTACAAAAGAACTGGCCGGAATCCTTACATCGTGTTCCGGAAGACAGATGGAACCGGCGAAAGATGAAAGAAGAATTCTCGCAATGGAATATACAACAGTGGTATTTTTGGAGCAACAGAGGTATTATACACTTCAGGGTGTTGCAAAGATTGGAAAAGGGTGTGCTCATATTTCAGGAGACAGTTTTTCCATGATGGAATTACCGGCCGGAAAACAAGGTGCCATATTGTCTGACGGAATGGGATCAGGTGAAGAAGCGTTTAAAGAAAGTGCCATGGTAGTAGATATGTTGGAAGAACTTCTGGGAGCCGGATTTCCGGTAGAAACAGCAGTAAGGATGATGAATACCGCACTTGTGATGGGACGGGAAGAAATTCGCTTTTCCACTATTGATATCAGTATTTTTGATTTATATGAGGGAACGGTGGAACTTTTAAAAGCCGGTGCGTCCACCACTTTTATCCGTCACAGAACGGAAATGGAGAGAATTTCCTCTGCCAATCTTCCTCTTGGGGTTTTGCAGGATTTGGAATTGCAGAGTGTAAAAAGAAAGCTTTCCAACGGAGATTTTCTTATCATGATCACAGATGGGATTTTGGACGCACTTCCCGTTGGCGAACAGGAATTTTTACTGGATATGATTATAAAGGGAACCCGTTTAAACAATCCAAAAGAAATGGCACATCACATTCTGGAACAGGTTCTGGAATGCAGCGGAGAAGAGCCGTTAGATGACATGACGGTCATGGTTGTTGGAATTTGGAGAATATAGCTTGCTTTTTTACTTGTGATTATATTATGATGAAGAAAAAAGATGAAATGTGGAAAAGACATGCAGACAGAAGAAAAAAAGTGGAAAACTTTATTGAGAAAGATTGAACATTTTATAGAAAAACAGAATATGATAAGACAGGGGGAACATATCATTGCAGGTATATCAGGAGGAGCTGACTCGGTATGCCTGCTTTTTGTGCTTTTGAAACTAAGAGAAAAAAAGCAGATCAAAATTACTGTCGTTCATGTAAATCATATGCTGAGAGGTGAGGCGGCATTTGAGGATGAAACCTTTACAGAGCAGCTTTGCAGACAGAATCAGATTCCGTTTTTCGGGTTTCGTATTCAGGTTTCGAAAGAAGCAAAAAAACGGAAATGTTCCGAAGAAGAAGCAGGAAGAGAAATCCGGAGAGAGTGTCTGGAAAAAGTGCTGGAACAAGAGGAAGCGGATCATATTGCACTGGCTCATCATCAGGACGACCATGCGGAAACCGTTCTCATGAATCTTTGCAGAGGGACGGGACTTAAGGGAATGAGGGGAATTCTTCCGTGTTCGGGAGCATATATCCGCCCTCTTCTTTGTGTGCAAAGAGAAGAGATTGAAGAGGCATTAAGAGAAAAAGGATACAGATGGTGCACAGATGCTACCAATGCCGATAATCTTTATACAAGAAATCGGATCAGAAATGTGATCATGAAAGAATTAAAAGACATTAATCCCAAGGTGTCGGCACATATTTGGGGAATGTCGGAAAAAATTTCGGCCATATGGGAATATATGGAAACCGAAACGGCAAAATATAAAGAGGAATGCACCAGAAAAGAAAAGGGACGAAGGATTATCATAGAAGAAAAATTTTCTTATATACCGGACCCTTTAAAAAAAGAAGTGTTACACAGTATATTGACAGAAGTTTGCGGAAATGAAAAAAATATCGGAGAGATACACATCGAAAACCTGCTTAAACTAATGGAAAAACAGACGGGAAGAACGTTGGATTTGCCTTATGAAATGAAGGCAACCCGAATGTATGAAGGCATTTCTCTGTCAAAAAACCGAAAAGAAGAATGGAAAGAAGAGAAGGTTCGGTTCAAGATGAGACTGGTTGACAGAAAAGAAGGAGAAAACTGGCCGGATACCCCCTACACGAAATGGTTTGATTATGATATAATAAAAAATAGTCTTATTATGCGTAGGCGTCAGCCGGGGGATTATATTACGGTGGACAGCAGCGGAAGCAGACAGAAATTAAAGGATTTTTTTATCAATCAGAAAATTCCGAGAGAAGAAAGAGAACATATTCCGCTGATTGCAGACGGACATGAAATCGTATGGGTGGTCGGCTATCGGCAGAATAAGGCATACCAGATTACGGAAAAAACAACCAGAATATTGGAAATAGAAATTTACGGAGGAGAATAGGATGGCAGAAACAATCAAAATATTAGTACCGGAAGCTGAGGTGGATCAGAGAATCGAAGAACTCGGAAAAAAGATCAGTGAAGATTACGCAGGAAAAGAAGTACATCTTATCTGTGTTTTAAAAGGTGGAGTATTCTTTATGTGTGAACTGGCAAAGAGAATCACGGTTCCGGTTTCTATGGATTTCATGAGTGTCAGCAGCTATGGAGCAGGAACAGAATCCAGCGGAGTCGTTAAGATTGTAAAAGATTTGGATGACTCTCTGGAAGGAAAAGACGTGATTATCGTGGAAGATATCATTGATTCAGGACGCACTTTGTATCATTTGATGAAAATTCTGAAGGAACGTGGACCAAAGAGCATGCGTCTTTGCACACTGTTGGATAAACCGGAACGCCGGGTGAAAGACGTGAAGGTAGATTATGTTGGTTTTAATATTCCGGATGAGTTTGTAGTAGGATACGGACTGGATTATGCACAGAAATACCGTAATCTTCCGTATATCGGAGTTGTAGAAGGGGTAGAATAAGAAAGGAGAATAAATCAACTTGGACAATAAAAAAAACAGAGGAATCAGTGGATTATCGATCCTTTTTGTTCTTGTGTTGGTGTTTTTTGTTTTCTGGTTTAGTAACCAGTCCCAACAAAGAAACAAATCCTATACATTGGATCAGTACCACAAAGCAGTGGAAAAACAGCAGGTAGAAAGTGCTGTGATTTATCAGGATAAGGCGGTTCCTACAGGACAAGTGGAATTGATTTTAAAAGATTCCGAAGAAGTTAAATATGTGAATGTCTCAAACGTACAGAAAGAAGAAAAGTATCTGGAAGAAGCGGGTGTGAAATGTGAACTTACGGCAGTGCCGAAAGAAAGTGTATTTATGACAACCGTTTTCCCGACGCTTATTATGGTACTCGGACTGATTTTTGTATTTGTATTTATGCGTCGTCAGAGTATGATGGGCGGCGACGGCGGAGCCGGAGCCAAAGCGATGAACTTCGGGAAGAGTCGGGCAAAGATGAGCACGGATAAGGACAAAAAAGTAACCTTTGAAAATGTTGCGGGATTAAAAGAAGAAAAAGAAGAATTGGAAGAAATCGTGGATTTCTTAAAAGAACCGAAAAAATATATCCAGGTGGGTGCCAGAATTCCGAAAGGTGTGCTTTTGGAGGGACCTCCGGGAACAGGTAAGACGCTTCTTGCCAAAGCCGTTGCAGGGGAAGCTCAGGTGCCGTTCTTCACAATTTCAGGTTCCGATTTTGTAGAAATGTTTGTCGGAGTAGGTGCATCCCGCGTAAGAGATTTGTTTGAGGATGCAAAGAAAAATGCACCATGTATCATTTTTATCGACGAAATTGATGCGGTAGCAAGACGAAGAGGAACCGGTATGGGTGGAGGACATGACGAAAGAGAACAGACTTTGAACCAGCTTCTTGTAGAAATGGATGGATTTGGTGTTAATGAAGGAATCATTGTCATGGCAGCCACAAACCGAGTGGATATTCTGGATCCTGCCATTTTAAGGCCGGGGCGTTTTGACAGAAAGGTACTCGTGGGAAGGCCGGATGTTCAGGGAAGATTTGAAATTCTTTCCGTTCATGCCAAGTCCAAACCGCTTGGTGATGATGTGGATCTTCACCAGATTGCTCAGACGACAGCGGGATTTACCGGGGCGGATTTGGAAAACCTTTTGAATGAGAGTGCTATTTTGGCAGCAAAACAGGCACGTATGTTTATTACACAGGAAGACATCCGTCGTGCATTTGTGAAGGTTGGAATCGGGGCAGAAAAGAAAAGCCGTGTCATCTCCGACAAAGAAAAACGGATCACGGCGTATCATGAAGCAGGTCATGCAATCTTGTTCCATGTATTACCGGATGTCGGGCCTGTCTATACAGTGTCTATCATTCCTACCGGAAACGGAGCGGCAGGTTATACGATGCCTCTTCCCGAAAAAGACGAAATGTTCAATACGAAAGGACAGATGCTGCAAGATATCACGGTTTCCCTTGGAGGACGTGTTGCAGAAGAAATTATTTTTGATGATATCACAACGGGAGCTTCTCAAGATATTAAACAGGCGACAGGACTGGCTAAATCCATGGTTACAAAATTTGGTATGTCAAAAGAAGTTGGGCTGATCAATTATGATAACGACAGTGATGAAGTGTTTATTGGAAGAGATCTGGCTCATACAAGAGGATATGGAGAGGCAGTAGCCGGTAAGATCGACGAAGAGGTAAAACGGATTATTGATGAATGTTATGAAAAAGCCAGAACAATAATAACTGAGCATATTGACGTGCTTCATAAATGTGCGTCACTACTTCTGGAAAAGGAGAAAATTTCCAGAGAGGAGTTTGAAGGGTTATTTGAAGAAGCTTCTCAAGGGGAACAGGTGCAGCCGGAGTAGATGCTGTAAAGAAAAGGGGTATAATTATGAATAGACAGGCATTATTTTGTGACGGAACAGAGCAATATGTCTTTCCGCCGGAAGTGGTAGAAGATCAGAAGATACGATTCAGATTTCGAACGGCGAAAGGTGATGTGCAGGAGATAAAACTGGTCACACAAAATGCCTGTTTTTCTATGCACATAAAGGAAAGAACGGAAATCTTCGATTATTATGAAACAGAATGTGTTATCGGCAGCGAACCTCTTAGATATTACTTTGAAATCCATGGAAAAGACGGAGATGTGTGCTATTACAATCGCTATAGTGTAGTGGATGAACCGCTTGACGAATACGCTTTTGTTCTTGTTCCCGGTTTTTCTACTCCCGAATGGGCAAAAGGCGCAGTTATGTATCAAATCTTTGTGGACCGTTTTTGTAACGGAGATTCGTCCAATGATGTACAGACAGGAGAGTATTCTTACATCGGCGGATTGTCAAAAAAAATTGAAGACTGGTATCAGAAACCGGCAAAAACAATGGCTATAAGAGAGTTTTACGGAGGAGATCTTCAGGGAGTTTTGGATAAACTGGACTATCTTCAGGATCTTGGAGTGGAAGTGATCTATTTTAATCCTCTTTTTGTTTCACCGTCTAACCATAAATACGATATACAGGATTATGACTATATTGACCCGCATTTCGGGAAAATCGTAAAAGACGGGGGAGAGCTTTTGCCGGAAGGATGTACCAATAATGAACTTGCCACGAAATATCAGATGAGAACGGCGGCACAGGAAAATCTGGAAGCCAGCAATGAGTTTTTTGCATATGTGGTATCAGAAATACACAAACGGGGAATGAAAGTGATCTTGGACGGAGTATTTAATCATTGCGGTTCCTTTAATAAATGGATGGACAGGGAAAAGATTTATCAGAAGATAGGCGGTTATGAACCGGGAGCTTATCCGGACTCAGACAGTCCGTATAAAGAATTTTTCAGATTTTACGATGAAAATGCCTGGCCGGATAACGGAAGTTATGACGGATGGTGGGGGCATGACAATCATCCAAAGCTGAATTATGATTCCACAAAACTGGAAAATTACATTTTGGGTATTGCAAAAAAATGGGTATCCCCGCCTTACAATGTGGATGGATGGAGACTGGATGTTGCGGCAGATCTTGGGTGGAGTAAAGAAGATAATCACCTGTTTTGGGAAAAGTTCCGAAAAGTGGTAAAAACGGCCAATCCGAACGCTCTTATTCTTGCAGAACATTATGGGGATCCTCAGGAATGGCTTCAGGGGAATGAATGGGATACCGTCATGAACTATGATGCATTTATGGAACCGGTGACATGGTTCTTAACAGGAATGGAAAAACACAGTGATTCTTCACGACCGGATTTGTGTGATAATGCCGATTATTTTATTAATTCTATCAAGCATCATATGACGAAAATGATGCCTTCCTCCCTACAGACGGCGATGAATGAATTATCCAATCATGATCACTCTCGGTTTTTGACAAGAACAAATCATATAACGGGGCGTGTAGATCAAAAAGGATATGAAGCGGCTGAGATTTATACGAATCCGGCGGTGATGAGGGAAGCTGTTGTCATGCAGATGACATGGGTTGGGGCACCTACCATTTATTATGGCGATGAAGCCGGAGTTTGCGGATTTACCGATCCGGATAACAGAAGGACATATCCATGGGGACAAGAAGATCAGGAAATGATCGCGTTTCATAAGGATATCATTGCGATACACAAGAGATATTATGCTTTTCGTACAGGATCCCTCAAAATGCTTATGTGGCAAGAGGGGATTTTGGCATATGCGAGATTCAATGATACAAGGCAGTTTGTGATTATTGTCAATAACAGAAGTGAACGGGCGACTGTACACGTCCCGGTATGGCAGGCAGGTATTTCCATGAGGGGAATGATGCGTAGACTTTTATATACTTATGATCAGGGATATACGACAGAGTATGAAGAGTACATTATAGAAGACGGAGAAATTGTACTAAATATGGGAAGACATTCTGCTATTATTTTGAAGAAGCGGGAATATTAGTCGAAACCTTGACAAATTGCGGGATATGTAGTACAAAATATAAAATAGGTAAGTACTGAATGATGTGCAAGAATTACTTACGAAAGGATAAAGAAGATTATGGCCCAGAGAGAAAATGGGAACAGCAGACGTGAGGAATACAGACGGATGCAGATCCAAAACAGAAAGCCGGAGGAAAACCGACGGAGAAAATCCGATTCGGACTATAATTTACAAAGTGAAGTGTATCAGAACAGATCTGCACAAGGTACGACAGGGAAAAGGAAACGGCCTCCAAAAGAAACAGAACAGGATAACAGAAACAGCAGGCAGCGCGATAGAATGTTGACAAGGCGCATGGAAAGAAAAGCGGAGCGTGCCGGCGTTGCAAGAGGAATGGTTCTTTTTGCTTTGCAGCTGTTTGTGTCATTGGCGTTTATCGGTCTTGTCTGTTGGCTTGATATACTGATCATAGAATATTTGATAGGAATTGCAGGGATTTTGCTCGTGCTGTTGGGAATCACTCTTGTATCCCAGCTTGCAGTCCGAGGAAAGGCGAAGATTGTAGGAAAGATTTTTAGCATCTTTATCAGTATGATATTGATCGTCGGCTCTTTTTACTTATATCAGACAGGAGGAGCACTTCTCCATATGACAGCAGGAGGGGTCGAAACCCATAAAATGGTAGTTGTTGTAAGAGAAAGTGACAAGGCAGATAAATTAAGCGACCTTGAGGATGAAGTATTTGGTGTGCAGTATACAACAGATGCGGAAAATACAGACCGAGCTCTTGCAAATGTAAATAAAAAATTAAAAAAACATGTAGAAACCGAAGTATACGATGATATGTCGGGATTAGCCAATGCATTGATAAATAAAGACGTTAATGCTATTATTTATGACGCAAACTATGAAAAAGCCATGGAACAGGCCGTGGATGGATTTGCGAAAAAGACGAAGGTTGTTTACAGCTATAAATTGGAAACAAATTCTCAGGATGTTACATTGGATCTGGCGGTCCAGTCAGAGCCGTTTACCGTTTATATCAGCGGAATAGATAAATATGGCGATGTGAAGAACGTAAGCCGAAGCGATGTAAATATTATCGCAACCGTAAATCCGCAGACTCATCAGATTTTGCTTGTAACAACTCCGCGAGATTACTATGTACCGATACCGGGAATTTCAGGAGGACAGAGGGATAAGCTTACTCATGCCGGTAATTACGGTGTAGAAGTTTCTATCAGCACATTGGAAGAACTGTATCAGGTGGAAATCCCATTCTATGCCCGTTTGAATTTTACATCTTTTATTGATATTATTGATATTCTTGGTGGAGTGGATGTTAATTCAGAACTGGCGTTCACGACTGGAACCGATGCAGGTGCGGTGGTAGAAATCAAGGAAGGTGTCAATCATTTGGATGGAAAAGAGGCACTTGCATTTGCAAGAGAGCGTCATGCCCTTTCTGACGGAGATAACCAGCGTGGTAAAAATCAGGAAGCACTGATTACTGCAATGATTCAGAAGATGGTATCGCCTTCCATGATTGTGAATGCTACGGATATACTGAAAGAAGCAGCAGACAGTGTGGAAACAAACATGTCGATGAAACAGATTCGTACATTGATTAAACAGCAGTTGAGAGAACATGCGGATTGGAAAGTATGCTCTGTTGCAGCAGAAGGAACAGAGGCAAGAGATGTATGTTATTCTGCCGGAAATCAACCGCTTTATGTCACGGTGCCGGATGAAGAAAGCGTGGTTCGGATTGCCGATATGATCAATCGCGTAGAGGCAGGAGAAATCTTGGAAGAATCTGTTACGGCAGACGGAAAATAAAGAAAAATAAAACGCAGGGAAATATTTTCCTTGCGTTTTTTTCTTGAGTATGGTATAAATATATAATGTTAAGACAATTTAAAAAGTATATGGATGGATTCCCGAGTGGCCAAAGGGGGCAGACTGTAAATCTGTTAGCAACGCTTTCGGTGGTTCGAATCCACCTCCATCCATTTTGCCGCAGTGGCGGAACTGGCAGACGCACAGGACTTAAAATCCTGCGGGACTTATCCTCCCGTACCGGTTCGATTCCGGTCTGCGGCAGTACTTAAAAGTGAGAGAAACGTTGAATTTACAGCGTTTCTTTTATTTTTTGCTTTCAAAAGCTTGAACACTTTATGAGGAAATCTCCGGTTTTTGAAAAGCAAAGCGGTCATTCTTCCTCTTGTACTCTTAGCAAAAGAGAAATATGAGGGGCGGAGAGAATCAAATATGAAGTATGTTGCAGGATAGGAATGATTTCTAAGCCGTCCGCTTGCTCAGCTGACCCGCCACCCTGTTAGGAATCGTCGCTCTGGGCATCCTGCGGAACACTGGTTAGCAGAAAACGCGAACAAGGGAAATATGGACGGCAGACGTCGGTACAGTGCGGAAAAGGGTATGTGGAGATGTGAAAATCCTGCATACTTTTTCTTGTGCTTTGAACATATTTAGATTATACTGAATAATTGTTAAACAAAGTGGAAGTTATTGAAACAGATTTTTTATATAATCCCTCTTGCGTTTTGATTAAGTTAAATGATTGTAGCCATAAATTAAAGGAGAGTAATTATGGAAGTGAGAATAAATACACTAACGCCAGAATTGTTTTTGGATTTATACACGTCAGTCGGATGGGAAGCACCATGTATTGGACAAGTTGAAAAGGCTTTGAGCAATACTATTGCAACATTTACGGCGTATGATAAAAAACAGCCGATAGGAATGGTGCGGTTGATTGGAGATGGGGGTATGTCATTTTATATCAAGGATTTTGCTGTAATACCAGACTATCAGGAAATGGGAGTAGGAACGTTGCTAATTGAATGTTTAGAAAATTATATAAGAGAAAATATCAATTCTGATTGGGCTGTTAGTTTAGAATTGATTAGTACGAAAGATGCACTCTGGTTTTACAAGAAAAAGGGATTTGAAGAAAGACCTTGTGAATGGGATGGCCCGGGAATGTTCAAAATGATTAGATAAATCCCAGTTTTTAAGCAGAACAATGTTTGAACATTTTTGTTTATATAACTCCGGATTTGCACAAGAAGACGCTGATTATTGAAAAGGTGCGGATAAAATGAAAAACTTATGGAAATGCAACCATTAGTTGATAAACTGCCATATATAACTGGTAGAAACGCAACCGTAGTAGGCTATATAATATGATTAAAATTAAGAAAGGAGTATTTCTAATGAATATAGGAGAAAAAATAGTCTTCTTAAGAAAGAAAAAAGGAATTTCTCAAGAAGAACTGGCTCATGAATTAAATACATCTCGCCAAGCAATTTCTAAATGGGAAAACAATCAAAGCACTCCAGATTTAGAAAAACTCGTAGCTTTAAGTAAATATTTTCATGTGACAACGGATTATTTGCTGATGGATAAAGTAGAAACTACGGTGAATGATAATAGTCACTGTGAAGTTAATATCGAGTTTGAAAGATTAAAAGAGGAAGTAAGCGAAAAAGAATACCAGTATGCAATCGATGAATCTAAAAAGAAAAAGCATTTTTTCTATTGGTTTCTGGTTATTTTTCCGTTTGTAATGATACTGGCAGTATTACTGTACTATTATTGTTTTTAGCATTAGACTAAATTAAGATAATGTTATTCATCGTTGAGCCTTTGGCAAGAAAGGTTGCTTGCTGTTTTAAAGAACTTTAAATTACTTAGCCCATTCGACATACAGGAGGTTTTTTGATATGGATTTGATTAAAGATATATTAAAATGTATAAATAGTGGTTTGGCAGAGTTTTGGCTTGAGTGCAAAGTTAGTGATAAAAGGCGGGAGTATTTTCAAAGTAAAAAAGGAAAATTGGCTAAATTTTGTTTTTATATATCTTTGTTAGTTGTCATAGGATTGTTGATAGCAGGTATCATAGCCTTAATATACAAAAAGATAGTGGGTGTTTTGTTATTATGTGCATCTATAGGGATTGGGCTATTTATGCTAGTTGAATGGGGGATGTCAGGGAAATAGTTCCGATTGATAAAAGGAACTGCAAAAAGAAACAATCCCTCCTATCTGTTAGAGTGCTATTTGGAAAATAAAATAATCGAATAAAATAACGGTGCCGGCTTTTGTGATAAGAACATCAGAAAATACGGCACCATTTGTATATGCGGATTTATATCAGCCGTCCGGCATGAAAACTCAGAATAATAAGTTCCAGTGTTTTGGCATCATAGTTGTTGTATTTCAGGAAATCGTAAAGGATGTCCAGATATTGAAAAAAAGCGGTTCTGGAACTGTCATCAAGATTCAAAGGTCCAGGATTGCAGGACAAAAAAGAAACAATCCTTGTTAATACAAATTTTTCGTTTAAGAAAGACCAGAATTCCCGATCATCCGGAACTTCCAGAACCTGAAGGGGCTTGCGCCGAAGAAGCCAGTAAGCCTCCAGAGCAAGAGAAGCAGCTTCGTTATCCGCTTCTTCCACGGGAGATAGTTCTGTAAAATAATCTGTAACAGCCTGAAGAAGGATTTGTTCATCTATTCGTACATAAGGAGTGATATCAAGGCTTTCAAGAAATAGAAAACATTCCTTATAAAGGGAAGAAACATAATCTTTGATTGTCTGCTGTGTTTCCGTGTTCATCATCGTTTTTGCATCACTCATGATTTGTATTTCCTTTCAGATTGATAATCTCAAAAAACAGTTTTGATTTTACGAAATCATCATAAGAATCTCTTTCCATCGCTTTCGGAGTACTGTGATGGGAATGAGGCTTGATTGTAAGACTGCGGATAACTTCCTGAGCATTTTCCGAGAAAGTCGTTTTTTGTTTTTCGAGATATTCCTTTGGTGCTTCCAGATCTACTCTTGGATTTACAGTTGTCTGTTTCGGCTTGAAATTTTCGCTGGAAACATCACAAAGACGTTTGAAAAAGGAACCCATCTCATCTCCCATTCCCGAAAGACGGTTCAAAAGTTCGGAGAATTCAGAAAGCATTGGGTCGCTTTTCTTATATGGATAAAGGATATGGTGATCGATTTCTCCCCAGCCTTCCTCGAAAAGAGTACGAATCTGTACTTCCATGTATACACCTTGATATTTCAGGATATAATGAACAGAACGGTAATGTTTTCTGTCCAGAATGTTTTCGCTAGAAATCCAATCGGAATAAATATCGCTGAAATCTCCCAGACGCATATGTACTTTCGGAGGTTCTGCCATATACATATCTTTGTCCGGATGAAAATCCGTCAGACAGTTTCGGATATACAAATGGGGGTTGTTTTCAAAATGCCGTATTAAATATTTGTGAAAGATGACCCAGTCTTCCCGATAAAGGATCAGTCCTCTGAAACCAATGGTATCCGTTACAAATTTCATATAGTTATCTTTTGTCAAAAAACGGTATTTGAAGAAATTTTCACACCGCTTTCGTATGATTTTTTCTACAAGATGCCATGGACTTTTAATGCGGGTACGATAGGAATGAAGTCCTGTCCGATGATCTTTGTTTTTAATAAATTCCTGAAGAAATTCTTCGCGTATTCTTCGAAGTTCAGGAAGTTTGTATGCATAATCACGGGCAATATAACAGAGATCCTCCCAGGAAAGTCCGGCTTCATTAAATTCTGCCTCTGTAATTGCAAACCTTTCAAGAAAGTCTTTTTTTTCCATCAAATCATTTCCTTAAACAAGATATAAAATTAAACCGGTTACTTTCACATCATATCATTTTCCGGTAGGACAATCAATGTTCGTTTTAGAGTTTGGTATTTTAGAAAGTATAAGAAGAAGTTAAGAAAAATTTTAGGTCTGAAAAAATAATCTTTGGTATAATATAAAAAAGAAAACAAAGGTGATGGTGCGAAAGATGAAGAAAAAACGGAGAAGAAAAAGAAAAAAATATTGGAAAGTTTTATTCTTCGTTCCGGTGTTCATATTGATGACGTATATCTTTTTGCTCCCTGAAGGGGCTCTGAGATTTGCAGTTTTAAGATCCGGTCATCCAATGACGGCTTTTAGCACAAAAATAGAAAAAGCTGATTTTCAGGAAGAATTGAAAGAAGGAGAGATTGGATATGTATTGACTTCGCCGCCGTATGACAGGAATCAGGGTTCTGTGACAGAGAATTGGGTTGTATACAGAATCGGTTTTATCTATTGGGGAGAACAATATATCGGATAAAAATAAAAAAATTAAAAAAAGGTATTGACAAAAATGGTAAAAGCACATATAATCTTACTTGTGCTTGACACAAACAACTTAAAAAGTTGCCCAGATAGCTCAGTTGGTAGAGCAGAGGACTGAAAATCCTCGTGTCGCTGGTTCGATTCCGGCTTTGGGCATATGCGGGTGTAGTTCAATGGTAGAACACCAGCCTTCCAAGCTGGATACGTGGGTTCGATTCCCATCACCCGCTTTTTGTATGTCATTAAATAAAAACCGGAAGCAGTCCTGGATTTGGATACTGCTTCCGGTTTTTGGTATATTATTTTGTCAGAACCTCAGCACCATCTTCGGTGATCAGCACCATGTATTCTACCTGGGCGGATAGTCCGTCATCTTCAGTATAGACGGTCCATCCATTATCTTCATCAATGAAAAAGTCAGGGCTTCCTTCGTTGATCATTGGCTCAATCGTAAAGATCATTCCCGGTACAAGAAGCATTTCACTTCCTTTTGGAGTAACATAGCTTACCCATGGTTCTTCGTGAAATTCAAGACCGATTCCGTGACCGCCGATTTCTTCTACAACAGAGTATCCGTTTTTATTGGCATGGGTCTGAATAGCGTAGGCAATGTCGCCAAGATGATTCCAAGGCTTTGCTTCTTTTAATCCCAGTTCCACACATTCTTTTGTGACGCGGACAAGTTTTTCGGCACGTTCGTCCACTTTTCCGATACAGAACATTCTGGAAGCATCGGAAAAATATCCGTCTACGATGGTAGAAACATCCACATTAACAATGTCTCCTTCCTCTAAAATAATGGACTCATCCGGAATACCGTGGCAAATTTCATTATTGACAGAAGTGCATACGCTTTTCGGGAATCCCTGATAGTTTAAAGGTGCAGGTATGCCGCCGTGTTCTACGGTGAAATCATGAACAAGCCGGTCGATTTCTTCGGTACTTATTCCGGCGTGTATATGGGCTGCTACATGATCGAGTACCGCAGTATTTAGTTTTGCACTTGTACGGATCTTTTCAATCTGTTCCGGTGTTTTGATAATGCTATGATCCGGTACAATCTCACCTTTTTCGGCATGGAGTGCAATCTTTTCGTCCATAGCCATATGACATTTTTTGTATTTTTTTCCGCTTCCGCACCAACATAGGTCGTTTCGTTCCATAAAATCTATCTCCTTTGTTGTAAATTTTAAACATTCCTTTTCCTATTATATCTCATTTCGCTGTTGTTAGCACCTATAAAATAAGATATAATAAATCTGAATAAAAATGAAAGGGTGTGAGTTTATGCTGCGAATCGGAATGCTGACAAGCGGTGGCGACTGTCAGGCTCTCAACGCTGCAATGCGTGGTGTGGCGAAAGGAATTTTTGCAAAAGTAAAAGATGTGGAAATATACGGATTCAGAGATGGATATAAGGGATTGATCTATTCTTCTTTTGATATGATGACAGAACGGGATTTTTCAGGAATTCTGACAATGGGCGGAACAATCTTGGGAACATCCAGACAGCCGTTTAAACAGATGAGAGTGATCGGACCGGACGGGGTTGACAAGGTAGAAGCAATGAAGCATACCTATCATAAACTGAACTTGAACTGTCTTGTAATCCTTGGTGGAAATGGAACTCATAAAACAGCCAATATGTTGAGAGAAGAAGGGCTTAATATCATTACACTTCCAAAGACGATAGACAATGACCTTTGGGGAACGGATATGACATTCGGATTCCAAAGTGCGGTAGATATCGCCACGGATACCATTGACAGGATTCATACGACTGCCACTTCACACAGCAGAGTATTTATTATAGAGATCATGGGACACAAAGTCGGATGGGTGACTTTGCACGCGGGAATCGCAGGTGGAGCAGACATTATTCTTCTTCCGGAAATTCCGTATGACCTAAATGTGATAACAGAATATATCAAGAAGCGTTCGCAAGCAGGAAAGCGTTTTACGATCATTGCGGTTGCGGAAGGTGCGATCGCCAAAGAAGAGGCGGAACTTTCCAAGAAGAAACTGAAAGAAGTTCAGGAAAAGAAAAAAGGAAAATATCCGTCCGTAGCATATGAACTGGCAGAAAAAATTCAAGACAGATGTGACCAGGAAGTGAGGATTACGGTGCCGGGACATACTCAAAGAGGGGGTTCCCCATGTCCTTATGACAGGGTGCTGGCTACAAGGCTTGGCGCAGCGGCAGCTCAGATGATCCTGCACTCCGAATATGGATACATGGTTGCAATCAAAGAAGGAAACATCTGTAAAGTACCGTTGCAGGATGTGGCGGGAAAACTGAAAACGGTGGACCCGAAAGCAGGGATTATTGAAGAAGCAAGAACAGTAGGAATCAGCTTTGGAGATAAATAAAGAAGAAATCAGAGGAGAATGAATTATGTCTTATACTGCCTTGTACAGAAAATTCAGACCAACAGAATTTGACGATGTAAAAGGACAGGATCATATCGTTACAACATTACAGAATCAGATTAAAGCGGGCAGGATCGGGCACGCATATCTGTTTTGCGGAACAAGAGGTACCGGTAAGACAACGGTAGCAAAGATTTTTGCGAAAGCGGTAAACTGTGAACACCCGGTCAACGGAAGTCCGTGCGGAGAATGTGATATGTGCCGAAATATTGCGGCAGGTTCCTACATGAATGTGGTGGAGATTGATGCGGCTTCCAATAACGGTGTAGACAATATCCGAAGCATTCGTGAAGAAGTGGAATACAGACCGGCTCAGGGAAAATATAAAGTATATATTATAGATGAAGTACATATGCTTTCCATCGGGGCATTTAATGCTCTTTTGAAAACATTGGAAGAGCCGCCGGAATATGTCATCTTTATTTTGGCGACAACAGAAGTACACAAGATTCCAATCACGATTCTTTCAAGATGTCAGAGATATGATTTCCGTAGGATTACCATAGATACGATTGCGGCACGGTTAAGTGAGCTGATAAAAAAAGAGCAGGTGGATGTAGAAGAAAGAGCCATCCGTTATATTGCAAAAGCGGCAGACGGTTCCATGCGAGATGCACTGAGTCTTTTGGATCAGTGTATTGCTTTTCATATCGGGGAAACTTTGACTTACGATAAAGTGTTAGATGTATTGGGAGCGGTGGATACGGATGTGTACAGTGCACTTTTAAGGAAGATCATTGACAGAGATGTAAAAGGAGTTTTGGAATCGGTCAATGAACTTGTCATGGAGGGTAAGGAGCTGGCTCAACTTTCGGCAGATTTCACATGGTATTTAAGAAACTTGCTATTAATAAAGAGTTCTGATAATATGGAGGATGTGCTTGATGTTTCGACAGAAAATCTTGCACAGTTGAAAGAAGAAGCACAGATGATTGAAAATGATGCGCTGATTCGATATATTCGAATATTTTCTGATTTGAGTAGTCAGCTGAAATATGCCACACAGAAACGAGTGATTCTGGAAGTGGCGTTGATCAAGCTTTGTATTCCTCAGATGGAAGTCCGTAACGATACACTTTTGGAACGCATACGGGTAGTGGAAGAAAAGCTGGAAAAAGGAGTAAGCATACAGACTCCTTCAAGAAATGCGACGGCAGAAAGTACGACCGGATTTATAAGCGAGGGTACCGGAATAAAGGCACCGGACATTCCAAAGGCACTTCCGGAAGATGTAAAGGAAGTTGCCAAAAATTTTCGGATGGTTATAAACGATGCTTCGGGAATGTTAAAGACATACCTAAAGCAGGCCAGACTGAGTGTGGGCAATCAAGGGCAGCTTCAGATTATTCTTCCCGATGATATGGCAGCCAGTGTGGTCGGAACGGAAGAACATAAGAAGGAAATCAAAGAGCTGATCATGGAGCGTACCGGAAAGAGCATGGAAATTGAAGTTGGCAAAGTAGAGCAGGGGCGCAGATTTGAAGAAAGTTTTGTGGACTTGGAACAATTAATCCATATGGATATCACAGTAGAAGATTAGGAGGACAAAGAAATGGCTAAACGTGGAGGATTTCCGGGCGGCGGAATGCCGGGAAATATGGCAAATCTGATGAAACAGGCACAGAAGATGCAACGTCAGATGGAAGAACAGGCAAAAGAAATGGAAACAAAAGAGTTTACTGCAACAGCAGGAGGCGGTGCAGTAAAGGTAACGGTATCCGGTAAAAAAGAAGTGACAAAGGTAGAACTTCAGGAAGAAGTGGTAGATCCGGATGATATCGAGATGCTTCAGGATCTTGTAGTGGCTGCAGTTAACGAAGCACTCCGTCAGGTAGATGAAGCGAATACTTCTGCCATGAACAAGCTGACAGGCGGTTTCGGCGGCGGAATGCCGGGATTATTCTAAGCCGGAGTCTGGAAAATGGAATACTACAGCAATCAGATAAGCCGTTTGATAGAGGAACTGTCAAGGCTTCCGGGTATTGGGTCGAAGTCGGCTCAAAGACTTGCGTTTCATATGATCCATATGCCGAAAGAACAGGTGGAAGAACTTGCAAAGGCAATGGTAGAAGCAAGAAATAATGTACGGTACTGTAAAGAGTGTTGCACTCTGACGGATGACGAATTATGTCCGATTTGCCGAAATGAAGCAAGAGACCACAAGACCATCATGGTGGTGGAAACACCGCGTGACCTGGCGGCATATGAGAAGACAGGAAAGTATAACGGTGTATACCATGTACTTCATGGGGCCATATCACCGATGCTCGGGGTGGGTCCAGGTGACATACGGCTGAAAGAACTTATGAAACGTCTGGAACAAGAAGTAGATGAGGTGATCATTGCGACAAATTCCACTTTGGAAGGAGAAACGACAGCAATGTACATCAGTAAACTAATCAAACCGACCGGAATTAAAGTCAGCAGAATCGCAAGCGGTGTTCCGGTAGGAGGAGATTTGGAATACATTGATGAAGTGACGCTTCTGCGTGCGTTGGAAGGACGCACGGAGTTGTAAATAAAGATAAATAAAGGAGGAACGGAAAATGAGATTTTTTGTTGATACGGCGAATGTTGAGGAGATCAGGAAAGCAAATGACATGGGTGTGATCTGCGGAGTAACGACAAATCCATCTCTGATCGCGAAAGAAGGACGTGATTTTCGAGAAGTGATTCGGGAAATCGCGTCTATTGTAGACGGACCGATCAGTGGTGAGGTCAAAGCCACAACGACGGATGCTGAGGGAATGATCAAAGAAGGACGTGAGATTGCAAAAATTCATCCGAACATGGTTGTGAAGATTCCTATGACGGCAGAAGGGTTAAAGGCGGTAAAAGTGCTTTCCTCAGAAGGCGTCAAAACAAACGTTACTTTGATCTTTACGGCAAATCAGGCACTTTTAGCGGCGAGAGCAGGTGCAACTTATGTATCCCCGTTCCTCGGACGGTTGGATGATATTTCCGTGGTGGGTTCGGAATTAATTGAAGAGATTGTTGAAATCTTTGCGGTGGCAGGGATTGAAACTCAGGTTATTGCGGCAAGCATCCGAAATCCGATTCATGTGACAGAATGTGCACTGGCGGGAGCGGATATTGCTACCGTGCCGTATAAAGTAATTGAACAGATGACCCATCATCCGTTAACAGATGCCGGAATCCAGAAATTCCAGGCTGATTACAGAGCAGTATTTGGAGAATAACCAAAAAATGCGTTTGAAATACAAAGAGCAGGAGGCATTGTCATGGACAATTTAGAATTAATGAAGACTGCAAATGAAGTCCGCAAAGGTGCTGTGACAGCAGTATACCATGCAAAATCCGGACATCCGGGCGGGTCTTTATCAGCAGCAGATATTTACACATATCTTTATTTTGAAGAAATGAATATCGATCCAAAAGAGCCAAACAAAGCGGATCGAGACCGACTGGTTGTATCAAAAGGACATACAACACCTGGATACTATTCCGCACTTGCGAACAGAGGATATTTCCCTGTTGAAGATTTAAAAACATTCCGTCATGTAGGTTCTTATCTGCAAGGACATCCGGATATGAAACATATTCCGGGAGTAGATATGTCAAGCGGTTCCTTGGGACAGGGAATTTCGGCAGCGGTAGGTATGGCTGTTTCTGCAAAATTATCCGGAGATGATTATCGTGTATACACCCTTTTAGGTGACGGAGAAATTCAGGAAGGACAGGTATGGGAAGCTGCAATGCTTGCGGGACACAGAAAGCTGGACAACCTTGTTGTAATTGTAGACAATAATAATCTTCAGATTGACGGTGCGATTGACGAAGTCAACTCTCCATATCCGATTGACAAAAAATTTGAAGCATTTAATTTCCATGTCATTAATGTAGACGGTCATGACTTTGATTCTTTAAGAGCAGCATTTAAAGAAGCAAAAGAAACAAAAGGAATGCCGACAGCCATTATTGCGAAAACAGTAAAAGGAAAAGGAATTTCCTTTATGGAAAACAAGGCATCCTGGCATGGAGTGGCTCCAAATGAAGAGCAGTATCATATTGCAATGGAAGAATTAGAGAAAGCAGGTGAAGCATTATGTCAGAAGTAAAGAAAATCGCAACAAGAGAAAGTTACGGTAATGCTTTGGTAGAATTGGGAAAAGAGCATGAAGATGTGATTGTTTTGGATGCGGATCTTGCAGGAGCTACAAAGACAGCGATTTTCCAGAAAGCATTCCCGGAAAGGCATATCGATTGCGGTATCGCAGAAGGAAATATGATGGGAGTTGCAGCAGGTCTTGCGACAACAGGGAAGGTACCGTTTGCAAGTTCTTTTGCAATGTTTGCGGCAGGTCGTGCTTTTGAGCAGGTGAGAAATTCCATCGGCTATCCGAAATTAAATGTAAAGATTGGAGCAACACATGCAGGAATCTCCGTCGGAGAAGACGGGGCAACACATCAGTGTAACGAAGATATCGCTCTTATGAGAACCATTCCAGGAATGGTTGTTATCGTACCGTCTGATGATGTGGAAGCAAGAGCGGCGGTAAAAGCAGCTTATGAACATAAAGGACCGGTTTACATGCGTTTTGGACGTCTGGCTGTTCCGGTAATCAATGAAAATCCGGATTATAAATTTGAAATCGGAAAAGCGATTACGCTTCGTGAAGGAAAGGATGTGGCTGTCATTGCAGCCGGACTGGAAGTAAATGAAGCACTTGAAGCGGCAAAAATGCTTGAAAAAGACGGAATCAGTGCAGAAGTCATCAATATGCATACGATCAAACCACTTGATGAAGAAGCCGTGTTAAAGGCAGCAGAAAAGACAGGAAAGATCGTAACGGTAGAAGAACATTCTGTTATTGGCGGTCTTGGCAGTGCGGTCTGTGACGTAGTAGCGGAAAAAGGCGATGCAAGAGTAATGAAGATTGGTGTAAATGATGTGTTCGGAGAGTCCGGACCGGCGGTAGAACTGATCAAAAAGTATGAATTGGACGGAGAAAGCATTTACAAAAAAGTAAAAGCATTTTTAGCAAAATAAAGAAAGTTATATGGAAAAGAGCCTGGGAAAATGAGGTGCTCCCTCAAATCGCATTTTCTCAGGCTCTTTTATAAATTTTATAAAATTCAATACTATTCAAACCAGTAATTTTTATAGTCATACTTAAAGACTCGGTACCACCAGGTTTCCCCGGAGCCTGTTACTGTCCGAATCGGTTTCCTGTTTTTGTCAAATTCCGTAGCCGAAAAGGCCTCCCCGCTGTCCGCCAAAATATTATCGCCAAGGTGTTGGACGGAACTTACATAACCAGAGTATGTAACAGGAATACGTTCAACAAGTTCAAAAGTTCTCTTGTTTTCGTCTACAAGATATTTATAATAATAAGATTTTTCTCCGTTGGTGTCGGTATAAGTGCCGTCGTATTGATCGTCCTTGGAATAATCATAATCCCGGGATGTGATCGTGGCATTGTTATTGTTGAACATGTAGAGATAATACTGCCCTTCTTCAAGATTATCAGAGGTTTCGTATGTCACACAATGCTGTCCGGCGTTCAGTGTAAAATCGCCTTTCTGTTTCAGAAGAAGATTTTCGTATCCGCTATCCGACCAGAATTTTTCCGAGCTGATCAGATAATCCACAGATGGAGAAGTATAGATATTGTCAATTTTTATAATACTGGAAGTTTCTCTGGAACTTATGACAATGCTACTGTCCGGTAAAAGGTCGATGGAGTTAATATGCATCCAGTCCAATCCATCTTGTTCTTTCAGAGTGCCGTAATATTGACTGAACAACTCTGTAAGATCGATTATTTCTGTTATGGCTCCGGTTTCTCTGTCAATACTTACAATACGATCCTCAACAGTAGGGGAATCTTTTTTGTGGCAAGTACAAGGATATCATTATTTTCGCCAAAAATATAATCGTGATGAAGTTTGTAATCCCCCGTATCATAAATGCGGGTGATGCGTCCGGTATTGCTTAATGCCGCAATCTCGTTTGCAGAAGTACTGTAATACATTGTCTGATTATCAAATAATAAATTACAGCTTCGATAACTCTTAATCGGAATTTCACTTCTTAAAACACCGTCGTTATCATATAAAAGAATAAAATCAACTTCCTCATTGTTTTCTTCGCTTCGGTTTCCGAGCATGGTATAAAGACCATTGCTTAATTCCTGTGTACTGCTACCTTCCTTGACGGTAAGTTGAACATTGGAATTATCCCCCATTAAATCAGGAGCAAAATAAGTCAGGGTTTTTTCGCTGTTTTGTCCACTTTCATCAGACGCAGTTAAAGTGATTTTATTTTCTTTTCCGGGAAGCATTCCAATCAGCTGATGTTCGTGTTCTGTTGTATAATCTCCGTACAGAGTTTCGGAAAAATCATTATATCCGTCGACAGATACGGTATAGGAAATCTTAGTCGGAGTATCTGTCTGAAAGTATACATATAAACCGGTTGTATTTGTTCCGTAGGGGTTGGCAATCACAAGAGGGGTATCTAGCGTGTACTCTTCGGTTTTTAAAGATTCTATTTCGTTGTAAATTTTGGTCTGATACTCCGTATCATATATCGTATCGATATTTTCAGAATATGAATCAAGTGTAACAACATCCTCGTTTTTATCAGACGCGGAACCGATACTGTTGTTTGGAAATGTATCAGAAGAACAACCGCTTAAAGAAAGAATACCCAAACCGAAAATGAATAAAAGAAGCAATCTGGCTTTTCGATTTTTCAAAAAAAGGACACCTCCTAATAATATTTAACTCTTATGTAATATAATAAAACAAATGTGTGAAAAAAGCGTAATATCTTTTTGAAAAAATGATGATTTTTTTTGAAGTTATGATTAAAAATGTTAAGGAAGTAAAAGAAAATTTGGATTTTAATCATGAAATATGTGTAATTTAAGAAGGATTTGTGGTATAATTTAGAAAATTATAGGAAGGGGCAATGGCTATGAAAATGATTTTTGCAGTCGTACACGACGACGATACAAATAAAACAGTGAAACGTTTAAATGAAAACAAATTTCGTGTTACTAAATTATCCAGCACCGGAGGATTCCTGAAACGGGGAAATACAACTTTGATGATTGGTGTGGAAGATGATCAAGTGGAAACTGTTTTGAAGATTCTGGAACAAGAATGTGCAAAGAGAAAACAGATTGAGGTTACCACACCATATCCGCAAGGGGATTTGTCCATGATTAGTTATTCTTATATTCCGATCACGGTAGAAGTAGGGGGAGCAACGGTGTTTGTTCTTGATGTAGAACAGTTCCGAAGGATATAGGGCATTTTATGTTATGGTTTTATGATACAGAAAAGCGTCTGAGAGATACCGAGAAAAAATACGAACGGGACTGGAGAAAGGATTTTTACAGTTGCATTCGGGATATCGCAGAGCATCCGGTTGTGTTGAGGATGAAGTTGTATCCACATCATGGAAACTCAAATTGTTATCAGCATTGTCTGAATGTTGCATTTTACAATTATTGTTGGTGTCGCTTTTTCCATTTGGATGCCAAGGCGGCGGCAAGAGGAGGAATGCTTCATGATTTGTTTCTTTACGATTGGCATACACATAGTGAACGTACAGGAGATAAGTTTCACGGACTGACACACCCTAAGGCTGCATATAAAAACGCGTCAAAGTTTTTTAATCTGGGAAAAGTAGAAAAAGACATTATCCTCACACATATGTGGCCGTTGACTTTTTTTAGGTTCCCTAGGACAAAAGAGGGATGGATTACGGTTCTTACAGATAAATATTGTGGTGCGTTGGAAACAGGACACAGAAAATGTCAGAAATGACAAAATGTGCTGAAAAAATACATAATAAACAAAAAAATGGAAAAGACTTGCGAGAAAACGAGCGAGTCTTTTCTTTTTACTGCTAAAAATGTCGTATTTTTCTTCTGTATAACTGACACGAAACGATAAATTTGGCGAATTGTATATGATATGATGAGAAAAAATATGAATATGAGGTGAGATATATGGAAAATTTATTTCCGAAAAACGTACGCCAGATAGGGAATGTATGTGACAGTCCCAAAATTTATGTAGAGGACTATGTGGATACATTTTTAAATCAACTTTGTGACAAAACAGAAGAAGAACCTCAGGGAGCGTTTCTCATTGGAGAAAAAGGGAAGGTAGAAGATCAGGAGTGTGTATACATATCCGGTGCCGTGAAAATAGCAGAAATCATGAAAGAGGAAAACGGAATTAAAATACCGGATGGTGCTGTAGAAGCCGGAATGAAACAGTGTAAAGAATATTTTGGAGATAAAGGGTTTGTAGGATGGTTTTTGACTTTTCCGGGACATGCCCTGGAAACAGATGAAGAACTGCGAAAGATCCAAAAAGAGAAATTTGCGGATGAAAATACCATTTTAATCATGAAAGACCCAAAGAGTCGGGAAGAAGCATTTTATGCACATAAATTTGGCGAGATGATGCTGATCGGAGGCCATTACGTTTATTATGAAAAAAATCCCGAGATGCAGAACTATATGATTTCCTCCAGAAAAGAAAACGGAATGACTCCCAGTGAGCCTGTTGCAGATCGGGCTGCAAAGGATTTTCGTAATCTTGTAAAAGAAAAACTGGACAAGGTAGACCAGAAGCAAAATAATAAAATTTTATATGCGGCCAGCACATGTCTTTTGCTTGTGGTCTTGATCATCGGTGTTACAATGATAAATAATTATGATAAGATTAAAGCTGTACAGACATCTCTCGATCAAATAACCCAAACGGTCGAAAGTGCAGAAACGAAAGAAAAAGATGCTGACAGGAAAGAAACAAAGAAGGAAGAGAAAAAATCGGATAGTAATAAAAAAGACTTGGAAGAAGGGGTTGGAAGTCCTCAAGATGCGGACGGGGAGATGTATGTTGTAAAGAAAGGAGATACTTTGGCTTCCATCAGCCAGAAGGCGTATGGAGATCCATCGCACGTAGATGCCATTGAACGGATGAACGGTCTCAAAGACGGGGATTTGATTTACATTGGACAAAAATTATTGTTGCCTTAGAAAAAAATATGATATGATAATAAAAACTGGAGTGTATAAATAAAATACAAAGGGGAAAACAATATGAAGGACAAAATAAAAAAAGTGCTTCATGTCAAAAAACGAGAAACCATCCCGGATCTATCGGCTCCGGGGTGTGTCGTCAGCATAAAGCGAAGATATACGGAAAAGGAAAAAACAAATTTGGAGTCGTGGTCGTTTCGACATCAGGGTAAAATCCGGAGCTTCACAGAGGAAAAACAACGCAGAGTTTCGCGGAGGAAAAAAAGGAGGTATAAACTTCTTGGTCTGGTTGTATGTATTTTTGCGGTTGTTGTGTGTTGTCTTGTCATGAATTTGCAGACTTATACAAAGATTGAGGTATTAAGTCAGGAAAAAGGACCCGGATTAGGGAAAAGCCACTATATAAGATTCGGGGAAGATATACTCTGTTATAACAAAGATACGACCATTATGCTTGATATGAAGGGGAAAGAACTTTGGAAAGAAGGATATCAGATACAAAATCCGGTTATGGAAGTAAATAAAGAGGCTGCAGTTTTAATAGACCGAGGCGGAAACGACTTTATGATATTTGATAAAAACGGAATGAAAGGAAGAGTGCATACGGCTCTTCCGATAGAAAAAGTGTCTATATCAGAAAAAGGGATAACGGCAGTTTTGCTGAAAGATAAAAATATGCCAAATATACTGTGCTATGATGCAGAAGGAAAGTTGTTGATCGAATACAAAGTTTCCACGGCTATATCGGGATATCCGTTAGATCTTGCACTGTCACCTGACGGAACGATGTTGATGGTTTCTTATTTGAAAATTCAAAATGGGGAGATCGACACAGAGGTGTCTTATTATGATTTCGGTAAGAAACGAGAAACGGAAGAAGAGTATAAGATAAGCAGCAAGACATATAAAGATGTAATTGTTCCGGATGTATTTTTTGTATCAAACGAGAAATCAGCTGCGGTGGGAACACAAGGCTTCATGATTTATGAAGGAGACAGGCCGGAAGAAGAAAAAAACGTTAAGATTTCGACAGAAATAAAAAGCGTTTGTTACGATGAAAATTATCTTGTCATTGTATTGAAAAATTCTGAAAAAGCGGGATATCGGCTTTGCATGTATGATTATAACGGGAAAAAAGTCTTGAAAGAGGATTTTAAGGGAGAATATGATAAAATAAAAATAGATGATGAGCAGATTATTATGTATAGTGCAAATCAGTGCAGTATTTATAATAAAAACGGAGTACATCGTTTTGAGGGAAGTATGGGAACAAATATAGATAATATTTTCCCGGCAGCAGAGTTTAACAGATACATGATAGCAAATGATAAAGGAATACAAACGGTACGATTGACAAAGTAGGAGAAGAGATGAACTGGTTATTTTATACAGTAGTGGTTGTGCTCTTGATAGGAGCATTAGTAGGATACAGAAGGGGAGCCATAAGGATTGCGGTGTCGCTTCTGGCGATAATTATTACACTGGGAGTTACCTTTCTTTTGACTCCGAGAGTAACAGATATTGTTATAGAACAAACTTCGGCAGATGAATGGATCGAAGAAAAAGGACAAGATGTGTTGGAAAGTGTTTTGAATGAATCATGGCAGGCAAAAGAAGATGAAGATAAGGAAATGACAAAACAATTCCAGAGCCAGCTCATTGAAAATGCAGAGGTGCCTCAGATTATCAAAGATTATTTTCAGAGAAATAATAATCCGGAAGTATATACTTTGCTGGGAGCAGAAAACTTTACGGATTACATTACAAAAAGTATCAGTAGGCTGATCATAAGTCTTGTTGTATCTGTATGTATTTTTGCGGTTGTATCTCTGGTGATAAGATTGATATTATATGCTCTTGATGTGGTTTCCGTTTTGCCGGTCATAGGAACAGTAAACCGATTGGCGGGAGCTTTGTTTGGCACAGTAGCCGCATTGCTTGTCATCTGGCTTGCATTTATGCTTATCACAGTATTTTGTACGGCAGAAAGTGGAATGAAACTGATGACAATGATTAATGAAAATGAATTCCTGAGCTTTTTATACAATAATAACTATGTCATGAAAATGGTTACGGGCTTCCTCGGGTAGAGGAAGCTTTTTTATTGATGAAAATTAATAGAATAAAAAAGAAGAAAAATAAAAAAAGGTGTTGACATTTATAAGGGGAGGTGATAAGATATAACACGTTCCG